>NZ_JAHXBH010000010.1:0-228767 GCF_020103775.1 Allostigmatella hybrida
GAGCGTTTCGCTCAGCTCGTCTGCGAGCACCCCGTCTTCCGCGAGTGCTTCGGACTTTTATGAGGGGATGCCTCAGGTACAGCGCGGCATTCTCGATGGAGATGGCGGCCTGTGCCGAGAGAATGCTCAACACCTCCAGACGGCTGCCGTTGAAGGCCCCCGCAGCCAGGTTGTTCTCCAGATAGAAGAGGCCGAGCAAGTGATTGCGGTGGAAGATGGGGGTGCAGAGCACCGAGCGCACGCCGCGGCGGGCGATGTAGAAGTCCGTGCGGAAGGGCTCCTGGGCACACGCGTCATCCAGCACCACGGGGGCACCGGTCCGCAGCACTTGATGCGCGATGGCATGGCACAGCGCATCGCTGAGGGCCAAGGGCTGAGAAGGCACCACAACGCTCTTGGGGCCGTCCACCTCCGCTGCCGCCTCGACGAAGAAGTCCTGCCCCCGTTTGAGCACCAGCACGCCCCGCTGTGCGCCGGCGCTTTCCATGACGATGCCGATGAGGTTGGCCACCAACTGTGAGAACTGCAGCTCACTAGAGATGGTCTGCGAGGCCTTCATCACGGAGGTCATGTCGAGTATTTCATTGCGTGACTCGGAGGAGGCCGCTGCGGCCGTCTCTGGGGGCGTCATCCGCGCCACCGCGTCCCAGCGGCCGGCGGTCCCTCCATAGGTGCGCAGCAGGGACGCGTGTTCGGCCAGCAGCTGGTTGGCCTTTCCATAGGCGCCCCAGCGCTCACAGGCATTGAGCGCCTCCAGCAGATAGGCGTAGGCATGGGGCCGCCGTCCCCGCTCCACCTGAAAGCGGCACGCTTGTTCGCAGGCGAGGGCTTCCAGATTGGGCAGCCTGCTCGCGCGCGCGGCGGTAATGGCCTCCTCATACGTCTGAAGCGCCTCCTGCTCCTGCCGCCGCACGCGGGCGAACTCCGCGCGGACCAGGAGGTGGTGGGGCGCGTAGTTCTCCGGAGCCCGGTGGGCACACTTCCCCAGATACGCGAGGTGCTTCTCCATCACCGCCAGCAGCGACCCCGGGGGCTGGGGGCTGTCCAGGCAGACCGCCGCCGCGCTCATGGCATGATAAAAGGCATGTGTCACGAGCACGGCCTGGCCGGGGACGGAGGTCAGCCAAGGTCTGGCCGCCTCGGCATGCGCCAACGCCGCCCCGGGCCTGCCCATCAGGTAGTGCTGCTCGGCCAGCAGAACCGCTTGGTACGCCTGGGACAGTGGCCACTGGATATCGGGCGTGTACTCGGACACCGTCTCGGCACCGGTCAACAACAGCACGGTCTGTTGGAGGTACTGGAAGTTGGTGAAATTGCCTGAATCCTTGAACGGCTTCAGCAGCTCGATGAATTTGCGGTTCTCTGCCAGAAGCTCCGGGAGAGGATCCCCCAGGGAGAGCCGCAGCCAGGCACGCACGATGAGGCAGTGCGCCACCCGCTTCCAATCTCCGCCCTCCATCGCGCCCTTGTAGGCCTCCGTGAGCAGCTCCAGGCTGGTGCGGGAGCCGTGCACCCAGTGGTTGATGAAGGAGGCGTGCACGAAACGCACGTGGGCCTTGACGATGGGATCCTGGAAATGGCCGGTCAGCTCGATGGCCAGCTGCCCGAACTCCTGCCCCGTGAACGGGTCATCCCGCCCACTGGTGTGAATGAGCCCCAGCAGCGCGTAGCCGTAGGGGGAGAAGCGGCTGTTGCCGTGCTCCAGCGACAGCTTGACGAGCCGGAGCGCCAGCCACATGACGGCATGCTGCGCCACGAAGTAGGCGGGGGTCGTGGCCGCGGCCAGCAGGCCATGAATCAGCTCCACTTGCGGAGCCTTCAGCCGGGGCAACTGGAGCAGCTCCGCCACCCCACGCCCCTTCATCAGGTCCGAGACCTCCCGCATTTGAGCCGCCAGTTGATCCCTGTCCAGCGAGGCAGGGCACTCGACGCCCAGCATGCGCAAGCCCTCGAGGCTCAGCTCCAGCGCCTCGGAGTACTTGCTGTTCAGGGCCGCCAGGTGGGTCTGTAGGCCGAGCACCGTGGCCTGCTGCGCTGCGGTGTGCGCTTGGGCCCGCAGCGTCTCGAAGCAGGTGCTGGCCACCTCGAAGTCCCCCGCCAGGTAACTGGACTCCGCATACTCCATGGAGAGGGCGAAGGACCGCTCGTGCTCATGCGTCCAGGGAGAGGAGGGCAGGAGGGCGCTGCCCGCGCGGAACAGCTCGCAGGCGGTGCGATACGCGCCCGAGCCCGTTGCCCGTTGCCCCGCCCTCAGGTGGAGGTCTGCCAGCTCGAGCCGAAGATCCGGAGCGATCTGCTCCAGGTCATGGCCCAAGTGCGGAAGAATGGCGAACGCCCGCTCTTCCAAGCTCCCCGCGGCGCGGGCGTCCTCGTACAAACGCAAGCCCGTCCGCACGTGACAGGCGGCGCGCTCGGCCTTGGAGCTGAGCAGGTAGGCCGCCTGCCGCACCCGGTCGTGGAGGAAGCGCAGGGGCACATCGAAATCCGGGGGCACGCTGTCCCCGTGCGGATCAAGCAACCGGTAATCCGGGCTGAGCGGCAGCACGAGCCCGCGCTCGATGGCGCTCCAGAGCACGCGCGCCGTCTCCGCGCTCGTGGCGCCGTGGGCGAGCGTGAGGTCGCGGAATCCGAACACGGTGCCCAGACAGGCGGCCTGCTGCAATACCTCCACGGTCTCCGGAGGCAGCCTGCGGAGCTCCACCGCCATCAACCCCGCCGCGTCCTCGGGAATTTCCTGGGACTCGATTTCGGAGAAGTCCCATTCCCATCCCGTGCCGTGAGGGCTGGCGCGCAGCAGGCCCTGCTCGTGCAGGAACCGGAGGAACTCCTTGACGACGAAGGGGTTGCCCCCCGTCCTGGCGTGGATGAGGGAGCCCAACTCCAGAGACTGGGACTCGCTGGCACCGGTGACATCCTCCACCATCTGCGCCATCTCTCGTAGGCTGAGCGGTCCCAGGTCGAGGGTCTGGAGCGGGGTGCCCGTGGCGGTCAGCTCGTGGAGCGTGAGGGCCAGCGGGTGCGTTTCGGAGACCTCGACGTCCCGATAGGCGCCTACCAGCAGCAGGTGATGGCGGTCCGGGCCCAGCGCGAGCGCCTTCACCAGCGCGAGGGTGGCACTGTCGGCCCACTGCAGATCGTCCAGGAACAACACGAGCGGCCGGCCCGGCAAGGCAAAGGCCTGGAGCGCTCGCGCCAGTACCAGGGTGAGCCGGCGGTGGGCTCCGTCCGCGGGCAGGGGAGCCCCGGGAGGCTGCTCCCCCAGAAGCGCGCGCGTGTCTGGAATGGCCTCGACGAGCACTCCCGCGTTCGAGCCGAGCGCCTCCAGCAGGCGCTCGCGCATGAAGGACTCCTTCGCGGGCTCCTCGGCCTGGGTTTGGCGTACGAGCTGCCGCAGCGCCTGCTGAACGGCATCGAAGGGCACGCCACGATGGATGGGGTCGCACTTGCCCGAGGCGAACCGCCCCTGGCTGGCGGCGGTGGCCCTGTGCAGCTCGTTGACCAGGGAGGACTTGCCAATGCCCGCCGATCCGGTGACCAGCAGCAAGGGGCAAAGCCCGGCCTCCGCGCGCGCGTGCAACTCCTTCAGCAGCTCCAGGTCCGAGGCGCGCCCGTAGAGCCCTTGAGGCAATTGGAAGCGCTGGGAGCGGTCCGCGGAGCCCAAGGGGAAGGGGCGCGCGGCGGCTCCCTCCTGGAACTGGAGCCGGCACTTCTCCAGGTCGGCGACGAGGCCCGAGGCACTCTGGTACCGGGCCTCCGGATCCTTGGCCAGCAGCTTGAGCACGATGTCCGCGAGCGCCGAGGGAATGCTGGAGACCACCTCGCGCGGCGAAGGGGGACGCTGGGCGACGTGCGCATGGAGCAGCTCCAGCGGCTCGCTGGTGGGGAAGACGCGCCGGCCGGTGAGCATCTCGAAGAAGGTGGCGCCCAGGGCGTAGAAGTCCGCGCGGGAGTCCACGGCCCGGTTCATGCGCCCGGTCTGCTCCGGGGCCATGTAGGCCAGCGTGCCCGTCAGCTGGGTGAGGCCCTCGGGGATGACCACCTCCCGCGCGATGGCCACCGCGAGGGAGAAATCCGTGAGCTTCAGGATGCCGGTCCTAGGGTTGACGATGATGTTGTGGGGTTTGATGTCCTTGTGGATGACGCTCTTGCGGTGGATGTGGCCGAGCGCCAGGGTGATGGGCAAGGCGAAGCCCAGGAAGGTCCCCACATCCAGCCGTCCGCGCTCCTTCAGCAACTGGCTCAGCGAGGTGCCGCCAAAGTCTTCCAGGACGAGCCCCGGCCGGTCGGGGAACTCCTCGAATCCGAGCACGCGGACGATGCCGTCCCCCTCGACGCGGCGGGAAAGGGCGTACTCGCGCCGGAGCTCGAGGATGCGGCGCCGGTCGAGGTAATCACTGCCTGGGAACTTGATCAGGACCGGGCAGTCGTCCTTGAGCCGGGTCGCCCGGATGAGCAACGAGCGCTCACTCTCGTGAATGGGCTGATGAAGCGCGTACCCCCACCTACGCACCATGTACGCTCCGTCGTGACACCTGCTTTGCAGCAGGCCCATCAGTGGATGGTGGAAGTGTGCCATGGCTGCTGTTCCTTCTAGAAGTGGCTGCGCCATTCCGATCGTGCCCCCTGTTGACCTCCATGCTCCCCCGGTGAGCGCCCAGCGCCTGTGAGCCACGTCACAGGATTCCTGTGGCTTGCTTCACGGCCCTCCCACGGCCTGCCCCATAGGGTAGGTCCATGCTCCCTTCCACAGCGCATCCCCGGCGAACGTCTCTTCCTCGAATCTTCCTGGGCGCTTTTGTCACCGCGGCCCTGGTCAACTGCGCCGCGAACCTGTCTGGCTTCGGCGGGCCATGGCTGGCGTTCTGCTCGAAGGGGGTGCTCATGCCCTTGCTCGCGGCATTCCTCTACGCGAGCACGCGCGGCAGGAGCACATCCCTGCCGCTCCGCTTTCTTTTCCTCGCGCTGGGCTTGTGTTGGGCCGGAGACATCTCGCTGGGCTTGCCCGGGCACGATCTCTTCCTGGTGGGCATGGCCGCGTTCGGCCTGGCCCACCTTTGCTACATCCGCACGTTCCTCGATGGCGTCCAGTTGAAACGCCTCAACAGACGCGACGCCGTGACGTATGGCCTTCCGTTCGCCGTCTACGGATACACGCTGTACCCGGTCATCGCGGCACACATGACTGGGGGCAACATGCGCTACCGCCTGCCGGTGCTGATCTACATGGCGCTGGTGCTCACGAGCGCCATCAGCGGTCTGCTGCGCACGTTTCAGTTCAACTCGTCCTCTTCCACGTCGGTGCTCGCCGGGGCCGTGCTGTTCGTGCTGTCCGACAGCATTGTCGCCCTCTCGCGTTTCGTCGTCCCGCTGCCTGCCATGAATTTCGCCATCATGGGGACGTATCTCTTTGCGCAATACCTGATTGTCAAAGGTTGTGTACCTGCCGCTGCGTGAACCCAGTCCATCCATCTACCCTGAAGCAGGAGTCATCCATGGAACAGACAATTGATGGAATGAAGATCGTCACCGCCGAGCCCGTGTCGAACTGGTTCAATGACATCCATACCCATCCCAGGGTGATTGCCTATCCCACGCATCCCCGGCACCTTCAACGCATCGTCCGGGACACCCAGAGGTTTCCCAGTCCCCTCCGGGCGGTGGGTTCGATCCACTCCACCACGGCTTGCTTCGAGGCGGATACCGGGACCGTGGTGGTGATGAAGGCGTTCAATCACATGTCCCTGGGGGTGGATGCCGAAGGCAACCCCACGGTCACCGCGGGAGCAGGGGCGCGCTTCTTCGAGGTGGCCGAGTTCCTTTGCAGCCACCAGCTCCAGTTCTATGTGAACGTGGAGATTGGCGATCTCACCATGGGGGCCGCGGCCTGCGTGGGCACCAAGGAGTCCGCCTTCCCCGGAGAGCATGGCCAGGTGAGCTCCTACCTTCGGTCCGCGAAGATGGTCAATGCCCAGGGAGAATGCGTGGAAATCCCCAGCCTCACGCACGGGTTGGATCTACAGACGCTGCGCTCCAGTTATGGACTGCTGGGCTTCGTCTACGAGGTCACCTTCAAGGTGAAGAAGCTCACGGCGATGGCGGTGCGCCATCGCACCTTCACCCTCCAGGAGTTCACTGCCTTCCTCCAGACCGGGATGAAAGACCTGGAGAAGCAGGGCACGTCGATCATGTTCTACCTGGATCCCTTCACCCGCAAGCACCTGTTCATGGGGCCCCGGGGGCTCATCACCGCGGAGCTTCGCACCTACGTCGATGCGGATCCCGCCGCTTCCACCCGCTGGCAGTGGAAGCTGCGCAACCTCGTCTGGAGGGATGCGGCCCCGCGCTTCTCGCATCTTGTCGCGCGGTTCGTGCCGTTCCGGTTCCTGCGCAATGCGCTGCTGAACACGGCGAACTGGGTGAACCACTTCTTCCTGCGCACCGTCATTCGCGGTCGCAACACCCAGCCCACGGCGCAGATCATCCGCTACCCTCACAAGGGAGGTCCCGGGAAGTACACCTTCAGCATCCTGGCTTTTCCCGAGAAGGGCTATCCCGAGCTGCTCTCCTGGTACTTCGAGTTCTGTCAGCGCTATGAGGCGAAGCATGGTTACCGCAGCAACCTGCTGAACGTGGGGTACCGTACCTTCCAGGATCAGAGTTCCCTGCTCTCGTACTCCTACCAGGGCAACGCCATGACGGCCGATCCCGTCTCCACGGGAACCCCTGGGTGGAAGGAGTTCCTGGCGGAGTACCATGCCTTGGCGGAGAAACACGGGGGCGCGCCGTTGTTCAATCAGACCCCGGGGGTGACCGCCGCGTCCGCGTGGCAGGCCTTTGGTGAGCGGCTGCGCGAATTCGCCAGGATTCGCGCCCAGCTCGACCCCACGGGGCGCTTCCTGAACCCCTTCTTCAAGGCCCTGTTGGAGGAGCCCTTCCCGCGGCAGCTGGCTCGCCCCATGCGCAGGGCAGGTTGAGGCCCAGGGCTCGAAGGGGCCGCCATGCTTCAGGGGGTGGGGGCCCGCTTGCCGCGCAGTCCCTCCACGTCCCGCTGGACTGACTTCTGGGCCTCTTGCAGGGCCGCCTTGGGCGAAGCGGCCTTGCGTGCGATGGCGTTCATGGCGCTGGTCATCGGGGACCAGACCATCGTCATCTCCGCCAGGTTGGGCAGCGGCACGGCGAACTCCGCCTGGGCGCGGAACGCCTTCAGGAGGGGATCCTGCGCGATCGCGGGCTCGTCGTAGGACTGCTGCAGCGCGGGGTTCTGGCGGCCCACCACCGCCATGATCCGCTCGCCCTCCGGGCCCGTGAGGAAGTTCACGAAGTCGAACGCCTGCTCCTTGTGCTTCGACGGGGCGGCCACGGCGACCCCCTCCACCGTCATCCACGGGCGCATCGGTTTGCCCCCGGCCTCGTCCACGGTGGGCAGCAGCGCCAGGCCGTAGTCGATGTTCGGGGACACCTCTCCCAGGAACCACGGGCCGGAGAACACCATCGCCGCCTTGCCCGTGTTGAACAGCGAGGTGGTCAGCGCCGTGGAAGGCTCGGGCGGAAGGAGCTTGTCCTTGTCCACCCAGCGCATCAGCAGCTCCAGCGCCTTCACGTTCTCGGGCGCATCCAGCCGGGGCTTCGGGCCGGGGTCGAACACCCGTCCCCCGAAGGCGTTCATCAAGGCCCCGTGGTAGTAGAAGTCCGTGTACGGGTAGACGAGGCACGTGCTGTCCTCCTTCTTCCCGGGCAGCTTGGCGCAGGTGTCCACCAGCTCCTTCGTGGTCCGCGGGGGCTTGGGCAGGAGCTTCTTGTTGTAGATGAGCGTGAGGACCTTGAAGTTCAGGGGCAGGGCGTAGACGGAGCCCCGGTAGGTCATCGCCTCCAGGGTGGCGGGGAGGAAGCGCTTGCGGAGGGGCTCGTCCAGGAAGAAGTCGAGGGGCTCGAGGATGTTGCCGCTCTCGACCCAGCCGCCCAGCCGGTCCTGCGGAAAGATGAAGACATCGGGGCCCACCCCCCGGGGCACGGCGGCGCTGATCTTGTCCGTGAAGGCATCAGACGGAATGTTGCGCAGGGTGGCCTTCACGCCCGTGCCTGCGCGGGCCTTGTTGTAGGCGGCCACGGCCTGCTCCAGGGCAGTCCGCTCGGCAGCCCTGTACCCGTACCAGATCTGCAGGTCGACCTCCTTCTTCTCCTGCGCGCGGCCGGGGAGGGGTACCGAGAGGAGAAGAAGGAACACAGCGAGCAAACAACGGTTCATGGGTGCACCTCGGAAGGGGGCCAGTCTACAGAGAAGCATTCACTCCTGAACGCTGCCGCTGATCCGGGAGGGGAGGATGCTTATTTCCCATCAATGGCCCTCCCTCGTCCGGGAGGCGCGCCAGGAGGTGGACATGGGGGGCAGGATTCAGATGCGAGGCGTGGGCTTGCTCCTCGGCCTGCTCGTGGCGGGCTCTGCCCTGGCGCTGGAGGATGCGGCGGTGGCGCGCGCCCTCCAGTTCTCCCAGCAGCAGCTGGCGCGGATGGGGGCGCAGCTCCCGGTGGGCCAGTACCCGAAGAGTACCCCGCCGGATGGGAGCCTCCAGACGACGCCCGCCACGGACATGACCGGCTGGACCCAGGGCTTCTTCCCCGGGGAACTCTGGATTCTGTACGAGCTGACCGGCGAGGCCTCGTGGAAGACGCTCGCCGGGGATTGGACGCGGGCCCTGGAGGTGCAGAAGGGGAACACCCAGACGCATGACCTGGGCTTCAAGTTCATCCCCAGCTATGGCCACGCGTACCGGCTGACAGGAGAGCCGTACTACCGGGACGTCCTGCTGGAGGCCGCACGCTCGCTGGCGGCTCGCTACGACGCGAAGGTGGGGGTCATCAACACCTGTGACTGGAACCCGGACTGGCACCTGCCCACCGTCATCGACACGATGGTGAACCTGGAGTTGCTCTTCTGGGCCGCGGAGAACGGTGGGCCGCCCGAGTGGAAGGACATGGCGCTCCACCATGCGCTGCGCACGCGGGAGGATCTCGTCCGCCCGGACGGGAGCACCTTCCACGTCGTGGATTATGATCCGGTGTCGGGCGCCATCCTCTCGAAGGAGACGTACCAGGGGTATGCGGACGGCTCCACCTGGACGCGGGGCCAGGCGTGGGCCATGTACGGCTTCACCCTGGCCTACCGGTACACCCAGGATCCGCGCGTGCTGGAGGCCGCGCGGAAGGTGACCGATGCCTACCTGAACCGGCTGTCCGGGGACTTCGTGCCCAACTGGGACTTCGATGCGCCGGAGCAACGCAAGGACTCGTCGGCGGCCGCGGCGGCAGCCTCCGCGCTGCTGGAGCTCCACCGCTTCGTGGAGGATCCGGTCCAGCGTGCGCGCTATCAATCCGCCGCCGTCCTCATGCTGGAGAACCTCACTTCGCCGGCGTACCTGGCCGCTGGGACACGCAATGCGGGCATCCTGCTGCACGGCGTGGGGCATCTGCCCGCCGGGCACGAGGTAGACGTGGGGCTCGTCTACGGGGACTACTACTTCCTCGAAGCGCTGATGCGGTACCGGCAGCAGCAGCCTCCTCCGGGCGGGGAAGCGGGCTGGCACTCGAAGCGTGCGTTCGCCGGGAGCCTGTACTCCCTGGGAACGGGGAACACCGGCGTGCTCACGGTGGAGTTCGACGTCACGCCCCATGGCCCGGCCGTTGATGGCGTGATGGGCTACGTGGGCAGCGCGGCCCAGGTGTCCTCTTATGAGGACCTGCCCATCAGCGTGCGCCTCAACCCCAGTGGGGTATTCGACGCGCGGAATGGGGCGGCCTACGCGGCGGCGAACCTGGTGCCCTATACCGCTCACCAGACGTACCACGTGCGCATGGTGGTGGACCTGCCCGCCCAGATCTACAGCGTGTGGCTCACCCCTCCTGGCCTCCCGGAAGTGCTCCTGGCGGAGAACTACGCCTTCCGCGCCGGGGCTCCCTCCGTGGTGGATTTGGGCCAGGTCTCGCTCCGGAGTACCCAGCGCGACAACGAGTTCACGGTAGCCCGCCATACCGTGAAGGCCATGGCCGTGCCTCCAGATCCGGGAGGGCCCACGCCGGGTGTCCCTCCGGAGGAGACGCCGGGCGAAGACGGGCCTCCCGAGGATTCACCGGCCGATGAGCGCAACGCCGGAGGGTGTGCCGCGGCCACGGGGCCCTTGGGGGCTGCCTGGGGGGGACTGCTGCTGGCCGCGCTCCTCCGGGCCCGCCGTTGCCAGGTGCGCTGAGCGCCCCGGAACGGGCGGCTCAGTGGGAGCGCGTCTGGGGAGGAACGGCCCGGGCCGCGCCGAGTCCCGCCGGGGGCGTGGCCTTGAGGTTCTCCACCTGGGTGCAGAGCCCGCGGAGCACCTGCTCGGTGAGCTTCGCCAGCGTGCTCAGCAGCTCGCCGTCGGCCGTGCGGCCGTGCCAGAGCAACTGTGCCTGTTCCGCGGACAGCCGGGCCTCCACGCGCAGGGGGATGGCCCCCGTGCCCGGCCAGGGCCCATCATCGAACAGGGCCAGGGTGTGCAGGGTGCCACGGCTGGAGGGGGCGCCCTCATCCGCCAGGTGCAGGCCGAAGTCAGGCACGGGCAAGGCGGTGAGCGCGTCGGCGAGCGAGCGATCCTCGCCGTAGGTCCGCAGGCCCTCGTAGGCGAGTCCCTCCAGCGGCGCTTCCAAGAGCTGGAGGTGGATCCGCCGCGCCAGCTTCTCCGGGACCGCGCCCGGCTCCACGGTCACGAGCGTGGGGAACGCATAGTGGAGGTTGCCCAGCATGCGCGAGGTGTCCACCCGGTAGAGGCTGGTGCCCCGCGCGCTCTGCTCCAGGCTGACCCGCACCGAGGCGCGCTGGGTGTGCGCCGCGAAGGCAAGCGAGCACGCCGTCAGCAGCAGTGCCTCCCGGGAGACATCGAGCAGGGTGGCGGCTCGCTGGAGCGAGGCCGCGTCCGCGGTGGCCTGCGCGCTGGGAGCGGGGGCGCCCGACGCACCGGGCGAGGGGGAAGCCGCCTCGGAGGCGGGGGAGGTCCTGAGCCAGTGCGTGCGGGCCTCCTGGACGGTCCGGGGCAGCCGGACCTCCGTGGCGAGCTGCTGCGCCCACCCCATCAGGGAGCCGCTCTGGGGCGCCAGCCTCACGCGCCCTCGCAGCCGTGCCTGCTCACACGCATCCGCCAAGTCCGAGGCGAGGATCCGCCACGAGGACTCATCCATCAGCGACGGGTGGCAGATCGCCATGAGCCACGGGGCTGCCTTGTCGCCCCGGGCGCAGAAGACGAACGTGGCCAGCGCTCCCGAGCACCGGCCCACCTCCGCGCCCAGCTTCCGGGCCATGGCCTCAACGGTGGGCCAGCACTCCACGTCCGTGCGGGACGCGAGATCGATCCGTGTCAGGGGAACGGGCTCCTTCTCGGGAGCGATGAGCGCGGCCCAGCCGGATGGGCCCTCGGCTCCCAGCCGCGCATAGCGCAGGCGCAGCGGCTCGTGGGAGGCCCACACCGCGTGGAGCGCCTCCTCCACATGGAAGGCCTCGGTGCCCACGGGCAGCTCGAACACCCGGCAGGCCCCGGTCCGGCCCTGGAGCCCGCGTGCCGGATCATGGACCGCGTAGAGCGCGGGCGTCAGGGGGAGCCGGTCCAGCGGCCCCTTCCAGGCGGATTCACGCCCCGGGGAGAGGGTGGGCTCGGCCTGGGCAGGGGCAGGGCGCTCCTCGTCCTGGGGCTGGGTCAATGACTTGAGGCCGGAGGCCTGGTGCAGGGCCCGCGTGGCGGAGCGGGAGACCCGGCCTGTGGAGGAGCGGGGCAGGGAGTAGGCCCGCACGAGCACGACGTCCCGGGGCGTCACCCCGTGGCGCAGGTTCACGCGGCGGTGGATGGCCTCGATGATGTCCTGCTGCCGCTTGCGGGCGTCCGCGCCCACCGGCTCCGGCTCGGAGGGGAGCAACTCGGCGATCAGCGTGAGCTCCTCGTTGCGCCCCTGCTTGGAGGCAGCCGCCACACAGCTGCCGGGCACCAGGGCAGGATGGCTCGACTCCACGTCGAACTCGAGATCCTGCAGCCGCAGCTCCTGGCCCTGCCAGATGATGACGTCCCGGAGCCGCCCGGTGACATACAGGTCTCCGCCCACGCTCGCGCCAAGGTCTCCCGTGCGCAGGAAGGCGCGCCCCGCGGAGGCCGTGCCCGCGAGCCGCCCGCGGAACACCTCTTCCGTGGTGCCCACCCGGCCCCAGTAGCCATCGGCCACGCTCAGGCCGGACACCCAGATCTCCCCAATCTCCTGCTCGCCGCGCACCGCGCGGGTGATCGGGTCCACGATGAGCACCTGGACGCTCGCCGCGGACCCACTGCTCACCAGCTTCGTGGCCGCGCCCGGCCGCTCGGTGATGCGCTGCTGGGCCAGCGCGTCCACGGCCACCCCGCGCACGGTGGCGCCGGCGTCGGACTTGGAACTGGAGATGAGGAACGTGGACTCGGCCAGCCCGTACAGGGGGCGGAAGGCCTTGGCCTGGAAGCCGCACGGGCCGAAGTGCTCCGCGAAGCGCTCCAGCGTCTCGGCGCGCACCTGCTCCATGCTGGAGAAGGCGACGCGCCAGCGGCTCAGGTCCAGCTTGGCCCGCTCCGCCTCGCTCACCGAGCGCACGCACAGCTCATAGGCGAAGTTCGGCGCGCCGCTGACCGTCGCGCCGTGGGCGGAGATGGCCTCCAGCCAGCGCCCCGGCCGCTGGAAGAAGGACTGCGCCGGCATGAGCACGCAGTGCACGCCGGCGTACAGGGGCTGGAGCACGCCCTCCAGCAGCCCCAAGCCCTGGTGGCTGGGCAGCCAGAGGAGGATTTTATCGGTGAAGGTGTGGCCCAGCGATCGCCGCAGCGCCTCGCAGTTGTCCAGGAG
Source organism: Allostigmatella hybrida (assembly GCF_020103775.1). Taxonomy (NCBI): domain Bacteria; kingdom Pseudomonadati; phylum Myxococcota; class Myxococcia; order Myxococcales; family Archangiaceae; genus Allostigmatella; species Allostigmatella hybrida. The sequence goes on from NZ_JAHXBH010000010.1 coordinate 12,874, forward strand.
GTTGGCGTGGGTGACGCGCACCCCCTTGGGGGCGCCCAGGGTGCCGGCCGTGTACTGGAGAAACGCGATGGCGCGCGTGTCCACCACGGGCGGATGCCAGTCGGCGGGGGGCGGCCCGGAGATGGCCTCGGCAGCGATGAGATCGATGTGGCCCGCGAGCCCCTCGATGGTCAGCCGCTGGCCCTCCGCGGGCCGCTGGCCGGCGACGAGCGCCGCCGCGGCCCCGGAGTCCATGGCCAGGGTGGCCATCTGCCCAGGCCCCTGCTGGGGCGAGCCGAACAGCGGGGAGGGCACGGGCACGGCGATCGCGCCCGCGTACAGGCAGCCAAAGAAGCTGGCGACGGAGGTGGGGCCCGGGGGCAGGGAGACCAGGACGCGCTGGCCCGAGAGCCCCCGCCCGTTCAGCTCCGCGGCGATGGCCCGGGCGCGCGTGTCCAGCTCGGCGTACGTGAGGGTGACGTCCTCGGAGGGCTGCGCGCCCAGGAAGGTGAACGCGGGGGCCGAGCCCTGGTCTGCCGCGCGGCGGCGGAGGATGTCCGCAAACGTTCTCGCCTCCTTCCACACGAGGCGGGCCCCGCCGCTTGCCGGGGAGTGTACGTGTTCTTTCACGGCGTCCCGTCACCTGGATGAAGAAGAACCCGGCGCGCGAAGGCCCGGACCTGACAACCGAGGATCCACCGAAGAACGGGGACCTGTCCATCGCTTGGAAGTGCAACGGAAAAATCCAACGATGACGCCCCCTTAAGGCAGGCGCTGGGCCTCACGCTGCGTGAAGGCGGGCGCGGACCCTGGAGGGCTTTCGGCGCCGGACGCGGGCTGGGAGCGTGTTGACGCTCCCAGGGCTTTCCCCTAGGGTGCGCGCGCTTTCGGGTGGGCTCTGACCCCCGGAGCGTTGTTCCCTCAGGCTTGGCAGGTTGAGGAGCGGGAAGGGGTTGGAGGCTCGGCGGAGCTTGCCTGTCCTGGTGGCGCTGCGACGCTTATGGCCAGCCGGCCTTCTGGTGTAGGGATACTGCCGCATGTTGCGTAACCTCCGAGAACTCTACCAATACCGGGGCCTGCTGCTCAGCCTGACCCAGCGCGAGCTGAAAGCGCGGTACCGCGGCTCGGTGCTCGGGTTCTTGTGGACGTTCCTCAACCCGATGCTGCAGATGGCCGTCTACACGCTCCTGTTCTCGGTCTACATGCGCCAGAACATCGAGCACTACCCGTACTTCATGTTCGTCGGGCTGCTGCCGTGGATCTGGTTCTCCAGCTCCATCGGCGCGGGGGCCAGCGCCATCAGCGACCGCCGGGACTTGCTCACCAAGGTGCGCTTTCCGGCCCAGGTGCTGCCGGCCGCCGTGGTGGTCACCAACCTGTGCAACTTCATGCTGTCGGTGCCGCTGCTCATCGTCTTCGGGCTCGTCCTGGGGCGGTGGCCCTCCTGGCACCTGCTGTTCTTTCCGGCCGTGGTGCTCATCCAGCTGTGCGTGACGATGGGGCTGGCCTACCTCATCTCCGCCATCAACGTGACGTTCCGGGACCTGCAGCAGATCGTCGTCAACCTGCTGACCATGTGGTTCTTCGTCACGCCCATCTTTTACCAGGCGCAGACGGTGCCGGACCGGTTCCGGGCCCTGGTCATTCTCGCCAACCCCATGGCGGTGATGGTCACGTCCTACCAGGCCATCTTTTACGAGCACCGGATGCCTGACCTGGGGCCGCTGCTGCTGTGGTTGGGGATCGCGCTCGTGCTGCTGGCGGTGGCCTCCAGCATCTTCGAACGGCGGCGTGAGGAGTTCGCGGAGGTCGTTTGAGCCAGACACACAACAGGGATGCCATCGTCATCCGCAATGTCGTCAAGAGCTTCCGCAAGAGCACCGTCCGGCGTGAGTACACGACGATCAAGTCGGAGCTGGTGCGCTGGATGATGGGCCGCAAGGACCGGGGCGAGAAGACCTTCATCGAGGCGCTGCGCGGCATCGATTTGACGATTCCCCGGGGCAAGACGGTGGGCATCCTGGGCCGCAATGGCTCTGGGAAGAGCACCCTGCTCAAGCTCATGACGGGCATCTACTCGCCCACCTCGGGGAGCATCGACATCAACGGGCGGATCTCCGCGCTGTTGGATCTCGGGGCGGGCTTCCACCCGGACTTCTCGGGCCGGGAGAACATCCTCATCAACGGCATCATCCTGGGCATGTCCCGGGCGGAGGTGCGCGCGAGGATGGACGAGATCGTCGCCTTCAGCGAGCTGGGCGACTTCGTCGACGAGCCGGTGCGCACCTACTCCAGCGGCATGTACATGCGGCTGGCCTTCTCGGTGGCTACCCACGTGGACCCCGACATCCTCATCGTCGATGAGATTCTGGCCGTGGGCGACGAGCACTTCGGCAAGAAGAGCATGGCGAAGATGATGGAGTTCAAGAAGGCCGGGAAGACCATCGTCCTCGTCACGCACGATCTGCTGACCATCGAGAAGTGGTGTGACACGGCCGCGTGGCTCGACGCGGGGCGCATCCGCCGCTTTGGCTCTCCGGAAGAAGTCGTCCAGGACTACCGCCGTGCCGTGGCGCTGGCCGAGGAGCAATTCCAGGTGATGGTGCCCGCGGCCATCGCCGCCGATGGCGGGGCCTTGCCCTCGCTGGATGCCCCGGCGGAGCCGGTCTCCAACGCCGCAGCCATGCTGAAGATCTCGGGCGTGCGCCTGACGCGCCGGGATGGCGTGGAGACCTCCCGGGTGGACACGGAGGAGGGGCTCTCGCTCCACCTGGACTTCAAGGCGTTTCAGCCCGTGGAGGACGCGGATTTCGTCGTCGCGCTGCGGCGGACCGATGGGATGCTCGTGTATCAGACGAGCACGGCGGCCGAGGCGCTGCCCTTGCCCCGGCCCCTGGCGAAGCAGGGCTCTCTGGTGCTGCTCATCGAGCGCGTGGGGCTGACGGCCGGCGAGTACCTCTTCGATGTCTCCGTGCGCTCCGCGTCCGGGGAGAGCCATGACATGCACCGCGGCGTCTGCCCCTTCACGGTGACCTCGGCCATCGCGGACGAGGGCATCGCGCGGCCGGCGCACTGCTGGCGCGTGGAGGGCGAGGGGACCGCCAAGCTGGAGCTTCTGCCGAGGTGGGTCGGCTCGTGACGGCGGGCGGGCCACGGCAGGGGGCCCCGCTCTGGGTGGGGGTCGTCCTCTACCAGAACTCGCCACGGGAGCTGGAGCGGCTGTGCGCGGCGCTGCGGTTGAACCGGGAGACGCCCGGGGCGCCGGCGTTCCAGACCGTCTGGTGGGACAACTCCCCCACGGAGGCGCTTCGCGCGGAGCTGGCGCGGCTCGTGCCCGAGGACACCTACCGCTTCGCGGGCGAGAACCTGGGCTTCGGCGCGGCGCACAACCGCCTGATGCGGGAGGCCTTCGCGTCCCCCGCCACGCGCGCCTACGTGTGCCTGAACCCGGACGGGGTGCCGCACCCGCGCTGCCTGGCGGAGCTGGTGGCGGAGGCGGAGCGGCCTGGACGGACGGGGCTCGTCGAGGCGCGCCTGTTCCCGGATGAGCACCCCAAGCCCTACGCGCCCCTGACGCATGAGACGCCCTGGTGCTCGGGGTGCATGGTGCTCCTCACCGCGGCGCTGTACCGGGAGGTGGGCGGCTTCGACGAGCGCTTCTTCATGTACTGCGAGGACGTGGACCTCTCGTGGCGGGCGCGGGCCGCGGGCTTCTCCGTCCGCGTGGCGCCGCGGGCGCTCATCCACCACTACACCGTGGACCGGCCGCTGACCCCGGCCCGCGAGCGCAGTGTCCGCCGCAGCGCCGCGTTGCTCGGGGCCAAGTACGGGGATGAGGCCTTCCTGCAGGCCCGGCTGGCCGAGTACCGCGCCTTGGGCGGCGAGCCGTTCGCGGTGCCCCCCGTGTCCCGCCCGGGGGAGGCCCTGGCGCGGATCGCCGACTTCCGGCACCTCTATGCGTTCGCGGAGTCCCGATGGTGAACACCCTTGGCAAGGCCCTGGAAGACATGAAGGTGGTGGAGCCCCTGCGTGCCTTCGTGCGGGGGCGCGTGACGCCGGAGAGCCGGGTGGCCCTCTTCGGCGGAGAAGGTGGGCTGTCCCGCGAGCTGGCCGCCGTGGGGTGCGCGGTGTGGGCCGGGGGCGCGTCCGAGCTGGAGGCGCTGCAGCGCTTCGCGCCGACGCACGTCGTGCTGACGGGGAGTTCGCTGCAAGAAGGGCTCGAATACTTGGCGAGCGCCATCCTCGCGGTGTTTCCCAAGGTGGAGGTGCTCCTGGGCTTCGCGAATGCCGGGGCCGCCAACGCGCTGCTCGCCACGCTCCTGGAGGGGGCACCAGGACGCACGGGGCCTTCCGAGGTGGGCTTCCGGCGCAGCCTCTCCACCTGTGGCCTGCGCGTGGTGCACCGGGAGGCCCACTCCGTCGGCGCCCACATGGGAACGTTGGCCCCGGGGACTGAGAAGGCCCTCCACCGGCTCCTGAGCGAACTCGAGCCGGGGGCGGGTGATGACATCGTCCTGTACGCCCTCCGGCGGGCCCCCGTGGCGGCGGTCGCCCCCGCGCGGGAGCCGGGCCTGCTGAGCGTGGTGCTCTGGTGTGGGCCCGGCCAGCGTCCCCTGCTCGATGAGGCGGTGTTTTCCCTCACCTGCCAGCGCTACCGGCCGTTCGAGCTGCTCCTGGTGGAGCCCGAGGGCACGGAGGGAGACGCGGCGGTGCAGATCCTGGAGCGCTACCGGCGCATCGAGGACTTCCGCTTCCAGCACGTGCAGGGGCCTCCGGGGGAGCTGATGAACCGGGCGATCCAGCAGGCGCGGGGGCAGTACCTGGCCTTCTTCGAGGCCTCCGGGCTTGTCTACCCCGGCCACTTCGAGCAGCTCGTCCAGGCGCTGCGGGACTCGGAGGCGGCGTGGGCGGTGTCCCGGGCCTTCCGGCGGGTGTCCCGGGCGGTTTCCGGCCAGGAGGACTACACCGAGACGAAGGTTCCGTTTCCCCTGGGAGACCACCTGGAGCTGGACCAGCTGCGCCAGCACCCGTGGCTCCTCCACGCGCTGCTCATCGACCGCAGCCGGATCGCCAACTTCTCCCTGCACGTCCCGGATCCCCAGCCGGGGCAGGCCGCGACGTTGCCGTGGCGGCTCATGGCGCTGTTCGAGCCCGTGTTCCTCAATGGGCTCGCCACGTGTGAGCAGCGCGTGCCGGACGCGGCCCCCGTGGCCTTGGACCCGGAGGTGGGCACGTTGTGGAGCCTGCGGTCCCTCGACGCCCTGGAGCAGATGGTGTCGCGGGCCCGGAGCGCGGGCCAGAGCGCGAAGGACTTGAGGCACCGCGCGCTCGATGCGCTCGACGCACGGCTGCGCGCGGGAGCCCCCTGGCTCCATGGGGCGCTGCGGCGCACCGCCTCCAGGTTGCTGAAGTGAGCGTCCCGGGGGAGGCCATGAAGCAGGTGGTCATCCTGGCCGGAGGGAAGGGGACCCGGCTGGGCGCTCAGCTGGGGGGACTGCCCAAGCCCATGATGGACGTGGGGGGCAAGCCGCTGCTGCAACACCAGCTGGAGCTGGCGCGCCGCTATGGCTTCACCGAGGCGGTGCTCTTCACGGGCTACCGGGCAGAGGCCATCGAGTCCTTCTTCGGGGATGGGGCCTCGCTGGGCATCCGCCTCGTGTACCACCGCGAGTCCCAGCCGCTGGGCACGGCGGGGGCGGTGATGGAGGGCCGGGCGCTGCTCGCCGAGCGTTTCCTGGTCATGTACGGCGACACCCTGCTGGATGTGGACCTGGACCGGTTCTGGGCCGCGCACGCCGCCGCCGGGGCGGACGTCACGCTCTTTCTGCACCCGAATGATCATCCGGCGGACTCGGATGTCGTGGAAGTGGACGCGGCGGGCCGGGTGCTCGCCTTCCATGGCTATCCCCACCCACCGGACACGTGGTTGCCCAACCGGGTCAACGCGGCGCTCTACGTCGTCGAGAAGCGCGCGCTGCCAGAGTGTACAAAACCGCCCCGCGTCATCGACTTCGCCAAGCACCTGTTTCCCGAGCTGCACCGCCAGGGCCGGTTCTTCCTGGGCTACGAGAGCCCCGAGTACATCAAGGACCTGGGCACCCCGGAGCGGTACGCCCGGGGGCTGGCGGATTGGCGCGCGGGAAAGCCCGCCCAGCGCTCGCTGAGCGTTCCCCAACCGGCGGTGTTCCTGGACCGCGACGGAACGCTCCTCCGGGAGGATGGCTACATCCGGACCCCCGGACAGCTCCACCTGCTGGACGGGGTGGGCGCGGCCCTGCGGCGGCTCAATCAGTCCCTGTACCGCACGGTGCTGGTGACCAACCAGCCGGTCATCGCCCGGGGGGAGGCCACCGAGGCCACGCTCCAGCAGATCCACAACAAGCTGGAGACGCTGCTGGGCCGGGAGGGCGCCTACCTCGACCGCCTCTACTGGTGCCCCCACCATCCGGATGCGGGGTTCCCGGGCGAGCGGCGCGAGCTGAAGATTCGCTGTGCTTGCCGCAAGCCCGCCCCGGGGATGCTGGAGCGGGCGGCGAAGGACCTGTCCCTCGCGCTGCCCCGCTCGTGGCTCATTGGCGACAGCACGGTGGATGTGCGCACGGCCCATGCGGCGGGCGTTCGCTCCATCCTGATGCGTACCGGCGAGGCGGGGCGCGATGGGCGGTTTCCGGACCGGCCAGACTTCATCTTCCACGCGCTCGGGGATGCGGTGGACTACATCCTCCAGGGGCACGAGGTGCACCGGCGCCGCCTGGAGGCCGTGGCCGGGCGCATCCTCCCCGGACAGCTCGTGGGCCTTGCCGGGCTGGCCCACTCGGGCAAGAGCAGCTCCGCGTCGGTCTTGCGCGAGCTCCTCCGCGAGCGGGGGCTCCAGGCCTGCATCGTCCCGCTGGATGCGTGGATCCGCTCCGAGGCGGAGCGTGGTGGACCCGGGCCGCACCACAGCTACGACTATCCGGCCATCGAGGCGGCCCTCGCGCCGCTCGCCTCCCGCACCGGAAGCCACACCGTGCGGATGCCACGGTACGAGCGCTCCACGCGCACCTCGCACCCGGATGGGGAGGTGCTGGCCGTGCAGCCCGGAGAGATCGTCCTGGTGGAGGGCGTGGTGGCGCTGGACGTGCCCGGCCTGGAGCGGGTGCTGGGCCTCAAGCTGTTCGTCACCTGTGACGAGGCGGTGCGCCGGGAGCGCTTCCTTCGGGACTACCGGTGGCGCGGGACGGCGTCCGAGGAGGGGGCCCTGGCCCGCTACGCCGAGCGGGAGGTGCACGAGAACCCACGCATCCGGGCCACGCGAGAGCGGGCGCACGTCATCGTGGAGACAGGGCCATGATCATCAGCCGGACGCCGCTGCGGATGAGCTTCGTGGGCGGGGGCAGCGACCTGCCCTCGTTCTACCGCGAGCATGGAGGGGCGGTCGTCTCCACCACCATCGACCAGTACATCTACGTCACCATCCACAAGAAGTTCGATGACGCCATCCGCGTCAGCCACGCGAGGACGGAAGAGGCCGCCAGCGTCGAGGCGATCACGCACCCCCTGGTCCGTGAGGCCCTGCGGCTGCTGAAGATTCCGGGGGGCCTGGAGCTCACCTCCATCTCCGACGTTCCCTCCCAGGGCACGGGGCTGGGCTCCTCCAGCTCCTTCGCGGTGGGCTTGCTCCAGTCGCTCCATGCGTACCAGGGCCAGGCGGTGAATGCCGAGACGCTGGCCCGCGAGGCCTGCGCGCTGGAACTCGACATCCTCCAGGAGCCCATCGGCAAGCAGGACCAGTACGCGGCCGCCCACGGGGGACTGAACTTCATCCAGTTCCACGCGGACGGCTCCGTGTCCGTCCAGCCGGTCGAGTGTGCTCCGGAGACGGTGCGGACCTTTCAGCGCCGCACCCTCTGCTTCTACACGGGCCTCACCCGCAGGGCTTCCACCATCCTCCAGGCGCAGCAGGAGGCGGTTCGCGGCAACCGGGACAAGCAGGACGTGCTGCGTCACATGGTGCGTCTCGCCCACGAGTTCAAGCGGGCGCTCGAACAGGGTGACCTGGAGGCCGTGGGAGAGCTGCTCCACACCAACTGGGTGCTGAAGAAGAGCCTGGTGGACGCGGTGAGCACGCCCGCCATCGACGCGTGGTACGAGAAGGCCCGTCACGCCGGGGCTCTGGGCGGCAAGCTCCTGGGTGCAGGCTCGGCGGGGTTCCTGCTGTTCTATGCGCCCGAGGAGGCTCACCCCGCCATCGCCCAGGCCCTGGGAGATTTGCGGCGCATGGACTTCCATTTCGAGCCCCGCGGTAGTTCCATCATCTTCGCGCAGTAGGAACCCTGGCGGAGGAGCCCATGTCGTACAGCAAGGCGTATTACAGCCGGATGGTGAAGGCCATCCTCGCGCTCGATTACGCCCAGGTGGACTTCTGCACGGGGCTCATCGAGGCCGCCTGGAAAGCGGACAAGCAGATCTTCACGATGGGCAATGGCGGCAGCGGCTCCACCGCCTCCCACTTCGTGTGCGACTGGAACAAGGGCGTCTCCTACACGCGAGAGCATCGCATCCGGGCCATCTGCCTCAACGACAACGTGCCCACGTTGATGGCCTACGCCAACGACGTGTCCTACGCGGCCATCTTCGAGGAGCCGCTGAAGAACTTCATGCGGCCGGGCGACCTGGTGATTGGCATCTCCAGCAGCGGCAACTCGCCCAACGTGCTCAACGCCATCCGGTGGGCCAACGAGAACGGCGGCATCACCCTGGGTCTGGTGGGGTACGACGGGGGCCAGCTGAAGCCGCTCGCGCAGAACGTGCTGCACGTGGCCGTGAATGACGTGCAGCTCGTGGAGGATCTTCACCTGTCCTTCGGCCACGTCACCATGCAGCGGCTCAGCGGCATGCCGGCCGAGTGCTACGTGGAGCCGGGCGAACGGTGAGGCTCAGCGCTCGCGGTCCGGGGGCCGGGCCTGCTCGAGCCGCTCCAGCCGCTCGGTGATGTCCTTGCGCCAGGCGGCCTGGGCACGCGCGTTCTCGCGCTGCTCGTCATAAATGAGGGCCAGCGAGTCGAGGAGGGCCTCGTTGAACTCCACCTGGCGGCGCATCACTTCGTTGATGAACGGCTGGAAAAGCCGCCGGAAGGAGCGCTTGGCGAAGACGAGCACGGGCCCCACCACGGGCCGGTGGGACGTGGCGGGATCCGCGTAGCGGGTGTCCTGCTTCTCGCGGGGCGCCTGGAGCACCTGGGGCCAGGCGGTGTCCTGCGGCGGCCGCTCCGAGGCTTCGAGCTGGTGGCGCAGGCATTCCTGTTCCTGGGCGGGCGGCACGGGAAGGCGCGCCACTTCGTCCGCCAGCTCCTGGGCCAGGGTGGGCTCCATCAGCAGTTCATCCACGCGCATGGTCTCTCCGGAAGGTGGCCAGCGCCTCGCGCAGCAAGGCCACCAGGGTGTCGGGGGTGGCCGCATCCAGCGTCAGCAGCCGGTGGGCCAGCGGTCTGCCCTGGGCAAACGCGCCGGGTGCGCCCGCGGCCTCCCGGATGCCCCAGGCGCGGGAGGCAACGTAGGGCAGGGCCGCCCGGGCCACCTCCGTATCCGCGCCCAGGAAGACGACGGGGGCCGGAGAGCGCCGAAGCGCCATCTCCAGGGAGGACGAGCCCGGCAGGGGCTCCGCCGCATCGGCGGGAAGGGGTTGATCCGGCATGAACCGCCACACGTTCCCATCCGCCTTCAGCTCGGAGGGGCCGGAGGCCGGGGTGGGGTGCAGCGTGCACAGGCGTGCGCCCGGGAGGCTCGCGGCGAGCTGTTGGCCCAGCAGGGACAGCGGGGCTTGGGGCCACCGGGACAGGGTGGGGCAGACAATCTCCACGGACGCCGGGGACGGGGCGGGGGAGGGCCGCTTGCTCCCCTCCAGAAACGGCCGGAGCCCTTCGCGGACCTGCGCGGCGACCGTCTCCTGGGAGAGGGCCCGCAGCCGCTCCTGCTGCCCCGCGATGAGCCGCTGGCGCAAGTCCTGCCGGCGCTCCAGCACGGCGAGCACCTGGGCGATGGCCTCGGGTTGGTCGGTGAGCGTGGTGATGCCCGTGCCGCCCAGCGTCTCGGGGATGGCCGCGGCGCCATAGGCGACAACGGGCACGTGGCGGTACATGGCCTCGAGCAGTGGCACCCCGAACCCCTCGTGCCGGCTCAGGGAGAGGTACGCCGTGGCCGCCGCATAGCAGGCCGAGAGCTGGGCGGCGCTCACCCGGCCGAGCAGCCGCACCCGCCCGGCACCGAGCAGCTCCTTCACGCCCAGGAGCGCGGCCCCATAGGGCGTCTCGCGGTTGAGGTAGCCGGCGAGGATCAACCGGCTGTGAGGTTGATAGAGCCGCTGGTAGGCCGTGAAGGCACGCAGCACGCCGTCGATCCGCTTGCTCGGCACGGCGCGGCCCACGAAGAGGATGTTGACGCAGCCATCCTCCAGCAGCTCGGCCTTCAGCGCCTCGTCCGGGGTCACGTCGAAGGCCCGCCAGTCCACCGCGAAGGGCAGCACGGACACGGCGGGGTACTCCGCCGCCTGGAGCTCCTCGGCGCTGAAGTGGGAGTACGCGTAGGCCCGCTCCATCATCGGCTGGAGCGCCAGCAGCTCGTCCCGGGCTGCCGTGCAGGCAAGCGCCAGCTTCCGGTCGAAGCCCTCGAAGAGCCGGGCCGGGGTGATGTTGTGGTACACGAGCGCCTTGCGGCCTGGGGTCCGCCGCAGCAGGGGCACCAGCCGGGACTCGAAGCTGTGGTGGACCAGCATCATGTCCCCGGCGCGCATCTCCCGGGGCAGCCGCGCGGCCGGGCGGGCCTGCTGTTCACAGGACGCGTCCCACTGGTCCGCGAAGATCTCCGACGGGTGGCCCCAGTCCCGGAGCAGGGCCTGGAGGTACCGCACCTGGTTGCCCACCGCGTCGCCCCAGGCCAGCCGGGGCACGAGCTGGTGGACCGCGGGCAGTTGCGCGCCCCCGGCGGGACGGTGGCTCAAGAGGCCGAACACCATGAGCCCCCCTTAGCGCCCGTCCCCGGGGATGTACAAGCCCTCCTCAGGTGCGTCTTGACGCAGGGGAGTTCACTCCGATACGCAGGGTGCCTCGCTTTCGTGGAGTCCCGCGCGTTCATGAATGTTCTCGTTACAGGTGGTTGCGGATTCATCGGCTCCAACCTCGTCAAATATCTGCGGAAGCACCGGCCCGGCTGGAAGGTCGTCAACCTCGACAAGCTCACGTACGCGGGCAACCTCGAGAACCTGGCCGAGCTGGAGGGGGACCCCCAGCACGTCTTCGTCCGCGGGGACATCGGGAGCCAGGATCTCATCGAGCACCTGCTCGTCCAGCACTCCATCGACGCGGTGATGCACCTGGCCGCCGAGAGCCACGTGGACCGCTCCATCCTGGGGCCCGAGGTGTTCGTCACCACCAACGTGCTGGGCACCCAGCGGTTGCTGGAGGCCTGCCGCTCGCGCGGCATCAAGCGCTTCCTCATGGTGTCCACGGATGAGGTGTACGGCTCGCTGGGCCCCACGGGCGCCTTCACCGAGCAGTCGCCGCTCCAGCCCTCCAGCCCGTACTCCTCCTCCAAGACGAGCTCGGATCTCATCTCCCTGGCCTACCACCACACCTTCGGCATGGACGTGGTGGTGACGCGCTGCTCGAACAACTACGGGCGCTACCAGTTCCCCGAGAAGCTCATCCCCCTGATGGTGGTCAACGCGCTGCACGACAAGCCGCTGCCCGTGTACGGCGACGGTGGCAACGTGCGCGACTGGCTCCACGTGGAGGACCACTGCTCGGCGCTCCTGCGCGCGCTGGAGAAGGGCAAGGCCGGCGAGGTCTACAACATCGGCGGCGGGGCCGAGCGCAAGAACATCGACATCGTCAAGGCGGTGCTGGGCCTGGTGGGCAAGCCCGAGTCGCTCATCAAGTTCGTGAAGGACCGGCCCGGCCATGACCGCCGCTACGCCATTGATCCGTCGAAGATCAAGGCGGAGCTGGGGTGGACGCCCTCGCAGACCTTCGAGCAGGGGCTGGCCGAGACCGTGAAGTGGTACGTGGATCACCCCTCCTGGTGGGAGCGGGTGATGAGCGGCACCTACCGCCAGTACTTCGAGACCCAGTACCGCGCCCGCCTCAAGGGCTAGGCCTTCCGGAGCCGTCACCATGCGCTTTGTCGTCACGGGTTCCAACGGGCTGGTCGGCAGCCGCGTCTGCGCCCAGCTGGAGCAGCGGGGCCACGAGGTGGTGGGGATCGGCCGGGGCGCGCGGCGCACGGGCGGGGCCCACCGCTACATCCCGGTGGACCTCACCCTGGAGGCGGACGTCCTCACCGCCCTCGACACCGCGGCGCCCGACGCCGTCATCCACCCTGCCTCCATGACGGAGGTGGACGCGTGCGAGCGGGCGCCGGACCAGGCCTACGCCGCGAACGTCACCGCCGCCATGGCCGTGGCCAAGGGCGCGCGCAAGGTGGGCGCCCACCTGGTGCACGTCTCCACGGACTACGTCTTCGACGGCAACGCGGGGCCCTACGATGAGGAGGCCCGCCCCAACCCGCGCGGCGTCTACGCCCTCACGAAGCACATGGGGGAGCAGGCCGCGCAGTCCTTCGTGCCCGGGTGCGCCATTGCCCGCACGGCAGTGGTGTACGGCTGGCCGCCCGCGGGCCGCCCCAACTTCGGCGCCTGGCTGGTGGGCGCGCTGGAGAAGGGGCAGACCGTCAAGCTCTTCGAGGATCAGTTCGTCGCGCCGAGCCTCGCCGACAGCGTGGCGGCGATGCTGGTGGAGCTGGGCGAGCGCAAGCTGGGCGGCATCTGGAACACGTGCGGTGGCGAGGTGGTGAACCGCGTCTCTTTTGGCCGTGCGCTGTGCGAGGTGTTCGGGTTCGACCCGGGCCTGCTCGTGCCCTCGCGCATGGCGGATTTGAAGTTGGCCAGCCCCCGCCCGCTGCACAGCGGGCTGAAGGCGGACAAGGCGAGGGCCCAGCTCCAGGCGAAGCCCCTCGCGCTCAACGAGTCACTGCAGCGGTTTCATGCGGCGTGGAAGGCCGGAACCACGCCTGTCCGAGGTGCATGATGAAAGGGATTGTTCTCGCCGGCGGTTCAGGCACGCGCCTGTACCCGCTGACGCGCGTCGTCAGCAAACAGCTTCTGCCCGTCTACGACAAGCCGATGATCTACTACCCGGTCACCACGCTGATGCTGGCGGGGATCCGGGAGATTCTCATCATCTCCACGCCCACGGACCTGCCGCGCTTTCGCGAGCTGTTGGGTACCGGCGAGCAGTGGGGCGTGCGCTTCGAGTACGCCGAGCAGCCCCGGCCCGACGGCCTGGCGCAGGCGTTCGTGATTGGCCGGCAGTTCGTGGGCAATGAGCCCGTGTGCCTCATCCTGGGCGACAACATCTTCTACGGCCACGGCTTCACCGACATGCTGCAGCGGGCCGGCAAGCAGCGCCAGGGCGCCACGGTGTTCGGCTACTACGTGAAGGATCCGGAGCGCTACGGCGTGGTGGAGCTGGACGCGAACAACCGCGCGGTGAGCCTCGAGGAGAAGCCCACCCAGCCCAAGTCCAACTACGCCGTCACGGGCCTGTACTTCTACGACAACCAGGTGCTGGACGTGGCCGCGCAGCTCAAGCCCTCCAAGCGCGGCGAGTACGAAATCACCGACGTGAACGCCGAGTACCTGCGCCGGGGCCAGCTCCAGGTGGAGCTGATGGGCCGCGGCTACGCGTGGCTGGACACCGGCACCCACGAGTCGCTGATGCAGGCCTCCAACTACATCGAGATCATCGAGCGCCGGCAGGGGCTCAAGGTGGCGTGCCCCGAGGAGATCTCCTACCGCATGGGCTACATCACCGCCGCGCAGGTGGCCGCGCTGGCCGAGCCCATGCGCAAGAACGAGTACGGGCAGTACCTGCTGGCGCTCCTGGAGAACAAGGGGGCGGTGTCGTGAAGGTGACGGAGACGGCCATTCCCGGGGTGCTCCTCATCGAGCCCAAGGTGTTCGGAGACGACCGGGGCTTCTTCCTGGAGACGTTCCACGCCCAGCGCTACGCGGACGCGGGCATTCCCGGGCCGTTCGTGCAGGACAACTACTCGCGCTCGGCCAAGGGCACGCTCCGGGGGCTTCACTTCCAGGAGCCCCAGCCCCAGGGCAAGCTCGTCCAGGTGGTGGCCGGCGCGGTGTTCGACGTGGCGGTGGACATCCGCCGGGGCTCGCCCACCTTCGGCAAGTGGGTGGGGGTGGAGCTGTCCGCGGAGAACCGGCGCCAGCTCTGGGTGCCGCCGGGCTTCGCCCATGGCTTCTGCGTCACCTCGGAGTCCGCGGACTTCCAGTACAAGTGCACCGCGCTCTACGCCCCCCAGAACGAGCGCTCCATCCTGTGGAATGATCCGGACCTGGGCATCACCTGGCCGCTCTCCGGCGAGCCGAAGCTGTCCGCGAAGGATGCCGCGGCGACGCGCCTGAAGGACGCGCCGCTGCTGCCCACCTACGGGAAGTAAGGCAGGGGCTCTCCTGCTTGCCTGCTCAGCGTGCATCCTGAAGCACGCTGGAATGGGGCCGCCGCCAGCCCTCCTCACCGTGCGCATTGTTCCCTGCGAACACGGTCGAGGAGGCGGAATGGTTCTTCCAGGCAAGGGCATGAGCTGGAAAGAGTTCTTCAAGGCGCTGAAGGACGAGTACACGCGGGACAAGGTGGGGGACGTGGCCGGTTCGCTGACGTTCTCGGCGATCCTGGCGATCTTCCCGTTCCTGCTGTTCCTGGTCTCCTTGGCCAGCGTCATCATCGACCCGGCTCAGGCCGAAGCGCTGATCCAGGAGCTGTCCCGGGTGGCCCCCAAGGAGGTGGTGTCCATCCTCGGGGACCGGCTCCACGCGTTGGCGTCCAGCAACAACGTGGGCTTGCTGACACTGGGCGGCGTGGGCGCCGTCTGGGCGGCCTCGGGCGGCATGGTGGCGCTGATGACGGCGCTCAACACGGCCTATGGCGTGGAGGAGTCGCGTCCCTTCTGGAAGGTTCGCGGCGTGGCGCTGCTGGTGACGCTGGTGACGGCGGCCATCTCCATCCTCGCGGCGGTGGCGGCGGTGGTGACGCCTGCCCTGGCCGATAAGGTTGGCGGTCCGTTCCCGACGCTCGTCACCTGGCTGCGCCTGCCCGTCGCGGGGGTGCTGATGATGTTCGTCTGGGCGTTGCTCTACTTCGCCCTGCCGGACGTCAAGCAGCGCTTTCGCTTCATCACCCCGGGCTCGGTGGCCGGTGTCGTCATCTGGCTGCTCGCCTCGTGGGGCTTCTCCCAGTACGTGGCGAACTTCGGCAGCTACGATGCGAACTACGGAGCCATCGGCGGTGTCATCGTGCTGCTGATGTGGATGTGGATCTCCTCGCAGGTCATCCTGATTGGCGCGGAGATCAACGCCATCCTCGAGCACCGCTCCCCCGAGGGGAAGGCGCCGGGCGAGAAGGAACTGGACCAGGGCGGGCCCCTGGTGACCAAGACCGAGGCGGAGCAGAAGGGGGCCAAGCTGCCCGGCTCCACGGAGTTCCGTCCCTCGCCGCCGGTGCCGCCGGCGCCGATGCCCCTCAAGGACACCCCCCTGGTGTCCGCGGTCAAGTGGGCGGCGGGGCTGGGGCTGGGCATCTTCCTGCTGCGCCGGGGATCCCGCTCCACCTGAAAAAAAGCAGGGCCTTAAACCCTCCAGGGGGCTGGTCCGTTCCAGGGAAGACCGCGCGCGCTACCGCTCTTCCTTGTTGCCCCCTGGAGTTCTCCCATGTCCCTGAAGTTCCTGGTCCGGCCCTTCCTGGCCGCCGCGCTCGCCACCACCGTGTTCTCCGCCCCCCGCGCCCTGGCCGAGGAGGCTCCCCCCGCCGCGCAGAAGGCCGCCGCCCCGCAGATCGAGGTGGTCTTCGTGCTGGACACGACGGGCTCCATGGGCAGCCTGCTGGAGGGCGCCAAGCAGAAGATCTTCTCCATCGCCTCGCGCATCGCCACCGGAAAGCCCACGCCGCGCCTGAAGGTGGGCGTGGTGGCGTACCGGGACGTGGGCGATGAGTACGTGACGAAGCGCTTCGATTTGAGCGAGGACCTGGACACGGTCTTCACCCACCTGCGCCAGCTGCGCGCCGACGGGGGCGGGGACTCGCCGGAGCACGTGGGCCGGGGGCTGGGAGAGGCGGTGTCGAAGATGTCCTGGAGCAGCGGCCGGGAGACGATGAAGGTCATCTTCCTGGTGGGGGATGCGCCCCCGGCGAGCCGCGAGAAGGCGTGGAACTTCCAGCAATGGTCGAAGGCGGCGAAGGAGCGGCGCATCGTGGTGAACACGGTGCGCTGTGGCAGCGACGGCGAGACGGAGAAGGCCTGGAAGGCCGTGGCGAAGCTGACGGATGGGACGTTCGACTCGATCGACTCCTCGGGGGGGATGTTGGCGGTGGCCACGCCCTATGACGCGGAGCTGGCGGAGGTGAACGGGAAGATCGCCGCGAAGACGCTCTACACGGGCACGGCGGTGGTGCAGGCCGAGAACCGGGACCGCGCGGCGCAGATGGCGGCCCTGCCTGCGGAGTCCGCCGCCGAGCGCATCAGCTACATGAAGAAGGCGCGGGGCAAGGGTGCCCTCGGGGCCGGGGCGGTGAGCAGCGCGCCCGTGGCCGTGGGCGGGGCGGTGGATTTGGCCGAGAAGCCGGAGATGCTGGCGAGCGTGAAGGAGGCCGAACTGCCCGCGCCGCTCCAGGGCCTGAGCAAGCAGGAGCAGGCCGCGAAGGTGAAGACGCTGGTGGCGGAGCGCAAGGCGCTGGAGGAGCGGGCGGCGAAGCTCGCGGCGGAGCGCGACACGTGGCGCCAGAAGAACGTGGCGGAGACGGAGGCCAGCTTCGACGACAACGTGATGAAGAGCGTGAGAACGCAGGCGGCCAGCTTCGGCGTGGCGTACTGAGCGCCCGGCGGCCTCAGGGCTCGAACTCCACCACGGTGGTGTTCCACCTCACCGTGCCCAGCGGGGCGCCCCGTGAGGCCTCGAATTCCGAGTCCCCTTCAAGCTCGAACATGCCCAGGGCGGCACCTGAGATGTCGTCGCTCGCGTACGAACTTTCACCCCAGGCCTGGCCGGAGGGCCCTTGCCCGCTGGCGAAGATGAGCGAGCGGGTCGGGTCCACCGGGGTGATGGCGAAGTCGTCGCTCTCGACGGGAGCGTTCAGGGTGACCGGGATGTGCTGGGTCCGCGCGGAGGCCCCGAACGCGATGCGCTCCCAGGAGATGGCGTCCACGGACGCGGTGGTGCAGGCGGAGTTTCCCGCGCCTCGCGAGAAGGTAATGGTGGTGGGTGAGGTGAGCTCGCCGCGCAGCACCCGGTCACACAGGACAGGGGCGTCCGTGTTGGACACCCGGTGGGTGAAGAGCAGCGCGGTGGAGGAGAGGTCCACCGGGGCCAGCCCCGAGACGGTGAGTTGGGTGCCCGTCATCCGGTCCGTGGTGCCCCGGGTGACGCGGATGTCCGGGGACTCCACGGCCTGGAGTGAGGCTTTCCAGCCACTGTTGCACGCCGTGCTGAAGGCCACATCCACCTGGCTGGCCGAGACTAGCCGGGCGGTGAAGAAGTCATCGTCCCCCAGGGTGGTCCCTCCCTGCTCGGCGCTCACCAAGAGGAAGGTGTGCTCGGGGTTCGAGACGGGAGACAAGGGAACCGGGGTGACGGCACCCTTGCAAAGCACGGGAATGTGCTGGACTTGGAGCCCGGACGGGCGCTCCACGGTTTGCCAGAGAATGTCGACCTCGGTCCCATCGTCGTTGCGGCTGCACGTGATGGTGTCCCGGGCCGTCAGCGCACACCGCACGCTCGAGGTGTAGGGATTGTTGTTGTAGGAGTTGGTTTGGAAGAACAGCATCGTCTTCGAGAGATCGAGCTGCGCCGGGAAGACTCTGCACTGCTCCTGGGTGCTGGAGGAGGAGAAGGAGCAGGAGCCCGTGCGCACCATGGGGAGAATGGTCTCGCGCTGGAATACGGAGAACTGCTCCGTCACGATGGCGGAAAGGTTGAACGCGCCGCCTGTCCGGCCCTTGAAGTAAAAGGCCACCCGGGAGGCCCCCGGGGCGAGCACCTGTTCGCTGAGGCCGGTTTGACATGCCGGGTCGGCGAAGAAGGCCACGCCCGCGCTGTTCGGGGCCCTCAGCACCACCGTCTGCGCGGAGGGGAAGGACGCGGCGTTGCCGTAGGCATCGCGTGCCTCGATCTCTACCCGGGCGGAGCAACCTCCCGCAGGCAGGGTCTGGGCAGGGGTGACGAAGACGAGGTTCGTGGGGGCCGCGGCGCGGAAGGTCAACCCTTGGTTGGCATTGGAGAACCCCTGGGCCACCACGCCCAGGCTGAACGTTTGGGCGACGGTTCCCCGGACGTAGTAGGCGGCGCGGCTGCTACCGGCCTCCACCGTCACGGAGGTGGTGGGCGTCTGGCACGCCGCATCCCGGTAGAAGGTGATGCCGTTGGTGGGGTTGGCGCTCAGGGTGAGGAGTGTCGCGGTCCGCACGGGGGCTGCAATATCCGTCTCGGTCCGGGTTTCGACCTCCACGGCGTTGGAGCACTGTCCAACCGTGAGGGGGGGCTGCGAATTGCCGAAGGCAAGCCGGGTGGGGATGGAGGTGTCCCCGCCATCCGGGATGCCCGAATCGGGCCCGCCGTCCTGTCCGCCATCCGGCTCGCCGCCATCCGAGGGGCCCGCGTCCGTGCCGCCATCGGGCGTTCCGGGCGTCTCCTCGGGGAGGCACTCATTCTCGCGGCAGACGAAGCCCGCCGCGCACTCGCTGTCCTCGGTACAGGCGAAGCGCCGCGAGTCCGCCCCCGTGGGGCCACTGCTACAGCCTGCCCCGGCGGCCAGGAGGAACAGCACGAGCACAGGGACGATTCGCAGGGAAGGGCACCAGCTCATGGGAGTTCACCTTGGAGCACCACGCCCGCGGGGGTGGCGGAGACCTGCACAGGGGCGCCCAGCACCCAGAATGTTCCTCCCGCCAGTGCCGTGGCGCCCGCCACGCCGAACAGGATGTTGGCCAGCCGCGCGTTCGAGCGTGCCCGGTCATCCAGCGCATAGGCCTCGCGCTGGGTGAGGCCGGTGGTCAGGCCCTGATCATTCACGGCGGCGCCCTCCACGTCCGCCCGGGCATTGCGCGAGCGCAGCCCGAAGTAACCCCCGGCGGCCCCGCTTCCCACGGCCACGCCCAGACACACATACGCCGCGCGCCGCCAGGGCGAGCGGGGGGTCTTCTCCAGCCCGAGCGCTTCTTCTTCGGCCCGGGAGGCCTGTGGCGTGAAGGCAGGGGGCAGGGGGGGGCGCGCCGTCAGGGGGGCCGTGGCGCTGCCCAGCATGGAGAGGACCGCCTGGCGCTCGTCGAGCAACTCGGCCCACCACCGCACCTGATGCCCCCTCACGGCCACCGACGCCTGGCCCTCCAGCAAGGGGCTCGTCTGCTCCCTCCACCGGGCCCCGGCCTCATTGAGATGGAAGCGCACGGTGCGGCCCAGCTTCAGCAGATCCACCGGCGTGCGCACCGAGAGGCTCTCCACGGATGGAGTCCCCTCCGCCTGGGGGACCGCCTCCAGCCGCAGCACCGCCTGTTGATCCGTGACCCAGGCCTTGGCCTCGAAGAAGGGGGTGACGACCCGGGGGGCGTAGTCCCCCTTGAGCTGGCGGTCCGGGGCGAGCACCAGCAGGGTCTGGAACGCCGCGCGGGCCTTCGCGGGCTGCTGGAGCATGGCGGCCACCACGCCCTGGAGCTCCAGGATGTCCAGCAGGGTGTCCCGGTCGTTGCCCAGCTGGGCGCGCGCGGTGTCCAGCGCACGCGCGGCCTCGGCGTAGCGCAGGGACTCGAGGAGCCGGCGTGCCCGGGGCAGCTCGGCATTGGGAGCCTCGCCCCAGGCCAGCGGGGCCAGGAGCAAGGTAGCGGTGAGCACGAGGAAGGGGCGGGGAGAGGCCAAAGCCGGGTGATATTAATCAGGTATTGACGAGAATCGAGAATTGACAGGGGGTGGAGGCCGCGTAGAAAATTTCCACGTGAGCGACATGCCCTCCCCCTCAGCTGGGCCCGAGGCCCTCGCGGTCTGGCAGCAGGGGCTCACGGTGGGCCGCTACAGCCTGCTGACGCGGCTCGCGGTGGGCGGCATGGCGGAGATCTGGCTCGCGCGCCAGGTGGGACCCAAGGGGTTCGAGAAGTTCATCGTCATCAAGCGCATCCTGGACGGGCTGGGCACGGATCCCGAGTTCGTGGGGATGTTCCTCGATGAGGCGCGGCTCGCCGCGCAGCTCAACCACCCGAACATCGTCCAGATCTTCGACCTGGGCGAGGAGGAGGGTGCCTTCTACATCGCCATGGAGTACCTGCCGGGCGAGAACCTGGCCTCCGTGGTGCGCACGGGCATGCGCCAGAAGCGGCCACTGCCCCTCTCCCACGCGGTCCGCATCATCGCGAGCGCCGCCGAGGGGCTTGGCTACGCGCACGCCAAGGTGGGGCCGGATGGGGCGCTGCTCGGCATCGTCCACCGGGACGTGTCCCCTCAGAACCTCCTGCTGACGTACGACGGGGTGGTGAAGGTCCTGGACTTCGGCATCGCCAAGGCCGCCACCCGGGAGAGCCAGACCCTGTCGGGACAGGTCAAAGGCAAGGCGGCCTACATGTCGCCCGAGCAGGCCCGGGGTCAGCCCCTGGATGCGCGCAGCGACATCTTCTCGCTGGGGGTCATCCTCTTCGAGCTGGTGACGCGCTCGCGGCTCTTCAAGTTCCCCGAGCCGCTCGCCGCGCTGCAGGCGGTGGCCAGCGAGGAGCCGCTGCCGCTGGCCCACACGCGCAACCCCGAGGTGCCGGAGGCCCTGAGCCACCTCATCGCCCGGGCGCTCGCCCGGCAGCCCGGCGAGCGTTACCCCACGGCGCGCCACTTCCAGCACGCCCTGGAGGAGTGGCTGCGCGGTCAGAACGAGGGCACGGGCTCCGCCGAGCTGGCCCACTACATGTCGGAGGTGTTTGGCGAGCGCATCCAGGAGCGCTCCCGGCTGCTCGATACGGCCCGCTCCGGGGATCTGTCCGCCTCGGGAGCCCAGCGGGTGGCCGCGCGCGGCGTCTCGGCGGCCTCGGTGCCGGGCTCACTCCCGCAGGCCGAGGAGGAGACCACGCTGGAGCAGCCGTGGCTCCGGCGCCGGGGGGCGAGGCTCGCAGGGGCGGTGGCGGCTCTTGCGCTCGCTCTGGGAGGAGGGGCCCTGGGGCTCCTGTGGCCCCGGCGGACGGAGCCGGTTCCGGCGCCGGTGGCCGTGGCGGCCCCCACACCGCCTGCCCCGCCGGTGCTCACCATCGAGACGGAGCCCCCCGGCGCCCGGCTCGTGGTGGATGGCAAGGACGTGGGGCGCTCTCCCTTGCGGTTGGACACCCTTGCCCTGGGCGAGCACACGGTGGCGGCCTCGCTGGAGGGGAGGCTCCCCGCGGAGCGCCGGGTGAAGCTGGCCCACCCGGGCGAGCGGACCATGGTGGTGCTGGCGCTGGCCGCAGAGCCCCCGCCGCCCGTGGCCGAGCCGGTGCCTCCAGAGAAGGAGTCGGCCGCCGCCGCGTCCAAGACGTCAAGGAAGGCCATGGGCCGGTTGACGCTGGACACCACGCCCTGGACGCACGTGTTCCTGCGCGGGCGGAAGCTGGGGGACACACCCCTCATCGACCATGTCCTGCCTGCGGGACAGCACCAGCTCAAGCTCGTCAACGAGGCGAAGAACATCTCCACGGTCATCGAGGTGGAGATTCGCTCCGGCCAGAGCACGGTGAAGAAGCTGCGGCTCTGATGGGCGCTCCGGTGGACGGCCAGGGCAGGCGCAGGCAGAGCCGGGCAGGGCCTGCGTCCAGTCTGTCCGGGCTGCTGCTGCTGGCCCTGGCGCTCGCGGGGGCCCCCGCGGAGGCGGACACGTCCCTGGGCACGCTGACCCTTCACACGGACAACGACTTCTACGTCTCGCGCCGGGACCGGCACTACACCAGCGGGCTCCAGCTGTCCTGGACGTCGGCGGCGGACCAGACGCCCGATTGGATGCGGCGGCTGGCGCTCCTGCCGGGCCACGAGCCGGACGCGCGGGTGCACTGGGCCCTGGGGCTCGGGCAAAACATCTACACGCCGGCCGGGGTGGCGCTGCGCACCCGCCGTTACCGGGACCGGCCCTACGCGGGGTGGCTGTATGGCTCCTGGGGACTGGCCCGCGTCTCGGGCGCGGGGCTCGATGCGGCCATGCTCCACCTCGGAATGGTGGGGAAGGCCTCCCTGGCGGAGCCCACCCAGGAGTGGCTCCATGGCGCCATGGGAATGAAGCCCCCCCGGGGTTGGGAGAAGCAGCTGCAAAACGAGCTGGGCGGGGCGCTGGTGCTCTCGCGTCAGCGCCGCCTGCGGCGTCCCCCGTCCGAGGACCGGACGGGTTTCGAGCTGACCGCGCACGGCACCGTGTGCCTGGGCAACGTGTTCACGTATGGCGGCGGCGGGGTGGGCGCACGCTGGGGAAAGGGCCTGGCCGGAGACTTTGGCCATGCGCGCATCTCCCCCGGCTTGCCGGGGGCCAGCACCTTCGAGCGCCGGGACAGCTGGGCGTGGGCCGCTCACCTGGGCGCCGAAGGCCGCCTGGTGGCCCGCAATCTCTTTCTGGACGGCAATACCTTCGCCGAGAGCGCCCGGGTGCCCCGGCGGGTGTTCGTGGCGGATGCCGAGGCGGGCGTGAGCCTCACCTACCGCAACGCCCGGCTCACGTACGCCCTGGTGGTGCGCAGCGAGGAGTTCGATGATCAGCAAGGGCCGGATCTCTTCGGCACCCTCAGCCTGGCGTTCATTCCCTGATCACGGATGGGGGGTCCGCCGGAAGGTGGCCTCCATCAGCGCCGTGCTCGCCAGCGCGGCGATCGCCAACCCCACGCCGCCCAGCAGGGGCGCCGCCAATCCCAGCATGGCCAGCGACGAGGCGGGGACCGCCAGGCGGTAGCCCCGCAGCGCGGCCTCATCCGTCCCCCTCCAGAGCGAAGGGAGCACCGAGAGCCCACCCAGGACCGCGGCCACGGTGAGCGCCACCTGGCCGGGCAGCTCCGGGGCAGCGCCCCGCTGGACCACGCCCAGGGCCAGGGCGGGCAGGGCGCTGGCCCGCAGGAAGGCGCTGGCGCGCACGCCCAGGAGCAACGGAAGCGTCCGGTAGCCCGCGGCCCGGTCTCCAAGGCGGTCCTTCTCGTAGTTGGCCAGGAGGAACCAGGCATTGATGCCCAGGAGCAGTCCCAGCAGGGGCAGTGCCTTCTCCAGGGACTCGAAGGCCTGGGACAGGGAGGCTTCCGGGCTCGGCAGCCGGGCCAGAACCCCGATGCCTCCCGCGACCGCGTTGATGGAGCCGAAGACGAGGTTGCCGAGGACCGGGACGCCCTTGGCCTGGTTGTAGCCCACGAGCAGCACCACCGCCGTGGCCCCCAAAATCCAGGCGGCCGGATGGAGGGCTTGCAGCGCCGCGAGCAAGAGCAGTCCCAGGAACAGGGCCGCCGCCAGCACGGGCCCCACGGGCAGCCGCCCATCCGCCAGGGGGCGCCCAGGCGCATTGATGGCGTCCGTATCCCGGTCGAGCAAGTCATTGAAGAGCTGGCCCACCCCCCAGCCCGTGCCCGCCACAAAGGCCGCGAGCGCCACGCGGCCCACGTCCACGGGGCCCGGTACGGCCGCCGCCCCCGCCAGGGCCGCCGCCCCGCCGAAGGCGAAGTAGTGCGGTCGCATCGCCTCGAGCAGCAGCATCCCAAAGCGCCCCATGCCCAGACCTGCCAGCACCGGTGCTCCCCGGCCCACGTCTCGCAACCACTGCCGGGTCTCGGTGAAGAGCGCTTGGTAACGAGGGCCTTTCATGGGCCTGTTCGCGTGTAGGGAAGGTCGTTCAGGGAAAACAGGGAGTTCAAAATAATAAAGTCTTATTTTGAATATTGGGATTCAAGGTTTAACAAGGAGTCCCGAAAGGACATGGGCGCACCGGCTTCTCTCTCCGGTGTGCAATCCCCTGACAGCTTATGACCGCGAGTTCCCTGACCCAGCGCCTCCTGGCCCTGGGCCGCGTGAAGTTTCTTCTGTACAGCCCCATTCTTTACACCGTGGGCGCCATCATCCCCACGCTCGAGGGGGGCTCTCTCCACGCGGGACACTTCGTTCACGGTGTGCTCTTCACGTGGGTCACCCACCTGATGACGCATTACTGCAACGAGTACTACGACCTGGAGCCGGACCGGGCCAACGTGTCGCCCTCGCCGTGGACGGGAGGCAGCCGGGTGCTGGTGAAGGGGCTGGTGGCGCCCGAGCTGTCCCTGCGGCTCGCGTACGCGCTGGCGGCGGTCTCCCTCGTGCTCGCGCTGCTCATGCCCACGATGAGCGCCCGGGTGCTGTGCCTGCTGGCCATCTTCTTCTCGTGGGAGTACAGCGCGCCGCCCTTCAAGCTGGAGGCGCTGGGCCTGGGTGAGGCCACCGTGACGCTGGTGCTCAACATCCTGGTGCCCGTGCTGGGCTACTGCCTCCAGAGCGGCGGCCTGCAACCCCATCCCTTGCTCCTGGTGCTCGTCCCGCTGGGCATCATCGAATACATCCGGATGATGGTCATGAACATGGCCGACTGGGAGAGCGATGCGACGACCTGGAAGAAGACCCTGGTGGTGCGCATCGGCATCGAGAACGCCGTGAAGGTTCACGGCGTGGGCATGGTGCTGGCGTACCTGTCGCTGATTCCGCTGTACTTCGCGGGCGTGCCGCTCACGGTGCTGCTGGCCCTGCTGGCCACGGCGTACATGGGGCTGCGCTATGCCTACCAGCTCCAGAAGGGCGCCTGGCGGCAGAAGCAGACGATGTGGATCATCCCCTATATCGCCTCGACCCATAACGGACTCGGGGGCTCGGCCGCGCTCATCGGGATGATTCTCCTCAAGCCCGGCGTCTCGCCGTCCTCGCTCGAGCTCTTCCCGCTGTACCTCTACCTGGGAGGCTTCTTGCTCCTGAAGTTCATGGCGCGCCTGAAGCGCCAGCCCCCCGTGGCGGCGGAGCCGGGCGGAAACCCCGCCTGAGCGGGGCTCCCAGCCCAGACGCACGAGGCCTCCTGGCGGGTGTGCCAGGAGGCCCCGGGTTCAGCGGCGGCGCGTGTCCGTGTCCACCGCGTGCTTCTCCATGAACTCGGCGTAGGGCCCGTTGTAGTCGAGCACCTCCTGGCCGCTGCCCTTGAGCGACCAGATGCGCGTGGCCACCTCGGAGATGAGCTCCTGGTCGTGCGTGACGACGATGACCGTGCCCTCGAACTTCTTGAGCCCGTCGGCCAGCGCGCTGATGGACTCCAGGTCCAGGTGGTTGGTGGGCTCGTCGAACACCAGCACGTTGTCCTGCGTCAGCATCAGCTTGGAGAGCAGCAGCCGCACCGTCTCACCACCGGACAGGGTGTCGGTGGGCTTCATGCGCTCCTCGCCCGAGAAGAGCATCCGCCCCAGCACGCCGGAGATCTCCTCGTTGGTGAGCTTGGTGTTGATGTCGCGCATCCACTCGAAGGCGGTGGTGCCCTTGCGGATGGTGCCGTGGTGGTCCTGCGGCAGGTAGCCCAGGGTGGCCTGGTGGCCCCACTTCACGCTGCCCCCGTCCGGCTCCAACTGCCCGGCAATCATGCGCACCAGGGTGGACTTGCCCACGCCGTTGCGGCCAATGACGCAGATTCTCTCGCCTTTGCACACCAGGGCGTTGAAGGGCTTGATGACCGGCGCCCCGTCGAAGGACTTGTGGATGCCTTCGATCATCAGCGTCTGCTTGCCGCTGACCTGCTTCTGGTCGAAGCGGATGAAGGGCCGGGCGATGTTGGAGCGCTTCAGGTCCTCGCTGCGCAGCTTTTCGATCTGCTTCTTGCGGCTCTGCACCTGGGAGGCGCGGGTGCCGGCGCTGAAGCGGGCCACGAAGTCCTGGAGCTGGGCGATCTTCTTCTTCTTCTCCTCGGTCTCGGACTCGATGCGGCCGCGGATCTGCGCCTTCTGCATCACCATGTCGTCATAGCCGCCCGTGTACGGGATGATCGTCTCGTAATCGATGTCGGCGATGTGGGTGCAGATGACGTTGAGGAAGTGCCGGTCGTGGCTGATGGTGATGAGGACGCCCTCGTAATTCGTGAGGAAGTTCTGCAGCCAGCGGATGGACTCGATGTCCAGGTTGTTCGTGGGCTCGTCGAGCAGCAGCCCCTCGGGCTTGCCGAACAGCGCCTGGGCGAGCAGCACGCGCAGCTTGAGGCCGCCGGTGAGCTGCCGCATGGGGCCCTCGTGGAAGTTCTCCGCGATGCCCAGACCCACCAGCAGGGTGGCCGCGTCGCTCTCGGCCACGTAGCCATCCTCCTCGGCGATGACACCCTCCAGCTCGCCCAGGCGGTTGCCGTCCTCCTCGGTGATGTCCGCCTTGGCCAGGAGCGTGTTTTTCTCCTGCATGGCCTCCCACAGGGGCTTGTTGCCCATGAGCACCACGTCCAGCACGCGGTCCTGGTCGTAGCGGAAGTGGTCCTGCCGCAGGATGCCCAGGCGCTTGGGCCGGCTGATGGTGCCCATGTCCGCTTCCTCGTCCCCGGCGAGGATCTTCATGAACGTGGACTTGCCCGCCCCATTGGGGCCGGTGAGGCCGTAGCGGCGGCCCGGCGAGAACGAGACGTTCACGTCCTCGAAGAGCTTCTTGGGCCCGAAGGCCTTGGAGACGTTGATGATGTTGAACATGGCGATGCTCTTGACGAAAAGGGGGCTGCGGCCAGACGCGCCGCGGCATTACCACCGCGGGGAGGCCGGAGGGAATCCTTGTAACGCGCACCCGGAGCCATTCATGCCGCCAGCCCCAGTCCCGGGCCCCCGGGCCATGTAGGCACAGGTCGCCTTCCTGGCGGGCAAGGGGGCGGCTTTCGCAGGCGCCAGGTGCGGCGGGCGCGGAGGCGGGTATAACGCCCGGCCCATGGCTGTCCGCTTCGAACTCGTCACCACCGACCCCACCGGCGCCCGCGCCGGGGTGCTCCACACGCGCCGGGGCTCTTTCCCCACCCCCATGTTCATGCCGGTGGCCACCCACGCCGCCTTCCGCCACCTGGGCACCGAGGAGGTGTGGGAGACGGGCAGCCGCATCCTCCTGGCCAACACCTACCACCTGATGCTCCGGCCCGGCGCGGACGTGTTCCGCAAGTTCGGCGGCATCCACCCCTTCATGCAGTGGGCTGGGGCCATCCTCACCGACTCGGGCGGGTTTCAGATCTTCTCGCTGCCGGAGGACCGGCTCATCACCGAGAAGGGGGCGCAGTTCCGCAGCTTCTACGACAACAGCCGCCAGATGCTCAGCCCCGAGACCAGCATCGCCATGCAGCAGGCGATCAACTCGGAGATCATGATGGTGCTGGACGTGTGCATCGACTCGCGCACGGACGAGGCGGGCACGCGCGAGGCCATGGAGCGCACCCACCGCTGGGCGGTGCGCAGCCTGGCCGCCAAGGACAAGGTGCCCACGGGGCAGGCGCTGTTCGGCATCGTCCAGGGCGGCGTCTACCCGCGCCTGCGGGACGAGAGCTCCGCGTTCCTCACCCAGCTGCCGTTCGACGGCTTCGCCATTGGCGGCCTGGCGGTGGGGGAGACGAAGGAGGAGCGCGAGACGATGACGGCCCGCGCCACCGCCTCGCTGCCCACGGACAAGCCGCGCTACCTCATGGGGGTGGGCACGCCCACGGACCTGCTGGAGGCGGTGATGCGGGGCGTGGACATGTTCGACTGCATCATCCCCACGAAGATGGCGCAGCAGGGCTACGCGTACACCTTCGAGGGGCTGGTGCGCATCACCCGCATGGTCTACCGGCTGGACGACGCCCCGCTGGACGCGGCGTGTGACTGCATGGTGTGCACGCGCTACACGCGCGGCTACCTGCAGCACCTGATGCGCGGCAAGCACCACCTGGGCTCGCGCATGCTCTCCATCCACAACGTGCGCCACTACCAGAAGCTGATGGGCAAGCTGCGCGAGGCCATCCTCCAGGGCAGCTACGCGCAGACGTACCGGGAGCTCAAGGCCGCCATCGCCCCGCCGAAGGACCTGCGCGGCGAGGTGTCCCCCGAGGCGGTGACGCTGAAGGACGTGGGCTGAGCCCCTGCGCGGGAAGGTGCCCCGCTGGGGCCCACTTTTCGCGTTGAAAATGAGAATCGTTATCACCTAGGGTGGGCGGCCATGTCCTCCTTCCCTGAGTTGAAGCGTTCACGCGCGCGGCGGTTTCCGGCGCTGGCCGTCCTGGCGATGTCCCTGGCGCTGGTGAATTGCGGTGACGACCCGGAGGAGACGCCCCCGGACAGCGATGGGCGCGGCGAGCCGCAGTGCGCGCCCGCCACGGTGCGCTGCTCCGAGGAGAGCATTGACGGGCTCGACCTGCTGACCACCGTGTCGACGGGCGCCATCCGGGAGGACGGCACCACGGCGGGCGAATTCCACACCTATGTGGATGCGCGCGGCGGTGGCAACCCTCCCACGCAGTCCTATGCCTATGCCCGCTTCACCGCGCAGGGCCTGGCGGCGGTGCCGGTGGATGACCAGGCCGCGCTGGCGTCCATGGACTGGGACATCGCCTTCCGCCGCTACATCATCCGGGTGAACAGCGGGGTGTCCGGCCCCTCCTGCACGCTGGTGGCACAGACCCCTGCGGGAACGGCCTTCGAGGCGGTGACCGCCGTGGACCCGTCCTGGGCGTTCACCTCCGAGAGCTACTACACGGAGACGTGCGAGTCCGTCTCTCACGGGGAGGGGCTCGGGCCCGCGGTGGCGCTGGGCAGCTTCTGGAGGTACGAGGCCTGTCTTGCCATGACGGGCAACGTCTTCGTGGTGCGCCTGGCGGACGGCCGTGACGTGAAGCTGGAGGTGACGCACTATTACGATCCGGAGCCACAGCAGGTCTGCAACGAGACGGGCTCCGCGCCCGCTCCCAACGGTGCGGCGCAGTTCCGCGTCCGGTGGGCCTTCCTGCCGTGAGGGCCCTGGCGCTGACGCTGCTCCTCGGCGCCGGGTGTGGTTCCGCCCGGCCCCCGCATGAGGTGCCCGGCGACATGGCGGGGCAGCTCGTGGCGGCGGTACGTCCTACGGAGCCGTCAGCGCCCCCTCCGCGGTTCGAGCCCGGTGAGGCCGTGGAGTCCACGGTGTCGCCGGGTGGGCGCTTCCGCCTGCACTTTTCCCGCTCGGGGCCCAACGCGGTGGCCGGGGCGGATGCGGATGGCAGCGGAATCCCGGACTCGGTCGAGGCAGCGGCGCGGGTGTACGACCGCGTGGCGGCCTTCTACGCGGGGCTGGGCTACCGCTTGCCGTCCGAGGACACCGCCGGCGGGGACGGGACGTTCGACGTGTACCTGCTGGACTTCGCCCTGCGGGCCGATGGGGCCTACCGGCTGGATGGGTGCGCCGGGGCGGATACGGACTGCACGGGGCACATCCTTCAGGAGAATGACTTCGCGGGCTACTCCTACGGCTCCTACGAGGAGGCCGTGGCCACGCTGGCCAGCCACGAGTTCTTCCACGCGGTGCAGGCGGTCTACCACCCGGGCCTGGGCAGCGTGGCGGGGGAGGGCAGCGCGGTCTGGGCCACCGAGCGCTTCGAGCCCGCGCTGGA
Source organism: Allostigmatella hybrida (assembly GCF_020103775.1). NCBI lineage: Bacteria > Pseudomonadati > Myxococcota > Myxococcia > Myxococcales > Archangiaceae > Allostigmatella > Allostigmatella hybrida. The sequence goes on from NZ_JAHXBH010000010.1 coordinate 42,482, forward strand.
CGACCTGGAGCACTTCTCGTCCGCGTACCTGGAGCGGCCCGACCGCAGCTTGGTGCTGGATCCGGACGGGCCCGCGCAGGCCTTCAGCTATGGCGCGTCCCTGTTCTTCCAGTTCCTGGGCGAGCGCTTCGGGGATGGGCTCATTCGCTCGCTCTGGGAGGAGAGCGTCCGCTCGCCCACGGCGCGCTGGCCGGTGTTGCTGGACACGTGTTTGCGCCGCGACTGGCGCACGGACTTCGACACGGCCTTCACGGAGTTCGCCCAGTGGAACCTGTCCACGGGCTCGCGGTGGCAGGCCGGGCAGGGGTACGCGCGGGGCGCGGGCTATGCGGAGCTGGTGCTCGCGCCCAAGACGCTCCCGGTGGACGAGCCCTCGGTGCGCGTCGCCCCCGCGGCCGTCCGGTACTTCGAGGTGGCGGGCGGGGCCGGGACGGTCTCGGTGGGCTTCCAGCCCCGCGAGGGCGATGAGACGGGCGCGCTTCACCTGGTGGCGGTGGCACGCTCGGGCCCGGCGGTGCTGCGGGTGGTCAGGGCCGAAGGGCCCGGCCCGCTGACCCTCCAGCTTCCCGCCCAGGACGCCACGAGCGTGTCCGTGGCGGTGGTGGATGGGCGCCACGAGGGGACAGGCCGGTATGGGCGGCTCTGCATGGTCCCCTCGGCCACGGCCACCCCATGTGGCCAGGGCCCAGGGGAAGAGCCCGAGGCACCTCAAGAGCCCGAGGAGCCCGAGTCCTCCAAGGGGTGCCAAGCAGGGCCAGGGGCGGGAGGGGGAGGGCTGTTGCTGGCTGCTGGATTGTGGCGCCTCAGGCGCCGGTGTCTGCCGACTTCAACCACGTGAAGTAAAACGCTACAACGAAAGGGACGCACTCCATGCTTGAGATCCTGACCGCCGCGTTGTTCTCCGCCTCCACCGTCTTCGGCGCCGCGAATCCCGCCCCGGAGACTTTGGAGATCCCCAACTCGGGGCTCACCTTCTGGGCCGAGAAGAGCTTCGCGGGGCAGTACATCAACTATCAGACCGTGCCGGCGGGGTGCACCAACCTGCCGTTCGACGCCCGGTCCGGCGTGAACATGATCAACGCGGACGGCGTCCTCGCCTACCCGGGCCCAGACTGCACGGGCATCGAGTTCGGTTTCAGCTTCCATTCCTTCAATCGCGCGGCGAAGAGCTTCAAGTCCCGCTGATTCCAGTGGCGCCTCATGCGGTGGCGTCTGCCGCTGGCAGCGGGGCAGGCCGCCGCATGGGCTGGGCCTTTCCATAGGTGAGCGAGCGCCACAGCCACTCGGCGGGGCCAAAGCGGAAGCGTGACAGCCAGAGGTGGCTCAGCCCCACCTGGACCCAGAAGAGGCAGAAGATGAGCGTCAAGCACGCCAGTGCGCCCAGCTTGCTGCCCAGGCCCAGGCCGTAGCCCCGGAACAGCAGGAGGCTGATGACGGTCTGGCTCAGGTAGTTCGTCAGCGCCATCTGCCCGGCCGGGGCAAGCACCGAGAGCCCCTTCTGCCAGGGGGCGCGCTGGAACAGGAGCGCGAAGCCCGCCATGTAGAAGGCGGCGAGCCCGAGCACGCCGATCTCCGACACCGTGGGCATGAAGAACAGCCACGGCGTGCCCCGGGGGATGTGCCCGGCGCGGGTCAGGGCCCCCACGGCGAGGGAGGCGCTGCTGCCCACCACGCCCACGAGGAGCCCCCACCCGAGCAGCTTGCGCAGCAGCGGCCGGTGCTGTCCGGGCTCCTGGAGGAGCCGGTGCCGCCCCGCGAGGAGCCCCAGCAGGAACTTGCCCAGGGGGATGAGCAGGAAGGCGAAGTACACAGGCCGCAGGGCGCGCTTCATGTGGACGGCGGCATTGGTCCGCAGCGTCTCCAGGAAGGATCCGTGGTCGAACACCGCCTGCGCCTGCTTCTGGAACGCCTCGGCCTGCGCCCGCTCCTGCTGCGCCACGGCTTGAACGGTCTCGGTGGAGCTGGCGAGCAGGGGCACGAACCGCTGGAGCATCGTGAGCACCAGGGGAACGCCGAGGATGAGCACCAGGCTCCAGACGAGGAGCCGCTTGCTGGAGAAGTCCCGGAACAGCAGCAGCAGGAACCCTGCCACGGCGTACATGGACAGGATGTCGCCGTACCAGAGCCCGAACAGGTGGGTCAGCCCCAGGCACAGCAGCACCGTCAGGCGGCGCGTGTACAGGGGGAGCACGGCGGCGCCGCGCGCCTGGGCCCGGCCCATCTGCAGCGCGAAGCCCAGGCCGAACAGGAAGGCGAAAAGGGTCATCGCCTTGCCGGCGAGCATGAACTCGTAGAGGGCGTGGACGGCGGGATCCACCGGCGAGGGCAGCAGGGGGGCCACGCCCTCCTTGGGAGGCGGATACCGCCCGCTGAAGTGCATATAGGCGTTCGACATGAAGACGCCGCAGAGGGCGAAGCCGCGCAGCACGTCGAGGAAGATCACCCGTTCATGGGCGCTGGCGGGGCGGAGCTCCGTGGCATCGGCGGGCGCCAGGGAAGGCGAGGGATCCATGTGCCCAGCAGATGCGGCGCTCGCCCAGCCGTCAAGGCACGCCCCGGCGGCCTCCGGGGCTCTCACGGGCGGGGACAGGGACTTTGAAGTTTCATACGCTGACGGTTCTTCTCCGTGCCCTGTCAGGAGCCCCGTCTCATGAATGAACCCCTGCGCCTGCCCGTGGAGACGGATGGCCAAGGGCGTCTGCTGGATGTCATCGAGCTGAGGGACTTCACGGTGAAGAGCGCCCCGGGCACCGCGTCCGCCGGGGGCGAGGCCGCGCGGTGGAGCCTGGAGGTGGCGCTGTTTCTCGACACGCGGCGGGCCGCGACGGACGGGCACCTGTCTCACACGGTCCATTACGGACGGCTGGCGGGGGAGCTGCGCTTCCTGCTGGAGGCCTGCCGCTTCGAATCGCTGGAGCCGGTGGCGGAGGCCGTCGTCCGCTATGTGCTGTTGCCCCCCTCCCTGGATGCGCCGCATGCCCAGGTGAGGGCCGCCACGGTGCGTGTCACCCGGCCCGAGGCCCCTGGAGGACAGGCCGTGCCCGCGGTGCAGGTCCACCGCCGCCACGGGCATTTCGTTTACCCCGTGGAGGAGACGCCCTTTGGCCACGTGGATCGCGTCTACGAGGGGTCCCGCTCCGGCATCTGCCGGCTGCGCCTCCGGCCTGGGGGCTTCGTGTCCGAGCCCCGGCATCCGCGCATGACGCAGAGCCAACTGGTGCTGGGCGGTGGCCTGCTTCTGCAGGGCCGTCCAGCCCAGCAGGGCACGGTTTTCCACGGGCCCCAGGGGCTCGCCCACCGCTACGACAATCCCACGGACATCGAGCAGTCGGTGCTGTGCGTGGATCAGCCGGAGGTGGTGGAAGGGGAGGCGCCGCTGGTGCAGGGGCACTCCTATTACCCGGCGGAAGATCCCCACCTGGGCTGAGAGGGAATCCGCCCCCCGCGCACGGCCGCTGAAGCGCTACTCCAGCCGCGCCGGCATCGCCGTGAACCCGCGGAACCGCGCCCGCCGTGCCCGCACCGGCGGCGCGGTCAGCGCATAGGCCGGGAAGCGCGCGAGGAACGCCGCCAGCGCGATCCGTGCCTCCATCCGCGCGAGGTTCATCCCCGCGCACGTATGTGCCCCTCCCGCGAAGGCGAGGTGCCGGTTGGGCTGGCGCCCCACGTCGAAGCGCTCAGGGTCCTCGAAGCGCGCGGGGTCGCGGTTGGCGGCGCCGATGCAGAGTGTGAGGAAGGTGCCGGCCGGCGCCGCCACGCCGCCGAGCTCCGTGTCCTCCGTCACCCGCCGGTTGCCGAGCTGATTGGAGGATTCGTAGCGCAGGACTTCCTCCACCGCCGCCGGCATCAGCGCCGGGTCTCGCAGCAGCCGTGCGCGCTCGTCCGGGAAGCGCGCCAGCAGCTCCAGGGCGTTGCCGATGAGGTTCGTCGTCGTCTCGTGCCCCGCGTTCAGGAGGAAGACGCACTGGTGCAGCAGCTCCGTCTCGGTCAGCCGCTCCCCGTCGGATTCGCCCTGGATGAGCCGGGTCAGCACGTCCGTCGCGGGGTCCCCCGGCCGCGCCCGCCGCCGGACGACGAGGATGCGGAGGTAGTCCAGAAACTCCGTCACCGCCTCGTTCCCGCGGGCCTCCTGCTCGGCCGTCAGACGGGGTTCGAGCGCGCCCAGGATGGCAAGCGACCAGCCCCGCAGCGGGCCCCGCTCCTCCATCGGCATGTCCAGCAGGTTGCCGATCACCTCAATGGGGATGGCGGCGGCGAAGTTCTCGATCAGGTCCGCGGCGCCCTTCGCGGCCAGTCCGTCCAGCAGCCGGTCCACCAGGGCGCGCAGCCCGGGCTCCATCGTCGCCAGCGCGCGCGGGGTCAGCGCGCCCACCATCAGCCGGCGCACCCGCGTGTGCAGCGGCGGGTCGTTGAAGACGAGGGAGGTGGTGTGGTGCTCGAAGAGCGGCGTGTCCCCGTATTTTGCGCCGAACTCGACGCGCTTGTCCGAGGAGAAGGTGCGCGTGTCGCGGTAGACACGGTCGAGGTCGGCCCAGCGGGTGAGAAAGAGGGAGCCGTCGGGCATCCGGTGGACCGGGTCCCGCTCGCGCATCGCGCGGTAGAGGGGGAAGGGGTCGGCGTAGAAGGCGTCGTCCAGCCGCGCCAGGTCGAATGCGGACACGGGGTCGGCGGGTGGGGAGGGGCGGGCGGTGGACATCCGGCGGAGCATAGGCCGGTGCGCATCAGACAGACAGGGGCACCCCGGAAGGCGACGCAGGCGGGCAGAGGTTAAGCGGGGCCAGCCGATGCCTTGATGAAGTCAACGAAGGCCCGCAGCGGCGCGGGTACGAGGCGCCGTCCGGGGTAGTAGAGGAAGGGCCCTGGGAAGCTCTGCCACCAGGGCTTGAGGATGGGTTCGAGGGCGCCGCCGTCCAGGTGCGGCCGGAGCCAGTCCTCGAAGTGGTACACGATGCCGCTGCCAGCGACCGCCGCGTCGATGGAGAGGTCGCTCGCCCCGCCCGCGCTCACGATCAGCGGCCCCGAAGGATCAACCCGAACCACCTCGCCGTTGCGCTCGTACTCCCACGGCGGCATCGCGCCGCTGGAGAAGCGGCCGCGCAGACAGGCGTGGCCCAGCAGCTCGCGGGGGTGCTTCGGCCGACCATGCCGCTCCAGGTAGGCCGGGGCCGCGGCGGTGGCGAAGCGCTGGACACGCGGTCCAATGGGCACCGCGATCATGTCCTGCTCCAGCCGTTCGTCGTAGCGGATGCCGGCGTCGAACCCGGAGGCGATCACGTCGACAAAGCTGTCGTCGGTGATGATCTCCAGCCGGATGTCGGGGTAGGCGGCGAGGAACGGTGGAACGATGCGGGGCAGCACCAGCCGCGCCGCGCTGACCGGGACGTTGAGGCGCAGCGAGCCCGCGGGCCTGTCGCGAAAGCCGTTCACCACGTCGAGGGCGGCCTCCATCTCGGCCAGGGCGGGGCCGAGCCGCTCCAGCAAGCCCTGACCCGCGTCGGTCAGGACGACACTTCGCGTCGTCCGGTTCAGCAGCCGGACCCCCAGCTGCGCCTCCAGACGGCGGACCGCCTCGCTGAGCGCGGACGCACTGCTGCCGCTGGTGCGAGCGCCCTCACGAAACCCCCGGGCGCGTGCCACCGCGACGAAGGCCTTCAGGTCATCCAGGTCGGCTTTCACTGTTCGCCTTTCCGCACAGCCCATGCGGATTGTACCCCGTTCTCCTGGGCCCAGGCAGCGGCTATCTGTGTCTCCTCTTCAAAGGAGAGCACATGTCCCAGATGGATCTGTCCGGCACGTTCACCCTCGGAGGCCGCACCGTGAATCGGCTCGGCTATGGCGCCATGCAACTCGCGGGGCCCGGCGTGTTCGGTCCGCCCAAGGACCACGGCGCGGCGTTGGCCGTGCTGCGCGAGGCGATCGCCAGTGGGGTGAACCACATCGACACCAGCGACTATTACGGTCCGTACGTCACGAACCGGCTGATCCGCGAGGCGCTCGCGCCGTACCCCCGCGATCTCGTCATCGTCACCAAGATCGGCGCCCGGCGGGGCGAGGATGGCACGTGGCTCCCGGCTTTCTCGCCCCAGGAACTGACCCAGGCGGTCCACGACAACCTGCGCAACCTGGGCCTGGAGGCACTCGACGTGGTGAACCTTCGCCTCATGTTCAGCGCTCACGGGCCTGCGGAGGGCTCGATCGAGGCGCCGCTCACGGTGCTCGCCGGGCTCCAGCAGAAGGGCTTGGTGCGCCACATCGGTTTGAGCAACGTCACCCCCACGCAGGTCGCGGAGGCTCGAAGGATCGCCCCCATCGTCTGCGTGCAGAACCACTACAACCTGGTGCACCGGGCCGACGATGCCCTGATCGACGCGCTGGCCCGCGACGGCATCGCCTACGTGCCGTTCTTCCCGCTCGGCGGATTCTCCCCCTTGCAGTCGTCCACCTTGTCCGGCGTCGCGGCGCGTCTCGGTGCCACGCCCATGCAGGTGGCGCTCGCCTGGCTGCTTCGCCGCTCACCCAACATCCTTCTGATCCCCGGCACCTCGTCGGTCGCACACCTGAAGGAGAACCTCGCCGCGGCCGGATGCACGCTGCCGGAGGACGCGCTCCAGGAACTGGAGACCGTCGCCGGAGCGTGACGCCCGGTGAGCCTCTGCTCAGGCTGCAATCGCGCAGTGTGCTTGTAAATCTGGAAATGCGGTGATAAATGTTATTCGTGCTTGGCGTGACGCCAGCCGCTTCCTTATGGAGTGCTTCTCATGAACCTGAAGCGCCTCGTTGTCAGCATGGCGTTCAGCGGTCTCCTCGCGGCGTGTGGTGGATCCATCGATGAGGCTCCGGGCGAGTTCCAACCTCCGCTCCAGGAGACCGAGCAGGGCATCTGTGAAGGCTGGGACAAAGGGGCGCGGAACTGTACCTTCAAGTGCACGGCGGACGATTACCGGCACTGGTACGGCTACGGAGATGTCCCCTACGGCCAGTGCCATGATCGCGCGGTGGCCTACTGCGGGCGTGACCCCTACAGCGCCTGCTGGAGCATTCCCTGATTCCAGGCGGTCCGCCTGAAAGGAGCGCATTGCCATGAACTTGAAGACCTGGATGATCCCCTTGGTGTCTGGTGCCCTCTTGGCGGCCTGCGGCGCGCCCGAGGACATGCCGCAGGTGGCCGAGCCCCAAGCCACCGTGACGGCGCCGTCCGAATCCATGCCCGCGGCGGAAGCGGCGCCCTCCCAGGACGGCGTCAGCGCTCAGTGGACCGCGAACTGTGCGGGCTGGGAGAATGGCGCGCGCACCTGTTCGTGGAAGTGCCGCAGCACCAGCGAGTGGCTCTGGTCGGTCCAGACCGTGGCCTTTGGCGACTGCGGCGCCTACGCGAACAACTTCTGCGGGCACTCGGCGTACAAGGCCTGCTGGAGCTCGAACAAGCCCAATTACTGAGCCGCCTCTCCTGGCGGGATGCCAGCGCCATAGTCCGGCAGATCGATCTTGTCGGAGGGGGGAGACAGCAGCTTGCCAGCAAGCCTGCTGATCCCCGGTTTGCTGGCGAGGTGCAGCGCGCCCTGCTGAAGGGCGATGCCAGCCCGGGTCTGAGGCTGAGCGATGCGCGGCCCCAGCTTGGGCACGTCCTGCGCCTGCTCCACGTAGGGCCGCATGATCCGCTCGTAGGCGGCGAAGGCCTGCGCATGGTCCTCGTGGCGTGAGAGCTCTCCGGCGAGGACGTAGGCGCCCACGAGCGCCAGGCTCGTGCCCATGCCACTGATGGGTGAGGCGCAATAGGCGGCGTCGCCTACCAGGGCGACGCGGCCCTTGGACCAATGGTCCATCTTCACCTGGCCGAGCGCCTCGAAGTAGAAATCCTTGGCATCGTCCAGCGCGGCGAGCACGCGCGGCGTCTCCCATCCGGCGCGGGCGAACTTCGCCTTCAAGAAGGCCTTCTGCTCGCTGGGGGACTGGTCCTCGTACCCCGCCGACTCCTGTTGCACCGAGAGGATGGCGCGCGTGGTGCCGGTGTTGTCCGGGCGGAGGAAGACGCTGAGTCCCCCCGGAGCGTTGAACCAGCGGGCGGTGGCCCCGTCATTCTCCCCCCGCGGAATCGTGAAATAAGCCGTGTAGAGATCGAGCGGCACGCGCTGGACGGCATCGCCGAACAGGAGCGCGCGCGTCGATGAGCCGATTCCCTCAGCGGCGATGACGAGGTCGAACCGGCGCGGGCCCCCGTGCTCCAGCGTGACTTCGACGGCGTCACCCTGGTCCTCCATGCCGCGGATGCGGTCCCCGAAGACATAGTGGGCCTGCCTGCGGCTGTGTTCGATCAGGAGCCGCGCCAGCTCGCCGCGGAGGATCTCCAGCTCGGCGGTGGGGCCATTGCCGCCGAACTGCTCCGCGCTGATTTCGGCCTTGATCCGGTTCGCTTCGTCGACGAACGCGATTCCCTTTTCGCCCGTTGTCCGCTGCGCGATCGCGTCTTCGAGCCCCATGCGCTGGACGACCGTCCGGCCCGCGCCGCGCACGTCGATGTTCTGCCCACCATCGCGGAACCCGGGTGCGCGTTCGACGACCGTGACGCTCATGCCAAAGCGGCTCAGCCACCAGGCCAGGGCAGGACCCGCGATGCTTGCCCCGGTAATCAGCACGTCTCGTTTCATCGGCGTCTCCTCGCTCCTGTTCCAGGGGCTTCACCTCTGCCCCAGAAGGCATTTGCTGTTATTTCCGGAAATAATCGATAGGCTTGGAGTTCTGTTTTGGATTTGGTTAGGCTTTAGACTCATTTTTTGAAGGAGGGGCAGGCAATGATGAGATTTGAGACTGTCGCGGTGGGGGTGTTTCTGGTGGGAGCGTTGATGCTTCCATCGGCCGTTGAAGCCCAGCCCGTGCTCATTCAGCGCTGTGCGGCCGACAGCCTGGGGGCTGCGCAGGTCAAGCCGCGTGTGGAGCTGGCGCGCTGGTGCGCGCTGACCCGTAACGTCCGGGCTCCAGACTGGACCTGTGCCGCTGACTACGCCGAGACGGATTTCAATACCAACCCTGTTGGCAGGAACGTCTATCTTTCAAGCTCGCATGCCGGGGTCAATGCCACCTATCTCTCGCTGCTGTACCTGAGCGCTCCCATCTCCTACATGGTGGATGCCGACGGCTATTGCAAATGGACCCGGGCTGCCGCACGCCAGAAGCAGCGGCCCCTGTATCCTGTCTATGGCAGCCATCATGATCTGATGAACGCCTCCAACCGGCAGCTCTTCCTTCACCCCACGCAGTTCAGCTGCGACTTCTACCTGGACAAGAATGGGACGCAGCCGGCGGCAGGCTATGATTTCTACATCAACGGCTTCTGCGAGCAGGCCTGACGGAAACGGTCAGGAGCCCGTCTGAGCGGCGGGCTTCGCCGGTGCGGACCGGGCGGCGAGGCGAAGCAGCGCGTCGTCGGAGAGCTGCTCGGTGGCGAGCGCGGAGGGCTCGGTCTTGACGCGCTCGACCTTGCCACTGCGCACGGCGTGGAACTCGCCCGTGCCCTGGTTGGGAATCTTGGAGGTGAAGTCCACCTTGGCTTCGCTGAGCATGGGCTTCATCTTCTCCAGGGACGTGCGCTCCTTCACGCGGCCGATGAACCAGGAGCGGATGTTGTCGCGGCACTTGTAGTCGAAGTCGCCCGGGCTCTGGGTGGCGAGCAGCAGCCCCAGGCCCGCCGAGCGTGCCCGCTTGATGAGGTTCTCCATGGGCTGCTTGGTGGAGGGCTGGCGCAGGGCAGGCAGGTACATGTCCGCCTCGTCGAACATGAGGACTGCCTGGAGCGTGGGGCAGGGATTTCGGCTGAGCCAGCGCGTCACCTCGATGAGGAGCTGGGAGACCCAGAACAGGACGTTGTTGTTGTCCCCGAGGAACTTGGTGCTGAGGATGCTCAGGCGGGTCTTGCCCGGAATCGCGTGCGCGCCCCGGCCCAGCAAGAGGTCCATGTCGAGCTTCTCGGCGTCGCGGCCCAGCAGCAACTGGGAGTCCAAGTTGAGCCTGTCCAGGTCGTCAGCCACCTTGTCGAACAGCTTCGTGTCCAGCCGGCCTGCGGCGTTGACCAGGCGCGGATCCCTGTCCCCGATGAAGCGGACGAGCAGGGGGAGGGTGACGTCCTCGCTGGAGAGCTGGATGAACTGGTCGATGGCCTGGGTGAGCAGGGTGCGGCAGGACTTGTCCCGGGCACTGGTGCGGTAGTCGAGCATGCCGGCCAGCGCCTCGGCGGCATGGCGGGTGCCCTGCTGGCGGTCAAACTCGGGAAGGGTGTTCAGTCCATCGGGCACGATGGGAATGGCCAGGGGGCGGCCGTTGGGGTGGCCCGGGGTGAAGAGGGCCACGTCGAGTCGCTCCCGGAGCTGGTCCCGGCGCTCCCGGCGGCGGGCGTCTTCGATGGGGCGGTTCCAGAAGTCCTCGGAGGCGTAGCCCGCGAGGTCTCCCTTCCGGTCCACGAGGATGGCGGGGATGCCCTGGAGGAGCAGTTGCTCAATCACGTTGAGGGCGAGCGTCGTCTTGCCGCTGCCGGGGCCTCCGAGGAACGCCGCGTGCTGCGTCAGCTCGTCAGGATTGAGCAGGACGGGGACTTTCAGCAGGCTGTCCTCCTCGCCGATGCGGACGGGGGAGGTGCGCTGGGGCTGGGGCCTCTCGGGAGGCTTGATCCGCGGGGGCTCGATGTTGGAGGAGCCTGAGCCGGGAAGGATGAGCTGTTGTGGCTTGGCGGTAGAGCCGTTCTTGTCTGTAGCCCGCTGCGAGTCCTTGTTGGGCTGAGGCACATCCGCAGGTTTCCCGGAGTCCGTCTTGGACGGCACGTTGTCCAGGGCCAGGATGTCCCGCACGGGCTTGAGCTGGGTAATCGGCTTGGCCGAGCGCAGCCAGGAAGCGAAGTCGGGACGCGATTCGTAGCGCTTGCGGAACTCCCTCAGGGACAGGAGGGCGCGGCTATCACTGTCCTCCAGCACTGCCCGGCGGCCTCCCTTGCCAATGAGCTTGCCGAGGCTCACCGCGGCGGTAGCCCGGGGATTGCTCGGATATTCGCTGGTCCGGATGACCACGGCGGTGCGGCCCTTGGCTTCCTTGCGGACCTGATCGATCTGGTTGGCGAGCCCGCCGCCCCGGGTGCTCCGGTTGCACAGCGCTAGATGCAGCTTCTCGTCTCCCGGAGAAACATCCACTTGGATGGCCTCCTCGACACGCCGGACTTCGAAGCGGTGCCCCGTGTCCACCTCGTCCGCGCTGGCCCTCAGCGCCCAGACCAGCAACTCGGCGAGTTCGGGATCCTCCTCGGGCGGTGGCGTGGAGTTCGTGGAGCGGAAGTCGTTCCAGAGCTGATCCAATTCCAGCGTCGTCTGCCCCTGAGCGTGGGCGGAGATCTGCCTCTGGGGAGGAGGCAGCCCCAGGGGGAACTGGCTGGGCAGGGCTTTCTCGCGGCTGGCCTGTTCGCGCCACCTCCGGCATGTGTCGAGCACCTCGCGGGTGCTCAGCCCGGCGAGCTTCTCGAAGCCCTCGTGGGGGAAGGGGTAGGTGGGCTCCGCGGGATCGAACGGCGCATCCTCCACCGAGTAGAGGTGCTCCAGGCGGCGCTCGGTGATGAGCCGGGCTTCCTCGGCGGTGCGGTGGTTCTCCAGCTTGAGGGTGTCCGGGTCCCGCTCGATGCGGTCCAGCAGGGACTGGGTGAGCTGGCCCCGGAGGCCCGTCCAGAAGGTGTGCAGGCAGCTGATGACGATGACCGACGAGGGTGCGCGCTCCGCGAAGTCGCACAGCATGTGCATGGCCCGGCGGAAGGCCTGCGTGTTGGCGGCATCGGTGTCGAAGCCCTCGAGCTGGTCCACGCACAGCACCAGCGAGTGGCCGAGCACGGCGGCGAGCTGGCCCAGGTGCTCCACCATCTCCTGCGGGTGGTTGTCGTGGATGCGCGGCACCAGGTCGCCCAGCACCTTGCGGTCGTTGCCGGACAGGTCCTCGCAGCGCAGGTACTTGAGCACGCGGCTGCGGATGCGCGTGTCCTCCCGCTGGAGGAAGAGCAGGGCGCGCAGCAGGTCCAGGTCCAGCGTCTTGAAGCGCTCCTGCTTCTGCAAGTCGTCGGCGGCGGTCTCCACCAGGTGGGTGATCTCGTCCGCGTCCTGGTCCGGATCGGCGAGCAGGGCCGCCACCTTGCCGCACTGGGCGAGCAGCAGGTCCGACAGCTTCCGCAGGCCGGACTTGGCCTCGGTGGACTCGTGGTAGGGCTGGTCCAGCGAGTCGATGAGGTTGGAGAGGACGTAGCGTCCGTAGTTGCTCGTGGACGTCGTCATCTGCATGTAGCCCACGAAGCCCAGGGAGCGCTCGTGGGCGAGGGTCCGGAACGCCCGGAGCAGGTGCGTCTTGCCGCAGCCCGAGTCTCCCAGCAGCAGCAGGATGCGCCCCGCGTCCAGGCCGGGGGGCGTGGTGGCGCGCAGGAGCATGCGCTCGAAGGTGGCCCGGGCCTCCTGGTGCACCGTCTCGACGTCGAAGGGGTCCTCCCGCCAGATCTCATGGCGGTGCTGGATGGAGTGGAAGACCTCGGTACGGTCGGACAGAAAAGAGGCAAGACGCAGATCGTTCTGCTGCATGGGCACTCCCCCAATTGCCGGACGGTGTGAGCCCTTTACAGGGCGATGAAATGAAAGGTGGCGCCGAGGTAGCGGGTCTCCGAGGCCGCCACGTCCGCGGGATCCATCAGCTCGACCATGTCGGCGCGGCTCAGCGACAGCAGGCGCTTCTGGTTGGCCTCGATCAGCCGGTTCTTGAAGGCCTGTTCGTCCAGCCCCGGGTCTTTCATGGCGCGCCAGATGTGCGAGATGAAGACGCGGTCATCCCCGAAGCGGCCGCTTGTCGCGGTGCGGGCCGTGTGCAGCACCCGCTCGGCGAACGAGGACAGGGCTTCCTCGCCGGCCGGGGGCACGGGGGCTTCAGGCTCCGGGGCGGGCAGGGGCGCGGCTTCCGTGGCGGCAACGAGCCAGGACTGCAAGGCGGCCAGGCGGAGGCTCTCCGCGCCCATGCGCCGCGCGCCCACGCTCCGGGCGGCGAGCTGCTCCAGGGCTTGGGCGGGGCTCACCTCGCGGGTGGCCTGGAGCACCTTGCCCAGCAGGAAGGATTGCACCGCGGACAGGGTAAAGGGCTTGTCCGAGTCCACGCCGAGCTGCTTCCAGCACAGCGCATCCCGGACCTGGGCCAGGCTCCGCGTGCCCGGCTCCCCGAGGCCCGACTGCTTTTGAACGAGGATGGCCCGCAGGCCATCGGGGGTGCCCAGCCGGCTCACGTTGCTGGCGGAGGGCGGAAGCCCCAGCGACTTCGCCGTCAGGTACTTGAGCCGCAGTTGCTTCCAGGTGAGGCCCTTGGGGGCTCGCTCCACGCCCAGGGCCTCCACGGCGCGTTGGCGGCCGTCGTCCGTGAGGTGCAATCCCTTGCGTGGCGTCTGGTGCAAGAGGCCGCCCGCTTCCAGCGTGGCCAGGGCCTCCTCGAGCCGGGTGTTCCACTCGCCCGGGCTCCAGCGGTGCTCGACGAAGGACTTCAGCGCCCGGGACAAGTCAGTGCGTGAGCCTTTGCCCTCCGGGCGTGTCAGCAGCCACAGCAGTGCCACTTCCCCTACGCGAGAGAGTTCAGTCCGCGCCATGTGCATCCTCCCCATCTGCTGGCACCCTCCCCACCGCGTTGTGCCGCAGGGAGACGACTTCCAACACAGTGTCGCGGATTTCCTCGAGCCGCGCCACCACGTCATCGGCGAGGAAGCGCAGCACCCAGTAGCCATGCCGTTGCAAGGCCAGGTCCTTGCGCCGGTCGCGCCGGTAGGCCTCGGGCGTCTGGAAGTGATAGTAACCATCGATTTCGATGGCCAATCGCAACCGTCGGCAGAGCAGGTCTACCTCGACAGGCCGGTCTTGGATGCGAAACCCGGTACGTTGGTTGAGTTCAAACAGTCCCCGCGTGGCCGGGAGGGATTCGAGCAGCGCGCTCAGGAAGCGCTCCGCGGCGCTGCGGGCCCGGTCCTCCGCCGAGGGTTGAACCGTGGCGGCTTCCCGCTCCCTCGCCGCACCGCCGTAGAGGGACAGCACCTCGTCCGGGGCTCCGTCCGCGGCCAACTGGGCGAGCGCGCCCGTGAGGGCTTCCGTGTCCTGGACCCCGAGCGCCTCCACGCGCCGCTTCACCCCCTCGGTGGAAACCATTGGGAGTGTCAACCGCCCTTCACGGACCAGGGCGCGTCCCTGGCTCTCCTCGCCGTGGAGATAGGCGTCCACCGCCTCTCCTTCCACGGAGAGGGCAGCGGCCAGCGTGGGCACGGTGTCACACATCCGGGCCACGGTCCGCGCGGCCTGGGCCAGCCACGCGGCCCCCGTTCCCGCGAGCAGGAGCGCCGGGGCCTCTCCAGGGGGAACGAGGGCATGCAGGGCCGCGAACGCGCGCAGCGGGTTCTGCTCGCAGGCTTCGAGGAGGGCCTCCCAGGGTTCCTGAGGCCTGGAGCGGGTGGCGGGCTGAAGCAGACACCGGCACGCGGCGGCGGCATCCGGCTGGGGGAGGGCCGGAAAGAGTTCCTGGAGCAGCAGGCCGCGCTCATGCGGCGTCTTGCCCTGGAGCTGCGCCGCCAGCTCGCCCCGCCGCAGTCCTCCCGCGGCGCCGAGCACCTCCGCCGCATCGGTTTCGAGGTTCCGGTGCTGGGCCAGGAATGTCACCCAGTCTCGTACGGCCCCGGCCTCGAGCGAGGCCCGCGAGACACACAGCCCCAGGCCGCGCGCCTCCAGCCAGCGGTGCCAGAGGGACAGGGCGGCGCCGGGAGGACCCGCCAGCACGGTGAGGGTGGGGATGGCCTGCTCGCGCCGGTGCTGGTGCCGGTCCAGCGCGGAGAGGGCCGCGGTATCGCTCGGAGGGGAGGAAGGGGCGGGGGGCACGGGCTCCAGCGTCCTTGAAACGGACGCGGCGTTTCAAGGAGGCCCTCCCCCTGCCGCGGTCAAGCCGTGCGCATCAGGACGTCTGGCTCATGAACCGGAGGCGGGCCTCCGCCAGCGTGGCCGGGTCCAAGAGCACCATCGACTTCTCCTGGGTGGAGAGCGCGTCCTGCTGTCCCGAGAGCAGCTTGCGCCGCGCGGTGGCCAGCTCGATGGAGGCAATGGAGGGCCCCGGCTGCTCCTCCAGCAGCGCCAGGTGCAGCGCGTGGGCGCGGGGGTCCGTGAGGACGCGCTTCAGCCCATCGTCCACGGTCTCCAGCTTCTGCTCCGACAGCGCCTGGGCCCGGACCAGCAGCGGGTGCTCCACGCGCTCCTCGGGGATGAGGAACAGGCCCAGCTTCGCCGCCCAGGTGCCCAGCGAGGCCCGGGCGGTCCACACCGACATCGGGATGGAGAGCAGCAGGCCCGCCACCACCGGGGACATCCACAGCAGCAAGTCCCGGGAGAGGGCGGCCGCCGCCACGGCCAGCACCCCGCCAAACACCGTGTGGCCCCAGTGCCGCCGGGCCGCTTCGGACCAGGGCAGGTCCGCGTCATCGCGCTGCTGGCTCGACCAGTTCACCCGGTAGCCCAGCACGGTGCCGAAGACGAAGTGGGACTGGAAGAGCATCATCACCGGCGCGAGCAGCATGGAGATGGCGGTCTCCAGCACCACGCTCAGCGCCACGCGGATGCGGCCGCCCATGCTGCGGGAGGCCTCGCTGTCGAGGAACGTCAGGAAGAGGCCGAACAGCTTGGGCACCAGCAGCATGCCCAGCGACAGGAACATCATCCGCCGCGCGCCCTCCACGTCGAACGTCGGCCACACCGGGAACAGGGTCCGCTCGCTCGTGAAGTACACCGGCTCCACGAAGCGGTCTTGCAGCGCGGCGCCCAGCCCCGTCAGCAGGAAGATGAGCCACAGGGGCGAGGCCACGTAGGACATCACCCCCATGAGGAAGTGGCCGCGGCTCAAGGGGTGCAGCCCCCCGGCCATCACCAGGCTCAGGTGCTGGAGGTTGCCCTGGCACCAGCGCCGGTCCCGCTGGGCATAGGCCAGCAGGTGCGGCGGGGACTGCTCGTAGCTGCCCCCCACATCCGACAGCAGCCACACCGTGTAGCCTGCCCGGCGCATCAGCGCCGCCTCCACGAAGTCGTGGCTGAGGATGTGCCCCCCGAAGGGTTGCTTGCCGGGCAGCACGGGCAGGCCGCAGTGCTCGATGAAGGCGGACACGCGGATGATGGCGTTGTGGCCCCAGTAGTTGGACTCGCCGAGCTGCCACGCCGCCGCGCCCGCGCCCACCACGGGGCCGTACACCTGGCCAGCGAACTGCTGCAGGCGGGCAAAGAGCGTCATCTTCCCCACGCAGCGGGGAGGCGCCTGGAGGATGCCGGCCTGCGGGTTGAGCTCCATCAACCGCGCCAGCGTCACCAGCGTGTCGCCCGTCATGAGGCTGTCGGCGTCCAGCACCACCATGAAGTCGTAGTGGCGGCCCCAGCGCTCGCAGAAGTCCGAGAGGTTGCCGGCCTTCTTGCCGGTGTTGTCCGAGCGGCGCCGGTAGAAGATGCGCCCCTGGCCCCCCACGCGGCGGCACAGGTCCGCCCAGGCCAGCTCCTCGGCCACCCAGGCCTCGGCGCGGGTGGAGTCGCTCAGCACGTAGAAGTCAAAGGCCTCCAGGTGCCCCGTGGCGGCCAGCGACTCGTAGGTGGCCTGCACGTTGGCGAAGACCGAGGCGGGGTCTTCGTTGTGGATGGGCATCACCACCGTGGTGCGCCGGGTGAGCGGCGCCTTCTGCTCCTCGGCCGTCGGCTGGCGCAAGCCGGGCACCCGGCCCCCCACCAGCATCTGGAGGAACCCCGCGACGGCCGTCCAGAAGGACAGGCAAATCCAGGCGAAGCACAGGCTGAAGAGCCCCAGCAGCACCCACTCGGTCTCCGTGATTCCCTTGACGCTCAGCAGCCGGTGCATCTCCCACGCTCCGAGGAGCGTGGTGAAGGCCGCCAGCCCCAGAACGAAGAACCGGCGGATTCCGGTGGAGGGAGGGGAGAAGGAGTGCGCTTGCATGCGTGGGTCTCAGGCCCCCTCGATGGAGGCATCCGCGGTTTCCGCGCGCCACCAGCGGCGCAGCAACCCCGCCAGGGGGTTGAGCAC
Organism: Allostigmatella hybrida; assembly: GCF_020103775.1. Lineage (NCBI taxonomy): Bacteria > Pseudomonadati > Myxococcota > Myxococcia > Myxococcales > Archangiaceae > Allostigmatella > Allostigmatella hybrida. The sequence continues at coordinate 59,570 of NZ_JAHXBH010000010.1, forward strand.
AAGCTGCTGCTCGGGCATCACGGAAGGAACTGCCTTGGGCGCGGGCACGGGCATCGCCGAGCGCAGGGCCGACACGATGTCCTGGGGCAGCTCGGCGGGCTCGGTGAACAGCAGGGCCGCGCCGTGCTGCGCTGACTCGCTCAGCACGAAGGCCGCCCGGCCGCGTGACAGCAGCGTCTCGCCCGCGTTCTGGTGTCCGAGCACCTGGCGCAGCCACGCCTCCATGCGGGAGCGGGCCAGGGCCAGGGCCGCCTGCGGCTCGGCCATGTGGCCGCCGGGCACGGCCAGCACCCAGCCGGCCAGCTGCGTCAGGTCCGCCTCGGAGGTGAACCCGAACGTGCGGAAGAAGGAATCCAGGGCCACCCGCGTCTCCCGGCGGGCCGGGGCGCTCAGAGATGCGGAATTCAGCGTCTTCACGGTGTCCACAAGTAGCTCCATGTCTCGGTGAGGGTCTCTGAACCGGTCTTCAGGAATCCGCGCAGCTCGATGGGCGCGGAAGAGTCGTCAGGCAGCAGCTCGAAGGTGGCGCGCCAGCCTCCGGTGACGGTGTTGCGCTGGGCGATGGGGTGGAGCACCTGCCCGCGCGAGGCGGTGATGACGGCCTCCGCGGGGGCATCCCCAGCGGCCCCGCCGCCCGAGAAGTCGATGACGAAGCGCCGGGCCTTGGGCGTGGAGCCTGCGGCGATGCGCGTCGAGAGCACGGTGGCGCCCGGCGGGGCGCGGGGTGGCTCGAAGCCCCAGTAAAGCCGGTAGGCGAAGCGACGCTCGGTGCCAGGGGTCAGCGGCTGCTCGGGCACCCACGCGGCCACGATGTTGTCGTGGATCTCCTCGCGCGTGGGAATCTCCACGAGCTGGACGGCGCCCTTGCCCCAGTCGCCCACGGGCTCCACCCAGACGCTGGGGCGCAGCTCGTAGCGGGCCTCCAGGTCTTCATAATTGGCGAAGGACTGGTCGCGCTGCAGCAGCCCGAAGGCCCGGGGGCTCTCCGCCTGGAAGCTCGCGACGTTGAGCCGCGCGGGGTTCTGCAGCGGCCGCCAGAGCTGCTCGCCGTTCTTCATCGAGATGAAGAGGCCGTCGGAGTCGTGCACCTCGGGCCGGAAGTCGTCGTAGGTGCCCCGGTTGTTCTCGCCGAACAGGTACATGCTGGTGAGCGGCGCAATCCCCAGCTGCTTCACCGGCTTGCGGGCGAACAGGGTGGCCTCCACCTCCATCACCGTGCTCTTCCCGGGGATGATGACGAAGCGGTAGGCGCCCGTGACGCTCGGGCTGTCCAGCAGCGCGTGCACCACCACACGGTCCGACTTGGCCTCGGGCTTCTCCAGCCAGAACTCGCGGAACGCGGGGAACTCCTCGCCGCTCGGCAGGGCGGTATCAATCGCCAGGCCGCGCGCGGACAGGCCGTAAACATTGCCGCGTCCCAGGGACCGGAAGTAGCTGGCGCCCAGGAAGACGGCCACCTCGTCGAAGTGCTCCGGCCGGTTGATGGGGTGGTTGAGGCGCAGCCCCGCGAAGCCGTCCGCCTTGGCCAGCGGGCCCGCCTTCACCAGCGGGCCGTAGCTGAACAGCTCCGGGGAGAACGGCACGTCCTCCACCTGCTTGCCGCGCACCACGTGCACCGCGACGGGCTCCTTGTAATAGAAGCCGGGGTGGAAGAACTGCGCCTGAAAGGGCAGGCCCTCCTTGCGCCACAGCGACTGGTCCGGACGGAACCGGATGTCCCGGTACTCGTCATAGGAGAGTTGCTCGTAGGAGGCGGAGAGGTTGGAGGTGGGGACCTTGTAGCCCTGGCCCGCCAGCGCGCGCGCCTTCTCCCGCACCAGCTCCGGGCTGAAGGCCGTCTTGGACGCCTGCGCGGAAGCCTTCGCCGAGGCCCCCTTGGAGGAAAGCTTCACCTGGGCACCTGCCGCTCCCGCCACCAGCACACCGAGCACGCACGCCGTGCGAACTCCCCACCTTGAGCGCTTCCTGGACCTCACCACTTCCTCCTGAAAGATGTCCGCTGAGCCGGATCCGTACGGGCTGCCAGTCCTCATCCGAGGCCACCGCCCCGGGTTCAGGGGGCCATGACGCAGCGAGTCCTAGCAACCGGCGTGCCATAAGGTGTAACGCTGTGCGTCGAATGCAACCTGCCCATGTGTTCAGGCATCTCTGAGAGGGAAAGTGGTTGGAATGCCAAAGGGTTGGCTTCCGGCGGGGCCCCAGGCTGAAAAGACTCCAGCCTGCGGGCAGGACGGGGTGGGGAGGGCAAGAACACCGCGCTCTCCGGGTTGTCCCATTCCTCCACAGGTTCCGGTGTAGGGGCTCGTCAGGCCGTGACGGCCTCCGCCCCTTGTGGGAGAAGGCGCCGTGTCCTCCGACAACCCCCGCGACGGCGATTTCGAACTGGTCACCCTCCGCAACGGCGCCCGGGCCGTGCGCCACCTGGGGCACGGCGAGGTGATGCACCCCAGCGTGGGGCCGTGGAAGGAGGCGCTGCGCCTCTACGTGGAGCAGCCCCGCCTGGCCGAGCGCCTGGGCCAGCCCGGGCCGCCCCTGGTGGTGCTCGATGTGGGGCTGGGGGCCGCCACCAACGCGGTGGCCGCGCTCACGTGCGCCCGGGAGCTGGGGGCGGGGCGCCGGCGGGCGCTGGAGCTCATCAGCCTGGAGGTGGACCTCGCACCGCTGCGGCTGGCGCTGGCGGATCCGGAGGGGTTTCCCTTCCTCCAGCCGTTCCGCGAGGCCGCCGAGGCGCTGATGCGCGACGGGAGCTGGTCAGAGGCGGGGCTGCACTGGCGCCTGCTCCTGGGCGATGCGGTGCCCCACCTGGAGGGGGCGCTGCCGCCCGCAGATCTCGTCTACTTCGACCCGTTCTCTCCGGCCTCCAACCCGGACATGTGGACCGAGGCGGTGCTGGCCCGGGTCCGCGCGCGGTGTCAGGAGGAGGGGGAGGGCGCGCGGCTGCTGACGTACAGCGCGGCGACGCCCACCCGGGTGACCTTGCTGCTGGCGGGCTTCTACGTCGGCGCGGGCGTTTCCACCGGCACCAAGGGGGAGACCACGGTGGCCGCCACCCGCCTGGAGGCCCTGGAGTCCCCCCTGGGCGGCCGGTGGCTCGAGCGGTGGCGCCGCTCGTCCTCCCGGGCGCCCCACGGCGCGCCCCTTACGCCCGAGGTCGAGAGCCGGCTGCTTGCCCATCCGCAGTGGCGCTCCCGTTGAGGGCAGCGACCGCGGCGGGGGCTTCGGACCACCGGATGTGGAAGGTGCATGTCGTCCCGTCGAAGCCCTCGGGGATGGCCACCGCCCGCCAGCCGCCCGCGAGCTCCACGGCCCGGGCCAGCAGCCCCGCGGCGAACGTGGGCTGATCGGCCAGCACGTCGTTCATGCCCAGCTCGAGCGAGGTGGGGCCCCGCTCCACCACGGTGACTTCACTGAAGGTGTTGCCCGCCCGGAACCCACGGCCCGCGTGCAGCAACAGCCGCCGGGGGCCGGCGAGCTTGGCCACGCCCAGCAGCGCCCGGCCGAAGAAGGTGCCGAACCACGCATCCATGAAGCGCTCGCCCAGCGAGTAGTACGCGGCCTCGGCGGGCACGCCCCCGTACACGTGGGCGGCGGCGATCCGCAGGAAGTCTTTCCATTGCTCGAGCGAGTACGTCCGCTCCAGCTTCTGCTCGAGGTCCAACCCGGCCTTCTTCAGGGCCTGCCGGCAAGCCGGGGTCAGCCGGTTCTCGAAGGCACGGAGGAACAGCGCCTCGACGGTCTGGGCGTGGACGAGCTTCTCTGGGTTCATGGCAGCGCACCCTACACGACCGAGCGGACAACTGCTCGACCGAGGTGAAAGGACGTTCAGTGGCCTGATGCTCCCTGTGTTCGGTAGCGATCAGGGGAGGGACCCGCAGTGAATTTCAACCCCGGAAACAGCGAAAAGAGCGAAGAGTCAGGACACGGCAGCGTTCTACCATGCCTAAAAAATTCTGCCAGTAGCCTCTTGGGCCGAGAGGAACGCCCTCTAATGGAGGGGCCTGCTCCGCTATAAGGCGCGCATGCCAACCCTCCTGTTGAGCGCGAACGCGCTGCGCTCCCTCTACTCTGTCGAGCTGGGCCTCACCGCCGTGGAGCGCGCCTTCCTGGCGCATGGCCGTGGCGAGTCGCTCATGCCCCCCAAGGTGTACCTGTCCCTGCCCAAGTACGAAGGGGACTTCCGCGCAATGCCGGCCTTCCTGGACGGCGCGGCGGGGGTGAAGTGGGTGAATGCCCATCCCCGCAATCCCGCCAAGCACAACCTGCCCACGGTGCGCGCGGTCTACATCCTGAGCGATCCGGACACGGCCTCGCCGCTGGCCATCCTGGATGGCACCCTGCTGACCGCGTGGCGCACCGGCGCGGCCGGAGGGGTGGCCTCGAAGTACCTCGCCCGGGCGAAGCCTCGCACACTGGGGCTCGTGGGCTGTGGCGTGCAGGCGCGCGTGCTGATCGACTCGCACCGGGCCCTCTTCGAGGGGCTGGAGCTGCTGCTCGCCGATGCCTCCGAGGCGGCCGCCCAGGCCCTTCAGAAGGAGAAGGGCGGCCGGGTGGTCAGCCTTCAGGAGGCCGCGGGCGCCGACATCGTCTGCACCTCCACCCCCGTGCGCACCCCCGTGGTGAAGCGCGAGTGGGTCCGGGCCGGCACGCACATCAACGCCATGGGCGCGGATGCCCCCGGCAAGCAGGAGCTGGAGTCGGCCCTCCTGCAGCAGGCGCGCATCTTCATCGATGACGAGGAGCAGGCGACGCACTCGGGCGAGGTGAATGTCCCGCTGCACGACGGCCTGCTCCAGCGCGAGCAGATCGCCGGCACCCTGGGGGAAGTCATCGCCGGCCAGAAGAAGGGCCGGTTGGCGGACGAAGTCACGCTCTTCGACTCCACGGGGCTCGCGGTGCAGGACCTGGCGCTGGCGCGCGCGCTGTACGACGTGGCGCGGACCCAGGGTGTGGGCCAGATGTTCGACCTGGTGGGCGGCGGGTAATCACCCGCGCTGGCGGCGGGGGCGCGGGGGGGGCTCCGCCGAGGGCCCGAGCCCCGCGTACCAGCCGGCATAGGGCGTGTTCTTCGCCAGGTGGCGGTTGAAGTCGGGCGCCCCGTCCGTCCACCACACGGGGCCGCGCTCGCCGAGGCCGATCTTGGCGCGGTTCACCCGGGCGCGGGCCTCGCGCTCGGCCTCGGCGTCTCCGGCAGCCAGGGCGCGGCCGACGTCCGCCCGGGCCCGCATGAGGGCATGCGTCAACACCTCGCGCTGCCGGGGGCCGAGCGCGGGGTTGGCGCAGCGCCACAGCCGACCGCGCACCACGAAGTACCTCCCATCCGGTGTCACCGGGTAGCGCACGCGCGCCTCGCTCAGGTCTCCGGGGTAGGGGCTTTCCGGCGGACGGCCCGCTGCGCGAGGCGGTCCACGAGGCCCGGCGCGACGAGCTTGAGCACCTGGAGCACCTTGCCCTGGGCGGTCATCACCACCTCCCGGTCGCGGCGCTCGATGGCCTTGAGGATGAGGGCCCCGCAGGTGGCCACATCCATGTTGCCCCGGCGCTCGTCCCGGAGGCTGTGCCGCAGCGGCTGCCCATCGGGCCCCAGGGCCCGGTCCCGGATGCCGGTGGCGACGAAGCCCGGGGAGACGACGAGCACATCCACGCCGGTGCCCAGCAACTCGATGCGCAGGGAGTCGAAGAAGCCCTGCATGGCATGCTTGCTGGCGGCATAGCCCGTGCGGGTGGGCACTCCCGTCTTCCCGGTGAGCGAGGAGATGGCCACCGCGAGCCCCTTTCGGGCCTTGAGGTGGGGCAGGGCGTAGTGGGTGCAGTACACGGCGCCCAGGTAGTTCACGCGCATGACGCGCTCGAAGAGGGACAGGTCCGTCACCTCCTCGAAGCGGGCCCCCATGGAGATGCCCGCGTTGTTCACGAGGATGTCGATGCCCCCGAAGGCCTCCACGGCGCGCTCCACCATGCGCTGGCAGTCCTCGGGCACGGCCACGTCCGTCTTCACGGTGATGGCGCGGGCGCCTGCCTGCTCGCACCGCCGCCTCACCCCGTCGAGGGCCTCCTCGTTCCGGGCCGCCAGCACCAGGTTCGCCCCGCGCGAGGCGAGGAGCAGGGCGAGCTCCTCGCCGATGCCCACCGAGGCGCCCGTGATGATGACCGTCTTTCCTTGCACGCTGAACATGGAAGCAGTCTCGCAGAGATTTTCCGGGTGGAGTCCGGTTTCGCCGCCTAGATTCCACCTGTGATGGAAACCCCTGAGAAACGCGCCCCCCTGGCGGCCCTGCTGCCCGCCCGGGGCGAGGCGCCCCTGAGCACCGACGAGACCCTCAGCCGCTTCGTCGGCTACGTGGCGGCGAACGGCCTGGAACTCTACCCCGCGCAGGAGGAGGCCATCCTCGAGCTGCTGGCGGGCAACCACCTGTTCCTGAAGACGCCCACGGGCTCGGGCAAGTCCCTGGTGGCCATGGCGCTGCACTTCAAGGCCATGGCCGAGGGGAAGATCTCCTATTACACGTGCCCCATCAAGGCGCTGGTGAACGAGAAGTTCTTCGCGCTGTGCGATGCGTTCGGCCCGGAGAACGTGGGCATGCTCACGGGCGACGCGAGCATCAACCGCGAGGCGCCCATCATCTGCTGCACGGCGGAGATCCTCGCCAACATGGCGATGCGCGACTCGCGCGCCCCGGTGGACTACGTGGTGATGGACGAGTTCCACTACTACTCGGACCGGGAGCGGGGCACCGCCTGGCAGCTGCCCCTGCTGGGCCTGCAGAACACCACCTTCCTGATGATGTCGGCCACGCTGGGCGACACGCACATCATCGAGGAGGGGCTCAAGAAGCTCACCGGCAAGGACGTGGTGTCGGTGCGCAGCGCCAAGCGGCCGGTGCCCCTGGACTTCGACTACCGCGAGTCGCCGCTGCACGAGACCATCCAGGACCTGGTGACGCGCGGCAAGTACCCCATCTACCTGGTGAACTTCACTCAGCGGGCCGCGGCCGAGCAGGCGCAGAACCTGATGAGCGTGGACTTCTGCACCAAGGAAGAGAAGGAGTCCATCCGCCAGGCGCTGATGGAGGCACCCTTCGACACGCCCTACGGCAAGGAGTTCCAGCGCTTCCTGCGCCACGGCGTGGGCATGCACCACGCGGGGCTCCTGCCCAAGTACCGGCTGCTGGTGGAGAAGCTGGCGCAGTCGGGCCACCTCAAGGTCATCTCGGGCACGGACACGCTGGGGGTGGGGGTGAACATCCCCATCCGCACGGTGCTCTTCACGCAGCTCTTCAAGTTCAACGGCGAGAAGCTGGCCACGCTGAGCGTGCGCGACTTCCAGCAGATCGCCGGCCGCGCGGGGCGCAAGGGTTACGACGACGAGGGCAGCGTGGTGGCGCAGGCGCCGGACCACGTGGTGGAGAACATCAAGCAGGCGCAGAAGGAGGCCGCGGGCAAGAAGAAGGCGCCCAAGGCCAAGCCGCCGCAGAAGGGCTACGTCCACTACGACAAGAGCACCTTCGAGCGGCTGCAGAACGGCATCCCCGAGCCGCTGGAGTCGCGCTTCGAGGTGTCCCACGGCCTGCTGCTCAACCTCCTGCAGAGCGACTTGACGGAGGGCAGCGGCGGGTACCGCCGGCTGGTGCAGCTCATCGGGCGCACGCATGACTCGGACTACAAGAAGCGCAGGCACCTGAAGACGGCCGCGGCCAGCTTCCGCACGCTGCGCGAGGCGGGCATCGTGGACGTGGAGAAGCGTCCGGGCGGGGCGGTGGTGAAGGTGGCCGAGGGGCTCCAGCGGGACTTCTCGATGAACCACACCCTGTCGCTGTACCTGCTGGACACGCTGGAGAAGTTGGACCCTACCCTCGAGTCCTACGCGCTGGACGTGGTGACGCTGGTGGAGTCCATCCTGGAGAACCCGGAGGTGGTGCTCTACGCGCAGCTGCACCAGCTCAAGGGCGAGAAGATCGCCGAGATGAAGGCGCAGGGCATCGAGTACGACGACCGGATGGCGGAGCTGGAGAAGCTGGAGTGGCCCAAGCCGAACCGGGACTTCATCTACGGCACCTTCAACCTGTTCGCGGCCAAGCACCCGTGGGTGGGCCAGGAGAACATCCGGCCCAAGTCCATCGTCCGGGACATGTTCGAGCGCTTCATGTCCTTCCACGACTACGTGCGCGAGTACGGGCTGCAGCGCAGCGAGGGCGTGCTCCTGCGCTACGTGGGGGATGTGTACAAGGCGCTGATGCAGACGGTGCCGGAGCGCTTCCGGGACGAGACGGTGGAGGACTTCATCGATCACCTGCGCGCCACGCTGCGCCAGGTGGACTCCAGCCTGCTGGACGAGTGGGAGCGGATGAAGAACCCGGAGGCGGTGCTCGCCCCCAAGCCCGTGGTGGAGCTCAAGCCCCGCGAACTGACGGACGACCCGAAGGCCTTCGCCGCGCGCGTGCGCGAGGAACTGCACCGGCTGCTGCGGGTGCTGGGCCAGAAGCGCTACGGGGATGCGCTGGCGATGCTGGACGGGGCGGTGGGCGATTGGTCCGCCACCAAGCTGGAGCAGGCGATGGCGCCCTACTTCGAGGAGCACAAGGTGGTGGTGCTCACGCCCGCGGCGCGCAGGCCCGCGCTCACGTTCCTCAAGGAGGTGGGCCCCCGGCAGTGGGAAGTCCAGCAGCGCATCATGGACCCGGAAGGGCACGGGGACTGGATGCTGGACTGCGAGATCGACCTGCGCGGCCGCAAGCTGGATGATGGACCCATCCTCATCTTGCGGCGCATCGGGCCGTGACCCAGCCCCTGGGCGCGGAGTCAGCGCTGCGGACGGACGAGGCGGCGCCGCGAGGTGCCCGCCACGAGCAGCAGGAGTGCGCCCCAGCCCAGGCCTGACGGTGCGCCCGAGCCGGTGCTGCAGCCCCAGCCTATCTCCTGCGGCGGGTCCACGGAGACGGGCTCCCGGGGCGGCTGCACCGTGACGTGGAACTCGCACGAGGAGCTGTTGCCCGCCGCGTCCGTGGCCGTCACCGTGACGGGCGTGGTGCCTACTGGGAACCGCGTGCCGGAGGCCTGGCTGGAGACCCGCGAGGGCGAGGACACCGCGTCCGTGGCGGTGGCTTCCGCGTAGTCCACCTCGATGCCCGAGACCTCCCGGGCCTGGACCGTGACATCTGCCGGGCAGGAGAGGGCCGGCGCGGTGGTGTCGCGCACCGTGACGGTGAAGGCGCACGAGGCACTGTTGCCGGCCGTGTCCAGGGCGGTGAGCAGCACAGCGGTGTCTCCGAGCGCGAAGCGAGAGCCGGAGGCGGTGCTCGAGGTCACCGTCACGGAAGTTCCCGAGACGGAGTCCTGCGGGGCGGCGGCGGCATACGTCACATCCGCGCCTGTCGCGTCCGAGGCCTCGGCGACGATGGCCAAGGGGCATGTCAGCTCGGGGGGCGTGGTGTCGCTCACCGTGACGCTGAAGGTGCAGGACGCCGCGTTGCCGGCCGCATCCGTGGCGGTGACGGAGACCTCGGTGCTACCGAGCGCGAAGGGGGAGCCCCGCTCAGGGCTGTAGGTCAGCGCCACGGAAGGCGTGACAGCGTCCGAGGCGGAGGCCACCGGGAAGTCCACGGCCGCGCCGTGGGCCCCCGTGGCTTCGACGGTGAGGTTCGCCGGGCACGTGAGCGCGGGCGGCGTGGTGTCGCGCACCGTGACGGTGAAGCCGCAGGACGCGGTATTTCCCGCCGCATCCGTGGCGGTGACGCCAACCGGAGTCGTTCCGACGGAGAACAGGGCGCCGGAGGCGTGGCTGTAGCGCACCGTCACCGGCGCCGACACAGCGTCCGACACCGCCGCGGCCGGGTACTCCACGGAGGCCCCCTGGGCGCCACTCGCCTCCGCTGTCACGGCCGTGGGGCAGGTGAGGGCCGGGGCCGTGGTGTCATGCACCACGACGGAGAACTCGCACGACGCCGTCCGGTCCAGGGCATCCTGCACGGTGGCCGTGACGGCGCTGGTGCCGAGTGGGAACTGCGAGCCGGAGGCCCGGCTGTACGTCACTTGCATCGGCTCCATGCCGGAGGCGGTGGCGGGAGGCCAGGTCACAGCGGCGCCCTCCGCGCCCGTGGCCTCGGCCACCACCGGCGCGGGGCACGTGATGGACGGCGGCGCGGGCAGGTTCACGGTGACGTCGAAGGCACACGAGGCGGCGTTGCCTGCCTCGTCGGTGGCGGTGACGGTGACGGTGGTGACGCCGAGCGGGAAGAGGCCGCCGCTGGGGTGGCTGTAGCTCACCGTGGGCGAGCCCGGGAGGTCGTCCGTGGCGGACGCGGGCGGATATTCCACGGTGGCGCCCTGGGGGCCCACGGCCTCGGTGGTGAGCGGCTCGGGGCAGGTCAGCGTGGGCGGCGTGGTGTCCGTCAACGCCACTGCGCTCCACAGTTCGTGGCCGGACTGTCCGTCCTCTGCCGAGAAGTACAGGGTGTCACCGACGACGGTCAGGTTCCTCACCTGGCTGGAATTGGGGCCCGGCCACACGTCTGCGAGCAACCGGGTTCCCTCCGGTGTTCCATCCGTCCACCACAGCTCCTGTCCCACGCCCTCGACGTAGGCGGTCAGCGCCAGTCCTCCATTCCACGCCTTGGCACCGATGCTGCTCAGCCTGGGGTCGACGAGTGTGGTGCCAGCCTCGGTGCCATCGCTCTTCCAGAGACGGAAGCCGCTGCCGTTGTCGTTCGCCAGGAAGTAGAGGATGCCGTTCACCTGGGTCAGCGGCTGTGGGTCGGAGCTGGCGCTCCCGGGCCTGATGTCACGCACGCGCACGGTGCCGGCCGAGGTGCCGTCGCTCTTCCACAGCTCGCTGCCACCCGTGGCGTCCTTGGCCTGGAAGAAGAGCGTGTTGCCCACGCCGAGCAGATAGCTCGGGTTGACGTTCGCCACCTTGACGGTGCCTGCCGCCGAGCCATCGCTCTTCCAGAGCGCGCGGCTGGTGCCGTCACTGGCCGAGAAGTAGAGCGTGTCGCCCACTCGGGCGAAGTCCCACGGGATGGAGCCCGTGCTGCCCGGGATGATGTCCTTGACGAGCACCGTGCTGGCCGGGGTGCCGTCGCTCTTCCAGAGCTCCTCGCCCTTGATGTGGTCATCGGCCCGGAGGAAGAGCCGCTGGCCTACCGGAAACAGGGTGTAGGGAGAGGTCGGTGACTCGGAGATGCCGACGGTGGAGATGTCCTTGACGAGCACGGTGCCTGCCGGGGTGCCGTCGCTCTTCCACAGCTCGGTGCCCACCACGCCATCACTGGCCGAGAAGTAGATCTGCCCGCCCACATTCACCAGCGCATGCGGATAGGAGGACGCGGCTCCGGGCTTGATGTCGCGCAGGAGCACGGTGCCTGCCGGGGTGCCATCGCTCTTCCACAGCTCTTTGCCCGTCGCGCCATCGTCGGCGGCGAAGAAGAGCCGCCCACCCGCGCTCGTCAATGACGAAGGCGTGGCGCCTGGGCCGCCAGGCAGGATGTCCCGGAGGCACACCGTGCCAGCCTCGGTGCCATCGCTCTTCCACAGCTCGAGGCCCTCGCCGCCATCGTCCGCGCGGAAGAACAGCATGCCGTTCATCTCCGTCAGCTCCTCCGGGTTGGAGCTGGAAGCCCCCACCTGGCGGATGTTGCGCACGAGCGCGGTGCCGGCTTCGGTGCCGTCGCTCGTCCACAACTCGCGGCCGGTGACGCCATCCTCTGCGGTGAAGAAGACGCTGTCTCCCACGCGTGTGAGGGAGCTCGCCCCGGAGCTCTCGGCGCCAGGGCGGATGTCGCGCACGCGCACGGTACCGGCCTCGGTGCCGTCGCTCTTCCAGAGCTCATCTCCGGCCACGCCGTCATGGGCGGTGAAGAAGAGCGTCCCGCCTCCGTCCACGAGCGACGCGGGATGCGAGCCCTCGGCGCCGGGGCGGATGTCGCGCACACGCACGGTACCGGCCTCGGTGCCGTCGCTCTTCCACAGCTCCGCGCCGCTGACACCGTCACCGGCGACGAAGAACAGGGTGCCTCCCACGTCCACCAGGTTCCGGGGGTTGGCGCCCGTGGTGCCCGGCACGATGTCCCGGACGCGCACGGTACCGGCCTCGGTGCCGTCGCTCTTCCACAGCTCCGCGCCGCTGACGCCGTCGTTGGCCACGAAGAACAGAGTGCTGCCCACCGCCGTCAGCGACGCGAGGCCGGAAGTGGCGGAGCCCGGGCGGATGTCGCGCACGCGCACGGTGCCGGCCGGGGTGCCATCGCTCTTCCACAGCTCGCGGCCGCCAATCCCGTCATTGGCTTCCAGGAAGAGCGTCCCACCCACCACGGTGAGCTGCGAGGGCAAGGAACTGCCATACATGACGTAGATATCCTTGACCTGGACGTTGATCTTGTTGACGGGGTCGAACTTGCACAGCTCGTAGCCGACGCTGCTGGAACAGGAGTAGTAGACGGTGCCGCCCATGGCTTTCAGCACGGAGTGCCCGGGGCGCGAGGCTTGACCGTGGGCCAGGGCGGTCACGTACCTCGTGTCCCCCGGCGTGCCGTTGCTCCTCCACAGCTCATCGGTTCCGGTCCCATTGGTGATGATGAAGTAGAGCATCCCGCCCGAGGCGGTGAGGCTGGAGGCGGCGCTTGTCGGGCTGTCATAGGAGCGGTCCGTGAGGCGCAATGTCCCTGCGGGGGTGCCATCGCTCTTCCACAGCTCATAGCCGCTGCTCGGCTCGTAGGCCGTGAAGAAGAAGGCGCCATTCATGGCCGCCTGCCGGACCGGCGATATGGCGTTGGAGGGTTGCACCTGGAGCTTGCGCAGGGCCGTGGTGCTGGCCTCCGTCCCCTGGCTCACCCAGAGCTGTTGGGTGAGGGTGTCGTCAAAGGCGGAGAAGAAGACGGTGGTATCCACGGCCGTGAGCGAGCTGGGCACAGAGCTGATGTCGCCGGGCCGCAGGTCCTTCACCCGCTTCACGCTCACCGGGAAGTGGCTCGACAGGTTCTGCGCGGAGCGCTCCAGGCCGGGGCGCGGGGGCTCGGGAGCCTCCGGCTCCTCCGCGCAGCCGCCCGCCACCGCGACAGCCAACATCCACCACAGGATCAGCCGCTGCTTGTGCTTCATCGCCCCCGCCTGGTTGATGAGGCGAACCATCCTCCCAAAGGCACGAGCGGAGCAACCCGGTGTCCTGTCCGGGGGCTTAGAACACCAGGGGGATGCTCACCGGGCCGCGCGTGGTGAGGCTCCCCTCGCGCCAGCGCACGGGCCCGGAGAGCCGCAGCCGGGGCAACCGGCGGAAGAGCGTCTCGAAGACGATGGCCATCTCCATCCGCGCCAGCCCCGCCCCGATGCAGTGGTGGGGGCCGAACGAGAAGCTCACGTGCTTGTGGGCGTTGGGGCGCGAGAAGTCCAGCCGGTCGGGCTCGGGGAAGACGTCGGGGTCCCGGTTGGCGCCCGCCAGTGAGGCGTACACCATCTGCCCCGCGCGGATGCGCTTGCCGCCAAGCACCCCATCCTCCATGGCCAGCCGGCTCCAGAAGAGGATCGGCCCGTCGTAGCGCAGCAGCTCGGGCACCGCGGCCTTCCAGAGGCCGGGCTCGCGGCGCGTCTTCTCCAGCTCCTCCGGGTGGGACAGGCACGCGAGCAGGGCATTGCCGAGCGTGTCGCCGGTGGGGGCGTTGGCGCCGCCGATGATCTCCGAGCACATGCCCGCCAGGGCCTCCATCGGGAAGCGCTCGGGGCTGTAGCCGGCCACCAGGAAGCTCATCATGTCGTCGCGGGGGCGCTGCTGCCGCTCGGCCAGGGCCTGCGCCAGGTACGTGTTCATCTCCTCGAAGGCCCGGAGGGAGCTCTGCGCCTCCTCCAGGGTCAGCTTGGCGCCGCCGAGCAGCTTCGTGGTCTTCTGCGTCCACGAGATGAACAGGTGCTGGTCCTCCCGGGGCACCCCCATCAGGTCGCCGATGACCGTGAGGGCGAACGGCTCGAAGAAGTCCAGGAAGCCGTCCATCGTGCCCTGGGCCTCCACCCGGTCGATCAGCTCGTCGGTGACCTTCTGGATGCGCTGGGCCATGGGGGCCATGGCCCGGGGGGAGAAGCCCTTGTTGGCCTCGGAGCGCAGCTGGGTGTGTACCGGCGGATCCGAGAACATGGCGGCCAGGGACATCACGTGCGCGATGGGCTCCCGGATGCTGGCGGGGGTGTCCAGGGGCAGCTGCGCCTGGAGCATCCGGTCGGCCCGGCGCGAGCTGAAGCGCACCGGATCCCTCAGGATGGAGGACACCTCCTCGTAGCGGGTCACCACCCACGTGTTGAGCGGCTCGAACCAGAAGACGGGCTCTTCGGACCGCATCCGCCGCAGCAGCGGATACGGGCTCTGGGGGAAGGCGGGGTCCAGCAGATCATAGCGGGGGTAGAACGCGTTACTGGCAACGGCGTAGCTCATGGCGCTGGCTCCTGTGGGGGCAGGGGTTCCCGGGGGCGGAGAACCAGGAAGTACCCAGGGGGGGCCCAGGCCTCGGAGGCCAGGGTGGGGGGGGAACCGGGGCGAACCACCCGCACCGGCATGGGGGCGCTCGTCATCTCTCCATCGGCCAGCACCGTGAACCGCCCGGCGGGGAACATGGCCAGGACATGCTCCCGGGTGACGGTGCCTGGCTGGATGCCCGTCTGGAGGACCCGCTGCAGGCTCACGGGCATGCCGTTGCGGTGGATCCACGCCTGGAAGTACTCGCCCGCCGTCGCGCCCAGCTCGAAGAGGTAGAGGACGCCGTGTCGGCCGAGCAGCGTGCCCAGGGCCTCGGCGAAGGCGGCCCTCAGGGCGGGCTGCACCAGGTGCAGCAGCGTGCGCATATAAATGTGGAGGTCTCCGTGCTCCGCCCGGAAGGCCTGCACGGCCTGGGTGTCGAACACATCCAGCACGCGGTACTGGAGCGACGGGTGGGGGTTGTTCCGGGCGGCCAGCGCCACCGCGGACGGGGAGACGTCCACGCCGATGACGCGCGGGAAATGCCCGGCCAGGAAGCGCGTCTGGATGCCGCTGCCACACCCCAGGTCCACCAGCGGCAGCTCCGGCTTCAGGAAGGGCTGGAACCGCTCCAGATCCTTCGCGGCGGCCTGGGCGGCCTCGACTTCCCAGATGGAGCTGCTGTCCGTCTCCGGGTGGGTGGCAAGGCGTGCGGTCTCCTTCCAGTAGGTTTCCCACTCACCTTGTGCGTGTGCAGGCCTACTCATCAAACGGGCTCCCATTCGGACAGTGTGGCTTAAAAATTCTAGCACCAATGCGGGCGAGCGCCACCCTTTGTAGGGTTGCGCACAGAAATTTCCGCTGGATCCTAAAAAATCCAGGATCCCTGCTGGTCAGACAGAAGGGGAGATTCACCTTACATACGGACGGGGTATGCGGGCGGTTGCGGGGAAGCCCGGCGGCACGAGACTGCTGGGCACTGCTGGGCAGGAGCGGGCCCTGCGGCCGTGATCAGCTGGGGGGAAGGCCCAGCAGCTCGCGAATCTGCGCGAGCATCTCCTGCTCGGAGCGCTGGATCTGGGTGTCGCACTCGATGAGGGTGCGGACCGTCGACAGCACATCGCCGGGACGCTGCCGGAGCAGGCCCAGGTTCGGCGCGGGCAGGGGCTCGCCCTTGTCCAGACAGCGCTCCAGCCGCTGGAGCTCCGAGGCGGGGACACTCCACTGCTGGGCGGCGCCCAGGATGGCGCGGCCCTCGGCCGGGCTGAGCTCGTCATCACTCCAGGCCACGTGCAGCAGCAGCTTGAGCAATTCGAGGTGGAACGTGTCTTCGCTGGTGGTCGTCATCCCGATGAGGCTCCACGCGCGAGCGTCGCCGGTTGCCGGGGCCGCGTCCACAAGCGAATGCCGGCCCCCAGCGGGGGGCGCACATCCAACGACACGTCCCGGCAGACGAGGGGGGGCCTCGGCCGCCGCCACCTCATGGTAGGGAGCACGGGAGGGCGGGCGCATGGGGCGCCGCCACCCTTCTTCGAGAACAGAGGAATGCGATGACCCCGGACGAAGCGCAACAGGCCCTGCAGGACAAGGACGTGGTTCCGTGCATGGAGACCTCCTTGCCGGATGCACGCGGGTTGGTGGAGGCGTGCCTCGCCGAAGGCGTGCCGGCCCTCGTCAGCCGGGAGGCGTGCAGCAAGCCGGGCTGTTCTCCGAAGTTCCAGGTGCTCGTCCAGCGCGAGGACGCGCCCCGGGTGGCGGGGCTGCTCCAGCAACGGTGGCTGGAGAGCATCCGCCGCGAGGGGCTTCCAGCCACGATGGCGCCGGTGCCGGCCGTGGCCGAGGACGGCGAGCCTCCGTGTCCGGCCTGCGGCACGGCGGCGCCCCTGGTGGAGGGGGCCTGCAGCGACTGCGGACTTCAGCTGGAGTAGTCAAATTTGAGAGGGACATGCCCTGCTTCGTGAGGGCATACAACCCAGAGTAAAAACAGCTGGCGGACGGAAAAATACTAATTGCCGGGGGCGTTCCGTTCGCTTGACAACGGCAGGGCCGGGAGTGATGGTCGCGCGATTTTACACCTCGCAAAGACAACATCCCGTCCTCCGAGTTTGTCATGAGAAATTGTCTCCTTGCGCTCACCCTGATGGGCGCTGCCGTCATGGGTTCCGTGGCTCATGCGGGGCCTGTCAAAGGCATTGACGGCCGGACGGTGGACGTCCCCTCGCCCAAGCGGGTGGTGGTCCTCAACTCGTCCCTGGTGGAGATCGTCTTCGGGCTCGGCAAGGGGGACCTCGTCGCCGGCACGGACATCACCGGTGCCTACCCGGCCGCGGTGACGAAGCTCCCGAAGGTGGGGCACCCGTATCAGCCCAGCGTGGAGGGCATCATCAGCCTGGCGCCGGACCTGGTGGTTGGCGCGGAGGAGAACCTGACGGCCGCGGTGGCCGAGCAGCTCCGGGGCGCCAAGCTCCCGGTCCTCATCGTCGAGAACACGTCCAAGAACGGCATCGACGGTCTGCTCCGGCGCATCGAGCTGCTGGCGCAGCTCTTCAACGCAGGGGAGGCCGGGCAGCGGATGAAGCAAGACATCACGCGCCAGGTGGCTGAGCTGAACCAGAAGATCGCGGCGGAGAAGAAGAAGCCGCGGGTGCTCTTTCTCTATGCGCACAGCCCCGGAGAGGCCTTTGTCTACGGCAAGGACACCGGAACGCACGCGCTGATCGAGCTTGCGGGCGGGCAGAATGCCGCGGACTTCACGACGGGCACCAAGGCGCTGACGGCCGAGGGCATGGTGCAGGCCTCCCCGGACGCGATCATCATGCTGCACCGGGGGCTGGAGGCCGTCTCGGGCGTCTCGGGCGCGGTCAACCTGCCGGGAGTGGCCCTGACGCCCGCGGGCAAGAACAAGAGGATCCTGGCCGTGGACAACAACGTCCGCTGGATCGGCCCGCGCTTTCCCGAGTTCGCGGCGAAGCTCTTCTCGGAAATCCACGCCCCCGTCCCCCAGCGCTAAGCGAGCATGACGTCCAGCACGCATCCTTCGCTCTCACGTGGCAGGAGGGCCAAGGGGCTTTTCGTCCTCGTCCCGCTCTTGCTGGTCTGCGTCGTCGGCTCCCTGGGAATCGGCGCCGTGAAGATCGGGCCGCTGCAGGTGATCTCCATCCTGATGGAGCAGGCGGGGCTGTCGCGGCTGACGGAGTTCACGGACCAGCAGGCGGCCGTGCTGTATGCCATCCGGCTGCCGCGCGTGCTGCTGGGCGTCCTGGTGGGGGCGGCCCTGGCGGTGGCGGGCGCGGCCATGCAGGGGCTCTTCCGCAACCCGCTGGCGGACCCCGGGCTGCTCGGCATTTCGAGCGGGGCCTCGCTGGGCGTTGCCGCGGTGACGGTCCTCAAGGTGTATGTCTTTGGGTTTTATACCCAATCCATCGCGGCCTTCGTGGGGAGCCTGCTGGCCATCCTGGCCATCTCCTCGCTTGCCCAGGAGAACCGGCGGACCAACGTCACGATGATGTTGCTCTGTGGAATCGCCATCAATGCCTTGTGCATCGCGGGAACGGGGCTCTTCACCTACCTGTCGACGGATGACCAGCTCCGGACCATCACCTTCTGGCAGCTGGGCTCGCTCGCGGGCGCGACCTGGACGGCCGTCACGGCCGCGGCGCCGCTGATCCTCATCTGCACGGCCGGGATGTTGTTTCTGGCGAGCCCCCTGAATGCCCTGCTGCTCGGGGAATCGAACGCGGACCACCTCGGGGTCAACGTCGAGCGCGTCAAATGGACGCTGGTGGCGCTGGTGGCCCTGGGCGTGGGGGCGGCGGTGGCGGTGTCTGGAATGATTGGCTTTGTCGGGCTGGTGGTGCCGCACCTCATCCGCCTCTGGCTGGGGCCCAACCACCGCGTCCTGTTGCCCCTCGCGGCGCTGCTGGGCGCGGTGCTGATGGTGCTGGCGGACCTGGTGGCCCGCACCATCGTCGTCCCCTCGGAGCTGCCCATCGGCATCGTGACGTCCCTGACGGGCTCTCCCTTCTTCCTGTACTTGCTCATGCGGCAGCGAAGGACCCAGGTTCTATGAGCGCGGCGGTGGAAGTCAGAGATTTGCATTGCCGGATTGGCGAGAAGAGCCTTTTGTCTGGCATTGACTTGCGCCTGGAGCCCGGTGAATTGCTGGTCGTCCTGGGGCGCAACGGCGCGGGAAAGAGCACGCTGCTCAAACACCTGACTGGAGAGCTCAAGGTCCAGCAGGGCGAGGTCCGGATCTTCGGTGCCCACCTGGGCGAGAGCCCCCGGCAGGAGCTGGCCCGGCGGAGGGCCGTGCTTCCCCAGTCGACGCAGCTCCAGTTCGCGTATGAGGCGCTGGAAGTCGTGATGCTGGGGCGAATCCCTCATCAGCAGCGGGGCTATGAATCCCCGGAAGATGTCGACATCGCGCGCCACTACCTGGGGCGGGTGGGCCTTGAGGGCTACGAGGGCCGGAACTACCTGACGCTGTCGGGCGGAGAGCAGCAGCGGGTCCACTTCGCGCGGGTCCTCGCGCAGATTCATGGAACGGCCGGCAGCCGGTTGATTCTGCTGGATGAGCCCACCAGCAGCCTGGACGTGGCCCACCAGCACAAGACGCTTCAGATCGTGAAGGAACTCACCCAGGAGGGTGTGGCGGCCTTTCTCATCCTCCACGACCTGAACCTCGTCGCGCAGTACGCGGACAAGGTGCTCGTGCTCGCGGACCAGCAGGACATTGCCCTGGGCCCTCCCCGGGAGGTGCTCACCTCGGAGACGCTCAGCCGGGCCTTCCACTACCCCATGTCGGCCATCGCCCATCCCTGGCTCGACTGTCCGCTGATCGTCTCGGGAACTCCCCCTCACGGCTCCAGTCCGTAAGGGGCTGGAGAGGCCGAATCATCACACGCAACACGCCGTGTGGAGGTGAGGTCGCGTAATCTGGCGGCACCATGCTCTCCATTCGCGCTGCCGCTCTCTCCTGTCTCGTTGTGCTTGGCTTCGTCGCTGCTTGCGGCGGCAAGTCCGACCCTGGTCCCACCGACCCACCTGATGCCTCTGTGCCGGAGACATGCACCGGTGCCGGCGTCGAGCTGTGCGATGGCTCTTGCGTGAGCACCGGGAGCGACCCGAAGCACTGCGGGGGTTGCGGCAAGGCCTGCGCGGCCGGCGAGGGGTGTGAGGGCAGCGTCTGTGTCGCGCTCTGTCAAATCGACGGCACGCAGGTGTCCGATGGGACGGTGAACGCGGCGAATGCGTGCGAGCAATGTACGCCGGCGGTGTCCTCGACCGCGTGGAGCCAACGCGCTGACGGGACGGCGTGCAATCCAGGCCAGGTTTGCTCGGCGGGTGCGTGCACCTCGCAGTGCTTCATCGACGGCGTGCTCCACGCGGAGGGGACGCCGAACCCGGCGAACGCCTGCGAGGTGTGCGTGCCGGCGGCGTCGACAGCCCAGTGGACGGCCCGCGCGAGCATCCCGCTGCTGACCGGCGGTGACGACATCGCGGCCCAGGGCTGGACGGCAGTCTCGCAGATGCCGAACACGCTCACGTACGGTGAAGGCTACGTGCGCCTCGCGACGTCGACGAACAGCGGCGGTCGAACGAGCGGGCAGTTGCTGATCACGCGGGCGAACGCGTTCGACGCAACGAAGCCCTTCACACTCCGCGCGGCCCTGCAGGTCGAGTCGGCGAACAATCACAACTCATTGGACAGCGGTGCGGCCATCCTGGGGAGCTTCACGCCACCGGCCGGCCAAGCCGTGGACCGTTCGCAGATGATCTACCTCGACAACGCGGCGATCGGCTGGGCGGACGACACGCAGTCCGCGGCGTTCCCGGTGACGGACGGCGCGTATCATGTCTACGAGCTCTCGGTGGACGCGGCGAAGGTGGCGACGGTGCGCATCGACGGCGTCGCCAAGCTCACGCGGAACAACTTCGCGGCGAACGGCACCATTGCCTTCGGCGACCAGACGAACGACCCGAACGTCGACGGAGTGATTCGGATCAAATCGGTCGAGCTGCTCTGTCCCTAGTCCGTTCCGCCGCCGGGTGCATGCTTCAGAAGGTGGGCATGCACCCGGGAGGGCTCCCGGAACCGGGGGGAACGCCTTACGCGGACTTGGCGAGGGACTGCAGCACCTCGCCCGCCATCTCGACCGTGTAGTCGACCTGCTCCTGGGTGTGCACGGCGCTGATGAAGTTCACGTCGCGGCGCAGCAGGATGCCCCGGCGCGCCATGCCCGCCTGGAACGGCTGCATCCGCTTGGCATGCTCGGCGGGGTTCTTGTCGAAGAGGAAGAACGGGATGGCGTCGTAGCCCAGCACGCGCAGGGGCGAGCCCACCTTCTCGGCCTGGGCGTTGACGCCGGCGCGCAGCCGGGCGCCCAGCGCGGAGAGGTTCTCGATGTAGCCGCCCTTGCGGTACTCCTTGAGGGTGGCCTCGCACACCGCCAGCGACAGCATCTCGCCGCCGAAGGTGGTGGACACCTGGACCTCCATGCCGCCGAGCTTGCTCAGGTACTTCGTGGGGCCCGCCACCGCCGACAGCGGCATTCCCGCCGCGAGCGCCTTGGACAGACAGACGAAGTCGGCCTTCACGTCGAAGAACTCCTGCGCCCCGCCGCGCGCCAGCCGGAAGCCGGTGATGACCTCGTCCTGCACCATCAGCACCTCGTGGGCGGTGCAGGTGGCGCGCAGCTGGTGCATGAACTCCCGGCTCAGGGTGCGGTTGAACGGGATGGAGATGAGCACCGCGGCGAGCTGCTTGCCGTGCTCCGCGATGCTGGCCAGCAGCGCCGTCTCGTCCTGCGGGGTGAACAGCGGCATGCGCAGCGTGTACTGGGACATCACCGCCGGGACGCCGGGGGTACCGACCATGAAGAGGTCATGCCAGCCGTTGTAGCCGACCGTGATGATGCGCTCCTTGCCGGTGATGATGCGCGCCAGGCGCATCGCGGCGGAGGTGGCATCCGCGCCCGTCTTGAAGAACCGCGCCATCTCCGCGCCCGGAATCATCTCGACCAGGGTCTGCGTGGCGCTCAGCTCGATGGGGGTAGGCAGCGAGTGGATGAGCCCCGCGTCCAGGTGCTTGCGGATGGCCTCCACCACGGCCGGGTGGTTGTGGCCCAGCATGTTGGCCCCGAGCCCGCCGATGAAGTCGATGTACTCCTGGCCATCGACGTCCTCCACCAGGGCGCCCTGGCCCCGGGCCAGGTAGACAGGGAACGACTCCGGGGCGAAGTGCTCGGGCCGCTTCATCATCGAGAAGGTGACGCCGGGAACCAGCCGCTTCGCCTCGGCCAGCAGGCGGTTCGAGTTCTCGAGCTTCATCTCGCCCTGGAGGGGGCGGGGCAGGGAGGGGTGCTTCCGGGTCGCGGTGTTCATCGGCTCTTCCTTGGGTTGAGAGGGGAGAAAGGCAGGGAAAATCAGGTGGGCGCGGCGCTCAACCGGGCGGTGCTGCGCCCGAGCGTCCAGAGAATGCAGAGCGTGAGCGTGGAGACGCCCACGGCGATCCAGCCAGTCTGGCCAAAGCCCTCCAGCGCGCCGCTGGGGGCCGTGGAGATCATCAGGCCGCTCACCCAGGCCGCGATGCCCGAGGCCCCATCGCTCGCGGCCATGTTGACCGCGAGGTAGCGCCCGCGGATGGCGGGCGGCACGCGCGAGGCGATGAGCGCGATCGTGGGGATGACCCGGCTGGAGGTCAGCGACATGAACAGGGCGAAGACCAGGGCCACCACGGGAAACGGCGAAGGGGGCAGGTGGGTGAACAGCAGGTGGGGCACCATCGTGCCCACCAGCAGCGAGGCCAGGACGCGGACAGGCCCATGGCGGTCCGTCATGCGGCCAATCCACCGGGTGCACAGCAAGGTGGCCGCGCCCCCGCCCAGGTATACGAGCGGGAGCTGCGAGGCGCTCACCCCCAGGTTTCCCACCATGTAGGGGCTCAGGTAGGGGATTAGCAGGAAGCTGGAAATCACCACGCTGAAGGTCAGCAGCCAGCCCAGGGCCAGCTTCGGCGTCCAGATGGAGAGAAGCGCGGTGCCCGGGCTTTGCCCTGGGGACGCGGTGAGGTGCCGGTTGAGGGCGGGAAGGACGCGCCACAGGCCCAGCCACACCGCGCCGGCGAAGATGCCCAGGCTCCAGAACGGCATCCGCCAGCCCCAGACGTTGGCCACGCCCAGGCCCAGGGGCACGCCCACCACGGCGGACAGGCCCAGGGCCGACATCACCGTGCCAATGGCGCTGCCCCGGCGCTCCGGAGGCACCACATCGCCGATGATGGCCATGATGACGGCGCCCATCAGCCCCGCGCAGGCGCCGGCCATGGTGCGGGCCAGCAGCAACGCCAGGTGGCTCTGCGCGGCGCCGCACATCAGCGTGGCGGCGATGAACCCGGCGAAGAGCCCCAGCAGCGTCCGCTTCCGGTCGAACCGGTCCAGCCACAGCACGCCCAGCAAGCCCATCGCCGCCGAGGCCAGCGTGTAGGCGGAGACCAGCACGCCGAACTGCGAGGCGGAGATGCCGAACAGCCGCATGAACTCCGGCCCGAGCGGCATGATGATCATGAAGTCCACGAGGTGGCTGAACTGCACGGCGGCCAGCAGCCACAGCAACCGGCGCTCGGACACCGGTGGGGGAGATGCGCTCACGCTTCACTTCCTAGGAGAGACGAAAAGTCAGGAACGATAATGAAAATCGTTCTCATTTTATGGACAGGGATGTACCGGAGAAGCGCGGCGCTTGGCAAGGCAGGGGGGAACGGCTCCTGGCGCGCAGCCCCCGGGGACAGGGGCTGCGGGGCTGCGGGGCTCAGCGCACCTGGAGGAAGGAGAAGGTGCGGCCCGGGGTGATGGTCGCCACCTTGCCACTCTCGTCCGTCAGCTCACGCAGCTCGGTCTGGGAGTTGCTCGTGAAGTTGGTGAAGAGCACCCGGTTCCCGGCCGGGAAGAGGAAGGTGCTGCCCATGGCCGCCGGGAGTGAGGCGACGGGGGTGGCCGTCAGGGTGTCGAGCTGGATGTTCCACCACTTCCACGCGGGCGCGCTGGCCAGGACGCGGGGGATGGAGTCCTTCGTGACGGGGCTTCCATAGGACGCGTCGTCGAAGACGCGCAGGTACGTCTTCCCACCGGGGCCCTGCAGCACGGAGCCGGCCGCGGCGCCGTTGGTCAGCGTGGTCAGGTCCACGAAGAAGGTGTCATCGAAGCTGTCCGTCTGAGGATCGAACCGGAGCAGACACGGCTTGAGCATGGCCGGATCGTCCTTGTGGACCCGGTACGACGCTGCGCCGTACGCCTCGGTGGACAGGTAGATCTTCCCATCGGCGCCCACGACGCCGTCACGCACGTAGCCGCAATTCTCGGTCTCCTTGAAGTTCTTCTTCACGAACTTCAGCGAGTCGGTGGCGGGATCCACGACGAGGACACCGGCCTGCCGGGTCAGCGTGGTGCCCGTGCTCGGGCGCCAGCCCAGCGGCATGATGACCTTGTTGGCGGTCTCCAGCGGCTGCGACGAGAAGGAGAGCACCGTGTTGTCGAGCTTCGCGTCCGCGAAGGAGACGGCGTTGGTGACGGTCATCGCCGTGGGGTTCCAGACGATGAGCTGGGTGGTCGAACCGTCGAAGAAGTACGCCTTGGTCTCGGAGATGAACCGGAACTGGTGCTGGTACTCGGTGATCTCCGTGACGCCGCGGCCCTGGAAGCTGACGGTCTCACCCTTCTGGGGAGCGCCCGCTTCCGTCAGGTTGTAGCGGATGACCGACGCGCCGGAGTTCACGAAGAAGTGGTCCTTCTTCGGCGGGCCGAACACGAGCGCCCGGCCCTTCACCTCGATGGCGTTCGTCAGGGGCAGCGTCCCGGTGCGGTCCAGCGTGTCCGTGACGGCGATGTAGCTCGTTGACGCCCCATCCAAGGTGGTCTGGGTCACGATGGCGTACTGCGACGAAGGCGTGCTGGGGTTCTGCGGCTCCGGATTCTGCGGCGTGGGCTCATCGTCATCGCCGCACGCGGTAGCCAGGGGAAGGGCCAGCGCCAGGGCAAGCCAACGGACAGAACGAAGCGTCATCGAGAGGGTCATGGGAGTGCTCTTGGGGTTGGGGGTGTTGCGGTCAAGTTCCGAAATCCACGGTGAGCTTGGCGAACAAGCTGCGGCCCGGGCGCTGAATGCCGTAAAAGTCATACGCCCGCGCGTCGGTGATGTTCTGGGCATCCGCTGACCAGGTCAGCGTGGCGGTGTCGCTCCGGGTGACATAGGTGAGTGAGAGCGAATGCAGCCATTGCGTCTCAATCACATCCTTCGTGTCAATCTGGCCGGCCCCTTCCCAGGCACGGAAAAACTCATGGATGTACCGGGTGTTCCAGGTGAGCGCGATCTCGTCGCGAGGGTTCATCACATCGCGGAGCTGGAAGCGGGCACTGCCATTGGCCCACAGGTAAGGCTGGTTGGGAATGCGCTTGTCCACGAAGGGGCCGTACTCGCCCTCGCTGGAGGTGTTGCGGAAGTCCTGCCAGGTGGCGTTGCCCTCCAGTGACACGTACTTGCCAGGAGAGACCCAACCCGCCGCGCCGCTGACCCCCAGGGAGCGGGCCGCGATGACATTTTGATAGATGAAATAGCTGGGCCGGCTGATGGGAAAGATGAGCTGATCGGCCAGGCGCCCGAACCCTGTCACGTTGGCCCGGAAGTCACCGGCGGCCCGCCCCCGGGTCTCATACGTGAGCCCCAGGTTGAGGTTGTGGCTGGTCTCCGGGTTCAGGTTGAGGTTCTCGATGATGAGCAGTCCATTCCCGAAGAACTCATCGGGCTGGGGCAGGCGGGTGGCCCACTCGTAGGAGGCCTTGGCATACAGCTCCGGGGAGAGGCGCAGCCGGGCGCTGTCGCCCAGCCCCACCCGGTGCAGGGTTCGCTTCGTGACGGAGAAGCTGCCCCCGTCGAGCGGCCGCTCGCCATACACGCGCTGGATGTAATCCTTGACGAACAGGATGTTCTCGAGGCGGTCATCGAACGCGTCGAGTTCGTGCTCCACGCCGCTGACCAGCGAGAACAGGTTGCGCGATCCATCGAGCGGGTCGAGCTGCTGAGCCAGCTGGAGCTGACGGTCCTCACCGGCCCGGTCCGCCCGCGTGGGTGCGAGGGACACGCTCAGCTTCTGTGAAGGGGAGAGGCTCTTGCTCAGGTTCAGCCGTGCGAAGCTGATGTGCTGGCCGGTGACCCGCTCGATGGGACGGCCCTCGATGATGCCCCGCTGCGGGAGCACCAGGACGCAGCGTCCGTACCAATCGTAGGCGCACTCGCTGAGGTCCGTGAAGTGATTGCGCCGGTAGGTGTAGCCAGCGACCGCATCGGCCGAGAGCCCGTTCGAGAAGATCTGCTCGAAGCGCAGCGTGGCGCCTCCGGAGGTCTCTCCGTACTCCACCTCGCCGTAGGGCGTATCCATCTCGTTGTCGCTCTGGAGTTCCTTGTCATACGTGCCCATGAAGGCGCGCAGCAGCAACCGCCGGGCCCAGGGTTGATCCACGAAGCCGGCCTCGATGCCCGCGCCTCCCGCCCGGTAGCCATCATGGAACCGGTGCAGGCGCGCGGGTTGGGGCCTCCCGGAGTCATCGGGAACGTCGACGTCGACGAGGTAGTCGTTCCGGGTGGCATCGAAATACCCGTTGGCCCGGAGGAGAAACCCCGAGGGCTCGTGCAGATGCCGGACACTGCCCGTGAGCCGGTGCGTGTCGAACGAGCCGAGCTCGTACGAGGCCGAGGCCCGCGTGCCCTGGAAGTCTTGCTCGGTCTCGAGGTGAACCGCGCCGCCCAGGGCGTCGGCGCCAAAGCGGATGGGGACCACCCCTTGGTAGGTCTCGACGCGCTGGACGAGGTTGACCGGGACATTGGCCAGGCCGGCCCCATAGCCCGCCAGCTCCAGCGGAACCCCATCGATGAAGAAGCGGACCTGCTCGTCGGTGAACCCCGCGAGGGAGAACCGCGAGGTGCTGCCCAGTCCGCCCGAGCGCCGCACGGACACGCCCTCGGTCCGGGCCAGGGCCTCTCCCATGTCCACGGCCTCGCGCTGGACGGTGCCCACCTCCAGCACCTGCACGGCTTCGGCGGACTGGCGCCGCCGCTCCGCCATCGAAGGGCCCAGGTTCGTGACCTCGATGGTCTCCTGGAAGTCGGAACCGGAAGGCTCCGGGGTGGAGGGCGAAATGGAAGTCTGCGTGACAGGGGCGGGCGGCGGCAGACGGAACTCATAGGGGTAGACGATGCGGGCGGGCACCGGCGTTCCGTTGCGCTTCGCGGGCTCGAACCGGAAGCGGAGGGCCGCCTCACGGGCCGCCTCATCGAAGCCGTGACCGGCGGGCTCGAGCACCTCCGCCGCCGTGACGGTCCCCTGGGCATCCAGGGTCAGCCGGAGGGACACCTTCCCCTCCAGGCGCTCCTGCTTCGCCTGAGCGGGGTAGGGCGCTTCGATGAACTCCAGGAGCTTCGGCATCTCGACGGCAGGGGCGGCGGGAGCCGGTGCCGGGGGCTGCGGTGCGGGCGCGGAAGCCTCCGGCTCCTGCGACAGTGCCTGACCGGAGACGAGCAACCCTGCCAGAAGCACTGGGATGAAAATGCTTCTCATTTTCATTTCGGGGTCGCGTGGTACCCCTTTCCAGACAGCTCTGTCAAGGAGTCTGTCGCGGCCGTCGCCCAGACTTCGGGCACCCGCAGGGACTGGAGCTTGTCGGCCACGAGGAAGGCCAGTTGGAGGGCCTGGTTGGCATTGAGGCGCGGATCACAATGCGTGTGGTAGCGGCTGGAGAGATCGTCCTCGGTGACTTCCTGCGCGCCGCCCAGGCACTCGGTGACGTTCTGGCCGGTCATCTCCAGGTGGAGCCCGCCGGGGTGAACGCCCTCGGCGGTGGCCACCTGCACGAACGACTTCACCTCGGAGAGGATGCGGTCGAAGGGCCGGGTCTTGTACCCGTTGCGGGCCTTGAGCGTGTTGCCGTGCATGGGGTCTGCCGACCAGACCACGGGGCGGCCATCGCGCTTGGTGGCGGCCATCAGCCGGGGCAGGCGCTCGGCGATCTTGTCGGCGCCGAAGCGGCCAATGAGCGTCAGCTTTCCGGGGATGGCCTCGGGGTTCAGGATGTCGATGAGCCGCAGCAGATCATCGGGCTCCATCGTCGGCCCGCACTTGAGGCCGATGGGGTTCTGAATGCCCTGCATGAACTCCACGTGGCCCCCGTCGAGCTGGCGCGTCCGCTCGCCAATCCACAGCATGTGCGCGGAGCTGTCGTACCAGTCTCCCGAGACGGGATCGGCCCGCGTCATGGCCTCTTCGTAGTTCAGCAGCAGCGCCTCGTGGCTGGTGAACATGTCCACCCGGTTCAGGGGCATCTGCTGGCCGGGGCTCACGTGCAGCGCGCTCATGAAGCGCAGGGACTCGAGGATCTTGTCCGCCAGCTTCCGGTACTGCCCGCCCTGGACGCTGTCGGCGACGAAGTCGAAGGTCCACCGGTGCATGTTGAGCAGGTCCGCGTATCCGCCCTGGGAGAACAGGCGCAGCAGGCCCACCGTGTCCGAGGACTGGTGGTAGGCCTTGAGCAGGCGCTTGGGGTCCGGCAGGCGCTCACCGGCCTCGAACTCCATGCCGTTGATGATGTCGCCGCGGTAGGCCGGGAGGGTGACGCCCTCCAGGGTCTCCGTGGCGCCACTGCGCGGCTTGGCGAACTGGCCCGCAATGCGGCCCACCTTCACCACGGGGCGGCCGCCCGAGAAGGTCAGCACCACCGCCATCTGGAGGATGAGCCGCAGGCTGTCCCGGACGTTGTCGGTGGTGAATTCCTTGAAGCTCTCCGCGCAGTCGCCTCCCTGGAGCAGGAAGGCCTTGCCTTCGGCGACCTGGCCGAGCGCGGCGGTCAACCGGCGCGTCTCCTCGGCGAACACCAGGGGAGGAAGGCGCGCCAGCTCGGCCTCGACGCGCGCGAGCTCGCGTGCATCGGGGTAGTCGTCCGGCATGTGTTTGACGGGTTTGTGTCTCCAGGAGCCGGGAGTCCAATTCTGTTTCAACACGGAAGGGCCGTTTCGGGATGAGGACATGGGATGGACCGTGTGGCGTTACCGGTGTTTCGGAGGTCTCTGAAGGAGACCTTGTTCAACACAGTAGTCCAAATATCGGTGAAACAATTGACGCTCGGTCTTGTGACAAGAGATGCCACTGCCGGACAAGGCGTGAAGCACGCGCTCACTGCGGAGGGTGCCCAGGCCGAAGGTGGGCTCCGAGCCACCCGCGCGCAGATCGAAGAAGGCCAGCGTGGTGCTGCTGTCCGCGCTTCCCTGGGCCTGTGCCACGCGGGTGCGCCATTCGGGGAGCGGAGACAGCTCGACGGGGTAACCGTAGTCCCGGACCCAGCCGAACACCTCGGGCAGCCGCACTTCGGGTACGGGGGTGACATTGAACACCCCGCCGCCAGGTGAAACCAGTGACAGGCGCACGAGCGCGCTGGCGACATAGTCCACCGGTGTCCACACTTCGCCCACATCGAGCTGGGGCAACGTGCCGGCGGGAATCCCGGCCAGCAGGATGCGCCAGACGAGATCCTGGGGATTGACGATGCCGCTGTCCACGGCGCCGGACACCCGGCCCAGGCGGTAGACCGAGACGGGCAGGCCGCGCTCCGAGGCCTGCTCCATGAGCCGTTCCGCCACCCACTTGCTCTGCTGATAGCCGTCGCGCAGGCCGGGGTGGGCGGGGACGAATGCCTCCGGAACCTCCGGGCTGAGATTGGCCTGAGGGGCCACGGCCACGGTCGAGACGTAGTGCAGGGGCTTGGGCTTCACGGCGGCCGCCAGCCGGAGCAGCTCGCGGGTGCCGCGCACGTTGGTGGCCTGGAGGCTGCCGTACTCGCGCACGACGCTGACCACGGCGGCGTTGTGGATGAGCACGTCACACTCGGCGGCCAGGCTGTGGAACCGCGCGGAGCTCAGCCCCAGCCAGGGCTGGCCCAGGTCGGCGGGCACAGCCATCACCCGCTCGGCGAGGCTCGCCGTGGACAGGCGCTGGCCGGTCATGCTCTCGCGCAGCCGCTCCATGGCATGGGCTTCATCCCGGGCGCGAACCAGGCAGATCACCCGGGCCTGTGTCTGGTGCAGCAACTGGTCGAGCAGGTGCGCGCCCACGAAGCCGGTGGCGCCGGTCAGCAGCACCTGCCGCCAAGGGGCGGAGGGGCTCGGGATGGGAGAGGCCGGGGTTCCCGGCTTCTGAAACCAGGGAACGCAGTCCTCGGGAAGCTCCGCGTCGGCGAGCATGGCCGCGGACAGCCCACCGCCCTCCGTGCCGTTCTGCTCCCCATGCTCCAGGGCCTGGGCCAGCGCGGCGGCGGTCGGGTACCGGAACACGGTGGCCACCGGCACTTCCCGGCCCAAGGCGACACCGAGCCGGTTGGCGACCTGGATCGTCTGGAGCGATTGCCCTCCCAGCTCGAAGAAGTCGTCCTGCGCGGACATGCCGCTCAGCCCCAGGACCTGCTCCCACACCTGGAGCACCAAACGCTCGAACTCGGTGGTGGCGGCGGTGGCGCCCGTGTCCTCGGGAGGCATCACGAGCCGCAGCGCGTTCCGGTCCACCTTGCCCGTGCTGGTGCGAGGCAGCCGCTCGGAGAACACGAAGGCGCTCGGGACCATGGCTGCGGGCAGCTCCGCCAGCAGGTGCCGGCGCAGCTCCGCGCTGGCCGGGGCAGGCGTCCCGGCGACGATGTGCGCACACAGCCGGCGCGTGCCTCCGGGGAGGATCTGGCCCACCACGGCGGCATCCCGCACGCCCGCATGGGCCAGCAGCACGGTTTCGATCTCGGTGGGATCGATGCGGTGGCCGCTGATCTTGAACTCGTCATCGACCCGGCCAGCGAACACGATCTGCCCGTCCGCACGGACCCGGGCCTTGTCGCCGGTACGGTAGGCGCGGGGGTTGCCGGGCAGCACGCCGAGCGAGGTGAAGCGCGCGGCGTTCAGCTCCGGGCGTCCCAAGTACCCACGCGCCAGGCCGCCTCCCAGCAGGTACAGCTCGCCTTCGGTGCCGGGGGCGGCGAGCTTTCCCTGCGCATCAATGAGCGCCGTGCGCACGCCCGGCAGGGGCTGCCCGATGGGAATCTCCTCCTCGGGGGCTCCGGCGGAGGGCGGCCCACTCAGCGTGGCCGTGGTGGCCACCACGGTGGCCTCGGTGGGGCCGTAGGTGTTGAGCAGCAGCACCTCCGCGCTGGCCGCGGCGCGCCAGCGCGCGACCCGCTCCGGCAGCGCGGCTTCTCCACCGATGATGACCAGCCGGATGGACGGGGGCAGCCGGGCCGCGCCCGTCGAGACGCTGTAGGCCAGCTCGTGCCAGAACGCCGTGGGCAGATCCAGCACGGTGATGCCGTGCTCGGCGCACGCATCGAGGAGCCGGGACACGGACTGGAGCATCTCCTCGGTGCGAAGCACCAGCTTCGCGCCGGCGCAGAGGGTCAGGAAGATCTCCTCCACGCTGGCATCGAAGTGCAGGGGGGCGAACTGAAGCACCCGGTCGCCGCGCTGCACGCCATAGCGGTGCGTGGCGCCCGCCACGAAGTGGGCGAGGGCGTCCTGGGTGATCTGCACGCCGTTGGGCTGGCCCGTCGAGCCGGAGGTGTAGATGACGTAGGCGAGGCGCTCGCCCTCGGTCTGGACCGGGGCCGGAGCAGCGGCCGGGGCCGCCTCGTTCCTGCGAAGGACGATGTTTCCCCGGGCCATGGGGTCCGCATCGGACGAGGCCCGCTGGAGGATGAGCGTGGGTTTCGCATCCTCGAGGATGGCCGCCGTCCGGGATGAGGGGCCCTGGGGATCGAGGGGCAGGTAGCCCGCGCCGGAGAACAGCACGCCCAGGCTCGCCACGATGGCGTCGAGCCCCCGGGGCAGCATCACCGCCACCGGGGTATTGGGCTGAACCCTCTCCTGGACGAGCTGCGCGGACAGCGCCTGCGCGTGCTGGAGCAGGTCCCGGTAGCTCAGCTGGTGCTGGCCATGCTCCACCGCGATCGCGTCCGGGGTCTCGTGGGCCCGCTGGGTGATGAGCTCCAGGACCGGACGGGCGGGCACGGGAAGCGGTCCGCCATCGAGGACGGAGGAGGCCAGGGTGGCCGCGTCCGTGCTGGCCGCGGACGGGAGCCGGCGCGTCGCCGGGGTCTTGGCCTGGCCCACCGCCAGCCCGGGCTCTGCGGCGAGTGCCTCCAGCAGCTCGACGAAGGCGCCCTGGTGGGCATTCAGATCCTGGGCCTCGTAGCAGGCGGGGTTGGCATCGAAGTCCATCCGCATGCCCTGGCCGTCCGACCGGGCGTACAGGCCGATCGAGAGGTCCTCCACGGGGCCCGCGGAGATGTTGTGCGCGACGGTGGGCATCCCCGCGAAGCGCAGGGCGTAGTCAAACGGCATGATGTTGACCACGGGGCCAAACAGCCGCCGCTGTCCGCCCACCAGCTTCAGGTCGCGGCGGAGCTGCTCGTAGCGGTAGCGCAGGTGGGGCCGCATGGCGCGGACCTCCGCGGCCACCCCACGGGCCACGTCCAGGAGGCTGGCCTCGGGGCGCACGGGCACGCGCAGGGGGACGATGTTCATGGCCATGGAGGGCACGCGCAGCGCGGCCGTGCCGAGCCGGTTCATCACCGGCAGGCCGAGCACCACTTCGGCCGCATCCGTCAGCCGGTGCAGGTAGACCGCCGTGGCCGCGAGCATGAGATCCGGCCAGCTCAGGCCCGCTGTCTTGGACGCCGCCTGGAGCCGCTCCATCATCTGAGGGGGCAGGACGCGGGTCTGGCGCACGAAGGTGGAGGACATGGGCGCGGGGGACGCCAGGCTGACCGGAGAGGGCCGGTCGGCGAAGCGCTCCGTCCAGAAGGCCCGGTCGAGCGCGGACTGGGGGCCGTTGCGGTACGCCACGTCCTCGTCCAGCACGGCTTGGAACGGGGCGAAGCCGCCCGTCACGGGGCGGCCCGCGGCCTTCGCGGTGTAGACCTCGGCCACGCGCCGGGCCATCAGCGAGAAGCCGAAGCCATCCAGGGCGATGTGGTGGGCCCGCTGAAACCAGAAGAACCGCTGGGGACCGGCCTTGAGCAGGGCGTGTGCGAAGAGAGGCCCCTGGCTGAGCTCCACCGTCCGGGAGAGATCCACCTTCATCCAGGCCTGCACTTCCGCCCAGGGGTCCGCTGCCCCGCTGACGTCGGCCAGGTGGAGGGCCCAGTCCGTCTGGGAGCCAAGCACTTGCTGGGGACCGCTCTCGCCGTTCACGAAGCGCGCGTGCAGCGCCTCGGCCTCAATGACCGCTTGGCGGACCGCCGCTTCGAAGAGCGCGGGATCCACGGCGCCGAGGATCTCGATGCACTCGCCGGCGTTGTACACCGGGCTCTTGAGATCGAGCTGCTGGCCCAGCCAGATGCCGTGCTGGGCCGCCGACAGCGGCTGGCGTGTTTCCTGTGAATCCCGCATCACTCAGTACTCCTCTCGGTGTGAACCCCATCGAGGTGGGGCGGCCGCGCGGCTCGCTGGCTACGCGTTGGGCCGGATTCCGTGCTGGAGCGCCGCGGCCACCTGCATGGGGGGCTGGGCGGTGGAGGTCAGCATCGCGTACCAGTCATTCAGCGTCGGACGCTCGGCCAGCTCCACGAACGTGACCTCGGTCCCGGCATTCCGCCAGCGCTCGACCAGGCTCATGAGGCGGATGGAGTCGAGCCCGCGCTCGAGCAGGTTCTCGTCATCGCCGGGCGCGCCTTCCTGCTGGAGCAGCTCGAGGACATCCGCGCGGATCTGCTGGCGGCTCAGCGGCGCACCGGCGCGGGCGGCCTGGGGCCGCAGCTGCTCGATGAGCTGCTGCGTGGTGGCGGTGACGGCGCACAGCCGCGCCGCGTAGTTCAGCGCCATCTGGTGGTTCTCCAGGGAGAAGTCAGCCACGCCGTCGGCCACGAGGAACGGCTGCACCTCGTTCATGAAGGCCTCGCTGGCGGTCTGGAGGCAGCCGATGTGCGCGTAGATGCCGCAGACGATCAGCTGGTTGCGCTTGCCCTGGCGCAGGATGTCCATCAGCTGCGTCCGGTTGAACGCGCTGTAGCGCCACTTGGTGAGGACGATGTCCCCCTCGGAGGGCGCCAGCGCGTCGATGATCTGCTTCTGATGCGGGCCGCCGTTGATGCCCGCGCCCCAGAAGTCCAGCAGCAGGCCGCGCTGCTCGGGCGTCTGCCCGCCCGGCTGAGCCGAGTACACCACGGGGATTCCCAGCGAGGCGCAGTGCTGCCGCAGCTGGCGGATGTTCGCCACGAGCTCGGTCACGGGCGAGGCCCCGCTGGTGAAGGCCTCCACGAAGTAGCGCTGCATGTCGTGGATGAGCAGGACGGCGCGCTGGGGATCGGGGGTCCAGGACACCTTGTTCGCGGGCAGGTCGGCCGCGGTGGGCATGCGATAGGGGGCGATGGCGGGCAGTGCCATGGTGGACTCTTTCGTGTTGAGAGGAGGAAACAGCGATTCAGGGAGGGGGGCCTCGTCCGTTCCCGGAAGAAGCCCTAGCGGCGGGTCAGGGTTTCGCGCAGGGCCTTCTTGCTGACCTTGCCGACGCCGGTCTGCGGGAACGCGGTGACGAATTCGACACGGTCCGGAATCTTGTAGGCCGCCAGGCCGCGCTCCCGCAGGAACGAGGTGAGCGTCGCGGCGGTGGGCGTGGCCTCGCGCGGAATGACGAACGCGCAGGTGCGCTCGCCCAGGAAGGGGTCCGGGATGGAGATCACCGCGGCGTCATGGACCGAGGGGTGCGCCAGCAGGTGGTTCTCCACCTCCTCGGCGGCGATCTTGTCCCCGCCCCGGTTGATCTGATCCTTCGCCCGGCCTTCCACCACCATGTAGCCTTCCGGCGTCACCCGCACCAGATCGCCCGTGCAATAGAAGCCATCGGCGGTGAACGCCCGGGCGTTGTGGGCCTCGGCCTTGTAGTAGCCGCGGATGGTGTAGGGGCCCCGGGTCAAGAGCTGGCCGGTCTCCCCGGGGGCGACCTCCTGGCCGTCCTCGTCGACAATCCGGATCTCGTCATCGGGGGAGATGGGCCGGCCCTGGGTGGCGACGATGAGCTCCTCGGGGTCGTCCAGCCGGGTGTAGTTCACCAGGCCCTCGGCCATGCCATAGACCTGCTGCAGCCCGCAGCCCAGGGTGGGCCGCACGCGCTGGGCTGCCTCGGCGCTGAGCCGGGCCCCGCCCACCTGGAGCACCTTCAGGCTGGACAGGTCATGCCGCCGGGACTTGGCGGCATCCATCCAGATCATCGCCAGCGGGGGCACCAGCGCGGTGAAGGTGACGCGGTCACGCTCGATCAGGGGAAAGGCGTAATCCGGGCTGGGGTGCAGGGCCAGCACGGCGGTCCCTCCGGCGTAGAAGGTTCCGAGCACCCCCGGCGAGCTGAGCGGGAAGTTGTGCGCGGCGGGCAGCGCGCACAGGTACACGCTCGTCTCGTCGAGCTGGCAGATCTCCACGCTGCCGCGCAGGCTGTAGATGTAGTCGTCGTGGGTGCGCGGGATGAGCTTGGGAACGCCGGTGCTGCCCCCCGAGAGCTGGAAGAAGGCCACGTCGCTGGGCGTAGGCCCGGGCAGGCCTTCCAGCGGCGAGGCGTAGAGTTGATGCAGGGGCGTGAACGGCCCCGCGTCGCCCACGACAATCACGTGGCGCAGGCCCGGCACGGCGGCGCGGACCTTCTCGGCCAGCGTGCGGTAGTCGAACCCCGCGTGCTTGTCGGCGATGACGTAGGCCGCCGCCTCGGTGAACTCGCAGAAGTAGTTGATCTCCGAGCTGCGGTGCGCGGGGAGCGCGAACACCGGCAGGGCGCCCAGGCGGAACAGCGCGAAGACGACCTCGAAGAACTCGGCGATGTTGGGAAGCTGCACCACCACGCGGTCCCGGGGCTTGATGCCCAGGGCATGGAAGCCGGCCACCAGCCGGTCGG
Organism: Allostigmatella hybrida; assembly: GCF_020103775.1. Lineage (NCBI taxonomy): Bacteria > Pseudomonadati > Myxococcota > Myxococcia > Myxococcales > Archangiaceae > Allostigmatella > Allostigmatella hybrida. The sequence goes on from NZ_JAHXBH010000010.1 coordinate 94,951, forward strand.
TCCGCTCGTCGAACTCGCGATAGCTCCAGCGCTGCGTCCCGGCCACCAGGGCCGTGCGGTCCCCGTGGCGCTGGGCGCGCTCGCGCAGCATCTGGCCAAAGGTCTCCCCCCGCCAGTAGCCCGCCTGGCGGTAGCGCGTGGCGAACTCCTCGGGCCAGGCCGTACACCCGGGAAGAGGGGAGGGGGCCTGCGGAGAAACAGAATTGGTCACGACTTGACCTCCGCGTTCTGCCCCAGCCCCATCGCGTGGAGCATGGTGCGGAACTTCGCCTCGGTCTCCGCCAGCTCGGACTCGGGCTTCGAGCCCACCACGATGCCCGCGCCCGCGAACAGCCGCAGCGAGTGCTCATCGGCCTCGGCGCAGCGGATGGTCACGGCCCACTGGCCGTCCCCGTTCGCATCGCACCAGCCGACCGTGCCCGTGTAGTAGCCGCGATCGAACGGCTCGATCGAGGTGATGGCCTCGTGGGCCAGCTCCGTCGGGTAGCCGCACACCGCCGGGGTGGGGTGCAGCGCGACCGCCAGCTTCAGCGAGGTGATGGACGGATCCGCCAGCTCGCCGCAGATCCGGCTCGACAGGTGCCACATGGTCTGCGTGCTGACCAGGGACGGTCCCGCGGGCACATCCAGCTTCTTGCAGTACGGCCGCATGGCCTCCACGACCGCGTCGATGACCACCGCGTGCTCGTGGAGATCCTTGGGGGACTTCAGCAGCGTGGCGGCTCGCTCCTGGTCCTCCACGGGGTTGGGGCTGCGCGCCGCCGAGCCCGCCAGCGGGTTGGCGAGCACCTGAAGTCCCGAGCGGGACACCAGCAGCTCGGGGCTGGCGCCGATGAGCGTCCGCCTGCGTCCGCCCGAGGCCGCGTCCGTGCCGGTGGGCAGGTCCACGGCGAAGGTGTAGCCGGAGGGGTTGCGCTGGGCGAGGTTGCGCAGCAACTGCTGAAGATCGATCGGTGTGGTGGCGCTCAGGTGCAGCGACCGGGACAGCACCACCTTGCGCAGCGAGCCAGTCTGCATCAGCTTCAGCGCCTGCGAGACGCCGTCGAGGTAGGCCGCCGGCTCGGGCACGGGCTGGACCGTGTAGCGCGCCGCCAGGGGCTGCGTCACGGGCACGTCGGTGTCGAACATCAGCGGGCCCGCCCGCTGCAGCGTCATCGGGACCACCATCTGGGCGGGAATCGAGCCGTCGAAGGGCACCGCGCCGACCGCCACCGGGATGTCGTGCGCGGCCTCGCGGGCACTGTTGAGGACGGCCGCCACGCGCTCCGGCAGCCGCTGCAACGCGTCGGCTCCACCGATGTGCGGCACGGTGGCGAACGTGCCCCGTGCCAGCATCGTCCGCTTGGGAGAGGCAAAGAAGAAGGAGGAACCGGCCTCGTAGCTCTCCAGCAATTGCGCGGCCAGCTGCTGCGGCGACATGGGACGTTCGGCCATCACAAACACGCTCCTGATGCAGGGCTTGGAAATGCAGTGAAACTGAACTTAGTAATCGTTCTCAAAATCTTGGCGCACGGCTCCCGGGAACTTGTTCCTGGGTGGGGCCTAGACGCCCAGCGTCGCGCCACCATCGACGCACAGGTCGTGCAGGGTGATGTGGCGGGCCTGGTCGGAGGTGAGGAACACCACGGCATCGGCGATGTCGGCGGGGGTGGCCAGCCGGCGCAGGGGGATGCCCACGCGGAAGGTCTCCAGGGAACCCTGGATGGTGGCCTCTCCTCCCCGCTCATCGGTCCAGAGCGCGCGCTGCATGGCCGTGTCGGTGGAGCCCGGGGACACGATGTTGCAGCGGATGTTGTGCTGGGCCAGCTCGAGCCCCAGGCACTTGGTGAACATGGCGGAAGCGGCCTTGGAGGCCGCGTAGGCGGCCATGTTCATCCGGGGGGTTCCCGAGGCATTCGACGCCACGGTGACAATCACGCCGCTCTTGCGCGGCACCATGCGCCGCGCCACGGCGCGCGAGACGTGAAACACCCCCTGGGTGTTGACCGCGAAGGTCGTCTCCCAGTCCTCATCGCTGAGCGCGATGGCGGGGCCCGGCCGCAGCACACCCGCCACGTTGACCAGGATGCCAATGGGGCCCAGCTCGCGCTCGACGCGCTCGACCACCGCCTCGACCGCGGCGCTGTCACGCACATCCACCCCGAAGGCGCGCACGTGCTCCCTGCGCGGCCCCAGGTCCGAGACCAGCGCGGAGAGCTTCTCGGCCTGAATGTCGAGCGCGGCGACCCGCGCGTTGCCCGCCAGAGCGCGTACGACCGCTGCACCGATCCCCTGTGCCGCGCCCGTGACCAGGGCCACCTTGGTGGTCGTTTCCATGCGTTCGTTGTCCCTGATGAAAATGGTTCTCATTCTCAGCGGCGGGGCGTTTCGTCCCATGTCTTGACCCTTCCTGTCAAGGGTCATGCCCCACTCAGGAGGTGGGGAGGTGAGACATGAAAAAAGTTCTCACCCCTCCGGGAGGAATCCCTGCTGAAACAGGCTCAGTCGTGAGGCTCGTGGTGGTCGGCGGTGTCCCGCTTCCAGTAGCCGGTCGCGCTGACCCATTTCTTGTGGGTGCCACGCTCGTTGTAGATGTGCTCACGGATGGGCCGCAGAGAGTTGGCTTCACCGGCCAGCCACACGAAATAGTCCCCGGGAGGAAACTGCAGCGCGCGGATGGCTTTCTCCAACTGGTTCGTGCTTCCAGGGGCCGCGCCGTTGCGGTGCAGCCACGTCAGCTCCACGCGGGCGCGGGTGTTGAACCGCTGCTCCTCGGAAGCATCGCTGACCTCGATGAAGACAATCGCGTGGGCGCTGGGGGGCAGCTCCTCCAGCCAGCGGCCAATGGCCGGCAGCGCGGTTGAATCCCCCGCGAGCAGGTACCAGTCGAAGTCCGAGGGGACGATCATCGAGCTGCGGGGACCTCCCACGCCGACGAAGTCCCCGGGCTTGGCGTGGGTGGCCCAGGTCGTCCCAGGTCCCGAGCCATGCACCACGAAGTCGATGTCCAGCTCGCCCGCGGCGGCGTCATAGCGCCGCGGCGTGTAGTCCCGCGAGGCGGGGCGGGGCTTGCCCTCTGGAAAGACAGGCCCGTGGGGACCCATGGTGGGCAGGAGCGGCTTGCTCTCGCCGGGGGCGGGGAAGATGAGCCGCACGTGGTCGTCCGCCGCCGGTGTCTGGAAGCCTTCCAGCTCTTTGCCGCCGAGGGTGATACGCACCATGTGCGGGGTGACCGGGGCCACACGGAGGACTTCGAGGGTCCGGAACTTGATGGGGAAGGGCACGCGGCGCGGCGCCCGTTCAGGCTGGGTCATCATGAATTCTCATGGGCCACAATGTGCGGCCTAATTGATATTGAATCGCATTATCATGTTCACAGGCGGGTGAGGAACGCAACCCCGGGGGGAGGGGGGGCGTGCACGTGCCTCAATTCCACCGCAGGGTGCTTCGCTGAGCCCAGTAATCGAGGGGGGATTCCACCATGCCGAGCAGGCGGGCCTCGAGTGCCTCTCCGTAGGGGAGGTCCAGGGCGCGCAGGTGGCTGCTCAGGTGCTCCACGGTGGCCGCGCCGCTGAGCACCACGCTTGTCCAGGGCTGCGCCAGCGCGGCGGCGGTGGCGAGCACGTCCGGCCCGGTGGGTTGTTCCTGGGCCAGGGCCCGGAAGGGGTGCAGCGCGGGGCTCTGGTCACGAGGGCCGAGCCGCCCATTGGCGATGACCTCCTTGAGGATGACGCCCCAACCTGCGGCGTGGGCTTCGGCGAGGGCCGGGCCCGCGGAGCGTTCGAGCACGTTCCAGGTAGCCTGCACGCAGGAGAACAGGGGGCGGCCATCCACGCGGACCTCCAGGGCACGGCGCAACACCGCGGCTTGCTGGGGGCCGCTGAGCGAGAGCCCCACGCGCAGGCCCTCCTCGCGCAGCCGTGCCAGCTCCCCCAGCACGGACGTGTCGTCCAGGACGCCGCTCTCGAAGGTGGCGGAGTGAATCTGGTAGAGGGTGAGGTGCGCTCCCAGGCGCGCGCGGCTCTCGGCGTATTGGCGGCGCAGGGCGGACAGGGAGTGGTCCTTCACCTCGTGGCGCTCGGCCTCCACGTTCCATCCGGCGGTGTACGTGTAGCCCCACTTGGAGCCCACGGTGACGCCGCCCGGCGGGATGCCCCGCGCGGCCAGCCACGAGGCCAGGAAGTCCTCCGCCTGGCCGTAGGAGCGGGCCGCGTCGAAGTAGCGCACACCCGCCGCGTACGCCGCATCGAGGACCGCATGGGCCCGGTGTTCCATCGCCTGCACGGACCGGCCGGAGCCCAGGTCCTCCGCATGGCCGAGGGTGATGTAGCCAGGACGCCCGAGGGCGGCCATCCCGAGCCCCAGGGCGGACACGGTGGGCCCGGAGGTTCCAAGAGTGTGCGGCATGTGTCTCTCCTGCCCCTTTCCTGCCAGAAAGGGGAGGGGGCGGGGGCCCTCCTTTTGGCCCCTGGTAACTTTCGGGCACCGCCGCGCGTACCCAGGGCATGAACTGGCGACTCAAGGGGTGGTGGGCTGGATTGCTCGTGGCTCCAGTGGTGGCGCTTGCCACCGGCGAGGTGAGCAAGACGGAGAAGGAGTGGCGCAAGCAACTGACGCCGCAGCAATTTCACGTGCTGCGCGAGAAGGGGACCGAGCGAGCCTTCTCGGGGGCGTACTGGAATCACCACGCGGAGGGCACGTACCACTGTGCCGCCTGTGGCCAGCCCCTCTTCTCCTCGGAGGCCAAGTTTGACTCGGGCACGGGGTGGCCCAGCTACTGGCAGCCGCTCGCCTCGGGAGCGGTGAAGCTCCACGAGGACACGAGCCTGTTCATGACGCGCACCGAGGTGGTGTGTTCGCGCTGTGGGGGGCACCTGGGCCATGTCTTCGACGACGGGCCCGCCCCCACGGGCCTGCGCTACTGCATCAACTCCGTGTCCCTGTCCTTCCAGAAGAAGCCCTGAGCGGACTTCAGAAGGCCCGGTTCACGGCGTAACCGCAGATGCGGTGCTCGGCCTTGTAGGTGTTCGGGCCGGGGATGCCATCGATCGGGCCGGTGTAACCGAAGCTCCGGCCCACCGTCTGGACGCGGGTCCAGTAGATGGAACCAGGAATGCCATCGTCCTCCGCGGAGGTGCGCGGACCGCCGCGCTTGTTCAGCTCGCGGGCGGTGATTCTCACGCGAATCTTCTCCGTGTTGGAGCCCGTCACACCGTCAATGGGACCGGTGTAGCCATAGTCCCGCTGGCCGACGGTCTGAATGCGCTTGTAATAGATAGGACCGGGGACGCCGTCGAACTCCGTGTCCGTCTTGGGCAGCGGGCTGCCACCGCCACCACCGCCGGGAGGGGCTCCGCCACCGGCAATCTTGCCGCCCGCGTAGTCCATCGACCAGCCGAGGTACCGCGCTCCCGACCTGCTGGTGTAACCCGAGATGCTGTTGATGCCGATGGCGGTTCCCCACGACTGCGACAGGTGGTTCGAGGCCATGAAGACGGCCGTGCCCCCGCCGTTGAGGTCCGCGCCAACATGTCCGTCCGCCCCAATGTCCCACCAGTGGAAGGCGCCCGTGAGCGCCGTGGCGGGGTTGGTCGAGACGATCTTCGAGGCGCGGTAGGCCTCGATGGCGGACGGCCGGGCCGAGGACTCGGGCAGCTGGCCAAAGCGCCACATCAGCGAGCCGCACCACCCGGCCCATGAGCCGCCGTCCCGCGTGGGGTGGGCAGCCGCGTACGCCCGGGCCCGGTCGTAGATCGGTGAGTTCGCCTCGGCGGTGACGGTGCCTGTCTCCACCTCGGTCTCGGCTTGGCCGGGCGTCAAGCCCTCGAAGTCTCCGCCACACGAGGCAAGGACAAGACCTGCTGACAAAAGCGCGGTGGCCCACATCATCCGGTTCGAATGCATCGGCTGTCTCCTGGAGCGGAAGGTGTTCTCTTCGGGGCGCGCATGCGCGGCCGCATGTCTGTGGCGGACGCCGGACCCCAACGCACTCAGGTTGTCGGGACAAGAAGGACGGAAGTTTCCGATGATCTGTGTTTTTTCCTTCTTTTCGAGGAGATGCGAACTCGCCTGTTCCGGAGCGGAAAAATGGTATATGCGGAATAAGCCGCTTTCTTCCGCTTTGCTGATCAACCTCTTTCCAACTGGCCAAGAGTTCATGAAGACACGAACGCCATGGATTGCCTCGATCCTTCTCGCGTGGGGAACCCCTGTTGTGGCGCCCGCGTCTCCGGGTGTCGTGACCGCCGACGTCCAGACCTTCTTCGCCTCGACGCACAAGGTGAACACCTTCGAGTGTCCCGCCAGCCTGAACGGCACATCGGCCGCCAGGATTTCTGGATTGCGCTTCGTGCGCAACGCGGACGTGGTCGACAAGGCCTACTTCTCCTCGTTCTTCGGAGGCGCCACGGCCGAGTTTGCCCCGGTGCACAATTCCTACGTCTGGTACGACGACCTCAAGGTCTCGACGAGCCCTCTGGACATCTGCGAGCTCTCCGGCGGCTGTTGATCGGCACACGGGGCCCTTCCAGTGGCCCCCTATCATTGCAGAATTCGACCACGGCGGATGCCGAGGAGTCAGGATCATGACGGCAGCGGGAGTTCGTACCGGGAGCACGGATTCAGGTAACCCGAAATACAAGACGCTCTACAATGGCCTTGCAACCCATATCCCCGACAAACGATTCGTCTTCATGAATCATGGCTTCGCCGAGCTGAAGCTGGGGGTGGAGGACTTCAGTTGGCTCAAGCGGGAGGATGAGGCGTGGAAGTATTCGATCAATCTGGTCCGCCACCTCCTCAAGGCCGTGGAGCTGGACGGCAAGAGAATCCTCGATGTCGGTTGTGGGCGCGGAGGAACCTGCTCGTACCTGATGCGGTACGCGAAGCCGAAGCTGGTTCGGGGACTTGATTACAGCGACCAAAACATCGAGTTCTGCAAGAGTACCCACCTCCACGAGGGGCTCGACTTCGTTCAGGGAGATGCCCAGCACCTACCCTTCGAGGCCGGGAGCTTCGATGTTGTCACCAACATTGAGTCGTCGCACTGCTATCCAAACCGGGAGCAGTTCTACAGCGAGGTGCACCGGGTTCTGAAGCCGGGGGGCTTCTTCTGCTACACCGATAACCTGCGTCGCTTTCCGGGGAAGTGGAGGGTGGAAGGGCAGCTCAAGCGCGCGGGGTTCCGGGTGCTGAGCTATGAGGACATCACCCAGAATGTCATCCACGGCATCATGCGGAGCAGCAGTTCCCTGCATGAGCTGCTCACCAGCATGGTCGACCCCAAGCTCGGCAACGAGCGGACCCTGCAGTCCATCTACTTCTCGGTGACCCACCGCAACACGCAACTCTATTTGTTGGGGCTTCAGAGTTACCGGCTCTGGCGCTTGGAGCGTGTCTGAGGGCAGCGAAGGCGTCAAAGGGTGACGAACCCATGGCGCCGTATGCCAAGCAATGTGTTGGGGTGGCTTAGCGCAGCGCCGCGAGGGCCGCGCCGACCTTCGCCACCGTCACCGACACGGGCGTCGTCACCTCCGGAGCGAAGATGGCCACGCGGAGCTCCTCGAAGGCCCACCGCAGCTCCTGCGCCGCCTCCTGGTCACGCACGGTGGGGCGCCTGGCGAGGAAGGTCTCCCACAGGGGGGTGAAGGGCGCGGCCTTCCCTGCGTCCTTGGCGGGGTTCACCACCGCACGCGACAGCCGTGCCTGGGCCGCGCGGAGGTAGCGCGGGTAGTTCAGCAGGCGCACGAAGGGAATCCACTCGATGAGGTTCGCGGGGAACAGGTGCCCGAGCTGCGCGCGGATGTCCCGCACGGCCGCCGCGCCGCTCGGTCCCTTGGATGCTGCCTTGAGTGCAGCGAGCGTCGCAGCCAGCTCCGAGGAGGTGGCACCGACGGCGCCCGCCCACTCCCGGGCCACACGCTCGATGTGCGGTGAGCCCTCACGGACCAGCGCCTCGAAGGCCGCCTTCGTGCGGGGCAGCGGCGCACCCGGTGCGAGCTGGAACGCATCGTCGACGCTGCGTGCGAGGACGAGCGCCCGGAAGGCGTCGGCCTGGCCCCGCGCGGGCGGCGCGCCATCCAGGGACGGGAAGGGCAGCGGCATGCGCGCGGCGCTGACGGCCACGTGTCCGCGCGCGGCGAGCATCAGGAGCCGGCGGACCCCCGTGCGCGTGGCCGCGTCGGCGGCGGCGGATGTCTCGAGCAATACCAGGTCCACAGCCGCGCCCCGGTCGACGAGCGCGGGGTAGCTGCGGACCTCGAGCCCGCCTACCCGCCGGGTGACCACAGGGGGCAGCTCGCCGAAGGTCCAGGCCGTCAGCCCCTTGCGCTCCCAGTCCGAAGCCGGTGCTGCGCTGCGCAGCGCCGCCCGTGCACGTCCCCCGTACTGCTCGAGCAGCGCGTCGGCGTCGCGGCTCCGCGCGAGCTCCTTTCCCCGCTCGTCGAGCACCCGGAGCGTGATGCGCAGGTACGGCGCCACGGCATCCGCCCGGAGGGACTCCTCGGGCACGTCCACGCCGCACAGCCGGGACACCGCGCGCGCGAGCGCTGGAATCATCGGCCCGCGGAAGGGCACAAGTTCCTTCTCGAGACGGTCGACCAGGGCCGGCACGGGCCCCAGCTGCTTGCGCTGGGCGCGGGGGACCTGCTCGAGCAGGGCGGTGAGTTTCTCCCGCTGCCACCCAGGGATGGTCCAGTCGAGCTCACCCGGGCCCAACTGGGCGAGCAGCAGCAGCGGCACGCTCAGGGTGATGCCGTCGTCCTCGGCCGCAGGGTCGAAGGTGTACGTCACCGGCACGGACGCGCCGTGCAGGGTGATGGCGTCCGGGTAGTGCGCCGGGGACAGGCCCGGGTCGTGCGAGAGGGCATCCTCCATCGAGAGGACGAGCACGCCGGGGTCGGCCGCCTCGGCCTTGCGGCGCCAGGCCTCGAAGCTCGCTCCGTCCGTCACGTCCGCCGGGAGGCACTGGTCGAAGAACGTCAGCAGCGCCTCGCTGTCGAGCAGCTCGCTGCGCCGGGCCTTGTCCCGCAGGCGCGCCACGCGCTCGAGCACCTGGCGGTTCTTCTCCTGGAACGCCCCCCGGGTGCGGTACTCGCCGCGCACCAGGGCATGCTCGATGAACATCAGCCGTGCCCGGGCGGGGTCCATGCTGGCCAGGGCCACGGGGCGCTCCTTGAAGACCTGAAGCCCGAAGAGGGTCGCGTTCTCCTTCACCACGGCGCGCGCGGACTTCTCCGACCAGTGCGGTTCGGAGTAGCTGCGCTTGAGCAGGTGGGGGGCCGCCGCCGCGAGCCACTCCGGGTCGAGCTTCGCCACGGTGCGCGCGAACAGCTGGGACGTCTCCACGAGCTCGAACGCCATCACCCAGGCAGGGGGCTTTTTCGCGAGCGCCGACGAGGGGTGAACCATGAAGCGCGTCTGCTTCGCGCCCGTATAGTGGCGCTGCTCCGGATTCCACTGGCCGATGCGGGACAGGAGCCCGGTGAGGAGCGCCTGGTGCAGGACGTCCCCGCGCGCCGGGGCGCCCCGGCCCTTGCGCGGCAGGCGCAGCTCGCGGACGGTCTCCTCGAGCTGGCGCTGGACGTCCCGCCACTCACGCACCCGCAGGAAGGACAGGAAGTTGTCCCGGCACACGCGCCGCAGATGGGATGTCCCCCGGCCCTCGGCCTCGCGCACGAACGCCCACAGCTTGAGGAGCCCCGTGAAGTCCGAGTGCTCGTCACGGAAGCGCCGGTGCAACTCGTCCGCCTTCTGCGCGAGCTCCCGTGGCCGCTCACGCGGGTCCTGCAGGTTGAGCGCCGCGGCGACGATGAGCACCTCGTCCAGGCACCCGTACTCGGCGCCGGCGAGAATCATCCGCGCGATGCGCGGGTCCACCGGGAAGCGCGCGAGCTGGTGCCCGAGCGGCGTCAAGGTGCGATCCTTGCCCTCGATGGCCCCGAGTTCCTCGAGGACCCGCCAGCCCTCGGCGATGGCCCTCGGCTGGGGCGGGTCGAGGAAGGGGAAGTCCTCGACGTCACCGAGGCCGAGGGACTTCATCCGCAGGATGACCCCCGCGAGCCCGGTGCGCTTGATTTCCGGGTCGGTGAAGGCGGGCCGCGTGGTGAAGCCCGCCTCGTCGTAGAGGCGCACGCAGATCCCCTCGCGCACGCGGCCGCAGCGCCCTTTGCGCTGGTCGGCGCTGGCCTGGGAGACCGGCTCGATGTGCAGGCGCGTGGTGCCCGAGCGCGGGTCGTAGCGCGACAGGCGCGCCACCCCCGTGTCCACGACGTACACGATGCCCGGGATGGTGACCGACGTCTCCGCGACGTTGGTGGCGAGGATGACCCGGCGCTCGGGGATGGTGGCGAAGACGCGCGACTGCTCGGCGGCCGACAGGCGCGCATACAGGGGCTGCACCACCGTGCCGCGGAGCTCGCGCGCGTTCAGGGCATTCTCGGCCTCGCGGATTTCCCGCTCACCGGGGAGGAACACGAGGACGTCCCCGTCCGGGTCGAGAGAGAGCACGTCCGCCACCGCATCGGCGACGGAGTCGGCGAGCTCGGCGTCCTCGGGGGGCGGCTCGTAGAGCACGTCCACCGGAAAGGTACGGCCCTCCACCTGGATGACCGGAGCCCCCCCGAAGAACTGCGAGAAGCGCCCGGTCTCGATGGTGGCCGAGCTCACCACCACCTTGAGGTCGGGGCGCCTGGGGAGGATGCGCTTGAGCCACCCGAGCAGGAAGTCGATGGTGAGGCTGCGCTCGTGGGCCTCGTCGAGCACGATGGTGTCGTAGCGGCTCAGGAGCGGGTCGCTGTGAATCTGCGCGAGCAGCACTCCGTCGGTCATGAACTTCACGGCCGTCTGCCGGGACGAGCGGTCCTCGAAGCGAATCTGGTAGCCGACGTCCGTGCCCAGCTCCGTGCCGAGCTCGCGTGCCACGCGCGCCGCCACGCTCGTCGCGGCGATACGCCGGGGCTGGGTGACGCCAATCTGGCGCGAGCGGCCGCGCCCCATGGCGAGCAGGACTTTCGGCAGCTGCGTCGTCTTCCCCGAGCCAGTGGCCCCCGCGACAATGACCACCGGATGGGCGGTGATGGCCGCGGTGATGTCCTCCACCCGGCTCGAGATGGGGAGCTCGGGGGGGAAGTGCAGGGTGGGCAAGCCGCCGGGGGGGGGCACGGGTGAGTCACCGGACATGGCAGCATGGCCTAGCACTGAAGCGCACGCTCCGTCCTTGACGAATTAACTAAGCCATCCGGACTAATTCCGTTCAGGGGTACGCTGCGACGATGGTGAGCAGCGTACGCCGGAAGAGGGCAGGCTCATCAAGGCGTTGAGCGGCCGCCGATCTCGGGGAAGCGCTCATAAGCCCGCTTGAGCGCGTCCAAGTGGGCGGGGTTGTCGAGGTCGAGCGGCGTATCCGTGAGCTGCACGACCCACCCGCCCGTCTCCGTGCGCCGCGCCCGTGAGAGCAGCTCCGCGTCGCGCAATGGGTCCGGGAACCCGATGGCTTGAGCGGCAGCCGCAGACCAATAGTTCAGCCACCCAAGGTAATAGGGAATCTCGGGCGCGCGGATGTGCTCGAAAAGCTTCAGGGCGGGCAACCCCCGGCGTGGGGATGGCGGCCCGTCCAGCGTGGGTGCTGTCTGATACGCGATGTCCACCGCAGCGTCGTATGGCGTCGCTCGCCCCCATCGCGCACGTGCCCCCTCCGCCACGCCCTCCAGCACAGCCGCCGCTGACGCGATCACGGGCTCGTCCAGTGGCAGTTTTGCGTGCACCTCGAACTGGGCCTGACCGCCTGGGCTGAAGTGTCCCGGGTTTTCCGTTCCCCAGACCGTCACGGGGTAACTCTCGTCCCCGTTACACACGAGAGGGAACCCTCCATCCTCAATCTTTTCCGTGAGCCACGCGTCACGCTGCGGCAATGCAATGGGGCGCCCGCTTTTAGAAAGCCGCCATTCCAGCCGCAAACCGGGAAGCGCCTTCTCCATTCCATGAACGCTGTCGATTGCGCGGCGGTCTTTGCCTGCAAGCGCAGGCGCGTAGACGATGAAGGTGAGTCTTTTTCGCGTAGTCATCGCTTACACCCCGTGACGACGACATTCAGGGACTGATTCTCTTGCAACAACGCGTCTTTGTGCGCCTCGGTACTCACCCCAATGACAAAGTCATATCCACATGTCATCGCAGCCTTTCTCTCCTTGCGTAGCTGCTCGACCTCCCTCTTAATCTCCCGATCCCGGACGAAGTCATTGTACAAGTCGAATTGATGGGTCTTGATCTCCCACAGCTTGCGCACACCGACTTGCAGTGCATCGAAACGCACACCGCCAACGAGCACGTCCATTCCAGGATAACGATTGGGCGGGAACTTGTCGGCGCACTCATTGTGCGGATCGTCCTTTCCTGCGTGAGGCACTGGAACTGGCTCGCAACTGGCGCGGCCTGTCCGGTTCACGGGGACAGGCGGCACTGGAGGCTGCCTGTCCTGCCCCGCTGGCTCGGGTTTCAGCTTGGGTTTGCGTTGCGCTTCAGCTTCCCGGGATGTCACCCTCGTTCCTCGTGAGGACCCTGCTTCCTCGGGGTAGAGGTGGCGTAATTCATACGCGTCCAGCGCCTCCTTGATGGCAACCGCCACTACCATCGCTCCGAGGACTATCACGGCACCCGCGACGATCTCAGGAGCCACCAGCACGCAAAACCCGAGTCCCACTGCAGCGGCGCCAGCGGAGGCGACCGCGCATCTTCCTGTAGTGTCGTGGAACTCGATCCGTTCATGGTCGAGAGCCTGAAAGCACCTCTCCACCAGCACGGGCCAAGGCTGGGAAGCTTCGCGGACAACGCATTGCCCACCGTCCCTCCAAGGCAGCGCCGCAGCTCGCTGGAGATTGGCGACCCTTGTGTTCTTGGGCATGTGCACTCTTTGGCCCGGCGCGGATGTCGTGCAGGCCGAGAGAAGGATTAGAACAGCAATGTACGCGCGGAAAAGCATGACTACGTCCGTTCAGTTCAGTCGGGGTTTCATTATGGGGCAGCTACTCCGAGGCACCGCTCTCGGCAGCAAGCGGCAGCAGCCGCCGAAGAGCTGCTGCCCATCCATCGAACTGCTCGGCCACAGATTCGATGCGCGGGACCTTGCCGCCGATCCGGACCTGCCACTTGGTGCCCGCGCACCAGGGCGATTCGTGGGCGCTGCCGTCCCACGCACTTGCAAGCGCCTCGTTGTACTCGCGAGCAAATCTGGCACCGAGCACGAACCCAGACTCACTGGTCCATACCTACCCATCACGTTGGATGAGCCAAGGTTGGCGGTCTTACTGCTCGGTGCTGCCCACTTGAGGTTCAAGGCCTGCCGGAACTCCGGATAGATCCCCAGCGGCGATAGGGTCTCCAGGAACGTCTTCAGCCTCTCGGGAAGGGCAGGGTGGCGGTCCTGCATGGCCTCGAAGAACTCCTCGGCGCTGATACTGCCGGACACGGGCTTAGAAGCAGAGGCCGCGCCCGCGTTGGGAGAACCCGCCGTAACAGCGATGCCGTTGCCCTCGATACGGACGACGCCCCGTTCGATGAGCTGCGTCCGAACCAGGGTCCGGGGCACGACCAGTCTCTGGCCCGTCCCGTGCAAGTCGAAGATCGACAACTCGACGAGGGCGAACGTGAACCGGAAGCCAGCGTGCGACTGGAGCGACTCCATGAGCCGCTTCGTCTCGGATCGGATGCCGTCACCGACGACGAGAACCACAATTCGGCCGGAGCACAGGTTCCCGTTTACGGCATCCACGAACTCATGTTCCGGCAGTCGATCTGCCTCCGGAATAAGGGCCCAGAGGCTCGACGGCTTCGGACGGCCGCCGAACTTTCCGCGAAGGGCGGTGGTCTCGAAGTCCGAGTAGTTCATCTCGAAGATGCAGCTCGCGTAGTCCAGGGCCTGCGCGACAACCCTCCGTTGGGACTCAGGGTTCCGCCAGAGCTTCGCCTCGACGATGACGATGTTTCCGTCCGGGGTAATGAAGAGGTTGTCCACGGGGCCGTGCTTCGTTGGGAACTCCCGGCACACCGGCACCAGCGCTTCGAACGCTGGCTCAATCTGCTCCAAGGGGAGAACCTCCGGGTGCTCGAACAGGAGTTCCTGGAGGAAGGACTCGTAGGTGCCGCCGTTGTCGGCCTTGGTGCCAAGCTCGACCTTGGTGAGCGCGACTGCGCCCTCTTTGGTGACGAGCACTGGTGTTCCATCGCGCTGACTCACTAGATCCTCCAGTCCATTCGAGGCGGAGAGAAATACCCCGGACGCCGACTCTGAGGCGATGACTTCGGCTGAAGCCATCGCACTCAGACCGTACTAACCACCGTCCTCGACTTGTGCGGGCATACCCCGTTGAGTTTCGGTGTCACCCTGCGGGCGGCGCTGAACGAGTTCATCCAGGGGTCTGCACTGACCACCGATGTGGATCATCACGTGGCAGTTCGCGCAGACGATAGCGAGATCATCGAGCCTCGTCTCGGAGGGCGATTCGCGACTGCTCAGCGGGTGCAGGTGATGAACCTGTGCGTACCGCTCTCCGAGCGCCCCGTAGACCTCGCTGAAATGGAAGCCGCAGCCAGGCACCTCGCAGCGAAGACCAACACCGCTACTCAGGGCCCTCGCGATCTTGTCCTCTCGAAGGCGGCGCTCGCGCCTGCGGTGCCGGACGTAGGTGTACCGAACCGCACCTTCAAGTGCTGCCCCAGGGCCATCTTCACCAGCGGAGGGAGTTTCCTGCTCTTGACCTACGCGCTCGGCCCACATCTGCTCAAGGACCGTCGCCGCAGCCGAGTTGATGCTGATACCCGACCGCTGGGTGTTCCAGTGAACCTCGTTCAGGGCTCCACCGACCAGAGTGTCGCGAGGGATGAGCGCCCCCTGGTCATGGACTGGATGGAGGAGGGTTTCGAACTCGAAGCGGATCCCGTTGTCCCAGTTGCTCGTGGCCCATCCGGTGGCGAAGATGCCGCGAGGCTCGACACCTTGACGGAGCCAGAAGAGTCGGTCGCCCTTCCGAACCTGGGAGTTCCCACATCGCCATTCGTCATCGGCAGGTGCTCGACCGGTACGAACAGCTTCGACGTCTTCCTCCAGGGTCTCCCAATGCCAGTTTTCAGGATTCCATGTGAGCAGGAAGGCCGGTGGCGTCGGCTCCGGCCGCGAGCCGACGCGCCGCAGGTGAAAGCGCGCGGGCCCGCCACCCTCGTGGGAGACGTAGGTAAATCGGCCAACGTACCGAAATCCTTCATGCAGATGTTCCGACTTGTGGCGGCGATGAAAGGCGAGAAGCTCGCGACCATCCCTTGCGTGGTCGATCAAGAGCCGGTCGGTCCTGCCCTTCATCTGACCGTCCATGAAGAGGTCATCTCCGTCGAGTTGGTCGGTGTACTGCGTCCGGTCTGCGGTCTTCACCTCGGTCACAAAAATCCAAACGGATTCATGTCCCTTGGGTAGGAAGATGCCGTTGTCGAGAGTGGCGTCGGTGATGCCGAACTGCTCGCGCAGCGTCTCGCGGGAGTAGATGGCTCCAAGAGTAAGGTGCTCAGAGGTTTTCATCCGGATCTGATAATCGCCTGAGTAGGCCCGTGAAGTCGCCTGCTTCAGCTACCCTTGGACCTGACACGGGTAGTGGTCGTTCCCACATCCGGGCACGAGCAGGTGGAGATGGTGCTGCTGGCTGCTGACGGCTGGAGCCCCCGTGTCGCCCAGCACATGGGTGGCAGGCACTGGCTCGCCACCGCCAGAGCATCCATCAACGTGAGCCTGCCCCGGTTTAGTGGCTATCCCGCAGTTTGTGTGGCTCCTGGTCTCATGCGGACGGCCGCCCGAGTGGGGCTCGCCTTCTCGCTGCCTTTGAAGCACACGAAGTGCGGGAGAACCACCAAATCGGGGCAAGCCCAGGCGTGCTGCTCGAAGATGCCCGCTTGGCGGCGGTGCTCGGGCCCAACTCGGCGAGGGCGAGTGGTTCACCCGGGTAGCGTGACCTCGCGGCCCGGAATAAGGTTTTTTTCCCAGGAACTGCGCGCCCGTCCGCTATTGTGTCGGAGCGCTGTAAGACCATCAGGGGGAGGACCGCTATGCCTTTTACAGTCAAGGACCTCATCGGTGACAGGGGCATGCCCGTCACCGCGAAGCTCGATGAGTCAGTCCGAGATGCGTACACGCGGATGCGTGAGAACGACTTCAGCCAGCTTCCAGTGGTGGAAGAGGATGGCCAGCCCTTCGGACTCATCACTAACGGCACCATCTTGCGCGCTCTGAGCCATCTGGGCACGAAGATGGCTGACCTCCGGGTTCTTGATGCGACCGACGAGCGATTCGATGCCTTCGAACTCGATGATGACCTCTTCGAGGCACTCGATCACCTGGGCGATAATAGCGCGGTGCTTGTTGTCAATGCCGACAACAAGCTGACCAGCATCGTCACGAGCTTCGACGCGACCGAGTTCTTCCGGAACCGGTACGAAGACATGATGTTGGTCGAGGACGTGGAGAGCACGCTCAAGGACCTCATCCGGTTTGCCTTTACCAACGACACCGGTGAACCGGATGATGCCGCACTCGGCAAGCTCATCGCCGACATGGCGGGAGGTCGGAAGAAGACCTTCAAGTTGGTCCGGGCTATTGTCAACCGCTACCTCAAGGCCACCGCGAGCAACGGGAAGTTCGATGAGCCTCGACTGAATGAGGCCTTCAACGAGGAATACCCGTCACAGAACGGGCAGACGCTCGATAATCTGACCTTCAATGACTTCACCCAGATGCTCGTCGACGGCGGGAAATGGGACCGGCTTGGCAGCGTGTTGAGGGACAGCAAGAGCATCAAGGAACTGCTCGATAAGGTACGTGACACGCGCAACGCCCTGGCCCACTTCCGCGGGAAACCTTCTCCCATGGATAGGGACGCCCTGCGCTATTGCAATGAGCAATTGACGCGGGCCAAGGATCGACTCACGTTGAAGCGTCCGGTCAAGTCGGCTACTCCCATCACTTCCATCCCGCCTCCGTCTGCGGCCCTTGAGCAGATTGAACCAGCGGCGGAACTGGAGCAGCCGGATGAGAGCCGGTATGCGCGGCTCGCGCTCTACCTCACGGCCCAGCCAACCGTGGTCGACCGCATTGACCTGTCATTCGACCAGGTTCAGCACATCATTCGAGGGCGCCTCCCGGACTCCGCCCGGAAGCATCGTTCATGGTGGGCGAACGACGCCCAGACCCACATCCAGTCCCGCCTGTGGCTTGAGGCAAGCTGGCGAGTCGTCGATATCAACCTGAGTGAAGGCCGCGTCACCTTCGCGCGCACCCGCGAGCGCGATCAACTCTATCTCGCATTCAATACCGCACTGCAGAACGAACTACGCGCGAAGACGAAGCTTGCTTTGCGGAGCGTGAAGTCCCCAGCGATGAGCTGGCTCTGGCTGGTGGACCTCCCCGAGGGACGCACGGCGGCTGCCCATCTGGGAGTGTCCTTCGCGCTGCGCGACCGCTTCCGCGTCGAGCTCTACATTGACAACGGTAGCGCTGCGGACAACAAGGCCCTGTTTGATAGGCTGCTCGCGGAGCGCCAAGCCATCGAGACCATTGTGGGCATGCCCATTCAGTGGGAGAGGCTCGATAACAAGCGCGCGTCACGCATTGCCGTCTACCATCGAGGCGTCATCACGGACACGCCAGACGAACTTGAAGCGTTGCGGATGTGGGCGGTGGACAAGGTGGTGCGCTTCCATGAGGCCTTAGCGCCGCGCGTGGACTATGAGATGCTCCGCACGCTCCTGCTCGACGAGGAAGCCTGACCGGCACTGGCCCTGTGAACCGAGTCCTGCACCCAATCCCAAGGACGCGCGCATCACGGAGCTGGCCGCGACAGTGGAGGAAATGAGGAAGGAGCGCACGCCCCGCTTGGACTTTCGCGGGGCTGCTGAGCCGTGCGTTCGCGCTGGAAGGGATTCACCTGCGAGGGGGGGCGGCAGGCGCCGGATGCTCTCGTACCCTACGGCCCCGGTAGGGGCGCGCGATTTTGGAATACTTGGAACTGCCCTCGCGGTCTGCTCAATAGGTCTCCGGTTTGGAGACATTCTGGCGACGCGCCGGAGCCAGAAAAGCATCGGGGCCGGAAACCGCTGAGATTCCAGCAGCTTCCGGCCCCGATTGATGTGTCCCCGACGGGATTCGAACCCGTGTTACCGGCTTGAAAGGCCAGCGTCCTGGGCCTCTAGACGACGGGGACGCACTGTGAGTCGCGGGGGGCTCGAACCCCCGACCCTCGGCTTAAAAGGCCGGTGCTCTACCAGCTGAGCTAGCGACTCGCACTATTCTTTTTTCCCGACCTGCTCAAAAAGCCGGACGCCTCTCTACCAGCACTTCTGCCCAACTTCCACTGGCGCGCGCATGTCCGGTGTCCTGGCAGGGTGGCCCGTTCTTCCGGTGAACGTCTCCGCCCCTTCGGGGTGGCTCCTCCCCCAGTGGGGGGCGCTATACAGGCGGAATGCGTCAGGATGTCCCCCCAGAGCAGGATGATCCCGAAGAGGAGGCCGAGGAGGCCACGGGCCCCCAGCGCCGGTATCTCACCCGGGCTGGGGCGGAGCGCATGCACCGTGAGCTCCTGAAGCTCCTCAATGAGGAGCGGCCCAAGGTCACCGCCGAGGTCTCCGCCGCCGCCGCCCAGGGCGACCGCTCGGAGAACGCCGAGTACATCTACGGCAAGAAACGGCTGCGGGAGATCGACCGCCGCATCCGCTTCCTCCAGCGGCGTCTGGACACGGCCACCATCGTGACGCCCTCGGAGCAGACCGACACCGGCCGGGTCTACTTCGGCGCCACGGTCACCCTGGAGGACGAGGACGGGAACCACACCACGTACCAGATCGTGGGCTCGGACGAGATCGACACCCAGGGCGGGCGGATCAGCGTGGAGTCTCCCATCGGCAAGGCCCTGCTTCGCAAGGCCGTGGGCGACAGCGTGGAAGTGATGCGCCCCCGCGGCGAGATCGAACTCACCATCGTCGCGATCTCCTACACATAGGAGGACCCCCGGATGCCGCGGACGCCTCAGCCAGAAGCGCGTTTCCGCCGCATCTACCGGCGCTTGAGCGCCTCCCAACTGTCCGTCACCGGACAGGACGGCACGCTGAGCCTGGATGAGCTGGGGCTGGATTCCCGGGACGAGCGGGTGTCGCTTGCCTTTGGCGTCTACAGCCGCCAGGGCATGGAGAACGCCCTGCGCGAGTACGGGATGATCCAGCGCTTGGAGGAGCGCGGTCTGGGGCGGCTCGAGCTGCGGCTGAACCTCGATGAGCCGTTCCGTCCCCGCATCGTGCTCTGGAGCCTGCGCTACAAGGCGGCCGTGGTGGACATCGCGCTGCGCAAGGTGCCCGGCGAGGACGTGGGCCTCCCTCCGCCGCTCGAAGGCCGCCCGGTGCTCTACCTGGACTCCTTTACCCTCCAGCACCCCGGGCGCACCTTCGACTGGAACCGCCCGCCGTTGCCCGGGCAGGTTCACCCCGGGCTGGCGCTCTCGGCGGAGATCCTCGAACTGCTGCTGCTCATGACCCGCCGCATCGGGGCCGAGGCCATGGCGCTGACCCCGGCCACGTTCTCCGCCGCGTGGGTCTATGCCCGGTATTTCCATTTCATCGAGGGCTCGGCCCAGGGGCTCTTCCAGGCCCTGCGCAGGGCAGGGCGGCAGCGGCCCCGGTGGTTGCTGGCCTGGGCGGTGGAGCTGGGATGTGTGCGGGGTCCGGGGGGCGAGCCGGTGCGGTTCGTTCCCTCGCCCATGCTCGCCGCGGGCTCCCGGCGCATGGGCCGCCTCTTCGAGGATGAGGACTGGCTCGCCGAGGTGAAGGCTCATTCCCGGGTCCCATTGACGATCGACTTCGAGGCGCTCCAGGACCGGTTCCCCTGGGCGCTCATGCCGCCCGGTCCTCCTCCAGAGCACGTGGCGGACGTGCTCACCTATGATCCGCTCGCCTCGTCCTGACGCCCGGAAGCCCTGAAACTGGGCAGAATCGTGCACCCGGGGCTCAAGATGGGTGTTTCGCCCGGGAAGGGGTGCCTATATTCGGGTGTAGAAGGTTCTGTGCCAGCAGCGTCTCCGCGGTCGCACCCGAACTCCAGGTCGCGAAACCACCACGATGCCCAAGAACTTCATCCTCGACACCAACGTCCTGCTCCATGATCCGCGCAGCATCTACGGTTTCAGGGACAACAACGTCATCATCCCGATCTACGTCATTGAGGAGATCGATCAGTTCAAGAGGGATCTGTCCGAGCTGGGCAGGAACGCGCGCCAGGTCGCCCGCTACCTGGACTCCTTCCGGGCGGAGGGCTCGCTGAAGGAAGGCGTTCCCCTGCCGCAAGGCGGGTTCCTCCGGGTGGGGTTCGCGGACGCCGAGCTGCCGCCGCCGCTGGCGGACAGCAACCTGATGGACAACCGCATCCTCGCGGTGGCCATCGACCTGATGAAGCGCGAGCCGGACACCCAGGCCGTCTTCATCACCAAGGACACGAACCTGCGCATCCGCGCGGACGCGCTGGGCCTCATCGCCGAGGACTACGACACCGAGCGCGTCGAGATCACCGAGCTGTACACCGGCTTCACCGAGCTGCTCGTGCCGCGGGAGCTGGTGGATCAGATGTACAAGCCCGGCGCCGAGGTGGAGGTGCCGGAGCAGGACAAGCTCTTCCCCAACCAGTGCCTGCTGCTCAAGGACGAGATCAACCCGTCCCACACGGCCATGGGGCGCTTCAACGCCACCAAGGGCAAGGTGGTGCCGCTGTTGCGCAGCATCAAGGACGGCATCTGGGGCGTGCGGCCGCGCAACATGGAGCAGTCCTTCGTGCTGGACCTGCTGCTCAACGATGACATCAAGCTGGTGACGGTGGTGGGCAAGGCCGGCACGGGCAAGACGCTGATGGCCATCGCCGCGGGGCTCAACAAGGTGACCGAGGAGAACCTGTACCAGAAGCTCCTGGTCAGCCGGCCCATCTTCCCCCTGGGGCGGGACATCGGGTATCTGCCCGGCAGCGTCGAGGAGAAGCTCAACCCCTGGATGCAGCCCATCTTCGACAACGTGGAGTTCCTGATGAACCTCAGCCGGGCCGACAAGAAGGCGGGCCGGGGGTACCATGAGCTCATCGACCTGGGGCTGATGGAGATCGAACCGCTGACCTACATCCGCGGCCGGAGCATCCCCAGCCAGTTCATCATCGTGGACGAGGCCCAGAACCTCACGCCCCACGAGGTGAAGACCATCGTCACCCGCGTGGGGGACCACACGAAGATCGTCCTCACCGGGGACCCCTTCCAGATCGACAACCCCTACGTGGACGCGACGAACAACGGCCTCGTGCACGTGGTCAACCGCTTCAAGAACGAGAAGATCGCAGGCCACATCACCATGGCCAAGGGCGAGCGCAGCGCCCTGGCCGAGCTCGCGGCGAACCTGCTCTGAGCCGCGTGGACGAGACGTGTCATGAAGAAGGATGGCCCCCAGGACCCCTCTGCCGGAGGGGACGAGAAGAAGGACCTCATCGAGTACCCCTCCGTCTACGCCTTCAAGGTGATGGGGGTGCAGGAGCCCGGCTTCGCCGAGTACGTGCGGCAGCTCTTCTCCCGGCTGATGGGAACGGAGATTTCACCGGACTCCCTGCACGAGCAGCCCAGCAGCAAGGGCAAGTACGTGTCGGTCACCGTGTCGGTGTACCTGCTGTCCGAGGAGCACCGCCGGGCGATCTACGCCCAGCTCCATCAGGAAAAGCGGATCGTTTATTACCTGTGACGAAGTGCCTGCCAGGTAGGGTATAAGGCGAGACTGCATGAGTCCGGCTGGGTCTTTCCCGCTCAACTATCCAGGTGACGCTCGGCGCGCCTTCGGCTCCGAGGAGCTGACCCGCCGCTTCGCCCGGGTGGCGCAGCTGGAGCCGGGCTCCCGCGTGCTCGTGCTCGGCGCAGGCCCCGTCAACGCGGCGGTCCTGCTGGCAAGGGATCTCGGCTGCTCGGTGGTGGCGGCCGACACGGAGGAGTCCCTGCTCGTCCCGGTGCGGGAGCGGGTGAGGGCGCTGGGCCTCGGAGACCGGGTGGAGGTCCGCCGGGTCGATCTGGGCCAGCCCGGGTTTCCCGACGGTGAGTTCGACGCGGTGCTGATCCAGGGCCGCGTCTTCTCCCCGCTGGCGCATTCCCTGCGCTCGCTGCGCCGCGTGCTGTCCCTCCGGGGCCGCCTCGGGATGACCTTTCCGTCCCGGGTGGGGCGCTTCCTGCCCCGGGCGTCGATGGAGTTCTGGGAGAAGCGGCTGGGCGCGCCGTTGCTGCTGCCCCGCGAGCTGCTGCTCGCCATGGAGTCCGAGGGCTACGAGCCCGAGTCGGTGGAGACGCTGCCCGAGCCGGAGCTGGATGGCCTCTACCAGGACGTCGAGTCCCACCTGGAGGGGCTGCCCGAGGCCGAGGTCCAGGTGCTGCGGCAGGAGATCTCCCTGCACCGCGAGCAGCACGGCAAGCCTGGGGTGAGCTTCTCGTTCTTCATCGGCCGCCGCAAGGAGCCGGGGGAGAAGCCGCCCGCGTCCCGGGACCGCGGCTAAGGCCGCGGCCTCCGGCCCGTCACCGGGTCAGTTCATCTCGCCGTGGAAGTCCACCAGGTCGATGGACTCGGGGGCCACGGAGAGGGTCAGCGTCTCGCGATAGCCCGCCGCGTCGCCGCCCACCTGGAAGGGCATGGGCTTGGCGAAGCGGATCGTCACTTCCTTGGCGTGGAAGTCGTGGATGCCTTCGGGGAACCAGCGGCCCGCCCACATCTTGGGCAG
This sequence comes from Allostigmatella hybrida, assembly GCF_020103775.1. Classification (NCBI taxonomy): domain Bacteria; kingdom Pseudomonadati; phylum Myxococcota; class Myxococcia; order Myxococcales; family Archangiaceae; genus Allostigmatella; species Allostigmatella hybrida. The sequence continues at coordinate 117,731 of NZ_JAHXBH010000010.1, forward strand.
GTGGGCGAGGATGCTCGCCGTGCTCACCTGGCCCAGCCGCAGGTGCATCATCCCGCGGCGGTGGTTGGCGAACGGGAACATCCGGAAGCCGTAGCCGTAGAAGGGCATGGTGGCCGCGGCGGCCATCATCAGGTTGCCCCGGAAGAGCACCTCGCCCGCGCCCAGCGGCTGGCCCACGGGGCTGCCATCCGCTCCCAGCCGGTAGGCCTCGCCCGCGTGGCCATTGCGAATCTCACACTCCACCGAGGTGGAGTTCACCATGTAGTGCGGCACCGTCTTGAAGGCCACGGCGGAGAAGTAGCCCCCGCTGCCCGTCATCATCTTCTTGAAGAAGCCCTTGCCCAGGTTCTCCTTCACCCAGATGTAGTCGTTGAGCAGCTTGCCATCCACGCCCAGGCCGGCGAATGGGGCGCGCTGGCCATCCACCATCAGCAGGTCCATGCGCCGGGAGCCGGACACATCCCCCGAGCGGGCCCGCACCACGTCATGGAGGATGCCGTCACCCCGGGTGCTGGAGGCGTTGACGAACGAGGCGATGCCATTGCCGGTGCCCAGCTTCAGCACGCCGAAGCGCGGCAGGGGCTGCCCGGCGAACCGGCCTCGGGCCTCCGTCTGGCGGATGAGCTCGTTCACGAAGCCCATGAAGGTGCCGTCCCCACCGCCGGTGAAGACCATGGGGTAGCCGCGCTCGAGTACTTCCTGAGCAATCCGCCGGGCATCCAAGGGCGAGCGCGACAGGAACAGATCCTCTTCCGGAACGACATGCGAAAGCGCCTTCACAACCCGGGCGTCGACCTTCCGGGCGTTGGCGTTGAGCAGCACGGCAACCCGCGGTGTGGCACTCGGGCTCGTCGGGAGCTGTTGGAGTTCCGGCGAGCGAAGGGGCTGTACCAGCATGGGGGGCAGGCTCCTGAGGGGGAGGAACGTGTCGATGCGCCAATCAGCGCGTGAGGTTGGTACTGCACATTCCTCGCCAAGCCCTGATGCGTTGCGTCAGGCAAAATCAGCCGAGGAATTTCAAAGGGTTGTTCGGTCTTGTGGCGATCAATTGCCTGGCCGGTTGCTACGTGGCGGTGACGGCGGTGTAGAGCGTGTTACGCAGTGGTGACAACGCCATGACAGGGATGTGAGGCGGGCCCGGGTCCGTTCGGATCCCGAGTGGGTTTGACACCCCCCCATGGGTGGTTACGTTGGGCGTACATCAGGATTTTTTGCGAAAAACGCAGTCATTTCCGGAGGATACCGTGGGCAAGATCATCGGAATCGACCTGGGCACCACCAACAGCGTGGTGGCGATCATGGAGGGTCGCGAGCCCAAGGTCATTGTGAATGAGGAGGGCAGCCGGATTACTCCCTCCGTGGTGGCGTTCACCAAGGACGGCGAGCGGCTGGTCGGGCAGGTGGCCAAGCGCCAGTCGATCACCAACCCCGAGCGCACCGTCTATTCGATCAAGCGCTTCATGGGCCGCCGTCACGAAGAGACGACGGAAGAGGCCAAGCTGGTCCCCTATAAGGTGGCCCGTGGGCCCCATGGGGATGCGCGCGTCGAGATCGACGGCAAGCAGTTCAGCGCGCCGGAGATCTCCGCGCAGGTGCTGCTCAAGCTCAAGCGCGCCGCGGAGAACTACCTGGGCGAGAAGGTGACCGAGGCGGTCATCACCGTCCCGGCGTACTTCAACGACGCCCAGCGCCAGGCGACCAAGGACGCGGGCGAGATCGCCGGCCTCACGGTGCGCCGTATCGTGAACGAGCCGACGGCCGCCGCGCTGGCCTACGGCCTGGACAAGAAGAAGGACGAGAAGATCGCCGTCTACGACTTTGGCGGTGGCACCTTCGACGTGTCCATCCTGGAGGTGGGTGAGAACGTCGTGGACGTGCTCGCCACCAACGGCGACACCCATCTGGGTGGCGACAACATCGACCAGCGGCTCATGGACTGGCTGATCACCGAGTTCAAGAAGGACACCGGGCTCGATGTCAGCAAGGACAAGATGGTGCTCCAGCGCCTGAAGGAGGCGGCGGAGAAGGCCAAGATCGAGCTGTCCAGCGCCATGGAGACGGAGATCAACCTCCCGTTCCTCACGGCGGACGCCTCGGGCCCCAAGCACCTCAACGTCAAGCTGACGCGCGCGAAGTTCGAGGCGATGATCGATGACCTCATCGAGCGCTCGCTGGAGCCGTGCCGCAAGTGCCTCAAGGACGCGGGCGTGGAGCCCAAGGACCTGAACGAGGTGGTGCTCGTCGGCGGCTCGACGCGCATCCCCAAGGTGAAGGAGGCCGTGCAGCGGCTGTTCGGCAAGAAGCCGAACGAGAGCGTGAACCCGGACGAGGTGGTGGCCGTGGGCGCCGCCGTGCAGGCCGGTGTGCTCTCGGGCGAGGTGAAGGACATCCTCCTGCTCGACGTCACCCCGCTGTCGCTGGGCGTGGAGACGCTGGGTGGCGTGATGACCAAGCTCATCGAGCGCAACACCACCATCCCCACCCGCAAGTCGGAGACCTTCTCCACGGCCGCGGACGGGCAGACGCAGGTGGAGATCCACGTGCTGCAGGGTGAGCGCGACATGGCCAGCGACAACCGCAGCCTCGGCCGCTTCCACCTGACGGGCCTGCCGCCCGCGCCGCGCGGCATGCCGCAGATCGAGGTGACGTTCGACATCGACGCCAACGGCATCCTCAACGTCAGCGCCAAGGACAAGGCCACCAACAAGGAGCAGAAGGTCACCATCACCCACTCCTCGGGCCTCGCGAAGGACGAGGTGGAGAAGATGGTGGCGCAGGCCCGCGAGAACGAGGCGGCCGACAAGTCCCGCCGCGAGCTGGTGGAGCTGAAGAACCAGGCCGAGAGCCAGGCCTACGCCGCGGACAAGATGCTCAAGGAGAACAAGGACAAGCTCTCCGCGGATGGGGCCAAGGCGCTCGAGGAGGCCGTCACCGAGCTCAACAAGGTCCGCGAGGGTCAGGACAAGGACGCCCTCAAGGCCGCGCTCGAGAAGCTCCAGCAGGCCAGCTACAAGGTCGCCGAGGAGATGTACCGCGCCACCGGCCAGGCCGGTGGGGTGCCTCCTCCGGGCGCGGAGCCTTCCGCGGCGCCGGGCAGCCAGGCGGCCCCGAAGAAGGACGACGTGGTGGACGCCGAGTTCCGCCAGTCGTGATGCCAGCGGCGTGAGCCTGTCTGGTTGAGAAGAGGGCCGGTGCTCCCCTGGGGGCCCGGCCCTCTGTGTTTCTAGGGGATGGCGGCTTCAAATTGGGGTGGGGCGGGGGCTAACATCCGGGGCTTTCCGTTGACGCGTGCCCGCCCGTGACCCAACCCTCGACGTCCCATCCTCAGGCCGCGCAGGCCTTCCGCCGGTTCTTCGGGGAGCTGCGCGAGACGTACCTCGAGCGCGAGACGCTCTTCACCCAGCTCGAGCTGGCGCTGCTGTGCAAGGAACACGTGCTGGTGGTGGGGCCCCCGGGCACCGCCAAGAGCGCCATCGCCAGTGCCGTGCTGGGGCGCATTCTCGATGAGAAGACCGGCAGTCCGTCCCTCTTCGCCAAGCAGATCTCCGAGTCCACCGTGCAGACGGACCTCATCGGTCCGGTGGACTTCAAGGTGCTCACCGAGACGGGCCGCACGGAGTACATCACCGACGATGGCATGCTGGGCGCCGCCCACGCCTTCCTGGACGAGGTGTTCGACGGGCGCGACATGTTGCTGCGCTCCATCCTGAATGTCCTCCACGAGCGTGAGCTCAAGCATGGGCGGCGGGTGACGAGCGGGCGCATCGAGTGCGCCATCATGACGAGCAACCGCTACCTCTCCGAGGTGCTCTCTCGCTCGCCCGAGCTGCTCCTGGCCTTCGCGGACCGGCTCAGCTTCATCTCCTTCGTGCCCAAGTCCTTCGCCCAGCGCGCCAGCCGCGCGGCGATGCTGCACCGCTTCGCCCACGGCATCCGGCCGGACCTGCGCGCAGGGCTCTCGCTGCAGCAGCTCGACGTGCTCCAGGAGGCCGTGAACCGGGTGCAGGTGTCCAGCCAGCTCCTGGAGGGCATCGAGCTGCTGGCGGATGAGCTGGAGCGCGCGCTGATGGCGCAGGTGTCCAAGCTGCCCGATTACGTGCCCACCAAGTATTTCTCCCAGCGGTCGGTGGTGAAGGCGCTGTGGGCGCTCAAGGCCGCGGTGGTGAGGGATCAGATCTACCGGCGCCCGGACCGGCCGCTGGAGGCGACCCTCGACGATCTGGATGCGCTCCGGTGGTTCTTCCTGCTGGGCGGGCCTCCCGCAGCCGATGTCGAGGCCCTCCTCAAGGTGGCGGTGGATCCCCGGGAGCGGGCGCAGCTCGAGATCGTCCGGGTGGAGCAGGTGGCCTTCGATGAGGCGCTCGCCAAGGTGCGCAACGAGCTTGTCTCCGGCGTGGAGCGCGAGGCGGCCACGCTGAATGCCGCGGAGGACGTGGCGGCCACCGAGGCGCTCGCGCGGTCCTTCCAGCCGGGCATGGCCGCCACGATTGCCCAGCGGCTGCGCTCGAAGCTCGTTCCCGGGCCCCGGCACGAGCAGAACAGGCAGGCCCTGCTGGTGGCGGCCCGCGTCCTGGTGGCGGGGATGGAGCGGCGGTTGGCCCGGGGGCTGGCCAGTCCTCAGGCGCAGAGTCCCCAGGATGGGCGCGGCGGGCTCCAGCTCATCACGGCCTTCCGGGACACCCTGGAGCTTTGCCGGTCCGTTCCCGAGCTCCGCCCGCATCTGGCGCCCATGTGTGGGGCCACCGCGCGGCTGCTGGAGCAGATGCTCGAGATGATTGTCTCCTCGGCCGAGGGGGTGGAGTTCGAGGACGGCCTCAAGATCGAGGGGTTGGTGGGGCTCGCCGACAATCTGGAGGAGGAGATCTCCCAGGCCTCCGAGCTGTCGGCCCTGCTGTCCGAGGAGGCTCCCGACGCGATGGCGCGGCTCCGGACCGCCGAGGCCGAGGCGCGCCGGCGGGTGGGCACGGCGCTCCGGCGGCGGGCCGTGAGTGCCTTCCAGGCCCCTCGGGCTGGGAAGCGGGAGCCGTTCGAGACCCTGACCGCGGACTCCCGGCGGTTGACCCAGCTGGAGCACTCCCTGCGCGAGCTGGAGCCCTCCCTGCCGGGGCTGAAGCAGGAGTTGCTCCTTCCTCTGGGGCTGGCCTACGCCCGCGAGGTCCTGTCCTCCACGCCGTTCGAGCGCATCGAGCAGTTCGCCCGGGCGGTCCAGATGGTGGCGGAGAACCTGCGGCAGGAGGGGCTCGCTCCCGAGGCCATCCTGCTCGAATGCCGGGCGATCATCGAATCCCGCATCACCGAGCACGCCCGCACCCTGTCCCGGGACGTCGCCAGCCCCGCCCCCACGCCCGCCTCCATTCTCTCGGGGGAGGCCTATACCTTCTACCGGAGCACCTTCTCGGTCCGCGTGCCCGATGGCGAGTTCGCCGCGCTGCAGGGGCTCAACCACCAGCTCACCTCCGCCACGCCCGGGCCCGCGGTGGCCTTCCTCTCCGCCGGGGTCCTGCAAGGCGTGGCGCAGGCCGAGCTGGTCTTCGTCCACACGCGCATCAAGTACCTGCGGAGCTGGTTGACCCAGTTGCTCTCCACGTTGTTGCCCGAGCTGGAGACGCTCAAGGCCCGGGCCGAGGCGGAGCGCACCTTCGAGCGGCTCGTGAGGAGCCGGTTCCCCCTGCTGGCCCTCAAGGAAGGGGAGGTGGTCCGTCTGAGAGGCGTGCTCGGGGTGCTGAGCGCGATGGACGGCGAGCTGGGGGAGGCCGCAGGCCGGCTCACCCTGCAGTTGAGTGGCATCGACGAGGACTTCGGGCGCTTCAGCAAGCGGGTGCTGGAGCTGCGCTCCTCGCTGTGAGTTCTCATCCGGCACACCGCCCCCCCTTGTGGAGGGCGGGCCCTGAGAGGCCCTGAGCATGCTGGCTCCCCGCATCACGGAGGTGCGCCTCCGGCTGGACGCCCTCCAGCAGAACGCCCCCCGCCCCTCCGGCATGGTGGGCTGGGCGCTGGGACTGCTGGCGCCGGGAGAGCTGGAGCTGTCGCTTCCCGTGCTGGCCGCGCTGGACCGGGAGATGGACCAGGTGGGGGTCCACACGCTGGCGGATGCGCACCTGTTGCGCACGCTCGGGGCCCACAAGGGCCGGGCGGGCAAGCTCTCCGAGGCCCTGGAGGCGCGGGCCATCGAGGCGTTGGAGGAGTTCGAGGCCCTGCTGCGCCGCGTGGAGCGCGCACACCGCGCGGGGGAGCTTCCCCCGGGAACGCGGACGGTGCTGGAGCGGGCCTTCATCCAGCTGGCCCGCGTGGTGAAGGTCGCGGATGTCTTCTCCTCCGCGCCGGGCGCCGAGCCCCCGTTCGAGATCTTCTCCCGCGGGGCCTACTCCTGGGAGGGCCGCCCTCCGGCCAGTGCGCGCATGGCCATCGCGGAGTTTCTCGCGCAGCGGGCACGGGGCAACGTGGAGGACGTGCTCCAGAAACGCCGCGACCTGGATCTGGCGCACGAGATGCTCCTGCGGTTGGGGGCCGACCACGACCGGGACCGGGGCGTGGTGCTGCGCCGCGAGGTGGCCGAGGCGCGTGAGCGCACCCGCACCGCTCCGCCCGCCGCCTCGCTGGCGGAGCTGGTGAAGCAGGTCCGGGTCAGCGCCCGGCGGGAGCCCCATCAGGCGTACCGCTCCCTCAAGGCGCTGTACGAGCGGTCGCTGGAGGCGGCCGATGTGCCCCTGGCTGCCGCCGCCCGCGCCGCCCTGGTCCCGTTTCTGCCCCCACGGGGGCAGATGCGCGCCCTGGTGGAGCAGGCCGAGCGGGACGAGCTGATGCGCTGGTTCGGGGAGTCCCGCACGGGGGAGGCCGTGGAACGGGGGGAGCCGAAGCCGGGGCAGCCCTCGCCCGCGGATGACCTGTTGACGGATCTGGCCTTCTCCCTCAAGCCCGAGCAGCTGGCCGCCTTCGAGCTGGCGGCGGGGTGCGCGCGCTACTTCGACGTGGAGGATGCGCTCTCGGAGGAAGTCGTCCAGGCGGATGTCCAGTCCCTGCAGCCGGTGCCCCGGCGCGTCCCATACCCCACGCAGCGGATGAGCTTCGAGGCCACGAGCAGCCTCCACGAGGTGCACAACTTCGTCATCTCCGACCCGCGGATGATCGTCTACGACCTGGCCGCCAGCAGGCAGCTCGTCCGCGCTTACCTGGAGGAGGAGCCGCCCCCGAAGCCCAAGCGCATGAAGCGCACCTCCGTGCGCGTCTATGTCTGTGACGCCTCGGGCTCCATGCACGGCGCCCGGGCGCGCTTCCGCGACGCCATCATCATCGCCGAGCTGAACAACCTGCGTGCCAAGGCCCGCCAGGGGCAGCCGTTCGATCCGCTGTACTTCTCCTTCTTCAACGATTCGCCGACCGAGCTGGTCCGGGTGGACACGGCGGCCGGGGCGTCCCGGCAGATCGAGAAGCTCTTCCGCCACTCCCCCGCGGAGGGACAGACGGACATCAACCTGGCGTTGATCTCCGCGTTCGACTCCATCCGCTCCGCCCAGGGGAGGGACCCCTACCTGGCCCGGGCCACGGTGGTGCTCATCACCGACGGCGAGGACCGGGTGGACCAGGAGCTCATCCGGAGAACCCGGGTGCCCATGAGCTCGCTCGACATCTCGCTGAGCTTCATCTCCCTGGGCGAGGAGAACCCGGACTTGAAGGCCCTCGTGCAGGAGCAGCGCGCCCGGGGAGGCCGCGCCTTCTACCACCACCTCTCCGACGCGGAGATCCAGTGGGCCCGGACCGAGTTCGACGTGCCCTGGCGCACCTTGCTCCCCCACGGGATTCCCGAGACGCCGGAGGTGCTGGAGGCGCTCCTTCCCCACCTCGATGCGTTGGAGGCCCTGGCGGGCAGGCGGGGCCCTCCCGCCGCGCCGGTGGCGGTGGAGGCGTCCTTCGACGCGCTGTTTCCGGAACGGCCCTCCGCCCCGGTGCGAGGCGAAGCGCCAGGGCCGGACGTGGTGGCCCGGGTGGGGGACATCCTCGCCGCCCTGGCGGAAGCCGCCTCGCTGGCGCCCGCGGACCGCCGCGCCACGGAGAGCGTCCAGCTCCTCCAGCACCTGCTGGGGGTGTACCAGCTGACCCCTGCGCGCTACCTGGCGGTGCTCGCCGGGGGGAGCCCCCCGGTGCAGGACAGTCTGGCCCGGGTTCGCCTTCTCTGCCGGCCATTCGGGTAGGCTCCCGTCCTGGACATGCTCTTCGGGTTCTGGCGCAAGAAGGACAAGAAGAAGCCCGTGGATCCGCTCGCGGCCTTCGATCAGCTCATCGAGGACCTGGAGCGCCAGGGCGCGGAGGTCCGCAAGTCGGCGGCCACGTTGCTGGCGCTCAAGGGAGAGCTGTCCCGCTCCCTGGAGCGCTACACCCGGCAGCGGGAGGACATCGGCCAGCGGCTCGCGGTGGTGGAGGCCCGGGGCGATGGCAAGGGGGCCCAGGTGTTCCGCAGGGACCAGGCGCAGACCGAGGCCTTGCTCCGCTCCACCCGGGAGGCCCTGGAGCGTGCGGAGCAGGATTCCCGCCTGCTGCTGGAGGCGGCCACCGGGATCGGCGCGCGTGCCACCGAGCTGCGCGTCGAGCGTCAGAGCGCCTCGGCCCGGCTCACCGCGGGCTCCCTGGTCACCAGCGCGATGCGCGAGCAGGTGGATCGCATCGAGAAGGTGCTCGCGGTGGATGCGGCCCGGGACGAGGTGGAGCGCGCCCACGCGCTCGCGGAGATCTACCGCGAGGAGCAGGGCGAAGGGCCGAAGACGGAGTAGGGCGGGGCGCCTACGTGCGGCGCGCGGTCTGGTGCAGCTCCAGGACGATGTTGCCGCCCTTGAAGAGCCGGACGGCCCCGGAGGTCTGGCTCACCACCAGCGAGATGCAGTGGGTGGTGGAGGTGATGCCCGCCGCGGCGGCGTGCCGGGCGCCCAGCCCCAGGGGAATCTTCACGCTCTCGTCCGTGGCGGACAGGTAGCGGCCCGCGGCCAGCACCACCCCGTCCTCGCGGATGATGAAGGCCCCGTCCAGCACCGAGAAGTTCTTGATGGCCTCGCGGATCTTCGGATCCAGCACGTTCCGTTCCGCCTCGGACAGGCCCTGGAACGGGTTGATGGTCATCTGCCGGCTCTTCTCCAGGACGGTCGTGTGGTCCCCGATGGTGATGATCGTCCCGATGGGGTGGCCCTCGAAGCCCTCCTGGCCAATCTGCAGCGCCAGCTGGATGAGCGCGTCCACCACCTGCGAGTTGAACTCGTCGCCCAGCTTCACGCCCTCGATGGCCACCCGGTCATCCAGCGAGCCGCCGATGTGCATCTGCATGAGCGTGTCCGGGGGGCGGCCGACCTTGCCGGTCATGCACAGCACGAGGTCGCCCTCCTTGAACGCTCCTTGCGAGAGCGCGGAGACGAGGGCCACCTTCACCCGCTCGGTGCGCGAGTAATCGTAGGCGGGGATGACCAGCGCCCGGAGCTGCCGGTTGATGTACTCCTGGGCGATCTTGTCCGACGTCACCGCGTAGATGAGCTTGCGCCGGGCAGGCCGGCCGCGCAGATCCTCCGGGGCGATGGGGGTATCGCAGATGTAGAGGAAGTGGTTGACGTCATTCCGCGCGGCCAGCGAGAGGGCTGAGCGCAGAAATTCCCGGTCGAACTTCTTACCCTCCGTCACGGTGCCCCCTTGCTGGCGTCCGCAGTGTTCAGCATGCGCACCTTGACACCATGAGCTGTGTGAATAAAGCTTTCGGGCCCTTTTTTTTGGGGGAAAAGGGCCGTTCTCTCGCCAACCGGAGCGAAGGCTGTGAATCAGAAAGATCTCAAGCGGTACAAGAAGATTCTCGAGGACAGCAAGGTGGCTCTGCTCGAGAGCGCCAAGAAGACCCTCGTGGAAGAGTCCAGCTTCGACACGGATGATCTGCCGGACGAGATTGATCAGGCCTCCTCCGAGTACGCCCAATCGATGGTGTTCCGTCTGCGGGACCGGGAGAAGTTCCTGCTGCAGAAGATCGAAAAGGCGCTGCAGCGTATCGAGGACGGCTCTTTCGGCGTCTGCGAGCGGTGCGAGGAAGACATCTCACCCAAGCGCCTGGAGGCCCGTCCGGTCACCACGCTCTGCATCCGCTGCAAGGAAGAGCAGGAGAAGAAGGAGCGCTCCTACGGCTGAGCCACAGACCCTGGGTCACGTGACGCCCGTCGCGTGACCCGGGAGGGTCTAGCCGTTCATCTGAAGCTCGACCCGGAGCAGCTGGCGGCCAATGAGGAAGTGGTCGCCGTTGTCCACGAACGACGGGCCTGCCAGCCGGATGAAGGTTCCGTTCGAGGAGCCCACGTCCCGGACCGTGAGTTGATCCTGCCGCACGTTCAGTACGGCATGGCGCCCGGAGACAAAGCCGTCCGTGGGGAAGGTGATGTCCCCGTGCTCGCGGCCCAGCAGGTTGTCGCCCTCCTTGAGCGGGAAGGCGGCGCCGCGCATGCCCCCCTCCAGCAGCTGGACCAGCCGCAGCCGGTAGCCCACATCGGGCGAGCCCCAGATCTGCGCCCCGCCGGGCCCCGTCGAGGCGGTGGGGATGGGCTCGAGCACCAGCCGCTGCCGGCCCAGCCGCAGCTCGCCCCCGGTGGGCAGCTCGCGCTCCTGGCGCAGGCGGACGAAGACGCCGTTGGCCCCTCCCACATCCTCCACGGCCAGGTGGGCGCCCGAGAAGAAGAAGCGCGCCTGCTGGGGCATGACGAAGGGATCATCCGACAGCACCAGGTCCCCGTACTGCTGGCCGCAGGTGAGCGTGTCGCGCTGCATCTTCACGACGGACTCGGGGCCACCGTCCGCGCGGACCACCCGGATGGACACCTGGGGGCGGGGAGCAAGCTGGGAGACGGCCATCACCAAGGTGCCGGACCGCATCGGGGCGCCACAGGCCTGGCACAGGGTGGCCTCGTCGGGATTGTCGCTGTCACAACGCTGGCAGTAAGTCATGGGGACGCCCCGGGCTCATATCAGGGAGAGGGCCCTCTTGCTCGGACTGCGAGCATGGCTTGATGCGGACCCAAGCAACGTGTTGAAGTCGCCCCCCACCTTGCTCGTTTCCCTGAGACGGAACACCCTTGCTCTGCCCCTCTTGCGGCGCTGACGCCAGAGAATCCTCCAAGTACTGCCCGGCCTGCGGCTCGTCCCTCGTGCGCACGGTGGCCGAGGCCGATGAGTACATTGGCAAGACGCTGGCGAAGAAGTACCGGGTGGAGGCCCTGATTGGCGAGGGCGGCATGGGCAAGGTGTACCGCTCGCGCCAGCTCGTGCTCGACAAGCCCGTGGTGCTCAAGGTGCTGCGCCAGTCGCTCTTGTCCGACGAGCGCACCGTGGCCCGCTTCCAGCGCGAGGCCAAGGCCGCCAGCCGCCTCAACCACCCCAACTCCATCAGCATCCTGGACTTTGGCCAGGCCGAGGACGGCGCGCTCTTCATCGCCATGGAGTTCGTGCCCGGGGAGGACCTGCACCAGCTCCTCGTGCGCGAGTGGCCCCTGCCCGAGGCGCGCGTCATCCGCATCGTCAGCCAGGTGCTCTCCGCCCTGTCGGACGCGCACGGCGCCGGCGTCATCCACCGGGACCTCAAGCCCGAGAACATCATGGTGGAGCAGCGCCGCAACGAGACGGACTTCGTGAAGGTGCTGGACTTCGGCATCGCCAAGATTACCGACTCCTCGGGCGAGGACGGCCCGGCGCTCACCCGGGCCGGCTTCGTCTGCGGCACCCCGGAGTACATGTCCCCGGAGCAGGCCCGGGGCGCGTCGCTGGACCACCGCTCGGATCTCTACGCGGTGGGCGTGCTGCTCTACCAGCTCGTGACCGGGCTGCTGCCGTTCGAGTCGGACTCCGCGGTGGGCTTCGCCACCAAGCACCTCACCGAGGAGCCTCCGCCGCCGTCCAAGCGGCGGCCCGAGGCGCGCATCTCCGTGGGCATGGAGCGGCTCATCCTCCGGGCCCTGTCCAAGGATCCGGACGACCGGCCCGCCAACGCGGAGGCCTTCAAGGCCGAGCTGCACGCGCTCGAGCTCCGGGAGCGGCGCCGCGCCGAGCCTGCTCCCCGGCGGTCCGCCGCGGCGGCCGCGCCCATGGCCTCGCCCGTGCTCGCGCCCCTGCCGCGCCGGGGGACGGGCGGCAGCCATCTGGCCACCCAGCCCCGCGCCTTCACCGACTGGGGCTCCACCGAGGCCACCGTCCGTGCGGTGCCGGAGATCATCCAGACGACGCCCAACCCCATGCCCTCCAGCGACAAGCTGGAGGAGGCGTCCGCGCCCATCGCGCGGGACACCGGGGGCGGGCTCCATTTCTTCAAGCTGCTCACCCTCGCGCTGGTGCTCGCCGCGGGGGTCATGGCCTACTTCTACTTCTTCAACGGCAGCACGCAGGCCACCCCCTACTCGATTCCGAAGAACGCGCCGGTGCCCCAGAAGGAGGATGCCCGGACGCAGGGCCCGGATCCGTACCGGCCGCTCTACGACCAGGAGATTCCCCCGGCCGCCCGCGACGAGGCGAAGTCGCGCGCGGCCGAGCTGGAGGGCGACCGGCAGTTCCAGCACGGCAGCCTGGGGATGACGGCCACCCAGTACAAGCTGGCCTTCCAGTACAACCCCACGCCGGCGCTGTCGCTCAAGCTGGGCGAGGTCTACTGGCAGCAGGAGCACCCCGGTGAGGCGCGGGCCTGGTGGTCCCGTCACCTGCGGGATGCCCGCACCTCCGCGGCCCGGCCCTACATCGAAGAGCAGCTGAAGAGCGTCGCCACGGCCAACCCGTGAGCGCGGCGCCTCAGCCGAGCGCCTCCACCTGGAAGACGTGCTGGCCGATCCGGACCCGGTCTCCCTGGCGCAGGGGCCGCTCGATGGCGGCGGGAATGCGGACGTACGTGCCCAGGCCACCCGAGAGATCCCTCAACATCGCCCCCGTGGGCGTGGGGCTCAGCTCGCAGTGGCGGCCCGCGAGCCCCTCCTCCTGGGGATAGCTGAGATCGCAGTGGGCTTGCCCGATGGTGAGCAGCGTCGCGGCGGACACCACCGCCCGGCCCGCCCGCCCGCCCATGAGGATCTCCTCCACCGCGTAGAGGGACTGGCCCAGCGGCATCGGGGCGCCATAGATGACGGGCTGCCCGGGCAGGTTCACCGGCGCCTCGATGCGCCCGCTGAACCGGAAGAGCCGCAAGCCCGCGCTGAAGAGCGTGCGGGGCGCGATGGCCTCCGTGCCCGGAATGGTGACGTAGACCCCCGAGGCACTGGTCTCGTCGCGCACGAAGAGCGCCCCTTCCTTCACGAGGAAGGTGGCGTGGATCGCCGAGACGAACGGATCCTCCGAAAGGAGGATGGCTCCCCGGCTGCGGCCCACCACGCAGTTGCTCGCGGGCAGCTTGTAGCGCTGCCCCCGGCCCGAGCCGGCCACGATGCTCAGCCCGAACCGCGAGGCGGCGGGGGCAGGCCGGGCCGCCGCGGCAGGCCGGGCGGTGGGGGGCGCTTCTGGAACGGGAGGCGCGGGGCGCTCGACGGCTGCCGCGGGGGGCGGCCGGGCAGGGGTGGGCGCCCGGGGCTGTGCGGCCGGGCCACCGCCTGTCCGTCCCGGGGAACCCGCCGGGGCTGGAGAGGCCCCGGACACTTCAACCGGGATGCCCGTGGATGTAGGGGAAGGTGTACGTCCTGCGGAGGGCCTCAGGCCCGGTGGAACGTTCTCGGAGGGCCGGGCCGTGGCGGCCTCGGGCGGCTTGGACGAAGCGGGAGCGGCCGTGGGGCGGGCCCCGGGGCGAGCAGCCGAGGTGGCAGGGCGGGCCGGGGCGGCACGGGGTGGGGGCGCCTCGCCGAGAGCGGTCCCACACAGGCCGCAGGTGGCCGAGCGGGGCGGGTTGTGGCCGTCACAGTTCGGGCAGACCACGGCAAGAGCGGACAGCAGGAGCTGTGACATGAGCGGGGCCGACTTTAGGGGTCCTAAAAACGCCGGGTCAACGAACGCGAAGGCTTTGAATGAGGGGAGGGGGCACGCGGGCGTGGGACGATGATGCATACGCGGCGTTGCCCCATCTGGATAGCAAAGTTACGATTGGAGCAGCTTGATTCGCCTCAACGACATCCTCCAGCGGGTCGCCTCGTACCACCCGGACCCTGACCTGGACATCATCAAGAAGGCGTACGTCTACTCCGCCAAGGTGCACCAGGGGCAGCTGCGCAAGTCCGGCGAGCCCTACCTGGTGCATCCGCTGGAGGTGGCCGGCATCCTCGCCGAGCTGAAGCTGGACGAGGCCTCCATCGTCACCGGCCTGCTCCACGACACCATCGAGGACACGCTCGCCACGGCCGAGGAGCTCACGGAGCTGTTCGGCCCCGAGGTCTCCCAGTTGGTGGATGGGGTGACCAAGCTCTCCAAGTTCTCGGCCTCCGCCACGCTCTCCCAGGAGGAGAAGCAGGCGGAGAACTTCCGGAAGATGATCATCGCGATGGCGCAGGACATCCGCGTCATCCTGGTGAAGCTCGCCGACCGCACGCACAACATGCGGACCCTGGACCACATGTCCGAGGAGAAGCAGGCCCGCATCGCCCAGGAGACGCTGGACATCTACGCCCCGCTGGCCAACCGCCTGGGCATCAGCTGGATCAAGACCGAGCTGGAGGACCTGTCCTTCCGCTACGTGAAGCCGCAGGACTACTTCGCGCTGCTGGAGAAGCTCAACCGGCGCAAGAAGGAGCGCGAGAAGTACATCGAGGACACCAGCGCCCTCATCCGCACCAAGCTGGAGGAGCGCCACCTGCAGGGTGAGGTGAGCGGCCGCTTCAAGCACGTCTACAGCATCTACAAGAAGATCAAGGCGCAGGGGATCGAGTTCGATCAGATCCACGACATCATCGCCTTCCGGCTCCTCATGCCCACGGTGCCCTCGTGCTACGAGGCGCTGGGGCTGGTGCACCAGCTCTGGAAGCCGGTGCCGGGGCGCTTCAAGGACTTCATCGCCATCCCCAAGCCGAACATGTACCAGTCGCTGCACACCACGGTGATCGGCCCGCTGAGCGAGCGCGTGGAGGTGCAGATCCGCACCCCGGACATGAACAAGGTGGCCGAGGAGGGCATCGCGGCGCACTGGGCCTACAAGGAGGGCAAGGCCCTCATCTCCAAGGACGACGAGAAGTTCGCCTGGCTGCGCCAGCTCATGGAGTGGCAGCAGGACCTGAAGGACCCCAAGGAGTTCCTGGAGACGGTGAAGGTGGACCTCTTCACCGATGAGGTCTTCGTCTTCACGCCCAAGGGCGACGTGAAGAGCCTGCCGCGCGGGGCCACCCCCGTGGACTTCGCTTACTCCATCCACTCGGACGTGGGCGGCCGGTGCGTGGGCGCCAAGGTCAACGGGAAGATTGTCCCGCTGCGCTACAAGATGAAGAACGGGGACATGGTGGAGGTGCTCACCAGCCCCCAGGCGCACCCCTCGAAGGACTGGCTCACCTTCGTCAAGACGAGCCGCGCCCAGCAGCGCATCCGCAACTTCATCAAGCAGCAGCAGCGCGACAAGAGCCTGCAGCTGGGCCGCGAGCTGGCCGAGCGCGAGCTCAAGCGCTACCAGCTCAACCTCAACCGGCTGACGAAGAACGGCGAGATGAAGAAGGCCGCCGAGGTGCTCGGCTACCGGGTCGAGGATGATCTGCTGGTGGCCATCGGCTACGGCAAGGTGACGCCGCAGCAGCTCCTCCAGCGCCTGGTGCCGGACAAGGTGGTGGAGGATCGCGAGCCCTTGCCCCCCCAGCCGCCCGCTTCGGAGGGCAACGGCGCGTCCATGCTGCCGGGGCTGTCGCGCGTCACGGACCTGGCCAAGCGGCTGGTGGGCCGGCAGGCCCGCGGCGGCGTGCAGATTGGCGGCGTGGACGATGTGCTCGTGCGCTTCGGGCGCTGTTGCAACCCCGTGCCCGGAGACCCCATCGTCGGCTTCATCACCCGCGGGCGCGGCGTCACCGTGCACACGGACAACTGCGAGAAGGCCCTCGCCACGGACCCGGAGCGCCGGGTCGACGTCGCCTGGGACATCCGCGGCGAGTACAAGCGCCCCGTCACCCTGCGCATCCTCTCCGCGGACCGGCCGGGCATGCTGTCGGACATCACCAACACCTTCTCGAAGAAGGGCGTCAACATCTCCCAGGCCAACTGCCGGGCCACCGGGGATGACCGCGCGGTGAATACCTTCGAGGTCACCATCTCCGACCTCAAGCAGCTCACCGAGCTGATGCGCTCCATCGAACGCATCCAGGGCGTGCAGTCCGTCGAGCGCATCTGAGGCCCTTTGGCCTCCACCGATTCATGTTAGAGCCACGCGTGGAGCGCGGCCCTCCGGGGCCGCTTCACCCCGAGGTCCTCACATGGCGCGTAAGACCGTTCACTCCGACAGTGCCCCGCAGGCCATTGGCCCCTACTCGCAGGCCATTCAGGCCGACGCCGGGAAGATGATCTTCCTGTCCGGGCAGATTCCCCTGGATCCGAAGACGATGGAGCTGGTGCAGGGCGATGCCGCCGTGCAGGCGGAGCGCGTGATGCAGAACCTGCAGGCGGTGCTGGCCGCGGCCGGGGCCGACTTCTCCCACGTGGTGCGCTGCACCATCTTCCTCACCGACCTGGGCGACTTCAGCAAGGTGAACGAGGTGTACGGGCGCTTCTTCACCGGCGCCCCGCCGGCCCGCGTCACCGTGCAGGTGTCGGCCCTGCCGCGCGGCGCCAAGGTGGAGATCGACGCCATCGCCGTGCTGTGAGCCCCGCCTGAAACCCTCCTGAAACCCTCTTGAAACACAGAGGCCGCCGGACCTCGTGGGTCCAGCGGCCTCTGGGCAAACCATTGGAAGCGGGGCGAGGGACTACTTGACGTCCTTGGCCATGCCCTCGGCCTTCTTCAGCTCCTCATCGATGACGCGCTTGAAGGCGTCCGGCGGCTGCGCACCCACCAGCGTGCGGCCGTTGATGAAGAACGTCGGGGTGCCGTTGGCGCCCACGCGCGTGCCCTCGGCGGACTCCGCCTCGATCTGCGCGGTGAACTTGCCGCTGTCCAGGGCGGACTTGAACTTGCCCATGTCCAGCTTCAGCTCCTCGGCGTAGCGCTCCAGCGAGGCGCGGTCCAGGGCCTTCTGGTTGGCGAAGAGCTTGTCGTGGTACTCCCAGAACTTGCCCTGCTCGTTGGCGGCCAGCGCCGCGGCGGCGGCCGTCTTGGCGTTGGCGTGGAAGGGCAGCGGCTGGTTCTTGAAGGCCACGCGGATCTTCCCCTTGTAGCCCTCCTCCAGCTGCTTGAGCGTGGGCACCACGCGGCTGCAGAACGGGCACTCGAAGTCAGAGAAGGCGACGATGGTGACCGGCGCGTTGGCGGGGCCCTTCACCGGCGCGTTGCCCACTTCGATCTTCTGCACGGCGGGCTCGGCCTCCTCGGGGGCGGACGGGGGCGGGGCGTTGGCCGCATCCTCCATGAGCTTCGCGTAGAGGTTCTCCGGCTTCACGCCGCTGGCGAGCACCTTCTCCGCCTTGCCCTTCTCCTCGTCGATGGCCGTCTTGAAGGCCTCGAAGGGCTGGGCGCCCACGAGCTGGCGGCCGTTGATGAAGAACGTCGGGGTGCCGTTGGCGCCCACCGCGGAGCCGGCCGTGGCGTCCGCCTCGACCTTCGCGCGGAACTTGCCGCTGTCCAGGGCCGCCTTGAACTTGCTCACGTCCAGCTTCAGCTCCTGGGCGTACTTCTCGAGCGAGGCGCGGTCCAGGGCCTTCTGATTGGCGAAGAGCTTGTCGTGGTACTCCCAGAACTTGCCCTGCTCGTTGGCGGCCATGGAGGCCTCGGCGGCCAGCTTGGCGTTGGCGTGGAAGGGCAGCGGCTGGTGGCGGAACACCACGCGCACGTCCTTGCCGTACGTCTCCTTGATCTTCGAGAGCGTGGGCGTGACGCGGCTGCAGAACGGGCACTCGAAGTCGGACCACTCGACGATGGTCACCTTGGCGTCCTTCGGGCCGAAGGAGGGCGAGTCATTGGGCACGTCCACCTTGCGGACGGTGGCGGCCTGGGGGGCGGCGGCCGGAGGCGGCGCGGCGCGCTCCTGGCCCTTGGCGATGATGGCGGCGTACACGTCCGCGGGCTTGGTGCCGGCCTTCACGAGGGCCTCGGCCTTGCTGTACTCCTCGTCGATGAGGGCCTTGAAGCGCTCGGCGGGCTGCGCACCGGACAGCAGGCGGCCGTTGATGAAGAAGGCCGGGGTGCCGTTGGCGCCCAGCTGGCCCGCCAGGGTCTGATCCCGGGTGATGGTCTGCTGGAAGCTCTCCTTGGAGAGGTCCTTCTTCCAGCGGGCCACGTCCAGGCCAATCTCGGAGGCGTACTTCTCCAGGTCGGCGTCCTCCAGGGCGCGCGCGTTGGCGAAGAGCTTCTCGTGGTACTCCCAGTACTTGCCCTGCTCACCGGCGGCCATGGCGGCCAGCGCGGCGGGCTTGGCGCGGGGGTGGAAGGACAGCGGGTTCTGCTTCATCACCACGCGCAGCTTGTTGCCGTACTCCTCCTGGAGCTTCTTCACCGTGGCGTCGGCGCGGGAGCAGAAGGGGCACTGGTAGTCGGAGAACTCCACCATCGTCACGAGCGCGTCGGGGCTGCCCTTGACGGGGGAGTTCTCGATGGGAACCTTGAAGACGGCGCTGTCCGCGGGGCGGGCCGGCTTGGCGGGCGCGGACGGCTGAGACGGGGCGGCGGCCGTGGGGGCGCTGCCCTCATTGCTCTTGGATCCCGAGGCGGCCCTGCCGCCGAAGAATCCGAGCACCAGGCCCACCACAAGGGCCACAATGACATTGGCTTTCATATGTACCGTTCTGCTCCTTCCGTCTCGGGTCCGTCCTGAAGGGCGGCCCCGGGCGGGGGTAATGAGGCGGGCTTGATAACAGAGGGAAATCCGGCCAGGCAAGCCGAGCCCCCCCCACCTGATGGCGTGAGATTGCTTCTGCAGATGCCCGGAAACTGGGCAGTTTTTTGGAAAATTCCGCGTGAGTCTTCGCCTGTAGTGCGCCCAGGGCCCCGCGGGTTTCAAAGAATTTGAAGGACGCGATCTTCCAGGCTCCGGCCCCGGGAAACGCCCAGGATGAGCACCCCTGTCTGGAGCAGGTGGGCCACCGTGCGGCTGATGACCTCCTCGGGGCGGTGGGCCTGGCCGTCGAAGCGCACCAACAGCACGCCCGGGGACTCCATGCGCGCGGCGGTGACGCCCGGAAGCTGGGTGAGCTCGGGTGGGATGATTTCCCCCCGGGCGATCTGCACCCGGAACTCCGCGCCCTGGCTGGTCAGCTCCGACATGGTGCCCGCCTGGGCGAGCGTGCCCCGGTCGAGGATGGCGGCCCCGTCGCACAGCTCCTCCAGCTCCTGGAGGTTGTGGCTGGACACCACGACGGTCTGGTGGCCCCTCATGTCGCGGATGACCTGGCGGACCTGGGCGGCGATGCGGGGATCCAAGCCGGCAGTGGGCTCATCCAGGAGCACCAGCGGGGGCTGCCCCATCAGCGCCTGGGCCATGGCGGCCCGCTTGGCCATGCCGTGGGAGAGCGCCTGGGTCTGCACCGTCCAGGCCTCCGCGAGCCCTACCTTGTCCAGGGCCTCGTGGGCCTCCCGCTCGGGCGAGGGGAGCCCCGACAGCCGGGCCCAGTAGGTGAGCAGGGTGCCGGTCTCCCAGCCTGGCGGAAGGATGGCGTCCTGGGGCAGGGCGCCCAGCTTGCCCTTCAGGGCGCCCGGGTGCGTGGGGTTCACCCCGAGCACCTTCAGGTTGCCCTCGGAGGGGTAGAGGTAGCCACACATCATCGAGAAGGTGGTTGTCTTTCCCGCGCCGTTGGGCCCGATGAGCCCGTAGACCTGGCCCTGGGGCACCGACAGCGTCACGGCGTTGACCGCCACCTTCGGGCCAAAGCGCTTGCTGACCTGGAACAGTTCGATGGCGGGCTCGCTCACAGGTCCCTCGCGCGCAGGACGGCATGGGCGCCGCCCAGGAAGAGCAGGGCGAAGCCCGCGTAGGCCAGGCCGCTGATGCCAAACTCGCTCAGCCTCGGGTGGAGCAGGTTGGAGGAGTAATAGGAGGGCGTCAGGAAGCGGGCGAAGCCCAGCACCTGGCCCTCGTAGGCCCGGCCAATCACGTCCATCAGCCAGAAGGAGAAGAGCAGGATGAAGTTGAAGACGAGGCTCACCGCGGGGGTGCGGAACAGGCTGGAGCAGAAGGTGGTGAGCGCCACGTAGGCCAGCGAGAACACGATGGCCGCCAGCCAGTACTTCATCAGGTTCAGCGCCAGCGCGGAGAAGGCGAAGTCCGGGTTGGTGATGCGCGCGTAGATGAAGACGCCCAGGTCGATGATGAGCACCAGCCCCACCAGCAGCGAGGCCTGCACGAGGAACTTGCCCATCATCAGCGAGGAGCGGCGCGCGCGCACGGTGACGTAGCGGATGGAGCGCGGCCCCACCTCGCCGCTGAGCTGATCGAACCCCATCAGCGCCACGTACACGGGCAGGAAGAGCAGGGTGATCTTGAAGACCACCAGCACGACGACGGGCACCTGGGAGAGCGCCTCCATCATCGCCGCGTCGTTCCCGGCCAGCACGCCCAGGAAGCTCTTCTTCATCTCCGCGGCCACCGCGGTGGCCGCCTCGGCGCCATTGCCCGAGTCCGCCAGCCGCGCGTTCACCTCGTCCCGGAGCGCGTTGGCGATGGCCCCGACGATGAGGAGCACCAGCACCGAGAACATGCTGTAGAGGCCCAGCAGCACCACCACGCGGCCGCTTCGCACGGCCCGGCGCGTCTCGGCGCTCCAGATGACCGCGATTTCTTTCAATCCGTCCAAAGTGCCGCGCACCCTGTCAGGTCTTCCGGGCACCTGCCAGTTTATCCGCCTCCCCAGCGGCCGAGGGAGCGGACCTGGACAGCGGCTGCCAGCCCTTTAGGATCCTCCTCCCCTCATGCCTCGCTCCCAAGCCCTCCTTGCGACGCTGCTGCCCCTTGCCCTCGTTCTGGGTGCCATGGGGACCACTTCCCCCACTGAAGTCCCCGCTGTCCTGGAAAGTCCGGATGCGGGCGCCGTGCGGGAGGCGAGCGCGGACGCGGGCACCGCGGACGCGGGGACCGAGCTGCTGGGGCTGGTGCCCCCCGCCCCCGTGCCCTCGCGCGAGAAGGCGCCGCCCATCGCCCAGCTGCGCTCCCTGCCGCGCAAGGACGATGTGCTCGCCCAGGCCAAGCTGAGCAGTGGACGGCTCGTCCTGCCCGCGGGCAAGGGGGGCGCCACGTTGACCGTGGACCCGCCGCTCCAGGCGCAAATCACCCGCATCATGCAGGACTACCAGGTGCCTTATGGCGCCGCGGTGGTGCTCGAGCCCTCCACGGGCCGCGTGCTGGCGCTGGCGGAGCACTCCCAGACGGACCCGTCCATGCGGGGGCTGACCACCCGCGCGGTGTTCCCCGCGGCCAGCATCTTCAAGATCGTCACCGGCAGCGCGCTCTTGGAGGCCGGCGTGGCCCCCAGCGAAGAGGCCTGCTTCCATGGCGGCAAGCGGGGGCTGTCCGAGCGGCTGCTGGAGGACAGCAGCCGGGATGGGGCCTGCCACACGCTGTCGTCCGCCATGGGCAAGAGCGCCAACGTCGTCTTCGCCAAGCTCACCCGCAAGTACCTCTCCGCGGATGCGCTGCGGCGCATGGCGGCGCGGCTTCGCTTCAACCGGCCGATCGCCTTCCCCATCCCCACGGATGTCTCGCTCGCGTCCATTCCCGAGGATGATTTCGGGCTGGCCAATACCGGGGCGGGCTTTGGCGATGTGTACCTGTCCCCGCTGCACGGGGCCGCGCTCGCCGCGGCCTCGGCCACCGGCGTGTGGAGAGACCCTGTCCTCTTCGAGCCCTCGCCGGAGGCCTCGGTGGCGCCCGCGGAGGAGGTGCTGTCGCCCGAGGTGACGCGCGCCCTCACGGGGATGCTGGAGGAGACGGTGACCCATGGCACCGCCCGGCGCGTCTTCCGGGAGCGCGGCTTCCGGGTGGAGGGTGCCGTGGGCAAGACGGGCACGCTGGCGGACAAGAACCCGTTCCGGGACTACTCCTGGTTCGTGGGCTTCGCCCCCAAGGACAACCCCCGCGTGGCGGTCGCCGCCGTCATCGTCAACGAGCCGCTCTGGCGCATCCGGGCCACGTGGCTCGGGCGCGAGGCGATGCGGCTGGCCCTGGAGCGCTTCCCCGCGCCGGCGGCACCTCCCGAGGTTCCTCAGGAGGCGCCGCTCGTCGCCCAGCCGGCGCCCGCCACCGAGCCCCTGTCCGGTGGCGAGGCGGTCTCCACCGCCTCGGCCGCGGACGTGCCGGTGCCCGAGGCCGCCTCGCAAGCCGAGGACGCCTCCGAGGAGGAGGCCCTTCCTCCCGCCGCGAACGCCTCGGCGCCGATTCCGTGAGGCCCGCCCCCCGGCTCAGGCCGGGGTGAGCTTCACGAAGCCGCTGTCCACGAAGCCCTGGAAGTACTTGAGCGCGTCCAGCTCGTGCAGCGGGGAGACGCGCACGATGGCGGCCACGTCCCGGGTCCCGTTGATGCGCGAGAGCAGGTAGCGCTCCGGGGCGCTGAGCGGCATCGTCTTGAGCTGGGCCTGGGGCACCAGCAGCGAGGGCACCTGCGCGGGCTCCATCAGCACCAGCCGCAGCGACTCGTGGAGGGACTTCTCCGCGGTCTTCAGCAGCTCCGCCGTCTGCGGCGAGGGGGCGACTTCATAGGCGCGGCGCGCCAGGGCCTCGGCATCCCGGAAGTTGCAGTTGTCCAGGAACATGCGCGCCGCCTGGAGGATCTCCTCCACGGGGGACTCCGCGCCGATGATGGTGGGCGCGGCCTCCGCGGGCGGGGCGGGGGGCGGCGCGCTGTCCTCGCGCACCTTCACCGCGTCCTGCCGGTAGAGCGCGTAGAGGCGCTGGTAGAGGTAGAAGTCCGAGGCGTGGAGGGCCAGCGCCATCTCGTCGATGGTCAGCCCCTCCTTGATATGCGTCACCAGCTTCTCGTCGCGGCTTCCGGGCTGGCGGGACTCGGGCAGCCGCCGCTCGTCCACCACCAGCCGGGCCTTGCCCGAGGGGAACACCGCCCGGATGGCCTGCCACGCCGTCTCGCGGAATTCGCCCTCCCGGTGGATGTCCAGCAGGTCCACCCGCACATCCAGCCCCTCGCTCAGCGGCACCACCGGCCGGGGCTCGAACTGGAACTCGCCCTCCACCCACTGGAAGGCATCCAGCAGCATCTCCCGGAACTTGAGGCTCAGGGTGTTCTGGACGGTGGGCTCCGGGATGATGCCCTGCATCACCAGGATCTTGCCCAGCAGCATGTCCGTTACGCGCTGCGTCTCGAAGGCGCGGCCCAGCTGGTCCTCGGTCAGGTGCCCCATGTTGATGAGGAACTGGCCCAGGAACTCCCGGGGCTGGTTCGAGCTGGCGCTGATGACGGCGCCCTGGCTCAGCGTCAGCTCCTTGGAGACGCCCGGGCGCTGCACCCGGAGGATGCCGGAACCGCGCCGGTTCCCCAGATAGCTGACGGCGTCCCGAAGGGGCATCGTCGCGAAGTCACCTGACAAGCCGGGCATCACTGCGCATCCTGCAACGCATGAGGGTGGATATCTACTCGAAACCCGCTTGCTCGCTGTGCGACGCGGCCCTGGAGGTGGTGGAGCGGGTGCGCGCTCGCATCCCCTTCGAACTGAGGCTCATCAGCATCCTGGAGGATCCGGCGCTGGTGGCTGCCTACCGCTATGACATCCCCGTGGTGTTCATCAACGGGCAGGCCGCCTTCAAGCACCGCGTGGAGGAGGCGGAGCTGGAGGCTTACCTGCTCCAGGTGCTGAATGGCACACAGGTTGCTCATTCCCCGGCACGGGATGAGTAACGAAGTACCCTTCTGCTGGAACTTCAAGGGGATGGACGGGGTGGGCGAGGGGGCAGGGCTGTAATTTGGTAGGGACGGCGGGGCAGTGAGGAAGAAAGTTCTGACTGAGGCAGGGAGGTCGGGGTCTTGTCGGTGACGCGCAAGCATCGTGGGAAGTCGGGACTTCAGCCGACCGTGCTCCTGGTGGAGCCGCGGGCCGAGGAGCTGGAGAAGACCCGGGCCCTGCTCGGGGAGGCGGGGTTCCGGGTGGTGCCGCTGACGCGCTTCGAGGCCGTCGTTCCCATCTTCGAGGTCGTCCGGCCCGATGCGGTGGTGCTCGCCGTGCACCCGCCGGACTTCGCGGCGGTGGCCGTGGTGCGCAGGCTGCGGCAGCTGGGCGAAGTCACCGTGCCCCTGTTCTACCTGATGGACCCGGACCAGCCCGAGGCGTGGCGGTTCTGCCTGGAGAAGGGCCTGGGCGTGGACATGGTGCCGCGCAACCTGTCCGGCAGCGAGCTGGCGCTCCGGCTGCAATCGGTGCTGCGGCTGCGCGATGCGGTGCTGCGCGCCAAGGAGTCCGGGGAGACGGAGGCGGGCTCGGCGCTGCACGATGAGCTCACCGGCGTCTACAACAAGCAGTTCCTGCTGGCGATGATCGGCCAGGAAGCGCGGCGCTCCGAGCGCTACGGGGGCCCCTTCTCGGTGCTGGCGTGCGCGCCCCAGGGGTACCGGGGGTTCTGCAAGCAGCACGGCGAGGCCATGGGGGAGCGGCTGTTGGTCTACACCGCGGTGGTGCTGGGGCAGACGGTGCGCGAGTCCGATGTGGTGGCGCGCGTGTCGGACGAGGAGTTCGCCCTGCTGCTGCCGGCCATGGAAGAGGAAGCCCTGCCGGGGCTGCTCGCGCGCATCGCCACGCGGTTCGAGCTGGCGCGGTTTCAGGTGGAGGGCAAGGCGTTGAAGACCTCGTTGTTGCTGGGAGCCGTGAGCTTTCCGGACATGGTGGGGACCCCCGCGCAGCTGTTGAACGGGGCGATCCAGGAGATGAGGCGGCGGTCGCGCGAGGCGCGCCGCTGGGATGTGGGGATGAGCCGGGTATCGGTTTAAGGACTTTCGGTGTGAGGCGGGGGGCCCCTACGGGGGTTGCGCTGACACTTTTTTTGTAAGGGCGAGGGGAGCCAGGGGATGGATCGGATCGCGGTGCTGGTGGTGGATGACGAGGAGTCGGTGCGGACGTTCCTGGGAGAGCTGCTGGGGAACGCGGGGTACCAGGTGCGCTGTGCGGCCAGCGGGGCGCAGGCCCTGGAGATGCTGGAGGGCGGCTCGTTCGACGCGGTGCTGCTGGACGTGGTGATGCCGGAGATGAGCGGTCTGGAAGTGCTGCGGCGCTACCGGAGCGCGGGCGGCGGGGCGCCGGTCATCGTCCTGTCGGCCCTGTCGGGCGCGGATGACGCGGTGCGGGCCATGAAGCTGGGGGCCAGCGACTACCTGGCCAAGCCCTTTGGCAATGACGAGCTGGAGGACGTGCTGGCCCGGGCGCTCGGGACGCGGGCTCCGGCGCGGCAGGCCGTGGCGCCGACCCCGGCCCGTCCGGCCGCTCCGGTGCTGGAGGGCGCGGGCGAGGCGCGCGCCATCATCTCCACCTCGCCGGCCATGCGCCGGGCGCGCGCTCTCGTGGAGCGCATCGCCGACACGGACGTGCCGGTGCTGCTGCTGGGCGAGTCGGGTACGGGCAAGGAAGTGATCGCCCGGGAGATCCACGCGCGCAGCCAGCGCCGCAACAAGCCCTTCATCAAGGTGAACTGCGCGGCGCTGCCCGGCGAGCTGCTGGAGAGCGAGCTGTTCGGCCACGAGCGCGGCGCCTTCACGGGCGCGACGGCGGAGAAGCCGGGCAAGTTCGAGCTGGCGGACCAGGGCACCATCTTCCTGGACGAGATTGGCGAGATGGCCATCCGGCTCCAGGCCAAGCTGCTCCAGGTGCTGCAGGACGAGGAGTTCTTCCGCGTAGGCGGCAAGAAGAGCGTCCGCGTGGACAGCCGCGTGGTGGTGGCCACCAACCGCGATCTCGAGAAGGAGATCGCCCTGGGCAACTTCCGCGAGGACCTCTACTACCGCCTCAACGTGGTGGCCATCCGCCTGCCCGCCCTGCGCGAGCGCATGGAGGACGTGGTGCCGCTGACGGACCACTTCCTCAAGAAGTATGGGCGCAACTACATCCAGGGCGTCTCGGAGCTGCCCTCGGAGGTGCTCCGCGCCTTCACCGAGTACGAGTGGCCGGGCAACGTGCGCGAGCTGGAGAACATGGTGCGCCGCCTGTGCGTGCTGAAGGACCCGACGCTGGTGCTGGACGAGTTGCGCCAGGGCCGGACTCCCGCGAGCGCTCCGTCCCTGCCCACCTCCTACGCGGGGGATGACGGCGCGGCGCCGGTCCGTGCGCCGGAGCCCGAGCCCGAGCCCGTGGTGCGCGCGGCGGCCCCCGTGGCCTCCACGCAGGTGCTGGAGATGCCCTCGCGCGGCGGCACGTCCGCCCCGGCCAGCCCGGCGCAGGGGCTCTCGGAGCTCTTCGCGAGCGCCACCCCGCAGCCGCGCTACGCCAACCCGTTCGACATGCCGCAGCCGCCTCCGCCCCCGCTCACCATGCCCGTGGCCGAGATGTCGCTGAAGGACATTGGCAAGCGGGCGGCGATGCTGGCCGAGCGCGAGGCCATCCTCTCCATGCTCCAGCGCACCGCCTGGAACAAGCGCAAGGCGGCCGGCAAGCTGCGCATCAGCTACAAGGCGCTGCTCTACAAGATCAAGGAGTGCGGCATCGTGGACCCACGCGCCAGCGCGGAGTTCTGAGCCCCTCTGAACCGATGTGACGGATGACCGGAAGCCGGGGGCAGGGTACTGCTCCCGGCTTCTTCCGTGGGAGGATTGCCGCGCTGCGGCAAGGGGCGGCTGTCCGGTGGCGTGCATCCCGGTGCGCCCGGGGACGCCTTGCGCGCGGAGAGGCGGCCCGGTATCGACGGGGCATGGCTCCGCCCCTCGTTCTGCTGGGTTCTGGCTACACGCTCACGCGGCTTGCGCGGACATTCCCGGGAAGGGCGCTGATCGCCGCCACGAGGGACCCCCAGCGCCGGGCGGAGCTGGAGCGGATGGGGGCCCGGGTCTGCTCCGTGGAGGAAGCGCTGGCGCACGTGGAGGGGGCCCATGTGGTCAGCTCCATTCCGCCCGAGGCGGGGCTCGATGGCAGGCTCGCCGAGGTGCTGGGCCGGCACCGCCCGTCCCGGTGGGTGTACCTGTCCTCGACGGGCGTCTACGCCGGCACGCGTGGCGCCGTGGACGAGGCCACCCCCGTCAGTTCGGCCTCTCCCGCCGCACAGGGGCGCCTCGCGGCGGAGGCGCTGTTCCGTCCGCTGGGCGCCAGCGTGCTGCGCATCGCCGGAATCTACGGCCCGGGCCGGGGCATGCACACGCGGCTGCTGGCGGGGACGCACCGCCTGCCCGAGGGCGGTGGAGGCCGGCTCTCACGCGTCCACGTGGAGGACCTGGTGGAGGCCATCCGCGTGGTGCTGGAGCGGGGGGAGCCCGGAGGGCTCTACTGCGTCGCCGATGATCGCGCCGCGACGCAAGGGGAGACGGCCGCATGGCTCTGCGAGCGGCTGGCGCTGCCGTTGCCGCCCACGGTGCCGCTGGAGAGCCTGCATGAGACCCTTCGCGGGGACCGGGCCGTGAGCAACGCCCAGCTCAAGGCCTTGGGCTGGAGGCCCCGGTATCCGGATTTCACCACCGGCTTCACGGCGGTGCTCGAGGCGGAGGGGCTCGCCGGATCCCGGCCCCCAGGGACCGTGTCCTAGCGTATTAGCGCGTCTTCCAGGCCGCGGCGGGGGTGTTCGTAAAGCTGTCTTTTCAGCCCGGCGGGCGCCTGTCACGCTGCGTGAGAACAGCGTGAAAAACCGAAGGGTGCGACTCCGATGAGAGGACCAGGGATGTCTCACAGGTTGTTGGCGACATTCAACGAAGGTGTCACCCGCTCGATGGCGGGAGATCACCCCGCCGCGCTCCAGGCCTTCGACAAGGTGTTGGCCGAAGATCCGAAACATTCTCCGGCCCTGAGCGCCAAGGGCTTCTCGCTGGCCCGGCTGGGGCGGGCGAAGGAGGCGCTGCCCTGTTTCGAGCGCGCCATCGAGCTGGACCCCTCCAGCCCCGACAATTACCGCAACGCCGCCGTCTGCCAGCTGGAGCTGGACGAGCCCGAGTCCGCGTCCATGCTCTTCGAGCGGGCCTTCCAGCTCAACCCGGAGACCCATTACCGGGAGGCCGCCGCCGTGGAGGTCTTCCAACTGGGCCAGGCGCTGCTCCACCGCGGGGGCCGGCGCCCGGACAAGGCGCGCTACCGCCACGCCCGCCATGCCTTCGAGCTGGCCCTTCAGTACCACCCCTCTTTCATCGATGCGGCGAGGGCGCTGGCGGACGTCTGGTCGCACCTGGGTGATGCAGAGAAGAGTCAGCACTACCTCCTGCTGGCCTCCCGCTTGAGGTCCGTGGGCTAAAAGCCCGGGCGGGAACGGCTCGGGGCTGAGCGCTCAGGCCGAGACGCGGTAGCTGCCCAGGACGCGGAACGACTGGCACAGGCGCGCGGCCTCGTCGAGCGCCGCGGCCAGCCCAGGCTCCTCCCGCGCGCCCTCCAGGTCGAGGCAGAAGACGTATTCCCAGGGCCGCCGCCGGGGGCGTGACTCCATCCGCAGGATGCTCACCCCCCGCGTGGCGAACACCCCCAGCACCCGGTGGAGCGTGCCCGGGTGGTGCTCCAGGGTGAAAGCCACCGCCGTCTTGCTCCGAGGGCCGGGTTGCGGGGGAACGGCTCCCATCGCGACGAAGCGGGTGTGGTTGCCCGGGGCGTCCTCGATGCCCTCCATCAGCACCTCCAGGCCGTAGAGCTCCGCGGCGGTCCGGCTGGCGATGGCGGCGGTGCGCGGGGGAGCCAGCTCCGCGACGCGCCGGGCGCTGCCCGCGGTGTCGGCCTCCGCCACGGGGGTGATGCCGCGCTGGCGCAGGAAGGTGGCACACTGGGCCAGGGCCTGGGGGTGGGAGAGGGCGCGCTCCAGCCCCTCCAGCGCCGTGCCCGGAGGCGCGAGCAGACAGTGCCGGATGGGCAGCGCCAGCTCGCCAGTGATGGACAGGGCGAACTCCAGCAGCAGGTCCACGTTCTCGGTGACGGAGCCCGCGAGCACGTTCTCCACCGGCACCACGCCCCCGTCCACCTGGCCCGCGGTGACGGCCTCGAAGACGGCGCGGAACGAGGACACGGGCACCGCCTCCACGCCCGGGCCGAAGAGCGCGCGCGTGGCCTGCTCGCCATAGGCGCCGCGCTCCCCCTGGAAGGCGATCCGCAGCTCACTCATGAAGGCCTTCCACCCGGGGGTAGGTGCCCAGCAGCCGCATCGACGAGGTGAGGGGCTGGAGATCCTGGAGCGCCGCGACGAGGGGCGCGTCCGCCGCGTGGCCCTCCAGGTCCAGGTAGAAGCGGTAGCGCCAGGGCTGTCCCGGGATGGGACGGGACTCCAGCTTGGCCAGGTTCACCCCCCGCTGGGACAGCGCCGTCAGGACCTGGCCCAGGGTTCCGGGCCGGTGCTCCAGCACCACCATCAGGGACGTCTTGCAGTGGGCGTCCGCGGGAATGGGCGCGGCCTCGCGGCTCACCTCCACGAAGCGCGTGTAGTTGCCCGTGGAGGGCTGGATGTCCCGCACCAGCACCTCCAGGCCGAAGCGCTGGGCGGCGCTCTCGCTGGCGATGGCCGCCACGGTCGGATCATTGCGCTCGCGCACCTTCAGGGCCGCGGCGCTGGTGTCGTACTCGGGCAGGGGACGGATCCACGGCACCTTGCGCAGGAAGGCCTCGCACTGCGAGATGGCCTGGGGGTGGGAGAGCACCGTGCGGACTTCCTCCAGCCGGGTGCCGGGCAGCCCCAGCAGGCGGTGATCCACCTGGCTCACCAGCTCGCCGATGATGACCGCGCCCCCCTCGGCCAGCAAATCGTACGTCTCGTTCATGCTGCCGGCGGAGGTGTTCTCGATGGGCAACAGCGCGAGGTCCAGCGCCCCCCGGCGCAGCGCCTCCAGCACCTCGCGGCCCGTCTCCAGGCCCGTGAGCAGGACGCCGCCGCTGCGGCCTTTGTAGCGCTGGCGCGCGGCCAGGTGGCTGTAGGAGCCCTCGATGCCGGGGTAGCCCACGCGCAGCGGCGTGGTGTCCAGCCGCTGGATGAGCGCCTGCTGCCGGGCCACCGACATGTCCATGATGATGCGGTAGATGCGCTCGACTTCGTGTGGATCCAACCCGTGCGCCGTGGCCACCTCGCGCACCCGGTGGAGGATCAGATCTTCGCGGGGCGGATCCCGGAGCGGCGAGGCGTCGGCCACCTTCGTCCGGGCGATGTCGTCCGCCAGGTTCATGCGCCTGCGCAGGGCGTCCATGATTTCCGTGTCGATGCGCTCGATGTCCGCGCGGAGGCGAGAGATGTCCGGAAGATCTGCCATATGCCAAGACACTAACCGGGTTGGGACGCCTTCGGGAGCGCTGTCCCTCCCAATTTCAGGATGAGTTTGAAATGCGCCGCCGTGATGGGCGTCACGCTGAGCCGGCTCCGGGTGATGAGAGGAAAGTCTTTCAAAGAGGCCGTCTTCTTGACGGTGGCCAGCGTCACGGGAGAGGCCAAGGCCACCACCGGGCCCACCCTCACCGAGGCCCAGTCCTCGCCGGGGGCCGTGGAGTCCGGGCCTGCCCCGGTGAGCACCTGCGCCACGGCCACCACGGCCTTGTCCTCGTTCGAGTGGTAATAGAGGCACAGGTCCCCGGGCCGCATGGCCCGGAGGTTGTTGCGCGCCTCGAAGCTGCGTATCCCGGTCCACTCCGTCTCGCCGTCCTTCTCGAGCTGCGCGTACGCGTAGACGGAAGGCTCGCTCTTGATCAACCAGTACTGGGTCTTCGCCATGGCGGCGCACTCTACCCAGCCGGTAGGCGGAGGCGAGGCCTTCCTCCAAGGCCTCGCCCCGGTCCGTCACGTGACGTGGGTCTTCAGGAAGACCCGTAGGGCCTCGGCCACGCTCCACGCCTGGGCGATGCAGCCCCGGGGCAGGTACGGCTCCGTGGCATCGAAGATCTCGCTGATCTGTCCCACGCCCTCGTGTTCCAAGTGGTGCTCCAGGCCCACCAGCAGCGCGCGCGCCGCCTGGATGTCCGGGTTCACCTTCAGCGTCGCGTCGATGTAGTGGCCGATGAGCCAGCCCCACACCGTGCCCTGGTGGTAGGCCGCGTCCCGGGCCCGCAGGTCGCCGTCGTACTTCGCCTTGTAGTCCGGGTGGCCGGGCGCCAGGCTTCGCAGCCCCACCGGCGTCAGCAGCTGATCGTGGACGATCTTCAGCACCCCGTCCCAGCGCTCGCGCCGCAGCACCGGGAAGCGCAGGGAGATGGCGAAGACCTGGTTGGGCCGGATGGCCGGGTCATCCCGCCCGTCCTCTCCATCCACCACGTCGAAGAGGCAGCCGGTGGCCGGATTCCAGAAGCGCTTGTTGAAGGCGCCGTACACCCGCTCCGCCGCGCCCATGTAGCCCTTGGCGTCTCCGCCCAGGCGCTCGGCCCACATGGCCATCAACCGCAGCGCGTTGAACCACAGGGCATTGATTTCCACCGCCTTGCCGCGCCGGGGGGTGACGACCCAGCCATCCACCTTGGCGTCCATCCAGGTGAGCTGGTAGCCCTCCGCGCCCTGCCGCAGCAGCCCGTCCGCCGGGTCCACGCCGATGTGGAAGCGGGTGCCCTTCTGGTGCCGCTCCACAATGCCCGCCAGGGTGGGGAACAAGTCCCGCAGCAGCGCCTCGTCGCCCGTGGTCTCCACGTACCGGTCCACCGCGTGGAAGAACCAGAGGGTGGCGTCGGCCGTGTGGTACACGCCCTCGTTCTCCCCGTCCGGGAAGTAGTTGGGGATGAGGCCGTCCTTCACGTAGTGCTGGAAGGTGCGCAGGATGGCCGCCGCCTCCCGGTACCGGCCGGTGCTCAGGGTGAGCCCCGCATGGGAAATCATCGTGTCCCGGCCCCAGTCGGTGAACCAGTGGTAGCCGGCGATGATGCTGCGCGTGTCCTGGCCCACCGAGTGGGACCACGCGTCGTCCATGGGGCGGGTAGGGGCGATGATGAACTGGTCGGCCGCCAGCACCAGGCGCGCGGGAATCCCCGTCTGGGCTTCCGCCGGGGCCCGGCTCAGCAGCTTCTGCTCCCGCTCCCGCTCCCGCTCGAACGCCTGTACCGGATCCCGGTCGAGGGCCCACATCTCGTCCGTGGTGATTCCCAGCGCCAGGACTTCGCCCGCGCGCACGGTGCACTCGAAGTAGCCCGGGCTGCGCTGCACCTCCTGGTGGTCATACCCCCGGCGCTGCTCCGTCCGGAAGAACATCGGAGGCGAGGCCTGGCTCAGGCCCACGAAGGGGGCGGCGCACTGCGAGTAGAGGCGCATGCGCAGGGGCGGCGCCTCCGGGGTGGCTTGCAGCTCCACCAGCGGCCCCTGCATGCGCACGATGGGCTCTTCTTTCGTGGGCGCCGAGAGCGGCCCGTCATGGGGGCGCATCACCGGGAAGGGGCGCAGCCGCAGGAGGACCTCGGGCCCCGACACGTGCTCCCACAGGACGAAGAGCGTGTTCTGGCCGTGCACCATCATCAACGTGCGGCGCAGCCGGGATGGGCCGAGCGCGTAATCCCAGACGGGAATCAGCCCATCCAGGTGGAAGCCGCGCAGCAGGCCAACCCCCTCCTGCGAGGGCTGTTCGCCTACATGCTCCTCGGCCGAGAGGGAGAAGGTCTGCCCATCGGCCTGGGCCTCTTCGGCCAGCCGGGCGAGCAGCACCGTCCGGCCGCGCCCGGGCAGGTTGGGGGTGAACAGGCCGTGGTAGCGCCGGGTATTGCAGCCCGCGACCGTGCCGGAGGCATACCCCCCGCGCCCATTGGTGACGAGCCACTCGCGGGTCATCACTTCGGAGAGTCCAGGCCCCTGGGGCCATTCGAAGCCGAGGCGCGGCAGGGACGGGGCGGTATCCACAGGGGTCACGGGGTCTTCTCCTCGTCACTCGTCAACACGAGCGCGGTCTGGCCGGGCATGAGCATCCGTCCTGCTTCCGGGAGGGTGGGGGCGGCACCCAGACCCCCGTAGCGAACGTGCTCTGAAGACAGCAGGGGCCTCCAGATTTTTCCCACTGGGGGTGCGAGAAGTGGTTCGGGGCAGGGCTCCAAGTCCATCCCCGTGCCCAGGTTGAGCAGGAGCAGGCGGTCGCCCTCCTGCCCGGTGCCGAAGTAGCGCAGCACCAGCGCCGTCTTGGACAGCACTGCCCCGGCGATGCGGCGGGGGTCCTGCGCGGACAGCACCGGGTCTTCCCGGCGCAGCCGCAGCAAGTCTCGATGCAGATCCAGCGCTTCCCGGTTCCGCTCCCGCTCGGACCAATCCAGCTTGGAAGCCCGGAAGGACGCTTCGCCCACCGGCACCTCGTGGCCCTCCTCCAGCGCCTGCTTGGCACTGGGGAACTGGGAGAGGAACTCGTTGCGCCCCTTGTGGACGAGCTTCTGCAGCTCGGGCTTGTGGTCCACGAAGTAAAGGAAGGGCGTGGAGGCGAAGAACTCCTGGCCCATGAACACCATGGGTGTCTGTGGGAGCAGCAGGAACAAGGTGGTTAGGGCGCGTGCCCGGGCGGCACCGGCACACAACTGGAGCCGCTGTCCGCGCAGGGTGTTGGCGAGCTGATCATGGTTCTGCAGGTAGAAGACGATGTGCTCAGGGGGGGTGTGCAGCAGGGGCGAGCCGCGGCACTTCTTCTGCCAGCGGTAGTACTGCCCCTGGTACAGGGAGTTGCGCAGGGCACAGGAGAGCAGCTCCTGGGCGGTGCCCTGGTAGTCCATGAGGTACGCCTCGGAGCGCCCCTGGGCCGCCACGCGCGCGGTGTGGTGGAAATCATCTACCCACAGACCGTCCGCGCCGTTCCCACCCTGGGCCGCGGGCGTCACCATCTTCACATCCTGCGGCTCGTTCTCGGCGATGAGCAGCAGGCCCCGGGAGCCCGCCGCCGCGCGCGTGCGCTCCACCAGCTCGGTGACGATGTGCCGGGGGGAGGCGTCGTACAGGCTCTGCGTGGCATCCAGCCGCAGGCCGTCGAAGTGGTACTCGGACACCCACATGCAGGCGTTCTGGATGAAGAACTCGCGCGAGGGCCCCGCCGCCTCGCCGTCATCGAAGTTGGTCGGGTCTCCCCACTCGTTCGGGTACTTCGGGTTGAAGTAGCCCTGGGAGAACTGGCTCAGGAAGTTCCCGTCCGGGCCGAGGTGGTTGTAGACGACGTCCAGGATGATGCCGAGCCCCAGCCGGTGGGCTTCGTCCACCAGCCGCCGCAGGTCATCCGGTTCCCCGTACACGGCGCAGGGGGCGAACAGCGTCACCCCGTCGTAGCCCCAGTTGAAGCGGCCGGGGAAGGTGTGCAGGGGCATCAGCTCCACCACCGTGATGCCCAGGTCCTTCAGGAGCGGCAGCTTGGCCGCCGCGGCCGCGTAGGTGCCCTCCGGGGTGAAGGTGCCGACGTGCAGCTCATAGAAGACCTGGCCCTTCATGGAGGCCAGGCCGCGCCACGCCGCGTCCTTCCATGCGTACTTCTGAGGCGCCACGATGCGGGAGGGCCCGTGGGGGCCTTCGGGCTGGAAGCGCGAGCAGGGATCCGGAAAGGCGTCTCCCCCATCCAGGCGGTACTTGTAGAGCGCGCCCACGGGCACTGGCAGCGCCGCCTCGAAGTAGCCGCCTGCGGTGCGCTCGAGGGGCAGGTAGCGCAGGCCTCCCAGCTCCATCAGGCAGACGTCGACGGTGCGGCGCTGCGGCGCCCACACCCGGAATGCCGTACGGCCCTCGTCGACGGGCTGGGCTCCCAGACCCGGTGAGACATGTTTCGTGGGCTTCACGGCACCCTCCCTTGCGGACAACCCGCAAGGAGAGTGGAGGTGCCGGGGACAGGCGGGAAGCACCGGAGGGTTTGACACCGGGCACTTGCCTGGCTGCCTGCCCCAGGACCCAGGGTGGCGCTTCGACCGTTGAGGCGCCGCCTCAGGGAGAAACTCTTACTGGAGCCGGCCCGCCCGTTACCGGAACCGGGCCGCGCTATGGCCCCCCAGTCTCAGAAGGGGGCGCCTGCGACAGGAGGGCTAGGCCTCCTTGGCCATGGTTCCTTCCGGCACCGACTCGCGGGCCTGGAGCATCGTGCTGCTGGCATAGAGGCTCACCCCCACCATGCTCAGGACAGCGGCCTCCGCCAGAGGGCCGATCACCGCGCCCATCAGAGCCATGACTCCTCCGCCTGCCATGAACGCCGCCACCATCGCCCCCGCCACCTTTCTCATCGCACGCTCCTGATCATCCGGGCTCTTCACCCTGGCTTTGTTGCGAGCAGAGTCTCTTCAATCCATGTGCCAGACCATCGCGCCTTGGGCGGGAACATGTGTTGACCACCGCGTTG
The DNA here is from genome assembly GCF_020103775.1 of Allostigmatella hybrida. Classification (NCBI taxonomy): domain Bacteria; kingdom Pseudomonadati; phylum Myxococcota; class Myxococcia; order Myxococcales; family Archangiaceae; genus Allostigmatella; species Allostigmatella hybrida. Next base: position 153,089 of record NZ_JAHXBH010000010.1, read on the forward strand.
ACCACCGAGGCGAATCTTTTTCCCAGGTAGGAGGGGGAGCGGCTGCAAACAGGGAGCAGATCCCACGTTGCCTGTCGGAAATTTTTCCCGCTCCGCAGGGCCATCCCGCAGTGGGCATTTCGTAACCACTGATGATCCAATGGTTTTCTCTCCCCGGGACCTTGGCACAGCCGGTGCTATTGAAACCGCGCCGAGGCCATCTGGCTCTTGCTTCCGTATGGAGCCTGAGCGGTGGCGTGGACACACGTGACTGAGGAGAAGAGAACGATGAGCAAGACTCGGGTGAGGCTCTGGGCGGTGGTGGGCGGTCTGCTCCTGGCGGGATGCTCCCACAAGCCTGCGGTGAAGGTGGACAACTCGGACCATCCGTACCGCATCGGCCGTGAGGACGTGCTGGACATCGCCGTGTGGCGGGATGGAGACCTGTCTCGCACCTTGCCGGTCCGTCCAGATGGTTACATCTCCATGCCCATGACGGGGGATGTCATGGCCGCGGGCAAGACGCCCACCGAGCTGGGCGAGGAGATCAAGGAGCGCCTCAAGCCGTACGTGCAAGAGCCGCGCGTGACGGTCATCCTCCGCGAGGTGAACAGCAGCCGCGTGTTCGTCACCGGTGAGGTGGCGCACCCGGGCGCGTATCCGCTGCGTGGGCGCGTCTCGCTCATCCAGGCGATTGCCCTGGCGGGCGGCTTCACGGACTTCGCCAACTCGGACGGCATCGTCGTCATCCGCAACGACGGCCAGGGCGGGCAGATCCCGGTGCGCTACAGCGACCTGGTCTCTCCCAAGGACACCCAGGAACTCTTCCTCCGTCCGGGCGACACCATCGTTGTTCCGTAAGCGGTGGGGTGAGGCGCACACAGACGTAGGCCAAGGGGACGGGCGAGGAGAATCAAGGTGATGGGTGCGATGCGAAAGCTCTTGGTGGCGTGCATGCTGCTCGCCGGGCCCTCCGCATTCGCGGCGCGGGTCTTCGACTCCTCGCTGCGGCTGACGGCCGAGGGCCGCTATGACGATGACTTCCGGGCGGGAGACCCCGGGGCGGCCACGGGAACCGGCGGACAGCTGATGAGCAAGCTGTCCCCGCGCCTGGGGCTGGAGATGAAGGATCCCCTGTCCACGGGGGATGCCTTCTACGCGGCGGACTTGCTGATGCGCTACGGCTCGGGCAACACCACGGTGGATCACCGGGCCGGGGTGGACCTGCGCCAGACGCTCACCCGGCGCATGCGCCTGGAGCTCAGCGGCCGGTTCTTCCGCGTGACGGACCCCACGTCCCTGCCCCGGCAGGGCATGCCCCGCTCGCGGGCGCCCATCCTCTATGGGCAGGCGAAGGTGGCCACCACGGGGCGGCTGACGCGGCGGCTGGACGTCCGCGCCGGCTACACCTTCGAGGGCGCCAGTGTGGACGAGCCCGGCCGCGAGCCGGGGTACGTGCACATGCCGTCCATCGAGATGTGGTACCGCAGCACCCGGCGGCTGTCGCTGGGGCTCGAGTACCGCTACCAGGGTTTCTTGTATGGCAATGACTTCTCGGATGCGCACGGTGCGTTTGGCGGCCTGCGCTACCGGCTCACCCGGCTCACGGCGCTGACGGTTCGCGGCGGGCCCGTGCTCTTCCGCGGTGAGGATGGGACGAATGGGGTCCTGCCCCGCGTGTCGGTGGAGCTGGCGCGCGAAGGGGAGCTGTTTGACCTGGGCCTGCTGGCGGGACACGACCTGGTGGGCGCCAGCGGTTTCACCAACACGCTGTGGGCGGATTACGCCTCGCTCGTGATGGCCCGCCGGTTCACGGAGCGGCTGTCCGTGTACGGCGCGGGAAGCTACTTCCGCAACGGCCGCGCGCCGGGGCACGGCGTGTGGAGTCTGGGCAGTTCCACGGAGGTTTCGCAGGGCTATGCAGTGGGAGGCGGCGTCGACTACCGGCTCAGCCGGTACCTGACGCTGCAGGCGGCCGTGGACCGCATTGCCCAGGTGGGCAATGGCGAAGCGGCGGATGGTGTGGACCTGACGCGCAACGTTGCGGCGGTCCGGTTGTTGATCACGGCTTGGTAGTGCACCTGAGTGAGGAGGAGAGGATCATGGAGCGTGGGATGACGGGGGACCAGGTGCTGGCAGCCCTCTGGCGTCGGAAGGCACTGGTGGGAGCCATCACGGCTGCGGTGTTCGCGGTGGGTACGGCCGTGGTGATGACCCGGCCGAGCATGTACGAGGCGTCCTCGGTGGTTCGCGTGGAGCCTCAGCGGCCCGGTGAGGAGATGGTGCAGCGCACGGTGAGCGAGCTCATCGAGCAGCGGCTGCTCACGGTCCGCCAGGAGCTGATGGCGCGGCCGGTGCTGCAGAAGGCCATCGAGGAGATGAACCTCTATCCGGAGATCGTCTCCGAGAAGGGTATCGAGAGCGCGGTGGTGCAGATGCGCAAGGACCTGACGGTGCGCGTGGAGGGCGAGAACGCCTTCGAAATCACCTTCACGAGCCGGGATCCGCAGGTGGCCGCGCAGGTGGCCAACCGCCTGCCGGCCCTGTTCGCCGAGGAGACGCTGAAGCTGCGCCAGGCCCAGGCCTCGCGCGCCACCCAGCTCTTCTCGGACGAGATGGACGCGCTGGCCAAGAGCGTGTCCACCTGGGAGCGCCGCATCGCCCAGTTCAAGGTGGACCACATGGGTGAGCTGCCCGAGCAGCTCGAGATGAACATGCGCGGCCTGGAGCGGGTGAGCCAGCTCATGCAGACCAAGTCCGAGGAGCTGCGCGCGGCGGAGGCCCGGCGCTCGGATCTGGCCCGTGCCCGCAACGCCGCCGACAGCGAGGCCGGCCGCCTGGAGGCCGCCGAGAGTGGGCTGTCCCGTGCCCTGGTGAATGCCAAGACTACGTGGACCGAGGACCACCCCGAGGTGAAGCGCCTCAACAACGAGCTGGAGACCATGACGGTGCGCCGCAAGGACGCCGAGGGCCGCCTGGTGGCCGACCGTCAGGAGCGGGCCCGCGTGGCCACCCTCATCGAGGCCATCCAGGGAGAGATCAAGGACCTGCAGACCCAGGCCGAGGCCTTCCAGAAGCGCCTGGACAACACCCCGCGCTGGGCGCACGAGCTGGGAGTGCTCCACCGGGACTACGAGATTGCCCGCACGAAGTACCAGAGCGTGGTCTCCCGCCGGGTGGAGGCGGAGATCGCCGAGGGGCTGGAGGCCAAGACGGCGCAGAGCCTCTTCAACGTCATCTCCCCCGCGGGTGTGCCCGCGGTGCCTGCCCGGCCGGACCGCTTCACGGGCATGCTCATCGCGCTGCTGGTGGCCCTGGGCCTGGGCGTGCTGACCGGGGTGGTGCTCGAGATGCGTGACGACAGCATCCGCGATGGCCACGAGCTGCGCGAGCGGCTCACCCTGCCGGTGCTGGCGGTGGTCCCGAACATGCAAGGTAAGACCGAGAAGCGGGTGCTGATGCCCACGTCCCAGTCGCGAAGCGGGATTTCTTCCCCGACGACGCTGAACTGAGGCTGAAAAAAGGACGGAGGAATTAGGGTCATGGATCAGACGATTGAGCGGGCGGGTAACTTCCTTCCTCGAGTGGATGAGTCGGCGGGTAACCCCAATGCAGTGGATCGCCGGGTGGTGTCGCTGACGGCACCGGCGTCGGCCGCGGCGGAGCAGTACCGCAGCCTGTACTACCGGCTGGAGCGGCTTCGCGAGGCGAAGCCCATGAGGGTCATCGCGTTGACCTCGGCCATGCCGGGCGAGGGCAAGACGGTGACGGCGGTGAACCTGGCGCTGGCAGCGGCCCGGGCGAACCCCGAGCGGCGCATCCTCCTCATCGATGCGGACCTGCGCCGCAGCCAGGTGGGCACGGTGCTGGGCATCCGCGGCAAGATGGGCCTGGCGGAGCTGCTGGCCGGTGAGTGCGAGGTGCGCGATGTCATCCGGCGCTTCCACGGCACGCGCCTGGCGGTCATCCCCGCGGGCAGCACGCCGGAGGAGCCCACGCAGGTGCTGGCCAGCACACGGATGAAGCAGTTCCTGCATGCGGTGCGGGAGAACTTCGAGGAGGTGTACATCGACTTGCCTCCCACGCTGCCCTTCGCCGACGCGGCCATCCTCGGCCACCAGATGGACGGGGTGCTCATGGTGGTGCGTGCCAACGTCACGCCCATCCGTGCGGTGAACCAGGCGGTGGAGCAGCTGGGCGGCGCGCCCATCCTGGGCTCGGTGCTCAACGGGGCGGAGGTGAACACCACCCCGTACCTGAAGAACTACATGAAGTCGAAGTAGCAGTGGCCGTAGAGGGCCCCCCCGCCGCTCCCCGCCCGTTTCCGGGGGGAGCGGCGGGCTGGGGCCCGGTGCAGTGCGGTGCGGTGCAGTGCAATTGGGTGCGGTGCGGTGCGGACGGTTGGAGGGGTGCACGTGCTTCGGGTTTTCCACCACTATTTTTCATCCAGGAAGCTGACGTTCTTTCTCGCCGAGAGCTCGGCGATCGCGCTGGCGTGTGTGCTGGGCGCAGCCGGGTGCGTGTGGATGTTCTCCACCGAAGGCTCGCGGCCCCCGATGCTGGCGCTGCTGCCCACGCTGCTGGCGCTGAGCGCGGCCTTCGTCCTGGCCTTCCAGTTCACGCTGTACCTGCTGGACTTGTATGACCTGCGCGTGGCGGCCGAGGACCGTCAGCGCGGCTACCGCTTCCTGAAGGCCGCGGGGCTCACCGCGGCGGCCGTGGGCGGGGGCATGATGGCGCTGCCGCTGGTGATTCCGGTGCAGTTCCCGCCCGGGACGCTCCTGGGCGGTGCCATGGGCGCCCTGGCCGGCACCCTGCTGGTGCGCGTGTCCATGTACGCCCTGGTGGGCGAGCCCAGCCCGGTGCTGCTCATCGGCGATGGCGTCAAGGCCCGCGCGGTGATGAAGGCCATCGAGCAGGGCGGTGAGGACAGCTACCGCGTGGTGGCCATGGTGGACCCGCGCCGCGAGGGCGTGGGCCCCCTGGACGAGCTGGCCGCGCGCCTCAAGGTCGAGTACGTGGTGCAGGCCGTTGACGACATGCGCGGCGCCAACTGGGTGGAGCCGCTCTTGCGGTGCCGGCTGGCGGGCATGCTCGTGTACGACGCGGGCGGCTTCTGCGAGCGCGTGCTGCGCCGGCTCCCCGTGCAGTTCCTCCGGGCCACCGACTTCGCCTTCGCCGATGAGATGACGATGTCGCCGGTGGGCCGGGTGCTCAAGCGCGGCTTCGATGTCTTCGTCGCCTCGCTGCTCTTGGCGATGGCCTCGCCCTTCCTGGTGCTGGTGGCCCTGGCCATCAAGCTCGACTCCAAGGGCCCTCTCTTCTACCGCCAGGAGCGGGTGGGTCTGGGTGGGAAGTCCTACTTCTTGTGGAAGTTCCGCAGCATGCGCACCGATGCAGAGAAGAACGGCGCGGTGTGGGCGCGCACCAACGACGACCGGGTGACGCGGGTGGGCCGCTTCATCCGCAAGACGCGCATCGACGAGATTCCGCAGGTGATCAACGTGCTGACCGGAGACATGAGCTTCGTGGGGCCGCGGCCGGAGCGCCCCGTCTTCGTCGAGCAGCTCAAGACGCAGATTCCCTTCTACGGGCTGCGCGAGGCGGTCAAGCCGGGCATCACCGGGTGGGCGCAGATCCGCTACCCGTACGGCGCCTCGGTGGAGGACGCGCGCAATAAGTTGGAATTCGACCTGTACTACGTGAAGAACGGGTCGCTCTTTTTGGACATCGGCATCATCTTCCACACCATCCGGCACGTACTGCTGGCGCGTGGGGCTCGGTAGGACCGCGGCGGGGGCCGCCGCGGCGGCGAATCTTCAAGGGTTTTTGGGCGGGAAGGGGTCGGGCAATGTTCGCAGGCACGGATCTGGAGTCGGCGCTTCAGGAGCGTTGGGCAGAGGACACGAAGAACGCCCTGGGGCAGGGCCGCAACGAGCTGTTGCAGTCCCGGGTGGAGCGCCCCACGCGCATCGTGGCGATGGGGGGCGGTACGGGACTGCCGGTGGTGCTCCGGGGCCTGGCGCGGCGCGCGATGCCGAAGGCCGGCGATGCCGGGGTGGACATCACCGCGGTGGTCACCATGAGCGACGATGGGGGCAGCTCGGGCCGCCTGCGCCGCTCCCACGGCGTCCTCCCACCGGGCGACATCCGCAACTGCCTGGTGGCGCTCGCGGGCGGCAAGACCGCGCTCTCCGAGGTGTTCCAGTACCGCTTTGGCGGGGCCAAGGGGCTGGCGGGCCACGCGGTGGGCAACCTGCTCATCGCCGCGCTCGCGGAGCTCAAGGGTGACTTCCTGGAGGCGGTGCGCCTGTCCGGGGAGCTGCTCGGGGCGCGGGGCCAGGTGCTGCCGTGCACGCTGTCGCCGGTGCAGCTCGTGGCCCGGATGCAGGACTCCACCGAGGTGGTGGGCGAGAGCAACATCGTCCGCGCCCAGGGCCGGGTGAGCCGCGTGTCGCTCAGCCCCCGCTCGCCGCCGCCCGCCGAGGGGCTGCTGGAGTCCATCTACCGCGCGGACATGATCGTCATCGGCCCGGGCTCGCTGTACTCGAGCGTCATCCCCAACCTGCTGGTGGATGGGGTGGCCCAGGCGCTGCGCGAGACGCGGGCCCTCAAGGTCATGGTGGCCAACATCATGACGCAGCCGGGGGAGACGGACGGCATGAGCTGCCTGGACCATGTCCGCGCCGTCATCGACCACGCGGGCCCGGTGCTGGACGCGGTGCTGCTCAACGGCACCCCGCCGCCCGAGGACTCCATCGAGCGCTATGCGCGCAAGGGCTCCTACTACGTCCCCTCCGACCGCAGGGATCTCATCTCCGCGGGCGTCGTTCCCGTGGAGGCGGACCTCCTCAAGGAGGGGTCCAAGATCCGACACGACAGCCGGAAGGTGGCGCGCTGCCTGCTGAAGATGGCCCGCAGCGGCTTGTAGCCGGTCCCCTTCATTCCCACCTTGCACGCGCGCGAGGCCCCGGCCGGGGCCTTGCCGCTGGGAGTCTGTTCAATGGAAGCCAGACAGCTTGCCCCCGCTCCGAGTGTCCAGGAAGTCACGGACCGGACGGGGTTCATGGCCCTCGCGCCCGAGTGGAACGCGCTCGTGGAGGCCACGGGCAACGAGGTGTTCTACCGGCACGAGTTCATCCGCATCTGGATCGACAACTTCGCCCCGGGCGCGCAGCTGCGCGTGTTGACCCTGCGGGATGGGGAGGGGCGCCTGACGGCGGTGCTGCCGCTGATGGCCGAGCGGGTGCCGATGTATGGCATCCCCGTCCGGCAGCTCTCGGCCACGGCCAACCCCCACTCGTGCCGGTTCGACCTGGTGGCGCGGGAGCCCGGGGCGGCCGCGGCGGCGTTCCTCGCGCACCTGCGGGCGGACCGGAGCTGGGATGTGCTGCGGCTGACGGACGTGCCGGAAGGCGGCTCGGGCTGGCACCTGGACGAGGCCGCGAAGGCGGCGGGGCTGGCCACGGGGGCGTGGGAGTCGCTCCAGTCGCCCTATGTGCCGCTGCCCGCCACCTGGGAGGCGTACCAGGCCACGCTCCAGTCCAAGTTCAAGGCGAACTGCCGCCGGCGGCGCAAGAAGCTGGAGGAGAGGGGGCGCGTCGCGTTCGAGCGGATCGACGGCGGCCTGGCGCTGGACGGCAAGCTGGAGGAGGGCTTCGCGCTCGAGCAGAGCGGCTGGAAGGGGCAGCGCGGCACGGCGATGGCGCAGGACGCGGCCACGCGGGGCTTCTACACGGAGCTGGCGCGCGATGCGGCGTACGCGGGCAAGCTGTCGCTCTACTACCTGCGCCTGGACGGGCGGGCCGTGGCCTTCCAGTACGGCCTGGTGCATGACGGGCGCTACTTCCTGCTCAAGCCCGGGTACGACGAGAACCTGAAGGAGTGCAGCCCGGGCCAGCTCCTGATGGACGAGGTGCTCGCCGACTGCATCTCGCGGGGGCTGCGCGAGTTCGACTTCCTGGGGCCGGACATGGTGTGGAAGCGCGACTGGACGGACAAGGTCCGGCGCCACACCTGGCTGTTCCTCTTCAACGATTCCGCGTTTGGCCGCGCGCTGTGCGCGGCGAAGTTCCGTTGGGTACCCGCAGCAAAAGAGGTGGTGGCGCGATGGAAGAAGTGAAGATGTCCCAGAAGCTGTTCGTCCCGTCCCTGCCCACGCTCTGGCCGGGCATGCTCCTGGCGCAGAAGGACTCGAGCGCCTTCCAGCCCTTCTGCGCGCCCAACGTGCGCTACTTCTACTTCGCCCGGAACGCCGTGTGGCTCACGGTGAAGATGCTGGGGCTCGACAAGGGCGAGGTGCTCGTGCCGGCCTACCACCACGGCGTGGAGATCGAAGCGCTCGTGGACGCGGGCGCCACGCCCCGCTTCTACCGTGTGGGTTCGCGGTGGGACGTGGACCTGGAGGACGTGGCGCGGAAGATCACCCCGAAGACCAAGGCCCTGTACCTCATCCACTACGCGGGCTTCCCGGGGCCGGCCGCGGAGATGCGCAAGCTGGCGGACCAGCATGGAATTCCGCTCATCGAAGACTGCGCCCTGTCCCTGCTGTCCTCGGACGGGCCGGTGCCGCTGGGCACCACGGGCGATGTCGGCATCTTCTGCCTCTACAAGACGCTGCCGGTGCCCAACGGGGGCGCGCTGACCATCAACGGCCCCCGGCAGTACAGCCTGCCGCAGCCGCCCTCGCCGCCCTTGCTGTCTACCTTCAGCCACACCGTGTCGGCGCTGCTCCAGAACCTGGAGCTGCGCGGGGGCGGGGTGGGCCGTGGCCTGCGCAGCCTCATCCGGGGCCTGGGGCGCGGCACGGTGAAGGCCGCCAGCATCGAGCGCGTGGCCACGGGCACGCAGCACTTCAACCGTGAGCACGTGGACCTGGGCATGAGCCCGCTCACCCAGCGCATCGCCCTGTCACAGGACCTGGAGCACATCGTCGAGACGCGGCGGCGCAACTACTTCTTCCTGCTGGGGCGGCTGCGGGACATCTCGCCGCCGCTGTTCAACCAGCTCCCCGCGGGCGTCAGCCCGCTCTTCTACCCGCTGGTGGTGGAGAACAAGGAGGAGGTGCTGGAGCGGCTGCGCGCGCGCGGCATCGACGTCATCGACTTCTGGAAGCGGTTCCACCCGGCGTGTGACGCGGCGGAGTTCCCGGAGGTGGCCCAGCTGCGCCGCTCCATCGTGGAGATTCCGTGCCACCAGGATCTCTCGCCCGAGGTGATGGCGCAGGTGGCCAGCGCGGTGCGCGAAGTGCTGATGCGGGACCGTGGCAATCGCAAGCAGACGGGCTGATTCGCTGAAGCCCCAAGGGTGACACCGTGATTCGTGAATCCGAAGTGACGCCTGAGCCACGGCCTTCGCAGTGGCTCCAGGTGGATGCCGTGTTGGATCCCGCCGTGCTCGCGGGCATGCGCACCGAGTGGAACGCGCTGCTCGCCGCGAGCAACGCGGGAATCTTCAACTCCTGGGAGTGGCTCTACCCGTGGTGCCGCCGCATCGCGCCGGACCGCCGGCCGATGGTGCTCACGGCGAGGGACCGGCGCGGGACGCTGGTGGGCCTCATGCCGCTGGGCTTCGAGGTCCGCCGGGTGATGGGCCGGTTGGTGGGGCGCGTGGCCTTCCTGGGGGAGACCCACGTGGGCAGCGACTACCTGGACGTGGTGGCGCGGCGGGGCGCGGAGGAAGAGGTGACGCGCGCCTTCGCCCAGACGCTCCGGCAGCTGCATGGCACCTGGGACGTGCTGGACCTGACCGACCTGCACGAGGACTCGCTCACGGTGAAGGTGCTCCGGGAGGCGTTCCCGGAGATGGACGTCCGCGTGACGGAGCGCTACCTGTGCCCCTACGAGAAGTTCGAGAAGGGGGAGAGCTTCGACACGTTCCTCAAGCGCACGGGCCGCCGGGATAACTACCTGCGGCGCCGCAAGTGGCTGGAGAAGCAGGAGGGCTATTGCATCGAGCGCACGGAGCTGCCCGGCGCGCTGGCGGGGCCCATGACGGACTTCTTCCGCCTGCACGCGGCGCGCTGGGCCGGGGACGGGGGCTCGCAGGGCATCAAGGGCAAGGGCGTGGAGGCCTTTCACCGGGATGCCACGCAGCTGCTCGCCGAGCAGGGCCAGCTGCGCCTCTACACCATGAAGGTGGGAGGCCAGGCCGTGGCGTCCGTCTACGGCATCGTGCACCGGGACACGTTCATCTACTTCCAGTCCGGATATGACCCGGAGTGGCGCAACCGGAGCGTGGGCCTGGTGCTTGTGGGCGAGACCTTCAAGGACGCCTTCGAGTCCGGCCTCACCGAGTATGACTTCCTACGCGGCACGGAGACCTACAAGTCCGACTGGACGTCCAAGCAGCGGCGCACCGTGGCGGCGCGCATCCACGCCCACGAGGGGGCGGGGAGCTGGTTCACCCGGCACGAGGAGCTGGCGCGCACGGTGCGCAACACCTTCAAGCGCATCCTTCCGGACGCCACGGTCGAGAAGATTCGCCGGTTGAGGCGGCGAAGGGCGGCCATCTGAAGTCACCCTCGGGCAGCAATGCGTGGCTGGGTGGGGTGCTGGCGCTCGCGGTGAGCGCCAGTGCCGAGGCGCAGGAGCCGGAGCCGCTGGACTGGCCGGTGCAGGCGTTCTTCCTCCACGATGTGGCCCAGGTCCAGGAGGCGGGCGAGGTGCAGGTCCAGGCCGCCTTCCAGGCACGGAACACGCCCGAGGGGATGCAGCTGGAGGTGCCTCTCGAAGCCGAGCTGGGGCTGGGACATCAACTCCAGCTCTCCGGTGCGCTTCACTGGGAGCGGGCACGTGACGCGGGGGAACTCCAGCGGGGGTTCTCCTCCATGGAGGTGGGGGCCACTTACGGGTTCGTTGACTCGGCCGCGCGGGGGTTCGCGCTCTCCTCGGGCCTCCAGGCCGTGTTCTCCCGGGCCGCGTTCAGCGACAACCAGTGGACCCTGGCCGCGCGGTTCCTGGCCTTCCAGCAGGTGGGCTGGCTGGGGCTGAGCGCGGACCTCGCGCCCGGTGTGGCCCACGCCCGGCATCAGCCGCTCAAGCCGCGCGCGGAGCTGGGCCTGGGCGTGGTGCTGGGCTCCGGGTGGATCTGCCCGGTGGGGGAGGTTCACGCCGAGCTGGAGGCGGAGCGGACCCTGGAACTCTCGGGCGGTGTGAAGGTCAAGCCCGGCCCAGCGGTGGAGCTGGGCGCGGGCGCTCTGATTGGCAAGCACGGCACGGAGAACATCCTCGGCGCGCTGGCCTCGATCGTCATCAGTTACCCGCCGTAGGCCTCCACCTCGAAGATGGAGTAGCCGTACTGGGTGTTGCGCTTCGTTCCATGGATGCGCAGGTACCGGCCGCTGCCATTGAGCCCGGTGAGATCATCCACGCCGCCGTCCCCCGTGGACGTCGAGTAGATCGTCGTCCAGGTGGTGCCATTGGCGGACGTCTGGACCTGGTACTCCTTGCCGTAGGCCGACTCCCACTGGATCTTCACGCGCTTGAAGGTCTTCGTCGCGCCGTAGTCCACCATCAGGTACTGGGGGTCCGAGAAGGCGCTGCTCCAGCGCGTGCTCAGGCTCCCGTCGATGGCGTTGCCCGCCACCGTGCCGGCGCCCTCGCTGGAGGAGGCCATGGCGGCCACGGGCACGTGCTTGTTGGGGTCCGTGGTGGGGGGCGTGGCCGTGGGCAGGCTCACGTACAGCTGGCCGAGCTCCGTGAGCTGCCCCGAGTTGCCCAGGAGGTTGATGTTGGGAATCTCCGCGTTGCGGCCCGAGAACCAGGAGTAGCGGAAGACCGCGGGCTCGTTCTCCAGGTAGTTCACCGCGTCCGTCATGTACTTCTTCTGGACCGCCAGCGTGATTTCGTTGTGGGGCCGGTCACCGCAGGCGAACTCGGTCAGCCAGATGGGCTTGTTGTACTTCTTGAACAGGCCGATGTACCAGCTGAGCGCACTGACGTCGCAGGCGTACCAGTGGACGGCGATGTAATCGACCTTGCAGTTGGTGCAGGCCTTGAAGAACGCGTCCAGGTAGACGACGGGGTCCGTGAAGGTCACCCCGTCCTCGGACACGCAGTCGCCGCAGTAGTTCACCGCGGGGGCCACGAGCTTCAGGTTCTTGCGCCGGGCCACCTCTTCCAGCACGGGCCACAGGGCCGCGGCCTGCTTGGGCGTCTTGTTCGCCTGGCTCTTGAAGTTGGGCTCGTTGAAGCCCAGCAGGTACTGAGCGCCCGCGGGAATCTGCGCGGACAGCGTGTCCGCGTTGGGCGTTCCGCCCCACACCATGGGCGAGAAGGTCACCCCCACCGTGGGGGCCACGCCGGCGGCCGTGGACTCCGGCTGCGGGGCCCAGTTGTACCACCAGCTGATGCCCGCCGAGAGGGCCGTCATGTCCGCGGCGGAGTGATAGCCGTAAGCGATGCCCCGCTTGGTGCTCTTGGCCTGCGCCTGCATCTGCGCGTGGGCGGGCTGTGTGTGGGCGCCCGCCACCAGGAGGGCGGTCAGAATCAGGAACTGTTTCATGTGAGAACCCCTTTCGGCCGGCAGTCTCGCTTTTCGTCAGGAGTCCAGCAATAGGCGGATTCACTGGAAAAGCAGAGTGGGGGGTTCTCACATGAACAATTCGCGGCTCAGCGGCAGGAGATGCGGGGCGCGTCCAGGTCCAGGTTCTTCACCAACGTGTCAAAGTTGAGCGCGTTGGCCTGCGGGCAGATCTGCTGGGCCAGGGAATTGCCGCCGTACTCGATGTTGAACACGGGCTTGCCCGCGTTGAGGAAGGGCAGCAGCTCCTCGCACTCGTCGTACTGGAAGCACTCCTCGTTGACCTGGAAGTCGAAGTCGTTCACGAGCTGGGCCACCTGCCCCACGTCGTTCTTCAGGCCCACGGCCAGCCCACGCGCATGGGCCTCGGCGGCGAGGAAGCGGTTGAAGGAGAGCTGGTCGGCGGAGGTGAGCTTGAAGCCCGTGGCGTTCGCGTAGCCATCCACGTTGTCGGGGTCCACCGCGTCACAGCCCTTCTGGCGGGCCAGCTCGATGCGGGTGCGCATGATGTCGCGCACCTTGGTGTTGCGGATGTCCAGCCAGCGCTCTCCGGGCCAGCCATCCAGCGCGTTGCCCAGGGCCGCCGCGGGGAAGCTGCCAGCGTCCGAACGCCAGTTCTCATAGGAGCCCGCGCTGAAGTAGCAGATGACCTTGCGGCCCTGCGCCTTGAGCGCGCTCAGGGTCGAGGCTGGCGTGTCGAACAGGTCCACGTCGTACACAGCGACGTTGAAGCTGGTGTTCAGGGTGCCATCGAGCTGGATCTGCCAGCGCGTCCCGGGGGTAGGCCGCCACCAGGTGGCCGCGGCCTCCACGGCGGGCGTGAGCGTGTCCACGGGCTCTCCGGCGAGCGAGGCCGCCTCGGTGCCGCCACAGGCGCCGAGGAGGGGGAGGGCCGGAATGAGGCACAGCAGGGTCTTCCAGTTAGACAAGGTATTCTCCTTTTGCAGGGTGCCCGATATACCCCAGGCACCGCTGCGGAGAAACACCTCTTCTGGCGCCCGCGTCAGTCGATGATGTCCTTGATGCGCTTGCCGCTGGCGATGTGCCCCTCCAGGGTGACGTTGTTCTTGTTGAGCAGGCTGCTGAAGACGGCGTCCTTCTCGTACTTGTCCTTGCCCTCGCCGAGCAGTTCCTTGCCCTTCTCCTGGTCACTGATGACCTTCGAGAGGAACTCCTTGTCGAAGTCCTTGCCTTCCTTCTTGCGCAGGTCGTTCACGTCCTTCTGCGCATCGCGGATGGCCTCGTACTTGCGGCCGTCCTTGCCCTTCATCTCCTCGTCATAGCCGATCTGGATGCCGGAGCCGCCCGTGCCCGACATGTCGATTGACGAGAGCTCATAGGCCTTGGTGTCGGCCCAGGTCTTCAGCTCCGACTGGCTTTGGCGGTGGTTCTGCACGAGCTGGCGCGCGAACTTCAGCACCATGGGATCCTCGGACTGCTGGAGCGCCAGCTCGCCCATGGCGATCTGCTTGGCGTTGAAGACGGCCAGCTTGTCGACGTAGAGCTTGCCCTCGGCGGCCGTCTTGCCGATCTCGCGGGCCTCCTTGATCGCGTCACCCGCATAGGCTCCGGAACCCAGCAGCAGGCCCGACACCACCGCCGCCAGAGCCGCCGTCTTCCGTCCACGAATTCCAGCCATGGTTCCCACCTTGCAAAAGGAGTTGATGGGGCAAGGTGGGTCCGCTTGGAGAGTTCCAGCAACATGCTGCCTTGGCCTGCACCCTTTCTGGGAGGGTAGGCAGGCAGACATGCCCTTGGCGCCTGGATGGGCCTCATGGCAGGCCAGCCGCTCCAGCGGCGGACTGATCTGACGTACAGGGGGGCAATCCATGTCGGGCCCGGGCAGCGATGCTCAGGGTGGAAGGAGGCAGTTGCTGAACGCTCTCCACCCGGTACGCGTGAGGAACCAGGACCGATGGCTTGGCTCGTCATTCTGTTGCTCATCGCCGTCAATGCGCTCTACGTCATCGCGGAGTTCGCCGCGGTAAGCCTCCGGGCGACGCAGCTTCAGCCGCTTGCCCAGCGGGGCAACCGCCGCGCCGCGGGGCTCCTCAAGGTGCTCCAGGATGGCGCCCAGCTCGACCGCTACGTGGCCGCCAGCCAGATTGGCATCACGCTCTCGAGCCTCATCGTGGGCGCCTACGGCCAGGCCACCGTCGCGCTCCAGCTCGTTCCGCTGTTCGAGCGTCTGGGCGGTCTGCAACCCACGGCGGCACACTCGGCGGCGGCGGTCTCCGTGCTGGTGCTGCTCACCGTGCTGCAAGTGCTCCTGGGAGAGCTCGTTCCCAAGGCGATCGCGCTGCAGTTCACCCTTCAGGCGGGGTTGCTGACGTACCCGCCCATGCGCCTGTCGCTCAAGCTGTACGCGGCCTTTCTCAAGGTGCTCAACGGCAGTGCGCTTCTGCTGCTGCGCCCCTTCAAGGTGAAGCCCGGTGGCCATCGCCACGTTCACTCGCCCGAGGAGCTGGACTTGCTCATCGAGGAGAGCCATCAGGCCGGCGTGCTGGCTTCCGAGGAGCAGCGCCGCCTGCACCGGGCCCTCCGGCTGGGAGAGCGCTCCGCGGCGGACCTCATGGTGCCGCGCAAGCGCATCGCTGGGTTCGATGTCCGCACCTCGCCAGAGGAGGTGATGCGCTTGGCCACCACGAGCCCTTACACGCGTCTGCCTGTCTACGAGGGCTCGCTCGACAAGGTGCTGGGCCTCGTCCACACCAAGGATCTGGTGAACCACTTTGCCCGCCATGGCTCCCTGCCACCGCTGAGGGAAGTGCTCCGCCCCCTGCCGGTGGTCCGCCGGGGGGTGAGGGCGGACCAGTTGCTCACGTTGCTGCGCGAGAAGCGGGCCACCCAGGCCCTGGTGGTGGGCCGTGGAGGAAGGGTGGAGGGGCTGGTGAGTCTCGAGGACGTTCTGGAGGAGCTGCTGGGCCGGATGGGCGATGAGCTCAAGCCCGCGATGGAGCCTTCCCATGCATGAGTTTGCCGCGCCGCTCATCATCGCGCTGCTCATCCTCGTCAATGCGTTCTTCGTCGCCGCCGAGTTCGCCTTGCTGGGGGCGCCCCGCACCGCCATCGGCTTCCGCGCCGCGAAAGGCAGCCGGCGCGCCCAGCGCGTGCTCGAGCTGCTGAAGAACCCTCAGCAGCAGGACCGCTACATCGCCACCGCGCAGGTGGGCATCACGTTCGCGAGCCTCGGGCTCGGCATGTACGGCGAGCACGTGCTGGCCGCGTGGATCGGCTCCCTCCTCGAGTCGCTCGGGGGCGCGCGGTGGGCCGCCGCCCACACGCTGGCGAGCATCCTCTCCGTCTCGCTGTTGACGTACCTGCACATCGTGCTGGGCGAGATGATCCCCAAGGCGCTCGCGCTGGACAAGGCGGAGCACGCGGCGCTGTGGATCAGCACGCCCATCCGGTGGGTGAGTGGGGCGTTGTTCCCCGTGGTCTTCGTGCTGAACGCCATGGGCAACGGTGTGCTGCGCCTCATGGGCGTGCGCCGCACCTCAGGCTCCACGGGCCACTCCTCGGAGGAGCTGCGCTTCGTCGTCGAGGAGAGTCAGCAGGCGGGGCACCTGAAGCAGGAGGCAGGCCTGGTGCTCAAGGAGCTGCTGGCCTTCGGGAGACGGACCGCGGGCGAAGCCGCCATGCCGCGCGTGCGCCTGCTGGGAATTCCGCTGGGCGCCACATCCGAGCAGGTGCTGGGCGTGCTGCGGCAGTCGAACCACACGCGCTACCCGGTCTATGTGCGGAACCTGGACCACATCGTGGGGATGGTCCACATCAAGGACCTGTTGCGCGTGCTGGCATCGGGGGAGCCGCTGACACAAGGGGACGTGCGGCCGGTGCCCTTCGTGCCGCGCACGGCCACGCTCGACAGCGTGCTGGCAGTGATGCGCCGCGAGAAGACGCAGATGGTGGTGGTGATGGATGAGTTAGGAGGGACGGCGGGCCTGCTCACCATCGAGGATCTGTTCGAAGAGGTGGTGGGCGACATCGATGAGGGCACGCCGACGGCGCCCGTCCTGCGAGCCGATGGGGAGGGCTGCCTCATCGCCGCGGGCATCCGCCGGCTCGATGAGGTGGGCCGGCAGATGGGGCTCGAGCTCACGCACGAGGAGGTGCAGACCGTGAGCGGGCTCGTGCTCGCGAAGCTAGGCCGGCCGCCGCGGGTGGGGGACGTGGTCGGCCATGGCGCGCTCCGCATCGAAGTCACGGCCGTGGAGGGCCACGGCGTGAAGGAGTGCCGCATCGAGCACTTGCCGCCACCGGCGGCCCCTTCGCCCGGCGAGGACTCCGCTTCGCCGGGCTGACCCTGGGGCTCACGGCTTCAAGGAGAACTGTGCCGCGCCTTCGAAGAGCGACTTCGCCTCGATGCGAGGCACGCTGTCCTCGAGCTTCTGGCCGTCCGAGGCCGTCACGCGCAGCCGCAGGGGACGAAGGTCCACGCGCGGGGCCGCGGTGAAGTAGTTGTAGTTCTCGCGCTTCATCTCCATCCAGTCACCCGTGGGCCCCTGCAGCTCCAGCTTCGAGATGGGATACCGGTGGTTGCGCACCTGGATGGCCGTCCAATCCTTGGAGCTGCCTTCCTTGATGTGGTAGCGCATCGAGCCCTTCACCGCGCAGGTGACCGGGCGCCAGCGCGTCTTCACCCGGCCGTCCTTCAGCGGAGCGATCTTCGCGAAGGCCTGCTCGCTCAAGTCCAGGTGCCCCGCGGCGCACTCCGGGCAGCTGTCGACGATGCGCACGCGCACGGTGCCGTTGGGGCCTTCCACTTCCGCGCAGGAGCCGCATACCGCGCTGTTGGCGAACTGCGGCGCGTTCATCGCGGCCACGTCCATGTCCTCGGGGCTCGCGTCGTAGCCGCAGTGCCCCGCGCCCGTCGCCTCGTACCAGGTGGCGATGCCCTGCTTGAAGTCGCCCAGCGCGCGCACTTCGCCGTTTGGATCATTGGTGAAGCCTGTGTCGTCCTCGGAGGATGAGCACGCCGTCAGGCCTAGCAGGCAAACCGCGGTGAGGTTCCGGAGAGAGAAGAGTTCAATGCGCATGGGAGGCTCCTTGCACCCGTGGGAGGACTGAAGCGTAGTGTGGCCCTCGCATGCCCGTATGAGGCTTCGCTCGTGGCGCAATGGTCCGCCAGGGCTGCAACGGTGTGGGCGTGGCAACGGCGCATCGCGTGGCCGCCAGAGTACTTCTCACAGGACCGCCAGGTGCCCCAGGGCGTGCGGCCCCCGGCGCAGGTGGAGGTGGGTATCAGTTCGCCGTGCCGCGTCATGTCCCCATGGACGGGAGGACATGGGGCCGAATGCGGGACTCACCCGTCCTCAAGTCCGCGGCGCATGGCTCCGAAGAGAGCGCTGGGGTTAATGACGGCCGGTCGTTTAGCTCGTCCCCTTTAACAGCGCCCCTCTCCTTCTTGTGCGTCGTCCTCCTTGGGCCTGTCACAAAACGGACGGTGAAACACCATCCAGAAGCTATTCACAAATAAGGAGACAGTAATGGCTTGGATGTCCGTCACCTGCATCGATACACCACCTACTCTCCACAGCACGAGGTCATTCAATGGGCGCCGCTACAGCATGGCACTCATCGCGACCACGCTTCTTCTGGGCGCCGTGGGCCTCACCCGCCCGGCATATGCTGGCGGCCACACCGACGAATCCCTGGAGTTCAGGCGTCAGAGCCGGGCGGCTCTTGAGCAGGCTGAGCCCCGGCCGCCTACTCCCACCTCTCCGACCCAGCCCGTGACTCCTCCCGCCGAGCCGTCGCAGGAACGGAAGGACTGCCTCGCAGAGTTTGAGTACGATAGGAAGATGGCAATCGATGGCTGTGAGCCCATGATCGGCTATTGCCCGGCGAGGGAAGGATGTCAGGCGTGCAAGGTCGGCGTAATGCTGTCCTTCGAAACGCGCCGCGCGAGCGCGTGCCCGATGCCCTAGATTCCTCCTGAGTATTCCGCCCAAGAGCGAGCGATTGCTGCTGCCATGCGGATGCTCGCCGGCTCGGGTGTCTGCATGTCCTTGAACAATCGAGGTTGGCAGGCAGTTCATCCGGGTATTCGCCTCCATTTCCCTCAAGCGGGGGTGACCGAGGCAGGAGGAGGCATCGGCGCGAATTGGCGCGCTCGCTGGTAGCTGTGCGGGGGACGGCCCGATGCGGGCCGTCCGTCCCTATCGCGACCGGAGGTGGTGTTGGAGAGGATGCGGTAGGCGCCCACGATGGAGCCTCCGTCATCGAACCGGATGGCCGTTGCCGGGTTTCGCGGAGCGGCATAGGCCCAGGTCAACTCTCTGCAAACAGAGGCTGACGGAGGCGTTACGTCAGGTCGTGCAGATCCTTGCCGAGCGGAGGCGTGAGGCGGAACTCCGAGAACCGGACGCTCAGCCCGGCCCGCTCTGGGGTACAGCACATCGGTCCCACCTGATAGGCCGTGGCCACCGGGAACGGTGCGAGCCGGACCAACGGCCACGTCTTGCCATCGGCCGACACCTGCAACCGCAGCACCCCCTTGGCCACCGTCGCGCGCATCCAGAACGAGCGGGAGTCGTGTTCATAGGGCCCCGTCGCCCAATCCGACTTGCCATTGGTCAGCACGCTGCTGAGCATCGCCCGGCCATCGGACATCTCGATGCCTGCCTTGACCCAGCGCCGGTTGTCGACGCGCACCATGATGCCAGCTTGGTCATACAACTGCTCATAGGCTGCCTCGACGCGAAGCTGCGCCGTGAAGTTGGCGCCCGTGCGAACCCCCAGGAAATGGCCGGAGTCGCGCGTGAAGCCATAGTGGGTCTCACGCCAGAAGTCGGTCGCCTTGTCCGTTGTCACCTCCAGGACGCCATCGGTTCGCTTCCAGACCTTCGGCTCGTTCAGCCAGATGCCATCGTCCATCGTCGTTCCCGCTCCCTTGGGGGCCGGCGGCGCGGCCACGGCCTTCTTTGCGAGCGTCGGCACCAGCAACGCACCCACGCCTGCGCCGAGAATCATCCTTCGTTCGAGTCTCTTCGAGCCCATTCCCTGCCTCCAGGTCAGACACCGCCATCTCACTCGCGGTGTGGGTCCCTATACACGGACACGGGGGACGGGGCGATGTGCTCGGCTCATGCCTGGATCGGAAGGACGGCTCCGATGGCAACGAAGACGCCGCCGCAGACGCGATTGAAGCGCCGTCCGACGCGCCTGAGCCAGGGGCGGACCCGGTTCGCTGCGCTCGCCAAGGCGTACTCGACGAGGGATTCGGACACCGCGAAAGTCGCGGCCACCACCGCAAACTGGGTCACCAGGCTGCGGTTCGGGTCGATGAACTGAGTGAGAAAAGCACTGAAGAAGAGCAGGCCCTTGGGGTTGGTCGCCGCGGCGAGAAAGCCTTGGCGAAAGAGCGCGCCGTTGTTGTCCTCGGTGGGCCCGGTATTGGCTTCGACGGCAATGGGGGGAGAGCGCCAGACCTGGATGCCGAGCCAGACAAGGTAGGCGCCACCCACCCACCTCAGCACCGTGAGCCAGAGGAGCGAGGCCTTGATCAGTGCCCCGATGCCGAACATGCAAAGGGCGATGATGACCACGAAGCCCAAGGTTCCACCCAAGATGGTGAACAAGGTCTTGCGGCTTCCGTAGAGCGCGCCGTGGGTGAGAACGAGAAGGCTGTTGGGACCCGGAGACAGCGACAAGCCGAAGGAGGCGACGGAAAAAATAAGCCAGGTTTCGAACTGCATCGATGCTTCTCCAAGCCAACGAACGTGCGGGCGCGTGGAGCGCTTGTGCGGAGGAACTTCGCCCACGGGCGGCGGAGCCGTCAAACCGGAAGAGAGGTGCTGACGCGAGGCAACCCCATGGGTAGGATGCCAGAGGGCCTCTGTGGCCGCCTTTTCCTGGAGGTCTCCCGTGGACGAGTTGATCCCTGAGGCGCTCCCAGACGGGACTCGGCTGGGGCCCTGGCAGGTGGAAGGCCGCGCCGGGTACGGCACCTATGGCGCGGTGTACCGGGTGCGCCGGACGCGGCGGCTTCTGCCCCAGCCCGTGGCCCTCAAGCTGGCACGCTACCCGAATGACCTGCGGTTCGAGCGCGAGGCGGAGCTGCTCAGCCGGATCCGGCACCCGAACGTCCCGCGCCTGCTGGGACGGGGCACCTGGAAGGCAAGCCCTCGCGGTGAAACGCACCCCTACGTGGCGATGCAGTGGGTGGAGGGCCTCCGGCTGTATGACTGGGGCCAGGAGCGCTCCCTCACGTCACGCCAGGTGCTGAGGCTGCTGGCGCAGGTGGCACGCGCGTTGGAGGCCACCCACGCCCGCCAGGGGCTCCACCGGGACGTGAAGGGCGACAACATTTTGGTGAGTCCCGAGGGGACGGCCTTCCTCATGGACTTCGGGTGCGGCACCTGGGAAGGGGCTCCGCCGCTCACCGAGGGGCTGCTGGCCCCCGGCACGAAGCTCTACCGCAGTCCCGAGGCCCTGAGCTTTCGCTGGGACCACCGCCACGAATCCCATGTCCACTACCGCGCCACGCCCGCGGATGACGTGTACGCCTTGGGGGTGGCGGCCTATCGCTTGTGCACGGGAATCTACCCACCCCTGGCGACGGACCCATCGATCGTAGGCGATGATGCACGGGACACCCTGGAGGTGATGAGGCCTCCCGGTCAGCTCAAGCCGCTCGCGCCTTCGTTGGAATCGCTCATCCTCCGCATGCTTTCCGAGAACGCACAGGACCGAGGCAGCGCTGGTGAACTGGCCACCGCTTTGGAGGCCGCAGCAACGGCTGCTGGGCCAGATGCCGATGTGCCGATGCGTCCGAGCGATTCGCGCAGGGGCTCTGGGGGTGTCAATCGGCCCGTCTCCGAACGTCGTGGCGGGTGTCTTGGTCCCATGGTGCTGATGCCCTTGGCGGCTTGGCTCATCATCCTGCTCGCTGGGAACTTGAACCTGGCGGCGCTGGTAGAGCCTCCCTCTCAGACAGAAGATGGGGGCACCACAGGCGTGGCCGACGCAGCCGTGGAGGATCTCCAGGCGTCCAGCGTGTCGCGAGAAAATGGTCCGGATGGACTGGCGCTTGAGATGCCCAAGGAGCCCGTGCCCGGCCAACGCCGACCGCCGTGTGGCCGCTTCCAAAGTAACATTCAGGGAGGTTGCTGGTTAGGGATTCTTCATGCCTCCCCGCCTTGCGGAGAGAGCTATTATGAATGGAAAGGCGCCTGTTATTTCCCTGCACCTGCGCCTCCAAGGCCTAACACCTCGGAGCAGCAGTAGGGATCCTCTCAAGGATTTAAGATTCCCGGGTCCCTCCGGCGAAGAAATCCTGCGCGCTCTCTGAATCATTCTCTCATTCACGAGTGTTTGTTAAAATGAGGGTAAGCAACAGGAGACGGTTTCGTGTCATCACAGAAGCTCACGTGTGCGCGCATACACCTGCTCAAGGGCAACGCGGCGAATGACCTCATTGTATCTGAGAACCTCTGCTTCGGTTGCAACACGGATTAAGGGTGCGCTACGCCGCTCCCCCTCAACAAGCAAAACGGCGCGATTCGGCGATACGGGATAATACAGCTCATGGGAATTTGGGATATTGTCCAGTGAATAGGTTTCGACTGCCTCTGCATTAAATGTTGGCTGATCACCTGTGATGAACTCAAGTGTCCCGCTGGTCTCAAGCAGAACCAAGGAACAATGGTGATAGATCCCACTGGCAAGCCTCTCTGTTTCTAGAAGTCGAGAAATAGGCCAAGTCCTGTCCACCGAGTAGCCTATCCGCTGCGCTTGCGGCTCAAGAAACTTCTTGAGCTTTTCTTGAATTCTTTTTGTGCGAAAATACTGGGTTGCATAGAATAAAATAAATTTTCTCCATTCTTTGTCATTACTAGCCCATGTAATATCTCCAGCTACGAGAGCATTAACAAAAGGCATCCCTTGATGTTCAATCCGGCCCTGATATTTCTCCTCCGAGTTATGGATAAACGCATCCAGTTCTTCTAATCTGCTTATGTCGCGCCACTGCTTTGCCTGCTCGTTTAACGCAAACATCTCGTCTCGAAGCGCAATCTCCTGTTCAATAAATTCAACCAAGTCCGGTCTTTTTGTAGATGCGGCATCCATTCTCAAGAATTGCTTGTCTGCATTAGTAAGCGGCTGTGGAGAGTAAAAATCTCGCTCCTGCCCAATATTCATCAGACCGGTGTTGAATGTAGCAGATCCTCGACGACACCATACGCTTCCGTCAGTGGCCCATGCCTCCAGATATTTCCTCCAAACATAGTGCTGTTTCCTTACCTTCGTCTCGCCCATTTGACTATCTCCTCAGTATTGCAATTAATGGTAGGTGGCAGCGAACCCTCGACTTCATGAGTATAGCTTAGTTCGAGTTTCGCACTTTTTGGATGGCATCATGGCAGGCAACAACGGAACGTGGCCTTGAGGGTTTGCTCACCCAGGGCCGGTGCCCGTGCAGAACAGTTTTCCGCCCTCTGGAACTCCCGCAGAGGCCAGTTGGCCGTGTCACTGCACGAGCGGCCACTCCATACCTGCCAGGTAGCCAACTTGGGCTCGGACAGGGGCCTTGCGTAGGAGTTTCTGCGACCCTGGGGGAGGCATAGGTTCTCCAAAATCCCCCAAGGATCCATATGGGAACCACGCGCTCCCTCAGAGTGCCGTTCGTTTGGTTCCTCTCAACTGTGCGAGACTCGAACTAAGCTCCAGTGCAGCAAGACTCGAACATGTGCGGCTTCTGAGGCTTGTAGTTGAGCAGCCGCTTGCTTCTGCAGACTGTTGAATTTTTCTGACGCCTCGTATCGGCGATTGGCTCATGGTTGGGCAGAAACGGAGGTAGGAAAGTGTGGAGGGAACTGAGAGGCGCGTGGGCTTGGCATGCGCCAGATGGGGCGTGCGTGCTTGAGCTGTATCAGCCTGCTTGGCGAAGCAATCCTGCGCGCTCTAGCAATTCACGAACGCGGCGGCCCAAGGTGATGTGCTCGGGATTGGAGGCTGAGAAGCGCTCAGGGGTGAGGATGATGACCATTCCCAAGGTGCCCACCGGTCGAATTTCGACGGGAGCGGGCAGAGGAGGAACGGTACCACGGCGGCGCGAGATGTAGGTCACCCAGCCAACGCGCGTTTCATCCTCTTGTGTGGTGGGGATGAGGTTCAAGGTGAGGTTTGTACTGACCACTCCCCAGTCCGGGTCCCAAGCCGTGGCCATGCACTCAAGAACTTGAGCCAGGAGCGGAGTGTCCGCCATGCGTTCGGACAGCTCTCCCTCGGAGGGAGGCGTCATCAAGCACATGTTTTCCACTGCGTCTGAGTCACCACCACAACGGATGTGCAGACGAGTGGATCGGTTGTCAGGAAACTGATTCCAGATACGGAAGCCAAAACCAAGCTCTGGAATGGCGGATTTATTTGCCGTCGCCCGGTTCATTCCTTGTAGCAGAAGGGTCTTCAGGGCGTTTGGGTCATCTGCTTGTACAGGGATTCCCTCTGGGCTCTTGCTGCTTTTGTCGGCGTAGTACCACTGGGTCCAGGAGGGATTCAACTGGGCCAGCATGCGAAGGAAGAGGACGGTGCGCTGAGTGCATTCATCAAGGCTTTCGCGCCTTGAGGGCCAGTAAACTCCGGCATAGTAAGAATCGAGCATGGGGCGGGCCTTCAGTTTGCAGATTGGATGAAGGCTTTCTAACTGTATCAGCTTGCTCGGCGAAGCAGGCCTGCGCGTTCCAGCAGTTCGCGGACGCGGCGGCCCAAGGCGATGTGCTCGGGATTGGAGGCCGAGAAGCGCTCAGGGGTGAGGATGATGAGCATTCCCAGGGAACCTACTGGCTGGATGCTGACGGGAGCAGGCAATGGGGGGACGGTGCCCTGTTCACGTGCAAGATAGGTTATCCATCCTATGTCCACCTCGCTTTGGTCGGGGTTGAGGGCGTCGCGCGTGTCTTGTGTTGTCACCAATCCCCATTGAGGTTCCCAGGCTGTGATCATGCTCTCCAACACATGGCGCAACGTGGGAAAGGCTAACATCCGTTCCATGGCCTCTCCCTCGACGGGAGGGTAGAGCAGGCACACGTTGCTGACTTGCTCCGAGTAGCAACCGCAGACCAGGTTGATGCGTGTAGAATGTCCATCCGGACGTTGATTCCATGCATGCAGCCGGAATCCGAGTTCAGGTATGACCTTTTTGCCGAGGTCCGTTCGATTTCTGCCTTGGAGCAGCCTCTTCTCCAAAAACTCACGGTCGTTCCACGGGAGGGATGTGCCAGGTGAGCTGCGGGTGGCACGCCCCTCCGTGTACCATTGATGAAGAGAGACGTCGCACCTTGTCAGCATGTGAAAGAAAAGTTCCAAGCGGCGCGCGCATTCAGAGGCCGTTTCCGGCCGTTTCTTCCAATAGGCGCCTACGTGATACTTCTCCGACATGTGGCCTGACTCCTCAAGGTTTGGGTGGGGTGTACACCACTTCGATGTTGAAGAGTCTCTCCTTCTTGAACCGCTGGCGTAGCAGGGTGGCTACACCTTGTTCAGCAACGTGCCATTGCACCATGAGCTCCTTGGCTGTTTGCGACTGCCGAAATGCTTGGTTGAGCAGTTGTTTGAAACTCCCGGAAGTCTCAAACCAGTAATAGGGCTGTCCGTTCTTGTCGAAGAACTGGCGATAGTTTTCGGCCTTGGCCTCCAGCAGGACGCCGTTCTGGAAACCGTCGTATTCCACATCGCCGATGTAATACACCTCATCGGCGGAGCGGCCGGAGACTTGCTCCTGATATCGCCGGGCCTGCGGTGAGCCGGAGAACTTGCGGCGGCGCCACTGGCCTGGCTCCTGGGTTGGGGGGGCGGTGCTGCGCGTGCGGGGTGGCTTGGCCGGAGCCATGAGCACGTAGACCGAGCTCGCGCCCGAGCCGAGCGCAGTCACGCGAGTGCCAGCCGGGAGGGCGGCCTGCGCGAGGGTGAGCGAGCCCTGGGCGGAGAGGGAGAGCACTGGGAGCCTGGGCCCCAGCGAGCCAATGCGGGCCGCGGTGCCCGAGGCGGAGCCATAGAACGTCAGCAGGTGTGTGGAGAGGCGGGCCGCCTCACGCACTTGCTCCTGGAGGGGGAGGGCGCTGTAGCGGGCGAAGTACTCGGGCGAGGAGGCCACGAGCGCCGCTACGGCGGAGGGCAGTTGTGCCAGGTCCTTGAGGCTGCGGATGGGGTGGAGGACCAGGTGGCCCAGGGCCAGGACCATCTCCGCCAAGGCATCCTCGGCCCCATCGAGCGCGGCATTGAAGACATCGTGCTCCAAGCCCAGCTCGCCCAGCGGGAGTCCGTTGGCTGCTTGGAGCGAGGGGGTTGGGGTGAAGAAGACGCCGCCCTTGTCGAGGTAGAAGGCGCCGACTTCGAAAGGGCCCGCCATGAGTCGGCCGTCGCGCAGCTCCACGGTGCCCATGCGTTGCAAGGCCCTGCCGGACAGTCGTGCTTGGGCAGCAGCGGATGCAGGAAGGCGTGAAGGGTGCGGCGAGGCGCGAAGCGGGCGAGCGTGGGCTTGGAGCGTGTCAGCGCGTTCCAGAGCGCCCGCGAGTCCTCGGGCTCCAGCGCCTCATCTGGGGGATGCCAATCGTCTTCCTCCAGGCCCGAGGCCTGCTGAAGGGCGAGGAAGGCGTCAGCCGGGGCGTGCTTGCCCGCGGTGTGTCCCGTGGCACACCCCACCAGCGCCATCCCCAAGAGGAGGATGGCATGGAGGACGAGGCGCTTCGGAGCCATCGAGCCGGTGGCTCAGGGCCTCGGGCCGACTTCCTGGCGGAGTTGCGCGATGGCGGCTTCCAGCTGCGGCGGCTGCATGTTGCGCGGCACTTCCACCGAGAAGCGCTCGAAGTAGTTCAGCGCCTTCGTCTTGCTGCCCGTCTGCATCGAGATGAAGCCCAGGAAGAGCAGGGCCTCCTGCGCGCCCGGGTAGGTGTCCGCGAGCGTCAGCAGCTCCACCTCAGCGCCCTCCGTGTCCCCCCGGATGGCCCGCAGCACGCCCCGGTGCACCCGGGACTCGACGTGGAACGGATCGATGGCGAGCGCCTGGTTCGTGAGCCGCTCGGCCTCCTCGGACCGCTGGCGCCGGATGAACTCGTGCGCCACCAGCGACGAGGACTCCAGGTCGTTCGGGTTCGCACGCAGGCGCTCCTGAGCCTCGGCGAGCGCCTGGTCCTCCTGCGTCATGCCCCCCGCCGGAGGCTGTGGGGCTCCGGCTTCATTGGGCGGAAGCCGTCCCGTGGCCTCCATGCCGTCGTCGCGCGGGCGCTGCTCCGACACCAGCAGGTAGCCCAGGCCTCCGAAGAAGACGACGATGCCCGCGCCCCACAGGGCCCCCACGAGATGAGGGTTCCGTCCCGCGAAGCCGGTGGGCGCCGCCGCCGGGGCGGGGGCCGTCTCCGCCGCACCGGGCGTGCCCGAGGGGCTCGCCTTGCTCTGGCGGTGCTCGTCCCGGGCCCGCAGGGCTGCTGCCGCCTCGCGTTCCAGCCGGCCCTTCTCCGCGGCGAACTGCTCGGGCGCCAGGTTGTGCTTCTCCGCCACCAGCTCCTTGAGCTGCTCGATGAGCGACTGCGCCCGCCGGTCGAGATCGTCCTGCTTGCCGTCCTTCAGGGGCTCGGGCGCGGCCTTCCCGCCCTTGCTCCGCTGGATCAGCAGGTAGGTGAGTCCGCACAGGAGCGACAGGCCCAGGGCGATGATGCCCGGCCACCAGTTGGTCGTCTGTGGTGTCATTGCTCCATCTCCCGGCGGACGGCCTGCAGGTAGGGATCCTCCGCCTCAGCGGCCGTCGTCGCCGGAGGCTCGGGGGCAGGGGAGGGGGCGGCGCTGGCGTTCGCGGCCGCGGCAGGCCCTCCGACTTGTCTCAGAATCACGAAGAGGCCGCCCAGGACGAGCAGCAGCGGGCCCAGCCACACCAGCCAGTTGAAGCCCTCCGCCTTGGGCTCCAGCAGGGCCCACTCCCCGTAGCGCGCCACGAAGAAGTCGCGGACCTCCTGGTCCGAGCGGCCCTCGGCGACGAGCTCCCGCACCTTGTCGAGCTGGGCCCGCGCCGCCGAGGACGAGCTGTCCGCGATGGACAGCCCCTGGCACATGGGGCAGCGCAGCTCCTTGCCGAGCTTCTGCACGCGGACTTCCAGGGGCGCCTCCAGCGGGGCGCTTCCGGCCTGCTGGGGAGCGAATTGGCCGGTCGCAAGTCCGGCGATGAGGGTCAGCGAGAGGAGGGTGACGTTCATGGGGGGTACCCGGGCGCGGTCTACCTAGCGCCAAGGCGCAGTGTTGCACAGCGAAACCTTCCCCGGGGGAGGCCTCTTCCCGGCCGGCATGCCAGGAGGGGAGGGGCCGGGGCCCCGCCGCCCTCAGCCGGGCATGTCCTCGTCCCGCGCCGTGACGTCGTTGCTGTTGTCCGAGGGCCAGTCCTGTTCCGAGGGCTCGTAGACGCCTTCGCCTTCGCTTGCCTCCTCGCCCGCGCCGTAGGACTCCTCGGGTTGGGGCGTCATGAACTCGTCGCGCCCCAGGGCCAGGAAGACCGCCACGACGCCCAGGGGGACCACCCCCACCAGGAACGCGATGGGCCCCACCTCCATGCGCAGGTTCACCAGCGCCCACGTCAGGGCAATCACCGTCACCCCGGCGGGCACGAAACGCAGCCACTCCGGCCGCTCCACCTCGGGCCGCAGCATCAGCAACACCAGCAGTCCCAGGAGCCCCACCACCACCGTGGAGGCCACCGGCAGCTCATGGCCGCTCAGGGCGCTGGGCATTCCCCCGTACAGCACGTCCGTGGCGGGCTGGGGCGCGTTCTGCGCGCGCAGGGGCCCATAGGAGGAGGGGCCTACGTAGGAGACGGGCATCCGGGGCGCGGGCAGCCAGGTGAAGAAGAGCGCCAGCATGCACACGCCCACCCCCACCAGCGCCAGCAGCCGGGGGCCTCGCGTCAGCGCCCGGGGCTCGAAGTGCTGGGCACAGCCCTCCGGCCCCGCGAACACCTTGCCCCACTGGTCCCAGGCCAGCAGCGCCGTGCCGCCCATCCACAGGAGCGGCAGGGGGCTCAGCTCCAGCAGCGGCAGCACGAACGCCACCGCCAGCGCCGTGTAGGCCGCCGGGACGAACGGCGGGTGCAGCGAGGCGGGAATCCAGGAGGTGAGCGGGTGCGCCTCGCCGGTGGCGCGCAGCTCCCGGGCCACCACCAGCACGCCGCCCGCCAGCATCACGAAGGACCAGAACGGGCCCAGGCCCGCCAGGGCCGGGAGGATGGACAGCCCCAGGGCCGCCAGCAGCAGGAACACCCCCAGCACGCTGGGCGAGTGTCCCGGCACGTGCTTGAGCCAGAGGGGCCCGGTATAGGGCGGCCCGAGGGACTCTACGGACGTGCGCTCGTCCTCGGCCACCACCGGGGACGCCGCCGTGGGGATCTTGTACTCGGGCATCCGGGCGCCGCACTGCTCGCAGTAGCGCAGCTTCGGCTCCGCCGCGATTTCGCCGCACTCCGGACAGCGGTGCATGACGGGGGCTCCCGGCTTCAGGTCAGGGGTTCGCCGCCGCCGAGGGCCCGCTGCTCAGCGCGCGGATCCGGGTGGTGAGCGACTGGGGATCGATCGGCCCGACGTGCTTGCCCTGGATGATGCCCTGGGCGTCGATGAAGTACGTCTCGGGCACTCCCGCCACGCCGTAGTCCACCGCCACGCGCGAGCGCGGATCCACCAGCTGGGGGAAGTTGCTGCCCAGCTGCCGGAGGAACCGCCGCGCGTTGTCCTCGGTGTCCTCGAAGACGACGCCCAGGAACTGCACCTGCTCGCCGTACTCGCGGTGGCCCCACTCGATGACCGGGTGCTCGTACCGGCACGGCCCGCACCAGGAGGCCCAGAAGTTGATGACCACCGGCTTGCCCTTGAGCTGCTCCAGGCTCACGGGCTCGCCGGTGTCCAGCGCGCGCAGGGTGAAGCCCGTGGCGGGCTTGCCCGAGAGCATGAAGGGCACCTCGCGCGGATCTCTCCCGAAGCCCTGGAGCAGCACGTACAGCAGCGCCCCGCAGAGGAAGACCGCCGAGAGCGTGATTCCCCAGGCCTTCCCTTTCATGCCGCGCCCCGGTTCATGTCACCGTCCGCCACCGGGGGCGCCGCGCCCGCGGCTGCGGGCGTGCTCGCCGTGGACACCGCCACGCGCCGCCGCGAGGGCCACATCGAGATGAGCGAGCCCAGCACCAGGATGGGGATGCTCCACCAGATCCACCCCACCAGCGGGAAGACCCACACGTTGAGGCTCGCCGTGCCCGCCTCTTGCGAGTAGGCCATGAGCGACACGTACAGGTCCTCCTTGGGGGACTCGCGCACCGCGGGGGTGCCCACCGGGTCCGTGCTGCGCTCGTAGTAGTTCATGCGCGGCAGGAACTCCTCCACCTGGCCGCCCGGCGTCGTCACCTCCACGCGCGCCGCGGTGAAGGCCCGGTGCGGCTCCTCGCCGCTCGTCATGCCCAGGAACTTCAGCTGGTAGCCGCTCAGCGTCATCGTCTGGCCCATGCGCAGCGTGCCCGAGGTGTGCGTCACGTACGCGGACGAGGCCGCCACCGCGACGATGATGACCACGATGCCCAGGTGCACCACGTACCCGCCGAAGCGCCGGCGCGCCTTGGTGGCGCTCTGCACCACGGCGGTGACGAGCCCTTCCTTGCGCTCGGTCATGCGCACGCGCACCGGCGCCACCAGCTCCCGCAGGGTGATGACGGTGACGAAGCCCGCCAGGCCGAAGGTGAGCAGCGGGTACACCCCGCGCAGCCCCAGGCCGTAGCAGAGCGCCGTCACCACCAGGCCCACCCCCGCGGGGATGAGGAACTGCCGCCGCACCGCCGCCTTGTCCGGGGTGCCCCAGGGCAGCATCGGCCCCACGCCCATGAGGAAGAGCACCGCGATGCCGCCCGGCACCGCCATCTTGTTGAAGTACGGCTCGCCCACGCTCACCCGCACGCCGCGCACCGCCTCCGAGATGAGCGGGTACACCGTGCCCAGGAGCACCGTGAAGGTGATGGCCACGAAGACCAGGTTGTTCACCAGGATGCTCGTCTCGCGGGACATCCAGGAGGTGATGCGCCCCTGGGCCACCAGCAGGTGGCCGCGCGTGGCCAGCAGGATGATGGAGAACACCAGCAGCACGGCGATGAACACCAGGAAGGTGGGGCCGATGTCCGACTGGGTGAAGGAGTGCACCGAGTTGAAGATGCCCGAGCGCGTCATGAACGTGCCCAGGATGGTGAGGATGAAGCTCGCCAGCGCCAGGCTCATGGTCCACAGCCGCAGCATCTGCTTGCGCTCTTGCACCATGGTGGAGTGGATGAAGGCCGTTGCCGTCAGCCACGGCAGGAACGAGGCGTTCTCCACCGGATCCCACGCCCAGTAGCCGCCCCAGCCCAGCACCGCGTACGCCCACCACGAGCCCAGGATGATGCCGATGGACAGGAACAGCCACGCCAGCAGCGTCCAGCGCCGCAAGGGCGCCATCCACGCATCGCCAATCTCGCCGCGCAGGAGCGCCGCCACCGCCACGCCGAAGGGCACCGTCATGCCCACGTAGCCCAGGTAGAGCATGGGCGGGTGGATGACCATGAGGATGTGGTTCTGGAGCAGGGGGTTCGGCCCGGGGCCGTCCGCGGGCACCGGGGACACGGCGCCCCAGGGGTTCGCGGGGCCCGCGATGAGGAAGGCGAAGAAGACGCCCACCGCCAGCATGGTGCCCAGCGCCAGCGACATGTAGCGCTGGTGCTCCTTGCGGTGCACCAGCGCGAACGCCAGCAGGAAGGAGGCCATGATGAAGCCCCAGAAGAGGATGGAGCCCTCGAGCGCGCTCCACAGCGAGACGATCTTGAAGAGCAGCGGCGTGGCGCGGCTGCCCACCTGCGTCACGTACCGGATGCTGAAGTCATCGGTGACGAGCGCGTACACCATCGCCAGGTTCGCGCCCGTCATGCAGGTGAAGAAGCCCACCACGGCGCGCATCACCCAGGGGAAGCCCGCCTCGCTGCGGCGCAGGCCACTCGTCAGGCCCACCAACGCCCCGAACGCCGCGCACACCAGCGCCCCGAGCACCAGCCCATATCCCAGCGTTCCAGTCACCGCGCCCCCGTGGCCGCCGACGCGGTGGTGGCGCCCTCGACCGTCTCCTGCCACTTGCGGGGCTCTTCCCCCTCCTTGGGCGGACGGTACTCGTTGGAGTGGTTCACCATCAGCCGGTTGGAGGTGAACACCTGCGAGGCGTCATACGTGCCCTCCACCACCACGCCGATGCCCGCGCGGAACATCTGCGGCGGCACTTCGGTGGAGCGCACCAGCACGCTCTGGGACTCCGGCGTGTGGTCGCTCGCCACGCGGAACTGGAGCGTGGTGTGCGCCTCGTTCCACTCGATGCTGCCGGGCTTCACCACGCCGCCCAGGCGGATGGTGGGGCCGTAGGCGCGCTCGCCCTGGCCGATCATCTCCGAGGGGCTCCAGTAATAGACGAGGTTCTCGCCGATGTTGCCGAAGGCCACGAAGGCAAGGCCAGCGCCTGCCACGAGCAGCGCCGCCACGGCGATGAGCCGGTTACGCACAAGGGGGGTCATGACTCAGTCACTCCTTCGAACCCGGCGAGGCGTTGGGACGCCGCAGCCACAGGGACAGTGAATACAGGGCCAGTGCGCCCCAGGTGATGCCGTAGCTTACCCACACGTAGCCCCAGCCGCCTTGAATCCGGCCGCTGCCCACCTGGCCCGCGGCCGCCTGCGCCAGCACCATCAGCGTCGAGACGGAGAGCATCACGCCACCCCCGCCGAGCGGCGCGAGGCCGGGTCATCCGTGGGCAGCGCGTCCGGCAGCGCCACCTCGGCCTGCCGCTCGTGCATCGCGATGCGGTAGCGGTAGATGATGAAGACGATCATGAAGGCCAGGAACGCGAAGGCGCTGATGCGCAGCGGGAAGATCATGGCCGGGTCCACCGTGCGGGGGGTCGACTGCACCTGGTGCAGGCTTCTCCACCACTTCACCGAGAACCAGATGATGGGCAGGTCCACCGCGGCGATGATGCCCACCACGGCGCTCCACACCGCGCGCTTCTCCGCGTCCTCCACGAAGCGGCGCAGCGCCAGGTAGCCCATGTAGGCCACCAGCAGGATGGCGGCCGTCGTCAGCCGCGGGTCCCACGTCCAGTACACGCCCCAGGTGGGCCGGCCCCAGATGGCGCCCAGCAGCACGCCCACCGCGCCGAACAGCAGCCCCACCTCCGCCGAGGCCTCCGCCAGCGCGTCCGTCTTCCAGCTCGGCTTGAACAGGTACGTCACCGAGCAGAGGAAGTTGAGCGTCAGCGCCACCATGGCGATCCACACCGCGGGCACGTGCGCGTACATGATGCGCTGCACGTCCCCCATCTCCCGGTCGGGCGGTGCCACCGCCAGGCCGACGTAGTGGCCCCAGATGAGCAGGCCCAGGGCGATGGGCGGCAGTGCGATTCGGAAGAACTTCCCCATGCGTCAGTCCTCGATGACCCGCGGAAAAAGGGCGAACCCCAGTCCCCAATAGATCAGATTGAAGCCGGTGAGCAGGCCGAACCATGAGTTCAACTGATTCATGGGATCTCCCTGGAGCACCAGCATCATCGCCTTGGCCGAGGCCAGCAGGGCCGGGACGATGAGCGGGAACAATAGCAGAGGCAGCAACACGTCCCGTGCCCGGGCGTTGCTGGAGATGGCTGCATACACGGTCCCTGGGGCGGCAAGCGCCATGCACCCGAGCACCAGCGTGCCCAGCAGGGGGCCCGCCCCCAGCACCACCTTCACCCCGTAGAGCGCCACCATGGCGGGGATGAGCACCCCGCCGAGCACCACCAGGAGCAGCGTGTTGCCCACCGCCTTGGACAGGAAGATGGCCCGGGCATCCGCCGGCGCGAGCCGCAGCCCGTCCAGGCAGGCGTTCTCCTGCTCGATCCGGAAGGACTCGCCCAGCGCCAGCGTGCTGGCGAAGAGGATGGCCAGCCACAGGTAGCCACCCGCGTTGCGCTCCAGGAGCTTCGTGTCCGGCCCCAGCGCGAAGGAGAAGAGCAGCAGGGTGGCCAGGGCGAAGAAAATCAGGGCATTGAGCCGGGCCCGGGTGCGCCACTCAATGAGCAAATCCTTGCCCAGGAGGACACCCGTGGCCCTCAGGAGGCCGATGGGGGCGGGGCGCTTCACGCGGGCACCGCCCGGCCTTCCTGCAGGTGCAGGCGTTCCTCGCACAGCGCCATCCCCTGGTCGATGAGGTGGGTGGCGAGCACCACCGTGGTGCCCGAGGCCTTCAGCTCGCCGATGAGCCCCTCCATGGCCTGGATGCCCGCCGGGTCCAGCTCCCCGAAGGGCTCGTCCAGCAGCGCCAGCGCCGGGGTCTTCATCAGGAGCCGGGCGATGGCCAGGCGCTTGCGCATGCCCGCGCTGAAGTGGCGCACCGGGCTCTGCGTGCGCCGCGTCAGCCCCACGCGCGTGAGCAGCGCCTCGGCCGCATCCCCCGGCGAGGCCAGGCCCAGGAGCCGCGCCAGCACCACCAGGTTCTGGCGCGCGGTGAGGTCCTCATAGAGGAAGCTGGTGTGGGACAGCAGGGCCACCTCCTGCCGGACGGCATCCCGCTGGGCCACCGCGTCCCGGCCGAGCACCTCCACGCGCCCCGCGGTGGGCGACAGGGCGGTGGCCACCAGCCGCAGCAGGGTCGTCTTCCCCGAGCCGTTGTGGCCGGTGAGCAGCAGGGAGCGCCGCGAGGGCAGCGCATAGGTGAGGCGCGCCAGGGCCCAATGGCGGCCATAGCGCTTGCTCACGTCGTGAAGGGCGAGCGCGGGGGGCGCCGCAGCAGGGGAAGCGTCCATCGGGGGCAGTGTTCGTAACTGGAAACCGCCGCCTTCTCCAGTGAAACCCAGTCCCTGGGACTTTCCAGGGAGGGCCGCAGGGCCGCTCCCTAGAAAACGGGGTTTCAGGACTTTGGAGGGCGACCGCAGGGCGAGTGTGCGGCTTTTCGCAGGCGCCTATCGTGCCCAGCATGGTGAGCAAGCAGGCGCACCTGGGAGGAGAGGACCATGAAGTCGGCACTCACAGCGGCTCTTTTCCAGTGCCACTCGGATCATTTGCGAGGGGATAGGAATGTTTTTCAACCTCTGGCCCCAGGTGTTCCCTGGGGGGCGGGACATTGCCCCTGGATTCAGGGGGATTCTGTGCCACATGCCCTCCCTGGCGTTGGCATCCCCCATGCAATGGACCGGGTTCAAGTAATCGACTGCGCATAGTGCAGATGGACGGGGGAGGTCATGGGCGCGGGTAAGCTGGTTCGAAGAGCGGTGAAGGCGGCGGCGGCCGGGGTGTTGCACTACAGCGGACTTCGCAAGGCGATGGCGACCTATCGCCGGGGCCAGTCCGGGGGGCGGCGCATCCTGATCGTCAGTTATCACCGCGTGGTCGGGGATTTCACAGGTGAGCTGCAGCGGTCCATTCCGGGGCTGCTCATCTCTCAAGAGACATTCCGGAGGCATTTGGAGGAGGCCTCGGCGGCGGGCTACGCGTTCGCCACCATGGGGGAGGCCGTGGATGTGATGACGGGGGCGGCGGTGGCCAAGCAGGACTTGTGCGTCGTCACCTTCGATGACGGGTACCGGGACGTGTACCGGTACGCCTATCCGGTCCTCAAGCAGATGGGGGTGCCCGCCATCGTCTATCTGCCCACGGACTTCATCGGGACGAACCGGCGCTTCAACCACGACCGGCTCTTCCACTTGGTGAACCGGGCGAAGCAGCGGCGCATCAAGCCCTACTTCAGCACGCTGACGGGGCCCGCGCTGGAGCTGATGGTGCCCATCGTCTCCGGCCGGAAGACGGTGTCCGCGGCGCTCGACGACTTCATCGGCGAGCACTCGGCGGGCGAGCTCGTGGAGGTCATCGGGGCCCTGGAGAAGGAGCTGGCGGACAGCACGGACCTCCTGCCCGAGCAGGGCGACATCATGGACTGGGACGAGGTGCGGCGCATGGCTCAGGATGGCTTCGAGTTCGGCGCCCACACCCTGGGCCACACGGTGCTCACGCTGGAGCCGCGCGAGGTGGTGGAGCGGGAGATCCTCGAGTCCAAGCAGGCCATCGAGCGCGAGGTGCCCATCCAGGTGAAGGACTTCGCGTACTGCAACGGCTGGTACTCGGATGAGATCATCAGCGTGCTCAAGCAGCACGGGTTCCGCTCGGGCGTCACCACGGAGGACTTCCTCAACCGGATTGGGGGCGATCCGTTCACCCTCAAGCGCAAGGTGCTGTGGGAGAACTTCAGCATCGGGGCGCTCGGGGATTACTCCTCGGCGCTCACGGGCTGCCAGTTCGACGACTGCTTCGGGCTTCTGGGCATGAGCCACCCCGTGCCGGGGCGGCGCACGCACTTATCGGCCCCGGTGGTGGGCGGCGGCAACCACCTCAAGGCCGTGCTGGAGCTGACCCCCCAGGAGGCGACGTGAGCGCTTCCCCGGCGGCGCCCGCCTCGTCCAGTTCGTTCCTGGGCAAGGCGGGTCCCCTGGTGTTGGCCCGGCTGTTCACCGCCGGGCTGACGCTGTCCATCCCGCTCGTGCTCGCGCGGGTTCTCAGCCTCGAGGAGTACGGCACCTATTACCAGCTGTTCCTGATCTCGACGACGCTCTACTACGTCCTGCCGTTCGGCGTGGTGCAGAGCCTCTACTACTTCCTGCCTCGCGCGGAGCACCGGCGGCCCTACCTCGGGCAGACCATGCTCTTCATGTCCCTTGCGGGCGTGGTGGCCGCGGGGCTCGTCTACCTGCTCTTGGAGCCCGTGTCGGGGCTGTTTTCCAACCCCCGGCTGATGGACTACCGGCTGCCGCTCGCCGTGTACACGGGGCTCCTGCTGGGCTCGTTCCCGCTGGAGGTGTCGCTCACCAGCCAGGGGCGCACCCGGCAGTCGGCCGTGGTGTACCTGGCCTCGGACACGCTGCGCGCGGCGGCCATGGTGGTGCCGTGTCTGCTGGGCACCTCCCTGTGGGGGATGATGGTGGCGGTGTCGGTGTTCGCCGGCCTGCGCTACCTGGCCACCTGGGGGGTGGCGCTCCGGGGCGCCACGGGGCCGCTCGTCAGCGGCAAGCTGATGCGCGAGCAGCTCGCCTACGCGGCCCCCTTTGGCGCGGCCATGGCGCTGTCCATTCCCCAGCAGAACGCGCACTTCTATGTGGTGGCGAGCGCGGTGGCGCCCGCCCTCTACGCGCTCTACCGGGTCGGCTGCTTCCAGCTGCCGGTGGTGGACCTCCTTTATACGCCCACGAGCGAGGTGCTGATGGTGCGGCTCGGGGAGCTGGAGAAGCAGGGCCGGTTGGACGAGGCCGTGGGGGCCTTCCGCGAGGCGTCGGGCAAGCTGGCCTTCGTCTTCCTGCCGTTCGCCGCGTTCCTCTTCGCCGCGGCCCCGGAGTTCATCTCGGCGCTGTTCGGCGCGAAGTTCCTGCCCGCCGTGCCCGTCTTCCGGGTGAGCGTGCTGGGCGTGGCGCTCTCCATCCTGCCCATGGATGGGGTGCTCCGGGCCCGGGGCCACACGCGCGCCATCTTCCTGTCCTACCTGGTGAAGGCGCTGGTGACGGTGCCCCTCCTGTGGGTGGGGGTGCGCTACTTCGGGATGATGGGCGGCGTTGTCTCGTGGGCGCTGGCGGAGGTGGTGGGCAAGGCGACCTTGCTGGTCCGGGTGCCCGCCGCGCTGTCCACGCCGGAGCGCACGCTGACCATCCGGGATGTCATCCCCTGGGGCGAGCTGGGCAAGGCGGGGCTGTCGGCCGTGGCGGCGGGGGCGGGCGTCTTCGCGCTGCGCTTCGGGCTGCTGGACTCGTGGGGCGGGCTGCCCGAGGGCTTCCTCTGGCGCGCGCTGCCGCTGGCCATCGCCGGGGTGCTGTTCGTCATTGGATACATGGCGGTGCTGCACGCGACGGGGATCCGCCCGCTTCGCGTACTGGCCAGCCTCCGGCCCCGCGGGGCGGGGTGACGCTCCAGTAGGCGGCAGGGGAGGACTTCCCTCCCCATGCCTGGGTACCTAGGTTGGCCCCACTGCAAGGGATGGGGAGGGAGTCATGGGCGTGGATGCAATGACGTTGTACCGGATGGCGCGCAAGCTGCACCTTCAGAGGGTTCCGCTGCTGCCGAACCTGCTGCGCAAGGCCATCTACTATCTGCACAGCTCGCACATCCCGTTCGAGGCGGAGATCGGCGAGGGCACGCAGGTGGGGTACGGCGGCATCGGCGTCGTCATCCACAAGGCCACGAAGATGGGCCGCCACTGCCTCATCTCCCAGCAAGTCACCCTGGGGGGCCGCTCGGGCCTCGAGGGCGCTCCGGTGATTGGTGACTACGTGCGCATCGGGGCCGGGGCGAAGATTCTCGGCAACATCCACATCGGGGACTTCGCCGTCATCGGCGCCAACGCCGTGGTGCTCAAGGACGTGCCCGCGGCCACGGTGGTCGCCGGGGTGCCGGCCCGCGTCATCCGCCAGGATCCGGATCCGCTCACCACGTACCAGCGCGAGATGGGGCTCCTGCCCCGGATCAAGGAACGCGCGAACACGGCCAAGGACTCGCTTCAGTAGGGAAGGCCGGGTGTCATGCGAGTGCTCCTGATTGGGGATTACCCGCCGCCGCACGGTGGGGTGGCGGTTCACGTTCAACAACTTCATCAATTTCTTCGCGGCCGAGGCCTCGAAGCGAAGGTTCTGGATATCGGGAAGGGTGGCCGGCCGGCTCCGGACGTGCTTCCCGTCCAGTCCCTCGCGGGGTTTGGCCTCCGGCTCGCGGGATTCTTGAGCGCTGGGTGGACGGTGCACGTCCACACCAGCGGCAACAACCCGAAGTCCTGGCTCCTGGCCGCCGCGGCCGGGGTGCCCGGGCCCCGCTCGCCGCGGGTCATCACCCTGCACTCGGGGCTGCTGCCCGGCTTCCTCGCGGGCGCGCGTTCCCGGCGGCTGCTGGCCCGTGCGGCCCTCTCGGGCTACGCGCGGGTGGTCGCGGTGTCCCCCGCCATCAAGGAGGCGCTGGTGGACTGCGGGGTGGCGGAGGAGAAGATCCTCGTGGTGCCGGCCTTCTGCGCCTCGCAGGTGAAGCCGGGGCCCGTGACGGCCGCCGTGGCGCAGGCCCGGGCGCGGCGCAAGCCGCTGCTGGTCATGGCCCACCATCCCTCGCCCGTCTACGGGCGGATGTTGATGTTCCGCGCGCTGCGGCTGATCGCCAATGAGCGTCCGGACGTGGGGCTTGCCGTCTTCGGCCCGGGCACCCAGGCGCCGGAGTTCGTCCGGGATGCGCGCGAGGCGCGGGTGGCCTCGCTGCTGGAGGACCTGGGCGAGCTGGAGCATGACGAGGCGCTCGGCCTGATGTCGCGGAGTGATGCGTTCATCCGGCCCACCACGCACGACGGGGACTCCATCTCCGTGCGCGAAGCGCTGACGCTGGGGGTGCCCTGCGTGGCGAGCGACGTGTGCACGCGGCCGGAGGGGACCTATCTGTTCCGGGCCGGGCAGGCGCCGGAGCTGGCCCAGCGGGTGCTGCAGGCGCTCGTGGAGGGGCCCGCGCAGGTGAGCTCGCCCGACGCGGGGCCCGTGTTGCTCGAGCTGTATGCGGCGCTGGCGGCCTCGCAGCCCGCGGATGAACGGCCCATGGCGGCCACGTACTGACCTTTTCAACCTTCGCAATTTCGGAAACAGGAGATGGAACATGCGGCGCACTGAAGACATGGATCTGGCTCGCCGGGCCCTGCGGGGACGGGATCTGGTCGTCTTCTCGAACGACTGGGACGGCGATCCGCTGTCCAAGGTCCACATCATGCGGATCCTCTCCCGGGAGAACCGGGTGCTCTGGGTCAACAGCATCGGCAACCGCGCGCCCAAGGCCAACGCGCACGACCTCCAGCGCATCTGGAAGAAGCTCTCGTCCTTCACCGAGGGCATCCGCGAGGTGGAGCCGAACCTCTTCGTCCTGGCGCCCCTGGCCATCCCGTTCTACGGCTCCGAGGTGGTGCGCGGGGCGAACCGGGAGCTCTTGCGGCTCCAGGTGAAGAACGCGATGCGCAAGCTGCGCTTCCACCGGCCCATCTCGTGGTCCTTCCTGCCGGCCTCCGCGCCCGTGTCGGGCACGCTCGGCGAGGAGTTCGTCGTCTACCACTGTGTGGATGAGTTCTCCGCGTTCAGCGACACCAACGGCCGCCACATCGCGGAGCTGGAGGAGCGGCTGCTGCGCCGCGCGAACCTCGTCATCACCTCCGCCGAGCGCCTGCGCGAGAACAAGGCCAAGGTGAACCCCAACACCGTGCTGGTGCGGCACGGCGTGGACTTCCATCACTTCGTGAAGGCGTGCGATGCGTCCACGCCCATCCCGGAGGACATCGCGAACCTGCCCAAGCCCATCATCGGCTTCTTCGGGCTGATGGCGGACTGGGTGGACCAGGAGGCGATGATCGCCACCGCCAAGGCGCACCCCGAGGGCTCCGTCGTCGTCATCGGGAAGGTGGCGCCCGACTGCGACGTCTCCAAGATGAAGGAGGTGCCCAACATCCACTTCCTGGGCCGCAAGCCGTACTCGAGCCTGCCGGGCTACAGCCGCGCCTTCGATGTGGCGCTCATGCCCTTCACCGTCAACGAGCTGACGCTCAACGCCAACCCGCTGAAGGTGCGCGAGTACCTGGCCGCGGGCCTGCCGGTGGTCTCCACCGACATCCCCGAGGTGCGCAAGGTGGGGCTGTGCAAGATCGCCACGTCCACCGAGGACTTCGTGCGCAAGGTGGATGAGTGCCTCGCCGAGGGCCCGGGACCGGACCGCACCCGCGCCGAGCGCATCTTCCACGAGAGCTGGGATGCGCGCGTGGAGGAGATCCGCGCCTTCGTGGGCGAGGCGATGATCAAGGCGGGCCGGGGCCTGTAGCAGCGGCAGGCCCTACTCGGGTGAGAAGGACGCGCGGCCGGTGATGACATCCTCCAGCCGCGCGTACCGGGCCGCGATGCGGGCATAGTCCCGCGGCGTCACGGCCGGTTGATCCAGCGCGCGGGCGAGCTGCGCGCGGGCTTCCAGGTAGTGCGGGGCCGGGAGCCCACAGCGCTGTTCCAGCAGGCGCGCGGCTTCCTCCTCGGAGAGCGTGAGCGCGATGCCCAGCCGCTCGTGCATGAGCTGGCGCAGGCCGTGGGCCAGCTCGGGCAGCAGCTCGCGCTCCACGCGGGAGCGCCGTGCGAGCCACCCCATCGAGCGGGCGTACTCCACCGACGAGCGGTGCCGCACGGGCTGCAGGGGCCTGGGGGCCCCGAAGCGCGTGCCCCGCGACACCGCGTACAGCAGGCCCACCGCCAGGCACTGGAGTGCGAACACCCAGATGCCCCGGGACAGGGGCGGGGGCGGCGCTGCGGCGTGGTGGAACTCGTCGAAGCGCAGCGGCCCCCGGGCGGCCAGTGCCTCCCAGAAGCGCAGGTTGTCCAGCAGCTCCAGGCGCCGGTTCTCCGCGAGGTCCGCCCCCGCCGCCACGTACACCTCGCCCTGGCCCAGGCCCAGCCGCCACAGCCCCACGGCGTTCTCCAGGCCCGCGAGCGGCACGGCCTCGGGCTTCCCCACCGTGACGCCTCGGTCCCGGGAGACCCGGAGGTTCTTCACCCCGGACACCGCGCCCGCCGGGAGCCACACGTCCAGGGTGGTGCCCCCCAGATCCTGCGTGTCCGAGGGCAGGCCCCGCTCCCGGGTGGGCAGCAGGGGGCCCTGGCCCAGCTCCAGCCACAGGGACAGCGCGGGCTGGCCTTGATCCTTCTCGTGCGAGACGAGGACGACGAGCGTTCCCCCGCCGCGCACGAAGCGCTCCAGGGCTGCCACCTCTTCGGTGCTCACGGTCCGGGCCTGGGGGGCGGGGAGGACGAGGGTCCGGGTGTCCGGGGGCAGCGACTCCAGGGAGTCCCGATGGGCCTCCACCGGGGCACCGCCCTCCTTTAGATAGAGGTACAGCGCGCGCAGCCCGAGCGGGCCCGGGTTGTCCACGGAGGGCACCGTGGACTCGGGGGGCGCCTGCCGCACGACGAGCCCCAGCGCCGCCGCGAGCGTGATGAGCAGGCCGAAGAACAGGGCCGTGCGCAGGTTCCTCATGCCGGGGCTCCCGGCGGCGAGCGGTGCAGCCGCTCCACGTCTTCCACGAAGCGGGCGGCCTCCTCGGCGGGCACGGGGGACAGCGAGTAGAACGTCTGGTCGTACCAGCGCGTCAGCCGCTCCACCTCCTGGACGAGGGGGGCGGGGGCGCCGCGGGCGGGCAGCTCGGCGGCGAGCTCACGGTTCGTCTTCACCCGGTCCGGACGCGCCAGGCGCCGCTCTTCCAGCGTGGAGAGCAGGGCGAGCAGCCCCTGGCGGATGGCCTCGCGCGGATCCGGGACGAGCGCCGCCCGGGCCCGCTGGAGGTGCTCGCGTGGGGAGTCGAGTTCGAGCGGGGAGGCGGCTCCGGCGGCAGCCACGGGGACCTGGGAGGGGGGGCGCCGCCAGCGCCGCAGCCGCAGCAGGCACCAGAGGATGACGGCCAGCGCCAGCCCCAGCATCACCGCCCGGGTGGCCACGGCGAAGCTCTGGGCCCCCCGGGACTGGAAGAAGCCGTCCATCCAGGCCTCCAGCTCCCGGAGCAGGCGCTGGACGAGGTCCGAGTTGCGGCGGCGGGCCTGGGCGAACTCGGGGCGGTCCAGGATGGCCTGGAGCCGGTCCCGGCTGCCCTCGGGGGCGGGCTCCTGGAGGGCCGCGGCGTCCTGGAGCGCACAGGCTTCCTTCAGCCGGACGGCCACCGTGTGGGCCCGGGCCTCGGGGGGCATGTCCTCGGGGAGGCTCAAGGGGAGGCCTCCCGCGCGCGCCGCGAGTTCCCTCATGAGGGCGGTGGCCTCCTCCGGAGGGGCCGTGGCGAGCGCTTCGAGCCGCTGCGCGCCGTCCCGCAGGTCCGTGCAGGGCAGCGAGGCCAGGAGCAGGGGCAGGGCGAAGGTCAGCACGGGGCGCTCACGGAGGGCATCAGGTGGTGGGGCGGGGCGCGTCGAGGCGGCGCTCGAGGTCCAGCCCTTCGCGGCGCATCCGCATGTCCAGGTAGAACATGGCGGAGAAGACGAGCGCGAGCGGCGTGAAGAGCGACTGGCCCACCACCTGGAACAGCTCCACGGGGACGAGGAGCGTCTGGGGGATGGGGTTGGCCGCCACGGAGGCCGGATCGAACGGGTTGGCGTAGGAGAGGCGGACAATCCACGCGGGCAGCCCGGAGACGAAGCTGATGGCGATGAGGATGCCGGACATGACGGTGAGGAGGATCATCGCCCGGACCTTCACGAGGCCCAGGAACCCGGCCTGGACGCGCCCGGAGATGAGCCGCCCGGAGCGCCGGAAGGCGGCCACGGCGCCCAGATCTTCCATGGCGAACACCGGGGCCAGCAGCGAGAAGCGCAGGAAGTACCAGAGGATCGCGGCCAGGAAGCCGAGGAAGGCCAGAAGGGCCCCGCCCGAGAGCAGCACGATGCCCACGAGGCTGGAGGCCCCCGCGCCGTCCCGCGCCACCAGGAACCCCACCCCGAGCAGGACCGCGCCCGGGAGCACCATGAGGAGCACCGCGCCCAGGGCCCAGAGCTGGGACAGGAAGTAGGCGCCCGTGAGGGGAACCACCTGGGCCCAGCCCCGCCGCAGGCCGTCGGAGGGCCGGGCGTTCTCCCCGAGCTGGTGGGGCACCACGTAGCGGGTGACGGCCAGGGTGGCCAGCCAGTAGTTCCAGATGAGCACCAGCCAGAGCGCCGAGGAGGTGGCCAGCACGACACCGGCCTCCCCGAGCACGGCGAAGGGATCGCTCTGGATGGCGGCGTTGTCCTGGAGCAGGGCGGTGCTGCGCTCCAGGGAGAGCACCACGGTCTTGGTGAGGATGTAGTTGACCAGCTCGAAGCCGAAGCTCAGCAGGAACAAGGGCTTGAGGTGGGCGCGCCAGAACGTGGCCGAGCGGTCGATCATCTCGCCGAGGGCCAGCGGACGCGGCTCCTGGATTCCAGGGAAGGGCTTCACGGGAGGCGCAGCATACGTGTCCCCTGGCTGTCAACGCACACGGATCTAATGAAGTCAGGGCGGATCCCGCTATAGTCCGCTTATGTTCATTGCCCTCCGCCCGCTCGCCGCCTCGGCCCTGGCGTTGATGCTGGCCCTGCCCGCCGCGGCGGCCGAGCCCTCTTCTTCCGCTTCCGCGCCGGGGGTTCAGGTCCCCACCGTGGATGCCCCCCGGCGCTCCCCCGAGCCCTTCCTCCGGGGCCACCGCTATGCCTTCGCCGCGGGCGGCGCGCTGCTGCTGGGCGGAATCGGCGTGGGCTTCTTCGCGCGTGGCGAGGCACGGCGGGCCGACAGCCTGGAGTCGGCCCGCGAGGCCAGCTCGGCGCTGCACCGGGCGCGCGCTGCCTCCGCGACCGCCAACGTGATGTACGGGGTCGCCGGGCTCACCCTGGCGTACGGGCTGCTGCTGGAGTTCCTCCCCGAGCCCGCTGCGGATGCGGCGAGCCTCACCTACCACTTCTGAGAGCGCCCGTGGACGCAAGGTCGAGAGGTGGTTTTCTGGTGCTCGCCACCGTGCTGTCGGTGGCGGGGTGCATCATCTCCCAGGATGAGGCCGTGAACCGGGCGTGCACGTCCAACACGGACTGCCCCCAGGCGTACGCCTGCATGGAGCTGGGCGCGCAGCGCACGTGCGAGCTCATCTATCCACCCTCCGTGGACGCGGGGCCCGGTGACGGTGGGCCCGCGGATGGAGGCCCTGGTGACGGCGGGGTGGTGCCCACGTATTGCGATGTGCAGCCCATCCT
This sequence comes from Allostigmatella hybrida, assembly GCF_020103775.1. Classification (NCBI taxonomy): domain Bacteria; kingdom Pseudomonadati; phylum Myxococcota; class Myxococcia; order Myxococcales; family Archangiaceae; genus Allostigmatella; species Allostigmatella hybrida. The sequence continues at coordinate 197,354 of NZ_JAHXBH010000010.1, forward strand.
GAATGCCTCCTGTGTGTCGTCCTGCCATGGCGCGGACAACAGCAGCAGCGGCCAGAGGGGCTTCCGCCTGGATTACTACGAGCCCGAGGACGGCGGGGTGAAGGGCGCCAAGGCGATGGCCGACCGCATCAAGGCCCGGACGTTTGATCTGCGCACCATGCCGCCTGGCAGCTTCAGCCCGCAGCCCACCGACGCCGAGCGCGCGCGGGTGGCGCAGTGGGTGACGGGCGGCGCACTGCCTTGTGCCCCGGATGGAGGGGGGAACTGAAGCCATCATGACAAGAGCCGTTACGAGTCTGTGCGTCAGCGCCGCGATGTTCCTCGCCGGCTGCTCCATCTCGGTGACCGACTTCGCGGGGAAGACCTGCGCGGCCGCCCAGGATTGCCCCGACCCCTACGTGTGCGTCGCGGTCCGTGCCGGGGCCGGGCGGACGTGCGAGTCACTGGGACTGCCCGACGTCGCCGATGGCGGCACCGAGCCGCCGGATGGCGGGGACGGGCCCGTGCCCACCTGGTGCAAAGACATCAAGCCCATCATGCTGGCCAACTGCGTCTCGGGGTGCCATGGCGAGGTGACCACCGGGAGCGGCCAAAGCGATTTCCGTCTGGACTACTACGAGGTGGCGGGGGGAACGCCCGCGGGGGCCAAGGCCAAGGCCGAGCGCATCAAGCTCCGCACCTACGACTTCCGGAACATGCCCCCGCCGGGGCTTCCGGCCCCCACCGACGCCGAGCGGGAACTGGTGGCCCGCTGGGTCCTTGCAGGCGCGCCCGAGTGTGACGGCGCCTCCGATGGGGGGACCGGCGGACCCTGAGCCCGCGCCAAGGCCCAGGCGGCCCCTCCAGCCCCCGGCCGCCTGGCTGCTTCCCCTGAGACGCCTCGCCCCTTCTGGCAAGCGCTCCTCAAGTCCGATTCAGGCCCCCACTTTCTGCCCACAACCGCTGGGGGGCCCTCGCTCCCCGGCTCGGCACAAAAGGGGAGCATTTCATGCGGAAGCTCATGATTGCGGTGGCCACGGTCACGGGGTTGGCTCTGACGGCGGGATGCAGCAAGCGCAACGAGGCGCAGGACGAGCGCCAGGACCTGGCCCAGGCCCAGCAGGAAGCCCAGAAGGACATGGCGGAGATCCGCCAAGAGGCGGCCGAGGACCGGGCGGACATCCAGCGTGAGGAGCAGGAAGAGGTGGCGGAGGCCCAGCAGGACGTCGCCGAGCAGCGCCAGGACGTCGCCGAGGCCGACAGCGCGCTGGCCGCGGAGTCCGGCAGCCTGGCGGCGGGCTCCACCGTCCAGGGCCGGGTTCAGTCCACCCTGGGGAACTCGCTGGTCCTCATCGTCCCGGGCAACGCCAACGCCGAGCTGAAGCTCAAGACGGACGACAAGACCCGCGTGACGGAGAACAACCGCGCGGTGGAGCTGGATGACTTCAACGAGGGGACCGAGGTGCGCGCCTCCTTCGTGAAGGACGGGGACGACATGGTGGCCCGTGACGTCGTCATCCTCTCGCCCGTGATGGACAAGTAGTCCCTCGGGCAACGCGACGGGGCAGTTCCCAACGGCTCCCGCTTCGGCGGGGGCCGTTTTTCGTGATGTCTGCCCCCGCTGGTAGGGTGAAACCCATGAGGTTCACCCCCGTTTCCCCAGCCAGGTATAACGCCCCTCCAAGGCGGCATGCGATTTCTGGTAGGATGCGGGGCGCCATACCTGTAAGGTTGGCATGCTCTCCCCGCCGTCCCACGCGCGGCTTTTCGTGTGTCTATCCAAGGAGTGCGCGAGATGTCCCGACCCCCCGAGCAGTCCCCGTCAAACCCCGTCATCCTCTTCTCCGCTGGCGCCACCTCGTACGAGCTCATCCAGTACCTGGGTGACAGCAACAACGCGGAGGTCTTGCTGGCGCGGCGCCGCTACGCCGACACCCTGGGCAGCGCGGTGCTCATCAAGCGGCTCCAGGGGACCCGAAGCGCCGTTGACCGCGCGAGGCTCCTGGAGGAGTTCCAGCTCATCATCCAGCTTCACCACCCGTGTATCGCCCAGGTTTACCTCGTGCGCATCATCGACGGGCTGCCCCATGTCGTCATGGAGCACGTGGAGGGCAGCTCGCTGGAGACGCTGCTGAGCTGTGCCGCCATGCGGGGCCGGCCCCTGTCCGAGCCGTTCGCGGCCTACGTCATGGGGGAGGTGGCCGATGCCCTGCACCATGCCCACACGCTGCGCAACCGCCAGGGCCCCCTGGGCGTCATCCACCGGGATGTCGGCCCCCGGAACATCCGGGTGAGCAGCCGGGGCCGCGTGAAGCTCACCGACTTCGCGGTGGCCTTCTCGAGGATGGAGGGGCGCATCGCCACCGTGGGGCCCCTGCTCAAGGGGGACATCGCCTACTCGGCGCCGGAGTACCTCCTGCTCCACCCGCTGGATGCCCGCTCGGACCTGTTTTCCCTCGGCGTGGTGCTCCTGGAGCTGGTGACGGGCAAGCACCTGTTGGACCTGGAGGAGGTGGAGCTGGCCATGCGGGGGGCGGGGCCTCCCACGCCGCTGCAGGCCGCGCTGCACAGCGAGGAGCAGAGCTGGGTCAACCCGCCGCAGATGGCCATGCGCATGGAGCGCTTCCGCCCGGAGCACGTGGAGCGGGCCACCCGGGACGTCTCCCCCCCCATGCGCGCCATCATCCAGCGGCTGCTGCGGCGCAACCCGGCCGAGCGGTTCCAGACGGCCCTGGAGCTGCGCAACGAGCTCTGGCACTTCCTTGGGGGAACCGGGCGCTGCTATGGCCCCCGGGACGCGGAGCAGGAGGCCGCCGAGGTTCACGCCGAGGCCCTGGAGCGCCATGGCGGCGCCCAGCTTCCCGATTGAGCCGGCGGATGCCTTGTCCCCCGGAGGCCGAGGCCTGAAACTGCACCGCATGAGCGACGTGAACGAACTCCATCGGCGCTGGTGCATCGCGGACGGTCATGCGGATTCGCTCATGTGGAACCGCGATCTGTGTGTCCGGTCCAAGGAGGGGCACGTGGACTTCCCCCGGCTTCACGAGGCCGGGGTGAAATTGCAGTGCTTCACCCTCGTCACGCGGGGCTTCCCGTTCGTGGGCGGCTTTCCCGTGTTCGCCGCCTGGCGAGGCTGGCCCCGGCAGGCCCGCTCCAGCGAGTGGCACCGGGCCCTCTGGCAGATTGAGCAGTTGGAGGCGTTCTGCGGCCGCTCCGAGGGGCGCGTGGCGGTGACCCGCACCGGGGCGGCCCTGGAGGAGAACCTCGCGCAGGGGCGCCTGTCGGCCATCCTCGGGGTGGAGGGGGGCCATGCGCTGGAGGGGCAGGTGGCGCGCATCGCGGAGCTGCACGCGCGCGGGGTGCGCTTCATGGGGCTCACCCACCTGTCCAACAACGCGCTGGGCGGCTCCTCGTTTCCCATGATGGGCAACCGGGGGCTCACCCCGCTGGGGCGCGAGGTGGTGGAGGAGATGACGCGCGTGGGCATGAGCGTGGATGTGGCGCATGCCTCCGAGCGCACCCTGGAGGAGCTGTTCACCCTGTCGCCCTCGGTGCGGTTCTTCTCCTCGCACACGGGCGTGCGGGGCGCGGGCGGTGGGTGGCGCAACCTCTCGGATGCGTCCTTGCGGTGCATCGCGGAGCGGGGCGGGGTGGTGGGCATCATCCTCGCGCCCGTGTACCTGGGAGGGGACACCCTGGAGGATGTGGCCCGGCACATCGAGCATGCGCTGAGCGTCATGGGGGAGGAGGGGGTGGCGATTGGCTCCGACTATGACGGGATGGTGGCGCTGCCCAAGGGCATGCGGGACGTGACGGACCTGCCCCGCCTCACCGAGGTGCTGCTGCGGCGCCACCCGGAGGCCCGGGTGGAGCGCATCCTGGGGGGAAACTTCCGGCGGTTCTTCCGGGAGACGCTCGGCGGTTGACCGGCCTCGCGCCGCCCGTGATAGTCGGCCTTCGCATGAACCGATTCCGCGCGCTCCTTTCGCTGGTGGGCTGTCTCCTTCTCGCCGGGTGTGGGGATGATCCCGCCGATGGGGAGTCTTGCGAGGGCGGCGGCTACGTGTGCGCCTCCAAGGCCGAGGCCCTGGAGTGCCGCCAGGGCCAGTGGCGGGCCATTCCCTGCCGGGGCTCGCAGGGCTGCCAGGAGTCGGGCGACACCATCCGCTGCGACACCTCCTCCAACCTCGCCGGGGACAACTGCGGCTCCAGCGCCGAGGGCCGGGGCCTGTGCCGGATCGACGGCCTGGCGGTGCTGGAGTGCCGGCTGGGGGTGCTCGTGGAAGCGGAGACCTGCCGGAGCTGCACCGCCTCCGGCGAACAGATCATCTGCGAGCAGTAGGCCCCCTGCGGCGCCCGGGCAGCGGGTCCGCCCTCCGGTTGGCGGGCTTGCCCCCCATGCCTACCTTCCCTTTGGGAGTGGGGAAGGGGGGCGGGTATGGTGGGGTGGACCCCGTGGGGGGTGTTGGTGTGGGTGTTGTCGGCGTGTTCGGTTCAGGACATGCCTTCCGAGCATTTCGAGCCTCCGGTGGCCGCGTCCGTGGCCTGGAGGCAGGCCGGGTTTGAAGGACCGGCGGTGCGGTTCGTTCGCGCCAAGGCCTCCGAGGCCAGGCAGGCCCGCCGGGGAGATGCCTCCTGGCGCCGCGGCAAGCCCGCGAAGCCCGAGGAGCTCGATGTCCACGTCTCCTTGAGCTCCGCGCAGTGGGGTGAGCCCGTGACGGTGAAGGTCTCGACGCCGGGCGCCGCGGACCTGCGCGTGGAGGTGTTCCGCCAGGGCTTCTACGGCGGCGCGGGGGCCCTCAAGGTGTGGGATGGCGGCTTGCGAAAGGCGGCCACGGCCGCTCCCTGTTCCCGGGTGCAGGACGTGGCCGTGCGTCCGTGTCCGGCGCAGGAGACGTTCTCCTTCACGGTGGAGAAGGATTGGAGCCCCGGGCTCTACCTGGTGAAGGTGACGCGCGCGGACGGCGTGCGGAGCCTGCACTCGCTGCTGGTCAAGGCGCGGCCGGCCGCGGCCACTCAGACTTAATCCGTCCACGAGCTTGTCAGACGCTCTCTCAGCGCACATCCCCCGGGGGATGTTCCTTGAACCACTGGGAGATGCCCTCCATCTCGGGCTCGAAGACGCCCGGGGTGAAGTTGATCATCCCTGCGCGCTGCTGGCTCCGGTTTTCGAAGTCGTGGGTCACCCCGCCAGGCACGAGCACGAAGGAGCCGGGGGGCGCATCGAGCCACTTCTCCCCGATCAGGATGCTCATCGTGCCTTCGAGGACGAAGAACACATCATCCTCCGGGTGCGCGTGCGCACCGGGGCCCTGGGTGTTCGGCTCGAGCCACCATTCGGAGATGGAGTAGGCCTGCGCCGTCTCGTCGCAGTCGGCCTTGAACATGGCGCTGATTCTTCCCATCGGATACTGACGCCCTCCACCGGGGGGCAGAACGATGGGCTTGCGCGTCGGTTTGTGCGTGGTCATGGGAGGGCCTTCCTTCGACTTGTTTAAACGGAGAGAGCACCCAGGAAGCGGTCGAGCACCGCGTTGAACCGCTCGGGTTGCTCCTGGTTGGCCAGGTGGCCCGCGCCCGGAATGACTTCCAACTGGGCGCCCGAGATGAGGCCCGCGAGCTGCGTCGCCCTGTCGAGCGGTGTCACCGCGTCCTGTTCGCCCACCACCACGAGCGCGGGGCCCGCGTAGCGCGCGAGGACATCTTTGCTGTCGTGCCGCAAGGCCATGCCCCGCTGGGCGGCCGCCACGGCAGCGGGGGAGGCTGCCCGCATCAGCGTGGCCACCTGCTGGCCCACGGACGAATCCGGCCCAGCGGCCACCAGGCGCGGCAGCAGGGTCTGCACGAGCGGCTCGATGCCCTTGTCCAGCGCCTCCACGGCGGAGGCCTCGCGGCGCGCCCGGCCCGCCTCGTCATCCGCGGTGGCCTGGGTGTCCGCGAGCACCAGCCCCCGGACCCGCCCCGCATCCTCGCGCAGGAGCGCCATGGCCACGTACCCGCCCATGGACACCCCGCCCACCACCGCCGTGTCGATCTTCAGCGCGTCCAGCAGCGCCAGGGCATCGCGCGCCAGGAGGGACATCTCCGAGGGCCCCGCGCCCAGGCCGCTCTGCCCGAAGCCCCGCTGGTCCGGGACGATGAAGCGGTAGCGCCCCGACAGCGCCGCCACCTGCGCGTCGAACGCCGCGCCACTCAGGGGAAAGGCATGCAGCAGCAGCACGGGCAGCCCCTGGCCCACGTCGCGGTAGCGCAGGGGGACTCCATCCACGGTCACGGTCAGCACGGGGGCCTCCAGGGGGCTCAGAGCCACTTCTTGTGTTTGAACCAGCCGACGAGCGCGAGCGGGAACGCCACGAGCAAGCTCCACATCGCGTAGTAGTAGCCGCGCCCCGAGAGCGCATCGAAGTTCTGGCCAAAGAAGCCGACGATGAAGGACAGGGGCAGGAAGAGGGTGGCGAAGATGGTGAGCTGCTTGGTGATGTCGTTCGTCTTGTTGGCCACCATGGACAGGTAGCCGTCCATGGCGTTGCCCAGGATGTCGCGCCCGGAGTCGATCTGCTCGTACACCCGGATGAGGTGATCGTACACGTCCCGGAAGTACAGCGTGGTGCGCTCTTGAATGAGGGGGATGCCGCCGCGCGACAGCAGCCCCACCACGTCCCGCTGCGGTGAGAGCACCCGGCGGAAATGCACCAGCATGCGCTTGAGCTCGAAGATGCGCTGGAGCTGCGCCCGGTCCGGCTGCTCGAAGATGGCCGTCTCCAGGTCCTCCAGCTCTTCGCTGAAGGCATCCAGGATGGGGAACTGCCGGTCCACGAGCGTGTCCGCCAGCATGTAGAGGATGAAGTCCACCCCGCGCCCGAGCGTCGCCGGGGGGTCCGCCTCCACGCGGCGGCGCACCTCGTCGTGGGCATCGAAGGGAAATTCGTGAACGCTGATGAGCCAGCCGGGCCCGAGGAAGAAGTGGTGCTCGTGTAGGGTCAGGTCGCAGATGTCCTTGCCGGTGGTGAAGCCCTGGAGGACGACGAAGTGGTGCTCGGGGTAGGCCTCGAGCTTGGGGCGCTGGTCCAGGTGGAGGCAGTCCTCGACGGCCAGCTTGTGGAGGCGGAAGCGCTCGGCGAGCCGGCGCATGCCCTCCTCCCCGGGGGTGAGGACGTCGATCCACTTGGTGCCGGGCTGCTCCAGGAGCTCTTCGCCCCCTGTGAGCACCCGGCCCTCCTGGAGGAGGCAGACCTGGACCTTCATGACACGGCTCTCCGGACTGGAAATATCGGCTCGCGTGCGATTGCTAGAACCAAACAGGGTGAGAAGTCGAGACCCCGGACGCACGGGAACCGTCTAGAGTGCCCGTCCGTGTCCGAAGAACCCTCCCTGGCCCCCCTCTCTCCCAGGCTCGAGCAGATCCTCCAGGCGCTGCCGGATCAGATCTTCGCGGACCGGCTGAGAAAAGTGTACGCCGCCGCCACGCAGGCCATCGCGCGGCTGAGTGACATGGATGTGGTGAAGTACGAGACGGACTCCACCGATGAGTCGGGGGCGGACCTGTCGCTGTGGGAGGCGATGGCGCCCGTCATCCGGGACACGGTGGTGGACGTGAACGCGCTGCTCGCGGTCATCCGCCAGCAGTTCCCCGGGCCGCAGGCAGGGACGCCGCCGCCGGTGGCGCCCACGGCGGATCAGCACAAGACGCGCAACGCCGCGGCCTCGCTGCGGCAGGCCATGGGCCAGGTGGCGCAGGAAGTCACCCAGCTGGGCGAGGCCATGCGCAACCCCTCCGTGGTGTCCGACCGGTGGGTGCTGCTGGCGGAGATCCAGAAGTTCCGCACCACCTTCCGGGAGCAGATTGGGGACCTCGTCTACAACTCCATGAGCCAGCTGGTGGACGTGGCCCGCAAGGAGGTGGTGCCCGGGTACGAGGGGGACGTGAAGGCGGCCATGACGGTGCGGGCCATCGTGGCGGACCTGACGCGCATCATCGCCGTGCGGCTGGACAAGGTGCGCGAGGCCGAGGCCGAGGACATGCAGTGGAATGCCCAGCAGCTGCAGAACGAGCTGGACGCGTTCGGCCGGACGGCGGCCTACCGGGGGCTGCGGGCCCAGGACAAGCGGCACATCATCGAGCTGCGGGGCCAGGTGGGCCGGCTCGCCGCCGCCTCCACGCTGACGAAGGCCGAGCTGCTGGAGCCCCTGGAGGCGCTGGATGCCCTGGTGCGCTCGCTGTCGGCGGTGAACCAGCGCAAGGTGCTCATCATCAATGACCGCGAAGTATGGGCGGTGTGCGGCGTGAGGCTGGAGCGGGCGCAGGGGTTGATGGGGACGGATCCCGCCGGGGCCGCGCGCTTCCTGGCCGAGGCGGTGATGGTGGCGCAGTCCCTGTATGGGCGCGACCCGGGCCTGGACGTGTTCCTGCGCAAGACGCGCAAGGTGCCGCTGAACACCCTGTCGGGCCCGGAGCTGCGCTCCACGCTGGAGACCCTGCAGCGGTTGCTGGCGAACCTGGGGGGGATGTGACGGCGCCTTCCCGGCCGCGGCCCCTCCGGGAGGCAGGACTCTCCCAGGTGGAGGGGGTGTTCACGGACGTGGATGGCACCCTCACCACGGGCCACCGGCTGCGGGCGCAGACGGTGCGCGCGCTGGAGCGCCTGTCCGAGGCGGGCCTGAAGGTGGTGCTGGTGAGCGGGCGCCCGGCGGGGTGGGGCGAGGCCTGGGCCCGCACGCTGCCCGTGGACGGGGTCATCGTGGAGAACGGCGGGCTCTTCTTCTTCCGGAAGGGGGGGCGCCTGCGCAAGGTGTACCTGGAGGCCCCCTCGGAGAGGGCCGCGAACCGCCGTCGCCTGCGCTCGGAGGTGCTCCGGGTGCTCAAGCGGGTGCCTGGCGCCCAGCTCTCCTCGGACAGCGCGTACACCGAGGTGGACCTGGCCATCGACTACAACGAGGAGGCCCGGCTGGGGGATGCCGCCGCAGGCCGCATCGAGGCGCTGCTGCGCGAGCGCGGGGTGACGGCGGTGCGCTCCTCGGTGCACGTGAACTGCTGGCTGGGGCGGTTCGACAAGCTCATCGCGACGCGCCGCTTCGCCCGGGAGGCCTGGGGCCAGGCCCTGCGGCCGGACGGCGGCCGCTTCGTCTATGCCGGGGATTCTTTCAACGATGCTCCGATGTTCCAGGCCTTTGCCCTCAGCGTGGGTGTGGCCAATGTCCGGAGCGTGCTAGACCGCATCGAGGCGCCACCGGCCTTCATCACCCGGGCCGCCGAGGGACGCGGGTTCGAGGAACTGGCCCGTGCCATCCTCGTCCAGCGGGACCGCCTTCAGGAGTGACACACCGTGAACGTCGTCAGACTCGAACTGGCCCGGGGCCTCGGGCGCCACCTGCGCGCCGGCCATCCGTGGGTGTTCCGCAAGGCCCTGGAGCAGGTGCCGAAGATTCCCGCGGGCAGCGTGGTGGACCTGACCGAGGGCGGGAAGTTCGTCGCGCGGGGCTACTTTGATCCGCACTCGGCCATCGCGGTGCGCGTGCTCACGCGGGACTCGCGGGAGACCATCGACGCGGGCTTCATGGCGCGGCGGGTGCGCCAGGCGCTCGCGGAGCGGCGCTCGCTCATCGACTTGACGGACACGGACAGCTTCCGCCTGTTGCACGGCGAGGGGGATGGGCTGCCGGGCGTGGTGGTGGACCTGTACGCGGGCTACGCGGTGCTCAAGCTGTACTCGGCGGGGCTGACGCCCTACCGCCACCTGCTGGTGGAGGCCCTCAAGGCGGCGCTGCCGGAGCTCAAGGGCATCATCGGCCGGGATGAAGTCGCCCGGGACGACGTGGAGGACGAGGACGGCCGGGGCACGGGGCGGATGCTCTACGGCGCGCAGGCCCCGGAGCTCATCCCCATCCGCGAGCGGGGCGCCACCTTCCTGGTGGATGCCTGGCGCGGACAGAAGACGGGCTTCTTCCTGGATCAGCGGGAGAACCGCTTCCTCATCCGCCGCCTGGCGAAGGACCGGGACGTGCTCAACTGCTTCTGCTTCAGCGGCGGCTTCTCGGTGAACGCGGCGCTGGGCGGGGCCAAGAGCGTCTTCTCGGTGGACCTGGACCCGGATGCCATCGCCCTGGCGCGGGAGAACTTCACCCGCAACGGGCTGCCCGCCGAGCGCCATGACTTCCTCGCCGCGGACGTCTTCAAGATCATCCAGTCCTTCAAGGACGAGGGGCGCACCTTCGATCTGATCATCCTGGACCCGCCAGCGTTCGCGAAGAGCCAGAAGGCGGTGCAGGCGGCCCTCGATGGGTACGCCTCGCTCAACCGTCAGGCGCTGGCCCTGCTGAAGCCGGGCGGCTTGCTGGCCACGGCCTCCTGCTCGGCGCGCGTGAGCCCGAACGACTTCATGGGGGCGGTGCGGGAGGCGGCCTTCAAGGCGGGCGTGGACCTGGCCCTGGTGGAGGAGCGCTACCAGCCGCCCGACCACCCGGTCCGCCTGCAGTTCCCGGAAGGCAAGTACCTGAAGTTCTACGTGCTGGGCGCGGTGTAGGCCGCGCCGCTCAGCGCTTCTCCAGCTCCTCGGGGTGGAACACCCGGGAGGCCACGCGGTCCAGCACCTCGCGGTTCCACCGGAGGCTGGCCTTCATCAACCGGCGCATCTCCTTGGCGAAGGCGCGCTCGCCGGGGACTTCCGTGTAGGTGCGCGAGAGGAACAAGCCCCGGTTCTCGGGCTCGTAGTCCACCGTGCCCCCGCCCGCGTCCGTGCCCTCCTGGGCCTCGGCCTCGAAGCCCGCGATGACGCCGGGCTTGGGGGGCTGGCGGAAGCGGTACACGAGGGCGCTGCACTCCAGCGCCTTCGTGTCCTCGTGCCACTCGAAGTAGAGCTGGGCCCCTCCGGCGGCGAGCCCCCCGAAGCCCTGGGCGTTGATGCCCGGGCTGATGGGGGACCCCTCGGAGTGGATGAACGTCTGCACCAGCTGCTGCGCCAGCTCCCGCGTCAGGGGAATTCCCGCGGGAGCGGCGGGCCCGAGGCCGGCCACCCAGGACTTCAGGAGGCCCGCCAGGCCACTGCGAGGGGCAGTCGCCATCGCCAGTCCTAGTTACCCGTCCGGGCCTGGTCGAACGGCACGCGCTGGTTGAGGTACACGGACTCGAAGTTGTGGGCCCCGATGGGGTTCAGGTGGAACTCGTTGAAGTGACGCACCACCGAGCCCTTGCCGCCGTCGGCCACCGGGTTCCAGGAGTCCGGAACCGGGCCGAGACCGAAGAGACCCGGCACCGGGTCACCGCGGTTGACGTAGTGCACGTAGTTCGGGCCGTCCGGGTAGCGGGTGGCCGCGGCGCCGAACGTCTCCACGTTGATGTGGCTCATGGCCTGCTGGGCATCCGCCTGGGACATCCCGTCTTCAACGCGCAGCCGGTTGTAGACATCGCCCAGCGCGCGGCTGGAGATGAGGCCGCCCTGGCTGTGCGCCATCAGGTGCACGTTCCGGCCCGCCTTGATCTCGTTGTAGAGCGTGTCCGCCAGGGTATCCACGGCGGGGTTGGTGCCCTTGTCCAGCTTGTCCTTCACGCACTGGGCCAGGTCCGCGCCCATGCCCTCGGTGGCGTTGTGGATGCCGATGACGCGCGCGCCGGTGGTGTCCGCGATGGCCTGCAGGCTGTTGGCCTGGGCATCCTTCGTCGTGTTGATGCCGTTGACGTAGAGGACGGTGTCCGTGGCGTTCGGGTTGTTGCGCGGGGTGACGGCGGGCACATCGCTCAGCGCGGTGTCCGGGGAGAACGTCTGGCCGCCGGCGCCGACGAACTGCCCGTCGTGCACGCGGTCCGGCTGGTTGCCACCGCCGAAGAAGCCCTGAACGGCCTGAGTGCCCTTGACGGCGGCGTTCTCGAAGCCATCCACGAACTGGTTGACGCGGCGGCCACCCTCGGCGGCGACGCCGCGGGCCTGGTCGACGACGTTGCCAACGGTCTCTTGCGCACGATCAATCGTCCGCTCGGCGCCGGTGCGCACCTGGTTGATGAGGTTCCGGCCACGCTCGATGGGATTCATGGGGACTCCAAAGAAATCAAAAGAAAGAGGACTGCTTCAGGAGGGATTGTCGCCGCCCAGCGAGGAAAGTTGCTTTCCCGGTGTGCGACGGGGTGCGTCAGGAGGGGAGGGCGGGGCTCAGCCCTTGAAGACGCGGGAGGCCACGCGGTCGAGCACCTCGCCGTGCCACACGAGGCTGGCGCGCATCAGGCGCTTCATCTCCGCGACGAAGATGGTGTTGGGGGGCGCCTGGGTGAAGGTGCGGCTGAGGAAGAGCGACTTGTTCTCGGGCTCGTAGTCCACGGTGCCGCCGCCCGTGTCCGTGCCGGACTTCTCCTCCTGGTGGAAGCCCTCGAGGATGCCGGGCTTGGGGGTGTCCCGGAACTTGTGGATGAGCGCGCTGCACTCCAAGGCCTGCTCCGTGTCGTGCCACTCGAAGTAGAGCTGCGCGTTCTCGATGGCGACTCCGCCGAAGCCCTGGGGGTTGAGGCCAACGCTCTGGGGTTGGCCGGTCTCGGCGAGCAACGCCTGGGCGAGGCGGACCGCTTCGTCTCGGGTCATGGGGTCTCGGTCTCCGGGGACACGAAAAGGTTTCGCCGTCTACATTAGCAGACCTCCGGGGGAAGCCAGCCGCCCACCCCCAAGGCCCTTTTTCCCCGCCACGGCGTGGATCAAAAGACCCCCCTTTCCGCAGGGCTGGGGCCCCTCCCTCCCGAGGGGACCGTCCGCCTGCGGAGGATCACCCCAGGATCATTTCTGGATCAGAAAATGCGGTTTTTCTGAATATTTGTTCAGTGGGTCTTGAAGGACTCAGCATGCCGGGCGGGTGGGGCCCTCTTAAGGTGTCGGGACATGGTCCAGAAAGGTCAGTTTCTTGAGCGGTCCACGCTCATCCCGGTGGGCAAAGAGGTGATGGAGGGGACCGCGCACCGGGGGGCGAAGCGGCCTCCGTTGCTCATCCTGCCTCCCCGGCCCGAAGAGGGTGGGGGCATGGATCACGTCATCGCCGCGGAGCTGGCGTGGGCCGCCGCGACGGCGGGCTTCCCGACGCTGCGGTTCAACTACCGGGGTGTGGGCGGAAGCCAGGGCTCGGTGGGCGCTGGGGAGGCACTCGTACAGGACGCCGAGGCGGCCATGCGCGTGCTGCTGGAGAACGCCCAGAGCGCGCACCTCGCGGTGGCCTCGCTCCATGGGGGCGCGCAAGTGGCGCTGGAGCTGCTCGCGCGCCATCCGGCCGTCGGGGGCGTCTGCCTGGTCGCCCCCGTGGATGTGCCGCCCGCGGCGCTGGCCAAATTGGACCGCTCCCTGCTCGTGGTGGTGGGAGACGAGGACAAGCGCCTGCCCCGGGCCTCGCTGACGGCGGCGGTGGGGAAGTCCTCGCGGGGAGAAATCGAGGTCATCGACGACGCGGGGGCCAACTTCCAGCGGAACCTGCCTCAGGTGGGAAAGGCCCTCTCTGGATGGCTGAAGCGCCTATCCGGCGAGTGACCGATGCCGTACAACCTCCCGGTTTCACTGAACTTTAAGAGGGCAGGGGCGTTTGCCTGCCAGCCCGCAGAGCGGTCAGACTGTGCTTTAGGCCCAATCGTTTCGCCACGCGTTCGTAGGAGATGGCGAAGGTGTGCCCTGTGCTCATGAGGAGTACCCCAATGGTGCGATGGACCCTGGCGAGAGCGGTAGTGGGGGTGATGCTGGGTGCGGCCATGGCCTGTACCGCCCAGCCCGAGCAGCGCGAGCCGTCCACGGCCGTGTCCCCGGAGCTGGCCGAGGGGGAGAGCGTGGTGCCCGGCGCCATCGTGGTGGACTTCAAGGATGGCACCACGAAGGAGCAGTTCGACGCCTGGGAGACTGACTGGGGCGTGGACCTGGAGTTCAACTCCGTGGAGAGCCTGGATGACGGGCTCACGGTCGCGGTCAGCGTGGATGACGTGGAGGGGGCGCTGGCGCGCATCCGCCAGCACCCGGCCGTGGAGGCCGCCGAGCCGCTGATGTCGTACCGGAGCAGCTACGCGCCGAACGATCCGGACTACGGCAAGCAGTGGAACCTGCAGATGATCGGCATGCCCAAGGCCTGGGATTCCAACCGGGGCAAAGGGGTGGTGGTGGCCGTCATCGACACGGGCATCGCCTACGAGGACTACGAGGATTTCAAGCAGGTGCCCGACCTGAAGGGCGTGAAGTTCGTTCCGGGCTATGACTTCGTGAACGACGATGTGCACGCCAACGACGACCATGGGCATGGCACGCACGTGGCGGGCACCATCGCCCAGGCGACGAACAACGGCCAGGGCGTGGCGGGGGTGGCCTTCGAGGCCACGCTGATGCCGGTGAAGGTGCTCAACCACTTTGGCAGCGGCACGTCGGCGGACATCACGGACGCCATCCGCTTCGCGGCGGACAAGGGCGCCAAGGTCATCAACATGTCGCTGGGTGGCGGTGGGCACTCGCAGGCGATGGCCTCGGCGGTGGAGTACGCGCGCAAGAAGGGCGTCACCGTGGTGGCCGCCGCGGGCAATGCCGCCCGGCCCCGCGTCGAGTTCCCCGCGGCCTATGCGGGCGTGGTGGCGGTCTCGGCGGTGGGCCCCAATGGGGCGCTGGCGCCGTACTCCTCCTATGGCAAGGAGCTGGACATCGCGGCGCCGGGTGGCGACAAGCGCCAGGGCGACCAGGGCGGCATTCTGCAGAACACGATTGATCCGCGGGATCCATCGCAGTCCATCTACGCCTCGTTCCAGGGCACCAGCATGGCCACCCCACACGTGGCGGCGGTGGCGGCGCTGCTCTACGCGGCGGGGGCCCAGGGGCCGGACGAGGTAGAGGAGGCCCTCTACGCGGGGGCGGTCCGGGTCAGCGGCCAGGAGCGCACGGACCAGTACGGGCATGGGCTCCTCAACGCGCAGAAGTCCCTGGAGGCCCTGGGCGGGGGTTCCCTCATCCCGTGGCCCGCGGCGTGGTGGGCGCTGGCGCTGCTGGCGCTCGTGCTGCTGACCCTGCGGAGCCGGGAGCGGCCGGGCTACTTCAACATCCTCGCCACGCCGAGCTTCCTGGTGACGCTGGCCCTGGCCACGGTGGGCGTGTTCTTCATCCGCTCCTGGTTCGGCGGTGCCTCGGGGGTGGCGGGGGACGTGGTGAACGCGGTGTCGCTGCCCATTCCGGACTGGCAGCGCATCATCTTCGGCCGGGGCAAGCTGGCCAACCCGGTCTTCTACAGCGCGCTCATCCCCCTGGTGCTGTCCTTCTTCGCCATCAAGTTCAGGGGACTGAGGCCCGCCCTGGGCGGCCTGTCGCTCGGCTTCGCGGGCTTCCTGGCCTATGCGGCGTGGGCCAAGGCGCCGGGGCTCGCGTACATGCCCTTCACCTTCCTGGCGGTGCCCTGGCTGGTGGTGAATACCGTCATTTGTGTCTTCATCGCCCGCGCGATGCTCAAGAAGGAGTCGGTATGAAGCTGACCGGGCGTGTTGTCTACCGCGACCTCGAAGGGGGCGTGTGGGTGCTGGAGGCCGATGACGGCCGCACCTACCAGCTCGCCGGAGGCGACCGGAAGATCAAGAAGGACGGTCAGCTCATCGAGGTGGAAGGCCAGGTCGATCACGACGTGATGACCATCGGCATGTCGGGCCCGGTCTTCAACGTCTCCACCTACCGCTTCAAGTAGTCCGGGGCAGGGGCTTCAGGGCTCTTGCTCGCGGTGCCGGAGGGCTTGCTGGGCACGCTCCTCCGCATAGGCCTGGAGTGGGGCGCGCCCGCTCCGAACCTCGGCCCGGAGCTGCAGCAGGCTGGTGCGCTCGGCATGGAGCGCATCGGGCGCATCGTCCTTCAGCCTCGGCAGGGGCTGCCTCATGTCGATCATGTTCAGCCGGATGCCGGTCATGTCCACGAGCGCCAGGCCGCCCAGGGACAGCGTCGCGCCCAGGACCCAGGGCAGGGCCCACCGGACCAGTGGCCGGTCCGGGCTGGGGGCCTGAAGCGGCTCCTGCCGGGCCCCCCACAGGGCGGGGTGCTTGCGCGCGAGCGCGATCAGCCCCGCCAGCGCCCCCCATCCCAGCAGCATGATCAGCAGGACGCCCTGGACCGGCGGGCGCTCGTCCATGCCCCCCTCATCGAACTCCCGGGCGAGGAGAAACAGGACGGAGGAGACGACGTTGTTGGCCGAGTGCGCGAGAATCCCGGGCCACAGCGAGCCGGTGTAGAGCCGCAGCAGCCCGAACAGCACGCCCAGCTCGACCCGGGCCATGAAGCCCACCGGATCCAGGTGGAACGCGCTGAACACCACCGCCGTCACGCCCACGGCCCCGGCCCGCGACAGGGACGACGCGAGCAGGCCCTTCTGGATCAGCCCCCGGAAGAAGAACTCCTCGCAGACCGGGGCCGCGACGGAGACCCCCACCAGCAGGACGGCCAGCTCCACCGGGGATTGGCCCTCGAAGATCCGGCTGCCGTCGAACATCTGCCGCAGCCACTCGGGCGCCAGGGACTGGGCGGCGAACTGGATGGGGGCCACGAGGGCGAAGAAGTTGGCCACACCCAGCGCGAAGCCGAAGGCCGCGGGGGCCCAGCCCAGGGGCCGTAAGCCCGTGTATGACACAGGCTCGTGACGGGTGGCGCGCAGGAGCACCCAGGCGGCGCCCAGGAAGACGAAGAGCTCCGAGAACCACAGGCCAAAGGCCGCGTTGAGCAACTGGCTGCCCGCGCCGGCGGTGAGGAACAGGCAGAGCACGAGCCCCAGGCCCACCAGGGCCACCCCCAGCGGGCTCATGGACGCCGGAGGGGGAGACTCGTCCACCGGAAACACCTCGGGTGCGGGAGAAAAACTCATGAAAACTTATGAACAGTCCAAACGCCGGATCTCTATAATGCCGCCATCTTGATGTTCTTCCGAGCTCGACCGCAGTGGCCCATGCGAAGGGCCGTGGCCCAAGCCCAGGCCGTCAGTCTGATGCTGGTGTTGATGCTGGCTGAAACCGCATCCGCGTCTGCGTATCAGATCGAGGCAAGAACCGAAGCGCAGGCGTACCAGATTCGCGCCTGGCGTGGCACCACGCCGGACGACGTGGTGCTGCTCCCGCGCCGGCGCATCGTCCAGTACCTGGGCTTCAACGCCTTCGAGCTCGTCACCGGACAGGACCTGGGGTTCGAGTCCAACCTGCGCGTCTACGCCGACCTGGGGCTGCCCCGGGGCGAGGCCGAGAAGATCGATGGGCTGCGGACCGAGGACGCGGACCTGCTCCATGCCTACGCGCGCTATGCGCGGGGTGGCTTCGAGGGGCGGCTGGGGCGCCAGCTCTACGTCGACTCCATGGACATCATGGCCTTCGACGGGCTGCGGCTGCGGTACATGTCCCGGCTGGGGCTGGGCGCCGAGGTCTACGGCGGGCTGTGGGTCCGGGGGGCAGGCTTCCTGGGCTCCTCCGTGTACCAGCCGGACGGGACGCGGGAGAGCGATTCGCGCCGGCTGGAGCAGGGCGTCGCGGGCGCCAATGACAGCCTGGATGCGCTGGCGCCCACGTACGGGGCGAAGCTCCTGCTGGAGGACCTGAAGGGCTTCAGCGGCTCGGTGGGCTACCGCAAGTCGCTGGTGGACGGGAAGACGGACCTGGAGCGTGCCGGGGTGGAGTTCCGCTACGGCCGGGGGCTGGGCCTGTCGGCGCTCGCGGGGCTGGACTTCGACATGCTGCAGATGCAGCCCGCGCAGGTGCGCGCCCAGGTGCGCCTGGACAAGACGCTGTACGCCGTGAGCGTGGAGGCGCTGCGCTTCACCCCGGTCTTCTCCGCGGACTCCATCTGGTACTACTTCGCCTTCGCGCCGCGCGACGAGGGCCGGGTGCGCGTGGACTTCTACCCGGTGGGCCCCTTTCGCTTCTACGTGCAGGGCCTGGCCAGCCTCTACCACACCGAGGTCAACGACAGCCTGCGGCTCGCGGATGCGCTGGAGGCCGAAGGGGAGCCCTCCTCGGTGAACGCGGGCGGCAGCGCGGGCGTGTCGATGCGGCGCGGGAACCTGCGCTCGGCGCTGGACGTGACGTACCGCCGGGGCTACGGAGGGGACCAGCTCTGGGTGGACCTCACCAGCGGCTACAGCTTCGACCGGGGGCTCCTGGACCTGGATGGCCGGGTGTCGGTGGCCAACGTCGAGGACGCGTTCAACCCCCTGCTGCAGGGAAACTTCTTCGGGGCGCAGCTGTGGGCCAGCCGGGCGTTGAGCCAGGCGGCGCGGCTGTCGCTGGTGCTCGAGCAGAACTTCAACGCGTTCTCGCACTCGGACACCAAGGTCTTCTTCCTCTTCGATCTCAAGGCGAATCTGTAAATGCACCGCCTTCACCGGAACGTCCTGGGCGTCCTCGCCCTTCTCCTCGCCGCGACCGGGGTGGCCTGGGCCGCCTCGGGCCGCGAGCGGAGCCTCGCCATCTACCCCGCGCAGAACATCCCCCTGCGGTTCGATCACGGCCAGCACCTGGCGGCGGGCGCCGACTGCGTGGCCTGCCATGACTCCGTGCGGTTCAGTGAAAGCTCGCGGGACCGCAACCTCCCGGGCCACGAGGAGTGCGAGGTCTGCCACGACATCGAGGCCGCCCAGAAGGGGGAGAAGACGGATCCCGCCTCCGGGTGCGCCGTGTGCCACCCTGGCTTCGACGCCACCGTGCGCAAGGAACCGGTGAAGCTGGAGTTCCCGCACGCCAACCTGCACTTCAGCCACAAGGAGCACGTGGCCAAGAAGGTGGACTGCGCGGCGTGCCACGGGGACCTGACGAAGGTGGGGCTGGCCACCCGGCAGCAACTGCCCAAGATGGCCACCTGCTTCGAGTGCCATGACGGGCGCGTGCTCACCAACGACTGCACCTCCTGCCACCTGAAGCAGGCCTCGGGGCGGCTCCAGCTCAACTTCACCTCCGGCATCCTCCGCCCCATCCAGGGCGACCCCCTGGGCATGGACCACGGGCCGCGCTTCGAGTTCAACCACGGCACCCGCGCCTCGGTGTCCCGGCAGACGTGCATGGAGTGCCACTCGGACTCCTACTGCCAGCAGTGCCACGACTCGCTGCAGAAGCCCCTGTCGGTGCACCCCAACGACTTCATCACCCTGCACCCGGTGCAGGCGCGCACGGATGCCTCGCGCTGCGAGAGCTGCCACCGCGCCCAGTCCTTCTGCGTGGCCTGCCACGAGCGCTCGGGCGTGGGCATGGATGCGGACTCCACCCTGCGCGCGCGCAACGTGAAGGTGCACCCGGACTACAACACCTGGGTCGAGGTGCCGGGGCCCCAGCACCACGGGCTCGCCGCCTCGCGCGACATGCGCCAGTGCATCTCCTGCCACCGCGAGGAGTCGTGCATGAGCTGCCACTCGGAGCTGTCCACGCGGCGGCAGATCAACCCCCACCCGAACGGCTTCAAGGACGCGTGCAAGCGCCTGGCCTCGGCCAATGACCGGGCCTGCCTCAAGTGCCACTCGGAGAGCAGCCTCGCGCAGAAGGGATGCCGGTGATGCGCCGCCCGTTGCTGATCTGCGCCGCGCTGAGCCTGGGCGGCTGCCTGGAGCCTGGAGATCCGTTGCTGGCCGTGCGTGACACCCAGCCCCCCTCGGTGGTGTCCATCAACCCCACCGCCAACGGCCAGGTGTCCGCCGGGGGAACGGTGCGCGTCACCTTCTCAGAGCTGATGGACGAGCGCACCCTGCGCCCCGGCATCGCGGTGTACGCCGGGGCGGACGAGATCCCCGTGCGGCTCGTGATGCCCGCCATCGCGGACTGGGACAAGGACATCGAGCGGGGGGATGTGCCGTACACCGTCACCGTGAGCGCGGCCTCGGGCAGCTTCACGGCCGGGACGGCCTACACGCTGGTGCTGCGGACGATCCTCTCGGACTACGAGGGCAACCCGCTGCCCGACGAGCTCCGCACGTCCTTCCGCGCCGTCCCCTGAGACGGCGCGGGCCTCAGGTTCGCACCAGGTAGGTGCGGATCTCGCTGACGAGGTGCGCCCGGGCGGCGGGCTCGTGGGCCGCGGGCCCCAGCTTCAGCTTCTTGTCCTCCTCGATGAGGAACTTCTGATCGAGCAGGTAGGCCACGGCGTTCTCCAGCGTCGTCTTGGCCAGGGACTCGGCGGCGCCGATGCGGCCCGCGTGGAACTCGGCGCGGCCCGTCTCCATGGCGAGCTTCACGAACGTCTTGCGGTCGGACGCCGTGCCCTCGGCGACATCCTTCAGCGTCATGGCCGCCAGGAGGTAGGACTCCAGGTAGTCGCGCATCAGGTCCGCGAGGAACTCGACGTCCGGGCGCGCGTGCGGCTCGGGGGCGAGTTGGAGCGTGGTGCCGGTGTAGAGCACCAGCCCCAGGCGCTCCATGCGCTCCACGGTGTCCGCGAAGATGGTGTCGAAGGTGAGCCCCACCTGGTAGATGAACTCCACCTTGAAGAGGCGCGAGAGGAACAGCGCGCGCGCCTTCACGCTGTCGTAGGAGTCGGACGTGCCCCCGGCGAGCAGCGCGTTGGCCACGAGGCTGCGCGGGGCCACCAGGTTCATCAGCGTGTTCTTGTAGAAGGAGAGCTCCGCGCGGCGCTCGTCCTCGGGCTGGTAGATGACCTCGCCGCGCGCCTGCTGGGTGCGGATCATCTCGTCGGAGCGGAACGAGAGCAGGGCATCCCGGATGGCGCCCATCGTCTCGGGATCGCTCGGCGCGTTGTCCAGCGTCTTGGACAGGGGCGTGCGCTCCTGCTCGGCGAGGCGGCGCAGCAGGGTGATGCGGTCGGTCAGCTCGCGCTGCGTAATTCCGCGGCGGCGGTGGGCGAGCAGGGCGGCACTGGCCAGCGCGTGGGGCGTCACCGTGGAGACCTTGCTGATGCCGTACATGACGCGGTTGCCCAGCGCGCGGACCAGGCCCTTCTTCTGCTCCTCGGTGACGGGCTCGCGGGGATCCAAGCCGCGGCTCTTCATGAGCTCCACCAGGGACAGGGGCTCATCGAAGGTGAGGTGGATGCGGCCGTACTGGGCGGTGAGCACCTTGGGCGTGCTCAACAGCGCCTTGAAGTCCTCGGGCTTCTTCTCCCCGCCGGCCAGCTCCTTCGAGTAGCTGCCGGACTCCACCACCTTCTCGTAGTCGATGGAGACCGGGACGAAGAAGAGATCATTCCGGGCCCCGGCCAGCACCGCCTCCACCAGCCAGGTGAACATGCCCAGCTTGGGCAGCAGCAGCTTGCCGGTGCGCGAGCGCCCGCCCTCGGGGAAGAACTCCTGGTGCACGCCGTCGTGCACCAGCTTGCGCACATAGGCCTGGAACGTCTCCGAGTAGACCGGGTCGCCCTTGAAGGAGCGGCGCAGGAAGAACGCGCCGCAGCGGCGCAGGAAGGGGCCGAGCGGGAAGAAGGAGAGGTTGGCGCCCGCGGCCACCAGGGGCACCGCGTAGCCGCGGTTCCAGAGCACCCAGCTGAGCACCAGGTAGTCCACGTGGCTCTTGTGCGAGGGGCACAGGACGATGGGCGCCCGGCCCGCGGCCTTGAGGGCGCGGTCGAGCCCGGCCTCATCGACTTCGATGCCGTCGTAGATGCGCTGGAAGACCCAGTCCAGCAGGGGGGCGGCGAAGGCGCGCGCGGTGGTGCTCGGCCGCGCGGCGATGGCCTCCAGGTTGCGCTGGGCCTCCCGGTAGACGCTCTCGGGGCGGCGGCCAGTGGCCGCGGCGTGCGCCTCCAGCGACTTGTGCAGCTGCCGGTCGCGGAGCGTCTCCTCGATGAGGCGCTCGGCCGGCTTGGCGGGCGGGCCGAAGACGGCGCGCGTCTCCCGGGCCAGGTGGTGGTGCAGGGAGCTGCGCACCTTGCGGGCGAGCACCTCGTCGGAGTCCTGGGGGTTCTCGTCGATGAAGCGCCGCAGATCGATGGGCTCGCCGATGCGGAACTGGGCGCGCCGGTAGTTGCGGAAGAAGGCCAGCAGCGAGTGCAGGAAGCCCGGGGCCTCGGGGCTTCCGAACACGATGTCCATCATGCCGGGCTTGAGGCTTGCGGGGCGCTTCTCCCAGACGAACAACTCCGGCACCAGGAAGATGGGCCGGTCGGCCTTGCGCGCCATGGCGACCAGGGCGGGGAAGGGGTTGTCCTCGATGTCCTTGCCCGAGGCGTTCATCAGCGCGGTCTTCTTCAGGAAGATGAGCCCGCTGCCGCCGCGCTGCTGGGCCTCGGCGAAGCGCTCGGCGAAGGCGCCGCGCTGGAGGGTGCGGTTGAAGGGGCGGGTGAACCAGGGCCGCAGGTTGACGACGGCCCGGATGGGCGGCAGCTCGCGCCGCACCACGGCCCAGGCCAGGTAGAGGAAGTTGATCCACGCGGTGGTGCGCATGACGTGGACCACGAAGCCCCGGCCGTGCAGGGCCCGCAGCTCGTTCTCGGACTCGGGGGGAAAGCGCACCCCGTCGAAGTAGCGAGCCCCCAGCATCCGGGAGACCGGCCCGAACTCTTCCTTCAGCAAGGCCGCTCCCCGGTGAGTGGCCTGTGGCAGCGCAGTTTCCATGGACTCCTCCGCGCCTGCAGGGTTTTCCAGCTTCGTCATGCGCTGGCGCGGATACTAGCGGAGGCGCGGGGGTTTCCAGCCTCTTTCCTTGGGGTTCCCCCGCGGGACTTCACTAGGAGGCAGAAGGGCCCCGGCGGCTCGGGCGGACCACGTTGGCCACGGTGTCCAGCAGGCGGGGCAACTGGAGGGGCTTCTCGAAGTAGCCGTCGATGCGGTCCATGCCCCGGCCCGAGGTGAGCGAGGCCACGTCGCTGGCGCCGGAGATGATGTAGACGGCGACGTCCGCCAGGGACTCGGTGCTGCGGATGAAGTGCAGCACCGAGCGCCCATCCTCCTGGCTCAGCCGCAGGTCCAGCAGCACCATGGCCGGGCGGATGTGCGAGAGGATGGAGCGGGCCTCGGCGGCGCCGGAGGTGGCCATCACCCGGTAGCCCTCCTGCTCGAGCACCTGCTGGAGCACTTCCCGGCAATCCAGGTCATCCTCGACCAGGAGGATGCCGCCGGCGCGCGGGGCGGCCTGCGTCAGATCCGGGGTGCTGATGGCCCCGGCGAACATGGGCAGGACCATCTGGAAGGAGGAGCCCTGTCCCGCCACGCTGGTGGCATCCACGCGCCCGCCGTGGAGCGCGAGGATCTTGGCCACCAGGGGCAGGCCCAGCCGGCCGCCCGAGGGGCGGGGGGTGCCGGGGCTGGCGCGGTAGAACGGATCGAAGATGTGCTCCAGGTCGTCCGGGGCGAGCCCGGGGCCCGTGTCCTTCACGGTGAGCAGGGCGAGCTGCTCGTCGATGGCGACGCGCACCTCGACGGTGCCGCCCTCCTCGCACTGGTGGATGCCGTTCTCCACGAGGTTGTGGATGGCCTCGGAGATGCGCTCCCGGTCGCCGCGGACGAACACCTCGGGGCAGGGGGGCAGGTGCAGGCGCACCTGGGTGTGCTCGGCCAGGGCGGCCAGGGCCCTCATGACTTCCTCGGCCACGGCCTTGATGCCGAAGGCGCGCTGGGTGAGCTGCATCTTCCCGGACTGGAGCCGGGACATGAGCAGCAAGTCGTTCACCATGCGCAGCATGCGGTCGGAGTTCCGCTCGCAGATCTGCACCGCGCGGCGCTGACCATCGGTGAGGGAGCCGAGCTTCTCGCGGCCCACCAGCGTCAAGTAGGCCTTGATGGTGGTGAGGGGGTTCTTCAGATCGTGCGAGACGTTGCCGAGCAGCTCCTCGCGGTTCTGCTCCAGGCTCTTGAGGCCCGCGATGGCCGTCTGCAGGTCCTTGTTGCGGCGGGCGGAGTCGTCCTTGAGGCGGGCGACTTCGTAGGCGGCGGTGAGCTGGCCGGCCAGGGCCTTGAGCAGGGTGTCCGGTACATCGCGCCGGGGCGAGAGGATGGCCAGGCAGCCGGTGACGCCCTGGGGACCCTCCAGGGGCACGGCGATGGTCTCGTCCTCACGCAGCACGGCGTTCTGGGAGAAGGCGCGGCCAATCACCCCTTCGTTGGGGATGGCGGCGGCCACGCGCTCATCGTAGCGGCCGCGGACGTGCTCGACGTGAAGCTGGTTGCGCTCGGGGAAGTGGCGGGCGACGTAGCAGACCTTGGGCTTGAGCAGGTTGAAGAGGGTCTGCAGCTGGATGCGGAGCACTTCGGTGGTGCTGGCGCTGGTGGTGAGGTGGCGCGTCATCTCCAGCAGGGCGCGCCCCGCCTCCTCGGCATCGACAGGAGTCAAAGGCTTCGCGGGCCGCTTGGGAGGAGACTTCGGGGGAGACTTCTTCACCTGAGGCCGGAGCTCGACGACTTCGGCGAGGCGGGGACCCTTGTTCTTGGAGCGCACGGTGAGGATCCTCGGGGCTTCGTGGCAGGAGACCTGCACCCCAGGGAAACGGCGGTGACGCGGAGCATCCTGCTCCAAGTACGGCGCGGGAGGGAATGACCCAGGCGGGCAGTTGCACCCGAACGGACAATGGTGATGTCGGCTTCCCGACAGCCCTCCCTCCCGGGGCGGCTGTCAGGCTTGCCGTTTGACGACAATCCCCTGTTTGTCCAGCACGTAGGGCTCCACGAGCAGGGCCTGGATCTTGTCCTGGTAGCCTTGGACGCCGAAGCCACTGGTGTGCAGGGCCGACAGGGCGGCGGTCTGCACGCGGCGGGCGGTGTCATCCGAGGTGAGCAGCCGGAGGATGGGCTCCCGGGCGGGCTCGTGCTTCATGGGGGCCAGCGCCTTGAGGGCGGCGATCTTCACGTCGTCCGACATGTCCTCCAGGAAGGGCAGGACGGCGGGAGCGATGCGCGGATCCTCCTTGTCGGTGACGGCGTGCAGCAGGACGACCTTCTTCTCGGGGTCGCGCGTGTAGTGGTTGCTCAGGTGGGTGAGCGTGTCCACGCAGCTGCCGATGACCTCGGACTCGGAGAGCAACTCGCCCAGCAGGCGCAGGGCCCAGGAGGCGGCCTGATCGCTCTTGCGGAGGAAGTCCTGCAAGGGGGCCACCGCGTCCTTGCCGAAGCCCTTGATGAGCTCGAAGACGTGCTCCTTCTCATCGGCGTCCGTGGTCAGCGGCTCCACGGTGATGGTGAAGCGGGCCAGGAGCACGGTGACGGCCTCGGGATACTTCATCTCCCCGAGCTGCTGGATGGCCTTCTGCCGCGAGGCCGGATCCCCGTACTTCTGGGTCACCTTGGGTTTGAGCTTGAGGGCTTTCTCGGGGCTGGAGCCACCGAAGATGTCGAAGATGCCCATGTGAACGTGCTCCGGGAGGGGCGAGAGAAGGTGAAGGCGCCGTGTAGGACGCGGCGCCCGTCAAGGCAACAGGGAAGAGGAGGCGGCCGTCCGGGACGGTTGGGTGGGAGCCTAGAGCTTCAGCTCCTGCCGGACGTCCCGGGGGTAGGCCCGGGCCAGGGCTTCGGCGGCGGCCTTCACCTCGGGGGTGGCCTCCTCGGGGACCTTGACCTGGAGCAGGAGGTACAGGTCTCCGGCCGTTCCCCCCTTGAGCGAGGGGGCCCCCCGGCCCTTGAGGCGCATCTTGCGGCCGGACTGGGAGAGGGCAGGGACCTTGACGGTCACCTCGCCCTGGAAGGTGGGGACCTTCACCTCGGCGCCGAGCACCGCCTCGGAGACGGTGATGGGCAGGTCCAGGTACAGATCGTCCCCCTCCCGGCGCACCAGGGGGTGCTCGGCCACCTCGGTCTCAAGGTACAGGTCGCCCGGGGGGCCGCCGCGGGTGCCCGCCGCGCCCTGGCCCGCGAGCCGGACGCGGGAGCCGGTCTGAACGCCCGCGGGGACCTTCACGGTCAGGCGCGTGTTCTCCTCGACGACGCCGTCCCCGCCACAGTCGGGGCAAGGCTCGGCGGCGCGGCCGGTGCCGTTGCACGTGGGGCACGCCCCCGAGAAGGGCATGCCCGCGGAGCGGCGCAGGCGGCCCGAGCCCTTGCAGGTCGGACAGGGGCCGGTGGCACCCGCCTCGCCCTTGCCGTTGCAGCGCTGGCAGCGGCCGGGGCGCTGGACGGCGAGGGTCCGCTCGGTGCCTGTGACGGCCTCGGCGAGGCTGAGGGAGACCTGGGCGGTGATGTCTTCCCCGCGGCCCGGGCTGCGAGGCCCGGCTTGCCGCCGGAGGACCTCGTTGATGTCGAAGCCCCCGCCGCCGGAGCGGCCGAAGATTTCCCCGAAGAGATCGCCCAGGTCGAAGTCCGCGCCCACGCCTGCGCCCCCGGCCGAGGAGTAGGGGATTCCTCCGCCGCCCCGGCCCCGGCCGGAACGGTAGGCCCGGAAGGCCTCGGCCTTCTTCTCGTCGAAGCCGAGCTTCGCGGCATCCTCGCCGAACTCGTCGTAGAGCTTGCGCTTCTGCGGATCCGAGAGCACCTCGAAGGCGTTATTGATCCGCTTGAAGCGCTCCTCCGCGGCCTTGTTCCCCGGATTGACGTCGGGGTGGTGCGTGCGGGCCAGCTTGCGGAAGGACTTCTTGATGTCCTCCGCGGACGCCGTCCGAGGAACCTCAAGGATCTGGTAGTAGTCGTCCGCCATTGCTGATGACCTATCCTGGAAAATCGCGACTGCAAGAACGTAACCAGCTTACGGGACTGTGCCAGCACGATGCGTGCCGGTGGGAGGAATGTATAGAGTGGCCACCGATGCGAGTGGCCCTGGAAGCGCTGAGCCTCCGTCCGGGAAGAGCCTCCTGGCTGCTGGCCGGATGGCTGGCGGTGGTGCCCGCTTTGGCGGTGGCCCAGGCTCCAGGGGCGGCGCCCGCCGGGGCGGCCCCGGTGCCCTCCGAGGGCCGGATCGCCGACCGGGTGGTGGCCATCATCGAAGGCCAGGTGCTGAGCCTCAGCGAGCTGGAGTTCGAGACCCGCGTGGCGCTCATCCAGCGAGGGGCCATGCAGGCGGCGGCCGCACCGCTCGATGAGGAAACGCTCAAGGGAGCGCTCGAGCTGGCGATCAACCAGCGGCTCCAGGTGCTGAGCGCGGACCGGCTCGAGGCCTTCACGGCCGAGCAGACCGAGGTCGACGAGCGGGTGGCGGCCTTCCGGGACCAGTTTGAGACCGAGGCCGGGTTCCAGGCGTTCCTGGCGCATTACGGCGCGGACCTCCGGCAGTTGACCGAGGTGTTGACGCGCAGTGTCCGGGCGGAGCGCATCCTGGACAGCCGCATCCGGCCGAGGGCGCAAGTAGGGGAGGCGGAGTTGCTTCGCTATTATCAGCAGCACGCGAGCGAGTACCCGGAGGGATACGCCACCGTGAAGGCCCGTCTCCGGGAAAAGCTGGTCCGGGAGCGCTACAGCGCCCTGGCCACCGAGGAGTTGAACCAGGCGCGCGCCTCCGCCCAGGTCCGGCGGGTGGCGCCCTTCGCCCGGGAGGCACGGCCATGAGACGCATGGAAGAGGGCGCACCGGAGCAGAAGCCATCCCCGTTCCTGATCCGGCCGATGACACATGAGGACATGCCGGCCGTGACGGCGCTGGAGCAGGCATCCTTCCGCAACCCCTGGTCGCCGGAGCTGCTGCGGCGGGAGCTGGACCACGACTGGTCCACGATCCTCCTGGTGGAGGAGCCGCAGCCGGATGGCACCCGGAAGCTGCTGGGGCTGGCCATCTTCTGGATCGTCCAGGACGAGGTCCACGTGCTCAACGTGGCGACGGCCCCCGAGCAGCGGCGGCGTGGGGTGGCCCGGGCGGTGATGGACGAGGTGCTGGCGCGGGGCAAGGCGCGGCGCTGCGTGCTGGCCACGCTGGAGGTGCGACGCAGCAACGAGGCAGCCCTGGGGCTCTACAAGTCCCTGGGCTTCCGCCCGGTCGGTGTGCGTCCGAACTACTATGCGGACGAGGGTGAGGACGCGATCGTGATGGTCCTCGACTTCTAACTGCACGAGGAGTAGAGGAGCGTTTCGACCACGCGTTTCAGGAATGGATCCGCTCCTACCCGACGGTTTCTCTCGTCGTGGGCACAGGCGATGCTTGACAGGGGAAGGTCCCTTCCTATACTCGCGGCCCTTTTTGTAAATCTGTAGGTTTGTATGTGCCGCCCTGCGTGTCCACCGGCGGCCGTTCGAGAAGGAAGCCTCAGTGCCGACGATCAGCCAGCTGGTCCGCAAGGGCCGCGAGAAGTTGAACATCAAGGGCAAGAGCCCCGCGCTCAAGGAGTGCCCTCAGAAGCGCGGCGTGTGCACCCGCGTCTACACCACCACGCCGAAGAAGCCGAACTCGGCCCTCCGGAAGGTGGCGCGCGTGCGCCTCACCAACGGGATTGAAGTGACGTCCTACATCCCGGGCGTGGGTCACAACCTCCAGGAGCACTCGGTGGTGATGATCCGCGGCGGCCGCGTGAAGGACCTCCCGGGTGTCCGCTACCACATCGTCCGTGGAACGCTGGACTCCGTGGGTGTGGCCAACCGCAAGCAGAGCCGCTCCAAGTACGGCGCCAAGCGCCCGAGCTGAAGCCGTTCGACGACCTCCTGAAGTCATACTGGAACGCTGACCCCACACCCTGGGGAGCGCTCTTGTCCATCATGCAGTACGAGAAGCCCCGTGGGCTCCCGCATGCGGGGGTGGGGCGTAAGGGAAGAAGATGCCTCGTCGTCGAGTAGTCGCCAAGCGCAAGATTCTGCCGGATCCGAAGTACCAAGATCGGCTCGTCACCAAGTTCGTCAACGACCTGATGCGCAAGGGGAAGAAGTCCATCGCGGAGGGCGTGTGCTACGGCGCCTTCGCCCTCATTGAGGAGCGCGCGAAGGAAGACCCCTTGAAGACCTTCAAGAAGGCGCTGGACAACGTCAAGCCGGTGCTCGAGGTCAAGAGCCGCCGCGTCGGTGGCGCCACGTACCAGGTGCCCGTGGAGGTCCGTCAGGACCGCCGGGTCGCGCTCGGCATGCGGTGGATCATCTCCTACTCCAAGGCCCGGGGTGAGAAGACCATGCAGGAGAAGCTCGCCGGGGAAATCATGGATGCCGCCAACAACCGGGGCAACGCCGTGAAGAAGCGCGAGGACACGCACAAGATGGCGGAGGCGAACAAGGCCTTCGCGCACTACCGCTGGTAGGCCTTCGGGTCTCGCGGTGAATGCACCCGGATGCGCGAGGCGTATCCGGGTGTTGCAGTTCTCTGACAATCCGTTTCGAAGGGGTTTCTGGCAATGGCTCGCGAGTATCCGCTCGAGCGCTACCGCAACATCGGCATCATGGCGCACATCGATGCTGGGAAGACCACCACCACCGAACGGATCCTGTTCTACACAGGCGCCATCCACAAGATGGGCGAAGTCCACGAAGGCAACACCACCACGGACTGGATGGTGCAGGAGCGTGAGCGCGGCATCACCATCACCTCCGCGGCCATCACCGCCTTCTGGACGCGCAAGGACCAGAAGTACCGCGTCAACATCATCGACACGCCGGGTCACGTAGACTTCACCATCGAGGTGGAGCGCTCGCTGCGCGTGCTGGACGGGGCCATCGCCGTCTTCGACGCGGTGAACGGCGTGGAGCCCCAGTCCGAGACGGTCTGGCGGCAGGCGGACCGGTACAAGGTTCCTCGCATCTGCTTCATCAACAAGA
Source organism: Allostigmatella hybrida (assembly GCF_020103775.1). Classification (NCBI taxonomy): domain Bacteria; kingdom Pseudomonadati; phylum Myxococcota; class Myxococcia; order Myxococcales; family Archangiaceae; genus Allostigmatella; species Allostigmatella hybrida. The sequence goes on from NZ_JAHXBH010000010.1 coordinate 226,849, forward strand.
TGGACCGGGTGGGGGCGGACTTCGAGATGTCCGTGGGCACCATCCGCGAGAAGCTGGGCGCCCGTCCGGTGCGCATGCAGCTGCCGCTGGGCGCCGAGGACACGCACCGCGGGGTAATCGACCTGGTGCGGATGAAGGCCCTGGTGTTCGTCGACGCGGAGCAGGGCAGCCGCTACGAGGAGCAGGACATCCCCGAGGAGTTCCAGGCCCAGGCGGAGGACGCTCGCGCGCAGCTGCTGGAAGCGGCCGCCGAGCAGGACGACGCGCTGACCGAGAAGTTCCTCGAGGGCACGGAGCTGACCGAGGACGAGATCCGCGGTGCCATCCGCAAGGGGTGCGTCGGGCTGAATCTCTTCCCGGTCTTCTGTGGCTCCGCCTTCCGGCACAAGGGCGTGCAGCCGCTGCTGGACGCGGTGGTGGACTACCTGCCCAGCCCGCTGGACGTCCCGCCGATTCACGGGAAGACGCCGAAGGGCGAGGACGACGTGCGCAAGACGGACGACAAGGCGCCGTTCAGCGCCCTGGCGTTCAAGATCATGAACGACCCGTCGTTCACCTCGCAGACGCTGACGTTCCTGCGCGTCTACTCGGGGCGCCTGGAGGCGGGCACGGCGGTCTGGAACTCGGTGAAGGGCAAGCGCGAGCGCGTCAGCCGCCTGGTGCAGATGCGGGCGGACAAGAAGGACGAGCTCACCGAGTGCTACGCGGGCGATATCTGCGCGGTGGTGGGCCTGAAGCTGGCCTCCACGGGCGACACGCTCTGCGACGACAAGCACCCCATCATCCTGGAGCGGATGGAGTTCCCGGAGCCGGTGATCGACATCGCCATCGAGCCGAAGTCGACGGCGGACCAGGACAAGATCATCCAGGCGCTGCAGCGGCTGGCGATGGAGGACCCCTCGTTCCGGGTGCGGACGAACGAGGAGACCGGGCAGACGCTGATCGCGGGCATGGGCGAGCTGCACCTGGAGATCATCGTCGACCGGCTGCTGCGCGAGTTCAAGGTCGACGCGAACGTGGGCAAGCCCCAGGTGGCCTACCGCGAGACCATCACCACGCAGGTGGAGTCAGAGGGCAAGTACATCCGGCAGTCCGGGGGCAAGGGCCAGTACGGCCACATCTGGCTCCGGGTGATGCCCAACGCGCCCGGCCAGGGCTTCGCCTTCGAGGACAAGACGAGCGGCGGGGCGGTGCCCAAGGAGTTCGTGCAGGCGGTGAAGGAGGGCGTCTCGGAGTCCATGCAGAACGGCCCCGTGGCGGGCTACCCCATGGTGGACGTGAAGGTGGAGGCCTTCGATGGCTCCGTCCACGACGTGGACTCCAGCGAGATCGCCTTCAAGATCGCCGGCTCCATGGCGTTCCGGGACGCGGTGAACAAGGCCCAGGCGGTGCTGCTGGAGCCGGTGATGAACTGCGAGATCGTCACCCCGGACGAGTTCATGGGGGACGTCATCGGCGACCTGAACGGCCGCCGCGGGAAGATTCAGGGCATGGCGCCCCGGCCTGGCGGGGTGCAGAGCATCCTGGCACAGGTGCCCCTGGCCGCCATGTTCGGGTACTCGACCGACCTGCGCAGCAAGAGCCAGGGAAGAGCCACCTACACCATGCAGTTCAGCCACTACGCGCCCGCGCCCAAGTCGGCCCTCAATCGGTAGAGAAGGGCCCTGTTGGCCGCCCAGCGGGCGATTTCAGTTGACGTTTCAGTGTCTTTGAAGCACGACGCAGCACCTTTTCTAGGTTACGCGGATCGATTCGCCGGCCATCGCGTCGGCAACACCAGGAGATGTCATGGCCAAGGAGAAGTTCGAGCGAAACAAACCCCACGTGAACATCGGGACGATTGGACACGTGGACCACGGGAAGACGTCGCTGACGGCCGCCATCACCAAGGTGCTGGCCAAGACCGGCGGCGCCACGTT
>NZ_JAHXBH010000011.1:0-206448 GCF_020103775.1 Allostigmatella hybrida
TGATGACGACGGAGGAGGGCACCAAGAGCGTGGCGACGGCCACCCGGGTGGTGGGCCAGGCGGGCGCTTCCATCCAGGCGCTGGGGGAAATCCTGGCGCAGGCCTCGCTCACCGCGGCGCAGATCGCCGCCTCGGCCAACCAGCAGGCCACGGGCATCGGGCAGATCCGCCAGGCGATGCGGGACGTGAACCAGTCCGCGCAGCAGGCCCTCTCCTCCACCCGGCAGACCGAGCGCGCGGTGCAGGACCTCAACACCATGGGGCTCAAGCTCAAGGGCCTGCTGAGCGAGTTCGGACGCTAGATGGACAGGGACCAGCTGGCACAGGCGCTGATGGCCACGTTCCTCGAGGAGCTCGAGGGGCATATCGCCGCGCTCAACCGCGACCTGCTCGCGTGGGAGAAGGCCTCCAGCCCCGCGCGGGCCGGGGAGCTCATCGCCTCGCTGCTGCGCACGGTGCACAGCGTGAAGGGCGCCTCGCGCGCGGTGAGCCTGACGCTCGTGGAGATGGCCTGCCACGGCCTGGAGGAGGTGGTGAGCACGGTCCGGCGCGACCAGCCCACCCCGCCCGAGGTGTACGAGCTGGGCTTCGCCCTGGCCGACGCGCTGGACGATGCGCGGCAGCGGCTGGCCCTCAAGCAAGACCTGAGCGGCTCGCCCCTGGAGGCGCTGCTGCCCCAGCTCAACGCGGCGGCCCACCCCGCCACGGCCCGCTCCACCCCCAAGACCCCGGCCCCCATCCCGCCCCCCGCCGCCAAGCCCGCCGTGCCCCTGGAGCCGCCGCCCCCGGAGGTTCCCGCCGTGGCGGAGGCCCTGCCCGTGCGGGTGTCCGCGCAGAAGCTCGACGCGCTGCTGGCCCGGAGCGGGGAGCTGCGCGTGGCGAGCCTCCGGCTGGAGGGCCGCGCGGAGATGCTGGAGGCGCTGCGCGAGGAGATGACCCTGCTGCGGCCCCAGCTCCAGGGCCCGGCGGAGGCCACCGCGCGCCGCATGGAGACGCGCCTGGCGCAGCTCGCCCGGGAGCTCGCCGGGGACCGGCTCGCGCTGAACCATGCCGTGGGCGGGCTGGATGAAGAGGTCCGCCGCTCGCGCACCCTGCCCTTCGCGGAGGCGTGTGCGGGCCTGGAGCGCGCCGTGCGGGACGTGGCGCGGGGCGCGGGCAAGCAGGTGCGGCTCGAGGTGGATGGCGGGGCGCTGGAGCTGGACCGCTCCCTGCTCCAGGGGCTGCGCGAGCCGCTGCTCCACCTGGTGCGCAACGCCGTGGCGCACGGGCTGGAGAGCCCCGAGGAGCGGCGCCGCGCGGGCAAGCCCGAGGAGGGCCGCGTCACGCTCGCCGCCCGGCTGTCGGGAGGGCGCGTGCAGGTGTCCGTGGAGGACGATGGGCGGGGGTTGGACCTCGAGGCCGTCCGCGCCCAGGCGCGCGCCCGGGGCTGGGACGTGCCCGATGACGCCTCCGCCGCCCGGCTCATCTTCCAGCCGGGCCTGTCCACCGCCACGCAGGTGACGGCCGTGTCCGGGCGCGGCGTGGGGCTGGACGTGGTGCGCTCCCAGGTGGAGTCGCTCCGGGGCAGCGTGGACGTCATGTTCCGTCCGGCCGAGGGCACGCGCTTCGTGCTGGATGTGCCGCTCACCCTGAGCACCCTGCGCGTGCTGCTGGTGAGCGCCGGCGGCCAGCGCTTCGCCCTCCCCGCCGAGAGCGTGGAGCGGCTGCTGCGGCTGGCCCCCGGCGAGGTGCGCGAGGTGGAGGGCCGGCAGATGTGGCCCGCTGAAGACGCCCTGGTGCCCATCGCCTCGCTGGCCGCGGTGCTGGGGCTCACCGCGGGGGCCCCGCGCGCCCGGCTCTCCGCGGTGGTGCTCACCGCGGGCCACCTGCGCGCCGCGCTGGGCGTGGAGGAAGTTCTCTCCGAGCAGGAGGTGCTCGTGCGCGGCCTGGGGCCCCGCGTGCGCCGCGCCCGCCATGTCTCCGGCACCGCGGTGCTGCCGGATGGGCGCATGGCGCTCCTGCTCCACCCCGCCTCGCTGACGCGCGCCGCCGAGGGGCGCCCCATCGCCCCGCTCTTCCCCACGCTCTCCTTGCGCAAGGCCCGCCAGCGCATCCTGCTCGCGGACGACTCGCCCACCACGCGCGCGCTGGAGCAGAGCCTGCTGGAGGCGGCCGGCTACGAGGTGGTGGCGTGCGCCGATGGCGCCGAGGCGTGGGAGCGGCTGCAGCTCCTGGGCGCCGACGCGCTCGTCTCCGACGTGGAGATGCCGCGCATGGATGGCTTCGCCCTCACCGAGACGGTGCGCACCTCGCCGCGCTTCTCCCGCCTGCCCGTGGTGCTCGTCACCGCGCGCGACCGGCCCGAGGACAAGGCCCGGGGCCTGGAGGCGGGCGCCAGCGCCTACCTGGTGAAGAGTACCTTTGATCAGACCCACTTGCTGGAAACGCTGAGACGCCTGCTATGACCGTCCCCCCCTCATCCAATCCCCTGCGCGTCGTGGTGGCCGAGGACTCGCCCACGGCCCGAAGGCTCCTGGTGGAAATCCTCCGCGCGGACCCTGGCCTCGAAGTGGTGGGCGAGGCCCGGGACGGCCTGGAGGCGGTGGAGCTCGTGCACCGGCTGCGCCCGCAGCTGGTCACCATGGACATCCAGATGCCGCACATGGATGGCCTGGAGGCCACCCGGCGCATCATGACGGAGGTGCCCACCCCCGTGGTGGTCGTCTCCACGCTGGTGGAGCGCGACATCCAGACGTCCATGTCCGCGCTGCGCGCAGGCGCGCTCGCGGTGCTCCAGAAGCTGGTGGGCCCCGAGTCCCCCGACTTCGAGCGCGAGAGCCGCCACCTGCGCGACACCCTGCGCGCCATGTCCGCGGTGAAGGTGGTGCGGCACTGGCCCCAGCGCGCCAGCGTGCCCCCGCCGCGCCCCGCCGTGGCGCCGGGCCCCCGCTCCCGGCCCGCCGTGGTCGCCATCGCCACCTCCACCGGGGGCCCCGCGGCCCTGCACCGCATCTTCTCGGAGCTGCCCGCGGACTTCCCCCTGCCCATCCTGGTGGTGCAGCACATCGCCCTGGGCTTCGCCGAGGGCATGGCCCGGTGGCTGGACTCCGTCACCCCCTTGAAGGTGAAGGTGGCCGAGGATGGCGAGCCCCTCAAGCCGGGCACGGTCTATGTGGCCGCGGATGACCGGCACCTCGGGGTGACGACCGACGGCAGGGCCCAGGTGTCCAACGCGGCGCCGGTGGGCGGCTTCCGCCCCTCGGGCACCTTCCTCTTCCGGGCCACCGCGCGCGCCTACGGCGCCGCCTCCGTGGCGCTCATCCTCACCGGCATGGGGCAGGACGGGCTGGATGGGCTGCGCGAGCTGCGCCAGGGCGGCGGCCGGGTGCTCGCCCAGGACGAGGCCACCTCCGTCGTCTTCGGCATGCCCGGCGTGGTGGTCGCCGCGGGGCTCGCCGAGGCCGTGCTCCCGCTGGACGCCATCGCCGCCCACCTGAAGGAGCTGGCCGCCCCCCCAGCGTGACCGGGCCTCATCTCCAGGGGATGATCCGTCCAGCGGGCGACATCCCCCCACCCCGCAGGGCTGGACAGGCTGGCGGACGGGCCACAAAAAGCTATGTTCTGGAACAAAACAGGCCCGCCTTTCTTCTTGTGTGGGTGACTTCGAGCACGGCAATGAATGAGCAGAGCAATGGGTGGGCGGACGTCTTCAAGGCCCTGCCGACACCTGCCTACCTGCTCGATGATGCAGGGAAAATCCAGGCGTGCAGCGCCTCGGGCGCCCAGGTGCTCGGCCTGGCCCCCAGGGCCCTGACCGGACAGCGCTGGGGCGAGCTCCAGGTGGACCGGGAGACGCTCGCCCGGCTGGAGGCGGAGCGCGCCCGCCTGCTGGTGACGGGCATGCCCTGCACCTTGCAGCTGCCCTGGCCCTCGCCCGAGGGGCTGCGCCTGCATACCTTTCAGTTGGCCCCCGTGACGGGCCCCGGCGGCGCCCTGCGCGTGCTGGTGACCGCGCAGCCCCTGTCCGAGGCGGAGACGGTGTACGCGCGCGCCCTGGAGCTGGAGCAGGCCGCCCGCGCCGAGGTGGAGACCGCCGAGCGCCGCCGCTCCTTCCTGTACCAGGCGATGACGACGCTGTTCGCCCACCCGCCGGATCCGCAGGGCATGTACACGCTGCTGGCGCACCTGGCCGTGCCGGACCTGGCCGACTGGTGCCTGGTGGACGCGCTGGAGCAGGGCAGCTCGGTGTGCCGGAGGGCGGTGGCGTGCCTGGACCCGACGCTGGAGGAGCGCGCCCGCGCCCTGCCCCAGCGCATGGAGCTGCGGCACGACGCGCCCGTGGGGCTGCTGCGCGTGCTGCGCACCGGGGAGTCCGAGCTGGTGCCCGCGGTGACGGACTCGCTCCTGCGCGCCGCGGCCGCCGAGCCGCACCACCCCGCGCTCCTCACCCAGCTCCAGGCCGGCTCCTACATGATCGTCCCGCTGAGGGCGCGGGGCAATTCGCTGGGGGCCGTCACCTTCGTCTCCTCGGGCTCGGGGCGCCGCTATGGCCCGGAGGACCTGGCCCTGGCGGAGGACCTGTGCCAGCGCGCCAGCCTCGCCATCGACAACGCGCGCCTGTTCGGCGAGTCCCGCCGCGCCACGCGCGCCCGCGAGGACCTGCTGGCCGTCGTGTCCCATGACTTGAAGAACCCGCTGGGCGTGGTGCAGCTCGGCTCGGCGCTGCTCCTGCGCGAGCGGCCCAACGTGGCCCGGGACGAGCACGTGCACAAGCACGCCACCCGCATCCGGGACGCCTCGGACCGGGCGCTGCGGCTCATCTCGGACCTGCTCGACTGGGGGCGCCTGGAGGAAGGGCAGCTTCCGCTGGACACGCGCGAGGTGGACACCTCCGCGCTGGTGATGGAGGCGGTGGACAGCATCCGCCCGCTCGCGGAAGCGCATGGGCTCCAGGTGGTGGTGGAGCTGCCCCACGGGCTGCCGCGCGTGCTGTGTGACCGGGGCCGCGTGCTCCAGGTGCTGGGCAACCTCCTGGGCAACGCGGTGAAGTTCACCGAGGCCGGGGGCCGCGTCACCGTGGGCGCCCGGGTGCAGGGCGAAGAGGCCCGGCTCTACGTGCGCGACACCGGCAAGGGCATTCCCCCCGAGCAGCTCGCCTACGTCTTCGACCGCTACTGGCAGGCCAAGGACTCCGTCAGCCGGGGCACCGGGCTGGGGCTGGCCATCGCCAAGGGGCTCGTCCAGGCCCACGGCGGCCGCATCGAGGCGCAGAGCACCCTGGGCGAGGGCAGCACCTTCTCCTTCACCCTGCACACCGTCCCCGCCGCCGACGAGCGCGTTCTCCACTCCTGAGCGGCCCCCGCCTCGGGCGTGACGTCACCGGAGGCGCAACCGGGCCCAAGCAGGCTATCGTGGGGGTTCCCCATGCGTCCCCTGCCCCTGGCCCTCCTCCTCAGCGCGAGCCTGACCGCCCAGGCCAGCCCCAGGGGCCCAGGCCCCACGGCGTACGCGCCTCCTCCCCGCGCCCTGGTGAACGAGCTGCACGCCGAGACAGGCCTGCTCACCGGCGGCTACACCTTCGAGGGCGGGGGGTGGAACGACGTGTACCTGGCCAGCGGCGGCGGCGGCCACTACCTCTTCGGCGGCCTCACCGTGGAGGGCAGCGTGCTGTCACTGCTGCCCCTGGAGCGCAACGGCCCCGGCCCCAGCCTCTCCCTGGCCGTGCGCGTGGGCTACACCGGCGAGCGCTGGAGCGTGGTGGCGGGCCCCGTCCTCCAGGGCGCCCACCGCGCCGAGCCCCTCCTCCAGGTGCTGCCCTCCGTCCGGGGCCTCTATGACGTGGGGCCGGTGCGGCTGGATGCGGGCCTGCTGGACGGCAACGGCATGGTGCCCGCGCACGTGGGCATCTCCTACGGGCCGGTGGGCATCGGCTACGTGCTGCCCCTGGGCGTCCGGGCCCAGGCGCGCATTCCCCTCACCACCCGCGCGGGCCTCCTGGTGAGCGGCCACGCCTTCCGCCTCTTCGGCGCCCACAGCGCCCTGCTCACCGTGGGACTGGTGGGCAACCCTCCCTCCTCCCGCCCGGGAGTCTCCCCATGAGCCACCGCCCCCTGCTGCTCTTGAGCCTCCTTGTGGCCGCGTGCTCGGACAGCTCCCGCTTCGAGCCGGACGCGGCGCGCACCGCCCTCATTGGCACCCAGTTGCCCCGGGGCTTCCTGCTGGGCACCTCCACCTCCTCGCACCAGGTGGAGGGCGGCAACACGAACGACTGGACGCGCTGGGAGCGGGAGCGCTTCCCGGACGGCAGCCCGCATATCAAGGATGAGCGGCCGTCCGGCGAGGCCGCGGACTCGTGGAACCGCTTCGACGCGGATGTGCGCTCCATGCAGGTGCTGGGCGCGAACGCCTACCGCTTCGGGCTGGAGTGGAGCCGGCTGGAGCCCGCCCCGGGCGAGTGGAACGCGGAGGCCGCGGAGCGCTACCGGCAGTGGGCCCGCACGCTGCGCCTGCAGGGCATCACCCCCATGGTGACGCTCTACCACTTCACCCTGCCGCTCTGGGTGTCGGACATGGGCGGGTGGGAGAACCCCGCCACGCTGGAGGCCTTCGAAGCGTACACGGCCCGGGTGGCCGAGGCGCTCGGTGGCGAGGTGGACCTGTGGTGCACGGTGAACGAGCCCAACGTGTACGCCGTGCAGGGCTACCTGGATGGCATCTGGCCCCCAGGCAAGAAGGACACCAAGGCCATGGCCGCGGTGCTCGACCGGCTCATCGAGGCGCACGCCCGCGCCGCGCGCCAGCTCCGCGCCCTGGACACCGTGGACGCGGACGGGGACGGCCATGCCACGCGCATTGGCCTGGCCCACCACGCGCGCCTGTTCCAGGCGGCCTCCGGCTCCCTGGCGGACACGGCCGCCACGGCCCTCACCGACGCCTTCTTCAACAACAGCGTCCCCGAGGCGCTGCGCACCGGCCGCATCCGCCTGTCCGTGCCGGGCTCCACCTCCATTGACCGCGAGGTGGAGGGCCTCAAGGACTCCGTCGACTACTTCGGCCTCAACTACTACACGCGCGACTACATCCGGCAGGACCTGGGCGATGCCGCCCTGGCCCGCCAGTACACCCCGAAGGGCAAGGTGGTGAATGACCTGGGCTGGGAGCTGTACCCCGAGGGGCTCTTCCTCTTCCTCCAGCGCTACGCCGCCCTGGGCGTCCCCATCCTCATTACCGAGAACGGCATGCCGGACCGCTCCGGCGCGCGCCGGCCGCGGTTCCTGCAGACCCACCTGTACGCCGTGGAGGAGGCCCTCGCGGAGGGAGTGAACGTGGGGGGATACTTCCACTGGAGTCTGATCGATAATTTCGAATGGGCGGAAGGGTACGAACCCAAATTCGGTCTTTTTGCGGTGGACCTGGACAGTCCGGACAAGCGCCGTACGGAAACACCCGCGGTGAGAGCATTCCAGGACATCGCGCGCAATCTCGGCCTCACGCCGAACCCCTAGCCTCGCCCTTCGAACCCGCGGTGGTGTATGCCGCACACACGTTGACCTGCCGATAATGTCCGAGCCCCCCACCAAGAAGCGCACCCGGCGCACCGCCGCCCCGGGGAAAACCGCTGACGGCCCAGCGGACTCCCCGTTGTCCTCCTCCCGGGCAGCCGAGGAGCGCGCCCTGGCGCCTCCCCCGGCCCTGCCGGCCGTGGACGGGAGCGGGGCGGACCCGGCGCTGGACGGCGAGCGGCTGCGGCTGTGCATGGAGGCGGCGCGGCTGGGCACGTGGGACTGGCCGCTCGCCGAGGGCCGCATCCGCTGGTCCGACAACATCGCCTCGCTCCTGGGCGGGGTGCCCGGCGGGCCCGGGGACACCTACGAGGCCTTCCTCCAGCGAGTGCTCGCCGAGGACCGCTCGCGCTTTGCCCAGCAGGTGGCCGCCGCGCTGGAGACGCCCTCGGCGTTCGATGCCGAGTTCCGCGTGTACGTGCCCGAGGGGGCCCCCCGGTGGATGCGCGCCCGGGCGCGGGTGTTCGCCGAGCAGGGCCGGGCGGTGCGGATGCTGGGGGTGCTCCAGGACATCAGCCTGGAGAAGAAGGCGGAGGAGGAGTCCCGCCGCGCCACGGACTTCCAGGAGCAGCTGCTGGGCATCGTCAGCCACGACATCCGCAGCCCCCTGGGCGCCATCATCTCCTGGGCGCGCATCATGGCCGCCGGCGGCCCCCCGCCCGAGGAGCAGCAGCGCACCTTCCGGCGCATCACCTCCGCGGCGCTGCGCATCGAGCGGCTCACCCGGCTGCTCCTGGACTTCGCCCGGGCCCAGCTGGGTGGCGGCATCATCCTGGAGCCCCGGCGGGCGGACATGCACGAGCTGCTCCAGCAGGTGTCCCACCAGTTCCGGGTGGCGTACGCGGACCGCTCGCTGGTGTGTGAGAAGGAGGGCGAGGACACCGGCGGCATGTGGGATCCCGACCGGCTGGCGCAGGTGGTCTCCAACCTCCTGGAGAACGCGCTCAAGTACAGCCCGCCGGACACGCCCGTGCGGCTGGCGGCCCGGGCGCGCAAGGAGCACGTGATTCTGGAGGTCCACAACCAGGGCAAGCCCGTGCCCCCCGAGCTGATGCCCCAGCTCTTCGAGCCCTTCCGCAGCGGCCCGCAGGCCTCGCGCACGGCGAAGACGAGCTACGGCCTGGGGCTCTACATCGTCCGGGAAATCGTCCGGGCCCACGGGGGCACCATCGAGGTGCGCTCGGACATCGAGGAGGGCACCACCTTCACCGTGAGCCTGCCCCGCCTGCCCCCCGTGGCCGCGGAGCTGATGCGCAGGCCGGCGCCCGTGGGCCCCGGCTCGAAGAAGGGCTGAGGCGCTTCAGCGCACGGAGCGCGCCAGCAGCGCCGCCATGCCCTCCAGCGGGGCGCTGGCGTAGGACAGGCCCGCCTCCACCACCACGCGGGGCATGCCGTACACCACGCAGGACTCGGGGGACTCGGTGAGCACCCGGCCCCCCGCGGCGTGGATGGCACGCGAGCCGGCCAGCCCATCATCGCCCATGCCGGTGAGCACCACGCCCACCACATCCTTGCTCCAGCCGGCCACCGCGCTCTGGAAGAGCACGTCCACCGAGGGGTGGTGGGGCGTGCCCGCGGGCTCGAGCGACAGCTTCGCCCAGGCGCTGCCGTCCCGGCGGGTGAACGACAGGTGCATGCCCGCCTGGGCGAGCACCGCCCGCCCCGGCTTCAGCTCCACGCCCTCGGCCGCCTCCAGCACCTCCAGCGCGCTCTGCTTGTCGAGCCGCCGCGCCAGCGCCTCCGTGTAGCCCGCGGGAATGTGCAGCGCGAGCGCCAGCGGCACGGGAAAGTCCCCCGGCAGCGCCGCCAGGAGCCGCCCCAGCGCCGCGGGGCCCCCCGTGGAGGTGCCCACCACCACCAGCTTGTGGGAGGTGCTGGGCGAGGGCTGTACCCGGGGCTTCACCACCGGGCGCTCCTCCACGCCCGGGCGCACCTGGGCGCTCGCCGCCGTGAGCACCTTGGCCACCAGCTCCTCGCCCATCTCGTAGAGGCGCTCGGTGGCGAGCGCCGTGGGCTTGTGCACCAGCTCTACCGCGCCCTCCTGGAGCGCGCACACCGCCAGCTCGCTGTCCTCCTCCGCGGTGCTCACCACCACCACGCGCGGCGGCGAGGGCAGGGAGGCCAGGGCCTTGAGCACCCCCAGCCCGTCCAGGTGCGGCATCATCAAGTCCAGGGTGATGACGTCCGGGCGCAGCTCGGAAATCTTCTCCAGCGCATCCAGCCCATCCCGCGCGGTGTCCAGCACCTGTATGCCCCGCGCGGAGGAGAGCACCTGCCGCAACACCTTGCGCGCGAACGCCGAGTCATCCACCACCAGCACCCGAACCGGCGACTGCATCAAGGGCTCTCCTTCGGCCGCACGTAGAAAAAGGCCCCGCGCCGCTCCTCGCACAGCAGCGCGGTGCCAAAGCGCATCAGGGACTCGGAGGTGCCCACCAGCAGGGGCCCTCCGGGGACGAGCACCCCGGTGAGGGAGTCCACCACCCGGCGCGCCACCTCGTCCTGGAAGTAGATGAGCACGTTGCGGCAGAGGACAGCGTCGAAGGGGCCCATGGCCGAGATGGTCTCCGCGTCCACCAGGTTCACCCGGCGCCACTCCACCGCGGCAACCAGCTCCTGGCGCACGCGCGGCCGCCCTTCCACGATGTCCAGGTAGCGGCCCTCGATGCCCGGGGGCAGCGCCCGCATCGAGCGCAGGTTGTACTCGCCGCGCCGGGCCCGGTCGAGCACCCGCGGGCTCAGGTCGCTCGCCACCAGGCGCACGTCCTTCAGCACGCCCCGCTCCGCCAGCATCATCGCCAGCGTCAGCGGCTCCTCGCCGGTGGAGCACGCCGCGCACCACACCCGGGGCTTTTGCCCCTGGCGCACCGCGGGCACCAGCACCTCCTCCACCAGCGCCTCCAGCGGCAGCGCGTCCCGGAAGAAGTACGTCTCGTGCACCAGCAGCGCGTCCACGAGCGAATCCAGCGCCGCGGGGCCCGCCGGGTCGTAGCGGAGGAAGTAGTAGTAGTCGAGCAACGACTCGAAGCCCGCCTCCAGCGCCCGGGAGGACACCTTGTCCGCCAGCAGCTCCCGGTCTTCCGGCCCATAGTGAAGCCCCGCCCGCTGCTCGATGAGCGCGGAGAGAATGGCGAAGACGGGCGGCGTGAGTGCCAACGAGGCCATTAGCGGCTCAGTGCCTGCAAACACGCCTGTCGGACCTCGGGGTCCGGATCATGGGCGGAGGACTCCTGGAGCGCATCGCGCGCCTCCACCGTGCTCATGGCCCCCACGGCCGCGGCCGCCGCCCGGCGCCCCGCCGGACTGCTGGCGGTGAGCGCGCCCAGCAGGGCCGCGCGTGCGTCCGCGCGCTGCATGCGGGCCAGGGCCGCCACCAGCAGCGGGGCCTGGTGCTCATCGGCCGTCTCCAGCGCCGCGAGCAGCCCCGGAATGCGCCCCTCGGTCATCAGGGACAGGGCGTTCACCACCCGCTCGCGAAGGGAGACCTCCCCCAGCAGGGAGACGAGGGCCTGGGTGGCAGGCATGCCCGGACGGGTGGCCAGGAAGCCCACCGCCGCGTTGCGCACGCTCTCGTCCGTGTCCGTCGCCGCCCGCATCAGCACGGACACCGTCTCCGGCGTGTCATACTCGGCCACGGCGGACAGGGCCACCAGGCGCGTGGCGGGGTCCTCCGCCTGGACGGCATCCCTCAGCACCGGCAGCGCATCGGGGCGCTTGGACACGCCCAACCCCAAGAGCGCCGCCCGGCGCACATCCGAGTCCCCCGAGACGGCCGCGCGCTGCAGGGCCTTCAGGGCACTCTCGGTGTGCAGGTGGGCCAGCGCGTCCACCACCGCCACGCGCACCTGGCCCGCCTCGTCGTCCGCCAGCGCGACGATGGCGTCCGCGGCGGCCTCCTCGTTGAGCTTTCCGAGCGACTGGCACGCGTAGTAGCGCACCCACGGATCCTTGTCGCCGAGCCCTCCCAGCAAGCAGGACGTCACCCGGGCTTCCTTCTCCGTCTGCCCCAGGGCCCGCATGGCCGCCGCGCGCGTGCGCTCCGAGTCGTGGCGCGACGCCTCCAGCAGCGCATCCACCGCGCGCGGATCATCGATGAAGGGCAGGCCGTAGATGGCCGCGTCCCGCAGCCGCTCGTCCGTCTCGCGCATGGCGTGCAGGAGCACGTCCAGGCCGCTCGAGTAGCCGAAGTAGGAGATGATGCGCAGCGAGGCGCGGCGCTTGCGCATGTCCGAGGAGCGCGCCGCCTCGAGCGCCAGCGTCTCGGTCTCCTCGCTGCCCAGGGACTGGATGGCGCCCACCGCCGCCTGCATCACCCGCGGGTCCTCGTCCGCCAGGCGCTCGAAGAGGTAGCGCACCGCGCCCGGCTCGCCCAGGCGCGAGAGGGTGTCGGCCGCGAGCACCCGCACCGAGGCGTCCTCGTCCTCCAGGCACAGCACCACGTCGGGCACCGCCGACGAGCGCCGGTGCACCAGGGGCAACAGGAGCAGGCGCCGGGCGCTGTCCCCGGTGCGCAGGGCCTGGAGCAGCGGGGCATCCGCCTCGGGGCCCATCTCCTGGAGGGCGCTCGCCGCGGCGCGGGCCACGGAGGGCTCCGCATCCAGCATGGCCAGCAGGCCCGTGGCGGCTTCCGAGCCGCCCGCCCACCCCATCAGCCGCGACAGCGCCGCCTTCTCCGTCGCGTCCGCGCCCGTGAGGCACCGGGAGAGCTTGCGCCCCAGCTCCCCCAGCTCCGGCCGCGCGCGCAGCGCCGAGCGCACCAGCCGCACGCCGCCAAAGCGCTGCACCTGCGCATCGTGAATCTCCACCAGCGCCACCGCCGCCACGCGCGTCACCGAGTCCGTGCCCCGCTGCAGCAGCCCCACCAGCGAGGGCACCGCGGCCTCCTGGCCCGTACGGCCCAGGGCCCGGGCCGCCTCGGCCATGTAGAAGGGGTCCGCCAGGAGCCCCAGCAGCGCGGGCACCACGGACGGGTCCCCCGAGCGGCCCAGCACGTCGATGGCGGGGAAGATGCGGAAGAAGTTGCCGCTCTCCAGCGCCGCGAGCAGCGCATCCACCGCCTCGCCGCCGCCGATGCGGCCCAGCGCCTCGATGGCGGCCACCGCCACGTTGTCGTCCGCGTGCACCGTCAGCTTCGCCAGCAGGGGCACCGCGCGCCGGCTGCGGCGCCGGCCCAGCACCTGGGCGGCATCGCAGATGACGGCGGGGTTGGGGTCTTCCCCCAGCGCGATGACGGGCTCGTCCACCTCGCCGGTGGAGGCCACCAGCGCGTCCACGGCGGCGGCCAGCTGGGCCTCGCTGCCGCGCGCCTCGCTCAAGAGCCGGCACAGGGGCTCCACCGCGGGGGTGCCCAGGCGCGCCAGCGCGCCCACGATGGCCCGGCGCACCGCCCAGCTCGAGGTGTCCAGGTCTCTGAGGAGCACCTCCAGGCTGGCGGCGCCCCGGCGCGCGAGCGCCTCGACCGCCTCCACCCGGGCACGGTCCTCGCTCGACAGGGACAGGGGATGACCGGCGGACCTCACGGCTGCGGCTCCGTCGCGCGCGCGGGCTTCCCATCGGGCGGCCTCGCGCTGCCGAGCATCCCGCTCAGCTGGAAGAGCTGCTCGGCCTGCTGCCCGTGCAGCTTCGAGAGCGCGGAGAGCCGGCCCGTCACCTCCTTCACCTCGGCCGCGGTGGTGGCCGTGCTCCGGGCCTGCTGCGCCGAGGTGGTGGCGATCTCCCGCGCCCGGACGCGCATCTCCTCCACGGCCCGGGAAATCTGTTCGCTCATGACCGCCTGCTCCGCCGTGGCGCGCGCCACCGCCGCCACCCCGGTGGCCTGCTGGGTGGCCGACTGCGTGAGAGCCGCCAGCGCCTCGGCCTGCTCATCCAGCGCGCGCGAGGTCTGCCGGGCCACCCGGCGGACCTCCTCCCCGTTGCGCGTCAGGGAGCCCAGCGCCTGGGTCTGCTCGTCCGCGGCGCGCGTCAGCTCCGCGGCCAGCTTCGCCACCTGGCGCGCCGCCGTCTCGCTCTGCTTCACCGCGCGGCCCTGCTCGGCCACGGCCTTGGTGGACTGCGACACCTGCTTGCGCGTGTCGTCCATGGCCTTGGCCACCTCGGAGGCCCCCTTGGACTGCTCCGCGAGCGCCGCCAGGGTGCGCTGGATGGCGGAGGACACCTCCTGGGCCAGCGTGCTCACCCCGGACACCTCCTTGCCCTGCCCCACCACCGCGGTGCTCACCTGCTGCACCAGCGAGCGCATCTGGGTGGCCGTCTTCGCCAGCTCCCCGGCCGCGACGGACTGCTCCTGCACCGCGCGGGAGACCTGGGCGGCGGACTCGGCGAGCTGGCTGTTGGTGCGCACCGCGTCGCGCAGCGCGCGCGCCTGCTCGCCCGTGGCCTGGGTGGTCTGCTTGGCCATGCGCCGCATCTCGGAGGCCCCCTTGGCCAGGGCCTGCGCCGCCTCGGCCTGCTCCGCGGCCGAGGCGGCGATGAGCCGGCCCTGCTCGCTCACCCGGGCGGTGGCCTGCGCGAGCGCCTGCACCGCCTGGGCCTGCTCGGAGGTGTCCCGCGCCACCTCGCGCACCGCCCCGCCCAGCTCGTCCACGCCCTTGAGGATGGTGGAGAGCGCCCGCTCGGCGTCCGCCGCCAGCGAGGCGCCCTCGTCGGCCGCGCGCACGCCCTCGCCGGTGGCCACCACCGCCTCGCGGGCGCTGTTTTGCAGGCCCCGGACAATCTTGGCCACGTCCGAGCTGGCCGCCGCCGCCCGGTCCGCCAGGGCGCGGATCTCCTCGGCCACCACCGCGAAGCCGCGCCCGTGCTCCCCGGCACGCGCCGCCTCGATGCTGGCGTTGAGCGACAACAGGTTGGTGCGGTCGGCGATGAGGTTGATGGTCTGGACGATGTCGCCAATCTCCTCGGCGCGCCGGCCCATTTCCTTCATCACCCCGGAGGACTCGGTGATGGACTGCCGGATGCGGCCAAAGCCGGCGATGGAGCGGGCCACGGTGGCGCCGCCCTCCCGCGCGGTGGCGCTCACCCGGTCCCCATGCGCCCGCGCCTCTTCCGAGCGCTGGGCGATGCGCCGCATGGAGGTCTCCAGTTGGCTGGAGGAGGCGGCGCTGGTGGCCGCCAGGGTGTTGATCTGCTCGGCGCCGCGGGCCACCACCTGGGAGGAGCGGGCCATCTGCTCGATGGTGGCGGCGTTGGCCTCCACGGTGGCCGCGTTCTTCTCGGCCGTCGCGGCGACCTCCTCCACGCTGGCGGCCACCTCGGTCACCGTCGAGGCGGTGGTGGCGGAGGCCGTCTCCAGCGTGCGGGCGCTCTCGGCCACCGCGCGCACGGAGCGCGCCAGCTCCTCGGTGGTGGAGGCCGTCTCCTCCACGCTGGCGGCCATGCTGGTGGCATCCCGCGCGAGGTTGCCCAACGTCTGGCCAATGCCCGTCACGGCCCTGGACACGGTGGAGATGCGCTCGCCCACCCCTTGCGCGTCCGCGGACAGCCGGGCGAGCCCCTTGGACATCTCCTCCACGGTGGCGGCCACTTCATCGGTGGCCGCGGCGCTCGACTGGTTGCGCCCCACCAGGTCCGACACCGTGGCGCTCATCTCCGTCATGGAGGCCAGCAGCTCCTCGCTGGAGGCGGCGAGTTCCTCCGCGTTGGCGCCCACCCCCTTCACCGAGCGGGCCGTCTCCTCCAGGGTGGCCGCCGTGGTCTCCGCGGACGAGGCCAGCGCGGAGGCATCCTTGCGCACACCGCCGATGGAGGCCGTCAGCTCCTGCATCGCCCCGGCGGTCTGCTCGGCCTCCTGCTGCACGCCCTTGGCGGAGTCGCTGACGGCGCGCTGCGAGCGCAGCAGCTCCTGGACCGAGGCGCCCGTCTGCTCCACGCTGCTGGCCACCGACTCGATGGCGATGCGCACCTGGT
This sequence comes from Allostigmatella hybrida, assembly GCF_020103775.1. Lineage (NCBI taxonomy): Bacteria > Pseudomonadati > Myxococcota > Myxococcia > Myxococcales > Archangiaceae > Allostigmatella > Allostigmatella hybrida. Next base: position 15,444 of record NZ_JAHXBH010000011.1, read on the forward strand.
CGCTGGCGGCTGCCTGCTCGTTGCCGCTGGACGCCAGGCGCGAGGCGAAGTGCTCCACCTCTTGGAGGGCCCCCGTGCCCTCGCGCACAGCGCCCGCCACGGTCTCGGCGAGCGCCCGAGCGGCCTCCAGCACAGGCACTCCGTTCACACCCTTGGCCTTCATTGAGACGTCTCCTCCCCGATGACCCGGGGGAAATCGATGAGCATCACCAGCCGCTGCCCGACCTGGGCCACGGCCTTGACGTAACCCTTGGCCTGCTCGGCGACCATCGGGGGCGGCGGCTGGAGCTGGCTGGGCTCCAGCTTCACCACCTCGCGCGCGCTGTCCACCAGCAGCCCCACAACGCGCGTGCCGAGCTGGCCCACCACCACGCGCGAATCCAACGTCCGCTCCGCCGGCGGCATGCCGAAGCGCGACCGCGCGTCCACCACCGGTACCACCCGGCCCCGCACCTGCACCAGCCCCGCTACGTGCGGGGGAGCCCCCGGCACGGGGGTGGCCCCGGTGTAGGACTCCATCTGCAGCACCTCGGAGGCGGAGATGATGTACTCCGCCCCTGCGACCTTGAACACCACGTGCAGCGCGCTCATGCCAGGGCCTCCCGGGCCAGCCGGTCCGAGCGGGGGCCACTGCCAAGCTTCGTTGCGCCCAGGGCGGGCAAGTCCAGCACCAGCGTGGGCTGTCCGTCTCCCAGATCCGTGGCACCTGCCACGCCGGGCACCCGCACCAGCGGGTCCTCCAAGGGCCGCAGGACAATCTCCTGCTGCCCCAGCAGCCGGTCCACGGCGAAGGCCACCGGCAGGCCGCGCTGCTGGACGACGAAGGCCTTGGGCGCGAACCCGTCACGCCCGCCCTCCCGGCGCAGCAGCTGCGCCAGGTGAACCAGCGGCACGGCCACACCCCGGCGGTCCACCAGGGCGGCGCCCCCTTGCGCCTCACCCGGGGGGTGGACGATGCGGGCGGGGTCCACCTCGATGATCTCCTCCACCGTGCTCACGGCCACCGCGTAGCGCAGGGTGGCGCACTCGAAGATGAAGGCATCCACGATGGTGATGGTGAGGGGCACGGACAGGGTGAACGTGGTGCCCTGGCCCGGATGCGTCTCCAGGCGCAGCGCGCCGCCGAGCTGCTCGACGACGATGCGCTTGACGATGTCCATGCCCATGCCCCGGCCGCTCGTGGCGTCCGCGGCCTGCCGGGTGGACAGGCCCGGACGGCACAGCAGCTCCAGCAGCTCCGTCCCGGAGGCGGGCACCGGCACCCCGGCGCGCGCGGCCACGGCGGCGGCATCCACGCCCCGGCCATCGTCGCTCAAGGACAGCTCCAGCCGTCCGCTGACGCGCGTGTGGCAGCCCAGGCGCAGCACGCCCTCCTCGGGCTTGCCGGCGGCGAGGCGCTCCGCGGGGGCTTCGATGGCGTGGTCCACGGCGTTGCGCACCAGGTGGACGAGCGCGGGGAGGATGCGGTCGGCCACCGCCTTGTCCAGCTCCGCCTCGCCCACGTCCAGCTCCAGCCGGACCTGCTTGCCGGTGCTGCGGCGCAGGCCGCGCACCAGCAGCGGCAGGCGCTCCAGCACCTCGCGCAAGCGCACCATGCGCAGGTGGAGAATCGAGGCGCGCAAGTCGCGCAGCAGCCGCGCGTTCTCCTGAAGCACCTGCTGCAGCTCCCGCGTGGGCGCCCCCGCCGCCGAGAGGTCCGCCACCGCCCGCGTCAGCTTCGAGCGGTTGACGACGAGCGCGGCCACCCGCTCCAGCGCATCATCCAGGCGCGGCACCTCCACGCGCAGGCTCCCGCTGCCCCGGCGAGGTTCCTCGAAGGACAGGTCCTCCTCGAGCGGCAGCCCCGGGACGGCGGCCGTCACCGGGGCCAGGAGCGGCACCGGGGTGGGCGCCGGCCGCGGGGCCGCGGGCGCGGGGGCCGTCAGCGGGCGCAGCGTCGCGGGGGGCCCTCCGAGGGCCTCGATCAGCGCCGCGTCCTCCGCGTCCGTGAGCACGAGCAGCACGAAGGTGAGGTTGCCGCCCCCGGGCGTGGGGCCCGACACGGGCATCACCTTGACGAGCTCCGCGAGGCGGCCCGTCCGCTCCCGCACGGAGTTGATGGTGAGCCCCTGGGCGGAGCGCTCCGCGGAGGGAATGTAGTCCAGCCGGAGCGCCCGGCGGCCCGCGGCCACACCGGCGGCGAGCTGGGCCTGCTCGGCGGAGGAGAGCTTCTGGGCCAGTGCGGGCTCCAGCGCCAGGGTGGCCGGCTGCGGCTGGGCGCGGCGCTCGGCGGCGGACTCCAGCCCCTGCAAGCGCTCCAGGAGCTCCGGGGGCGCCCCCTGCACGGGCTTGCGATCCGAGAGCTGGCGCACCCGCTGCTCGATGGCGCTCAGCCCCTCCATCAGCAGCTCCAGGCTGGGCTCGGCCAGCTCACCCCCGGACTGGTCCGCGTGGCGCAGGGCGGCCTCCATCCAGTGGGAGATGGCGACGATGGGCTCCACGTCGATCATCGCCGACAGGCCCTTGATGGTGTGCAGGGCCCGGAACAGGTCTCGCACGAGCCGGGGCCGGGAGGAGCCCTGCCGGGCCGCCGCCTCCAGCGCGAGCAAGTGGGCGCGGGCAGCGCTCAGCAGCTCTTCGACTTCGGACAGATAGGCAGGCAGGAAGTCTGCCAGGTCCACACTCACCCGCGTCCCCCGGTGAGCAGTCCTTGGACCTCGGCCAGGATGGCCGCCGGAGTGAAAGGTTTGGTCATGAAACGGTCGGCCCCCGCGGCGAGCGCCTTGGTGCGCGACTCCTCGTCGCCGCGGGTGGTGACCATGACGATGGGCAGGTGGCGCAGCGTGTCCTGGCCCCGCACGAACTCGACGACTTCGATGCCGCCGATGTCCGGCATGTTCAGGTCCAGGACGATGAGATCGTACGGCTTGAGCGTCAGCCGCTCGATGGCCTCGAGCCCGCTGGAGGCATGGGTGAACCCGAGCCCGGACATCGGACGCAGACAGGCCACCACCATGTCCCTCATCACCTTGCTGTCATCAACGACGAGCACCTCAGGCATGGACGTCCTCTGGAAACGGCCCAGGACCCTAGAGGGATTCCCGTAGACGAATTGGGCCGAATTCATCCAACCCTTGTAACACCGCACAGTGGCCGACAGTTGAGTTCCCCACGCCTGCCTGCCAAGCCGGGCACGGCTTTGCAATTGATAATCAGTATCATGTTCGAGTATGAAGCCCGCCCCCCTTTACGGTCTTCCTCCCCATGGTCCCTTCCCGTCTTTCCTTGCCCACGGCCGGGCGCCGCCGGGCGCTGCGGTGCGTGCTGCTTCCCGTGTGGCTCCTGCTGGCGTGTGGGGAGGACAGCGGCCCCCGGCCCGAGCCGCTCCCGGTGGACACCACCGCGCCCCAGCTCCAGGTGCACTCGCCCACGGCGGGTTGGAACTACACCTCGCGGCGGGTCCGCGTGGCGCTCACCGCCACGGATGACACGCGCCTGGCCACCCTGAGCTGGTCCCTCAACGGCGCCGGCTTCCTGCCGCTGCCAGCGGAGGCGCGCACCGGGGACACCTTCCTGCTCGAGGTGGCCCCCCGGCCCGGGAGCAACACGCTGACGGTGTGGGCCGAGGACGGCGCGGGCAACAGCACCGGGCAGACCGTGGCCTTCCACTTCGGCAGCCTCAGCGGCAGCGGGGCGGCGCACACCGGCGTGGTGCGCCAGGGCCGGGTCTACCTGTGGGGCCGCAACAACCTGGGCCAGCTCGGCCTGGGCGAGGAAGTGGTGACGGATCAGCGGGCGCCCCGGCAGGTGCCGGGCCTGGAGGGCGTGGCCGCGCTGGCGCTCAACCAGAACCACACGCTGGCTCTGCTTGAGGACGGCACCGTGTGGGCCTGGGGCGAGAACGCGCAGGGGCAGCTCGGCCTGGGCCCGGCGCCCGTGCCTGGCGCGCCCCGGCCCCCGGACGTCGCGCCGCGCCGGAGCCCCACGCGGGTGGAGGGCCTGAAGGGCGCGGTGGCCCTGGCGCTGGGGTACCGCCACAGCCTGGCGCTGATGGAGGACGGCACGGTGCGCGCCTTCGGGGACAACTCGGCGGGCCAGCTCGGCGACGGGACGGCGGAGCGCTTCCGGGACTTCCCCGTGGGGGTGGGCGGGCTCACCCAGGTGGTGAAGGTGGTGGCCGGCTCGATGCACTCGGTGGCGCTCAAGCAGGACGGCACCGTGTGGGTCTGGGGCCGCAACACCTATGGCAACCTGGGCCAGGGCACGCAGGACGGCCAGCCCCACCCCACCCCCGTGCAGGTGCCGGGGGTGACGGACGTGGTGGACATCGCCTCGGGGCGCGACCACCTCCTGGCCCTGCATGCCGGGGGAACGGTCTCCGCGTGGGGGCTGGACGCCAGCGGCCAGCTGGGCTTCGGCGAGGCATTCCCGGACAAGCAGAGCAACGCGCCCGTCCCAGTGAAGGCGCTGGAGGATGCCCGCTTCGTCTTCGCCAACGGCAACATGAGCTACGCGCAGCGGGCCGGCGGCACGCTCGTCTCGTGGGGGCAGAACTTCAACGGCCAGCTCGGCAACGGGGGCACGAAGGACACGAACGTGCCGGTGGCCGCTGCCGAGGGGCTCACCGGGCTGTGGAGCCTGTCGCCGGGGGCCACGCACGTCGTCGCCCTCCGCGAGGACGGGACCCTCTTCACCTGGGGCTGGAGCTTCAGCGGCTCGCTCGGGCGGGAGTACCTGCTGGACCGGTGGACCTATCCCGAGCCCATCCAGGTGACGCTGCCGTGAGGGCGGGGGCGCTGCTCGGCCTGTGGCTGATGGGCATGGCCTGCCAGCCGGGCCCTGGCACCCGATCCCCTCCCGGGCTCCCGCTTCCACCGGAGCCGCCCCCGGACGTGACCGAGCCGGGAGAGGAGGCTCCCGGCGGCGCCACGAGCGTGAACGTGACGGGCCCCGAGGCCTTCACCCGCCCGGCGGCGAACCTCTCGCTCGGCAGGCGCTCGGACTTCTTCGTGGGCGAGGCCTTCTTCGAGACGGACTGGTTCGCCGCCCCCCACGCGCGAACGGACCGGGATGGGCTGGGGCCGCTCTTCCATGCCGTCTCCTGTCTGGCGTGCCACCCGCGCGGGGGCCGGGGCGCCCCTCCCGGGCCGGGCGAGCCCGCCGTCTCGCTGCTGGTGCGGCTGAGCCTGCCCGGTACCACGCCGGAGGGCGCGCCCGTGCCCGAGCCCACCTATGGAGATCAACTCCAACCGCTGGCGGTGGCGGGCGTGGCGCCCGAGGGGCGCGTGGAGGTGCGCACCACGGAGCAGCCCGGCACCTTCGCGGACGGCACGCCCTACACGCTGCTCGTCCCGGAGCTCGTCCTCTCGGCGCTGGGCTACGGGCCGCTGCATCCGGACACCCGCCTGTCCCCCCGGGTGGCGCAGCCCATGGTGGGCCTGGGCCTGCTGGCCGCGGTGCCGGAGGAGACGGTGCGCGCGTGGGAGGATCCGGACGACGCGGACGGGGACGGCATCTCCGGGCGGGCCAACACCGTCTGGAGTGCCCGGCGGGGCCAGGCCGTGCTGGGCCGCTTCGGCTGGAAGGCGAACCAGCCGGACCTGGAGCACCAGAACGCGGGCGCGCTTCTGGGAGACCTGGGCATCACCTCGCCGCGGTCGCCCGCGGAGCCGTGCACCGCGGCCCAGGCCGGGTGCCGCGCGGCGCCCAGCGGGGGCGCACCGGAGCTGGACGTGCGCAAGCTGGAGGCCCTCACCTTTTATACGCACCTGGTGGGGGTGCCCCTGCGCCAGGCGGTGGACCGGCCCGAGGTGCTGCGGGGCAAGGCGCTCTTCCACCAGACGGGGTGCGCGCGCTGCCACCGCCCCTCGCTGGAGACGGGCGAGGTGGAGGGCTACCCGGAGCTGTCCGGGCAACGCCTCTGGCCCTACACGGACCTGCTGCTGCACGACCTGGGCGAGGCGCTGGCGGACGGCCGCGAGGACTTCCTCGCCACGGGCCAGGAGTGGCGCACGCCGCCGCTGTGGGGATTGGGCCGGACGCACGAGGTGAGCGGCCACACGCGGCTCTTGCACGATGGGCGTGCGCGCTCGGTGATGGAGGCCATCCTCTGGCACGGCGGCGAGGCCGAGGGCTCGCGCGAGCGGGTGCGGCACCTGTCCGCAGAGGACCGGGCGGCGCTGGAGGCCTTCCTGGGCTCGCTGTGAGCGCGTCAGAGCCGGGTGTTGGAGACGGACGGGCCCTCGAAGGGCAAGCGCACGTGGAAGGTGGCGCCCTCGCCGAGCACGCTGTCCACCGTCACCGCGCCGCCGTGGGCCTCGACGATGCGGCGCACCCGGTACAGCCCCAGCCCCAGGCCGCCGTAGTGGCGCACGGGCACCGCGCGCTCGAAGCGCTGGAAGAGCGCATCCAGGCGCTCCGGCTCGATCCCGATGCCGTGGTCGCGCACCTTGAGCACCGCCGCGTCGGGCCGGGCCTCCAGCGTCACCTCCACCGGCTTGCCGGGGCCGAACTTCATGGCGTTGGCCAGCAGGTGCCGCACCACCTGCGCCAGCCGCACGGGGTCCCACCGGCCCAGGGTGCTGGGCATGGGGCTCATCACCAACCGGCACCCGGCGCGCGAGGCCTCCTGCTCGGAGCGGGCCACCGCCTCGCGCACCACCGCGGCCAGGTCCACCTGCTCCAGCTGGAGCAGGGGCGCGTGGCTCTGGAGCTGGGAGACATCCAGCAGCGTGTCCACCAGGCCGGTGAGCCGCTGCACCTGCCGGTCCGCGGACACCAGCGCCTGGGAGATGCGGTCCGGGGAGGTGGGCGTGTCCGCCTGCATCGCGGCGTTGACGCCCTGCAGCCGCAGCCGCAGCGCCGTCAGCGGGGTGCGCAGCTCGTGGGCCGCCACGCTGAGGAACTCATCGCGCGTGCGCACCGCCTCCTGCGTCTCCCGGAAGAGCCGCAGCTGCTCGGTCACGTCGTTGATGATGCCCGCCATGCGCACGGGGCGGCCCTGCGCGTCGCGCATCGCCTGCGCGCGGCTCACGCACGCATGGTAGCTGCCGTCGGCGTGGCGCAGCCGCAGGGAGACGTCATAGGGCACGCCCGTCTCCAGGTGCGCGGCCAGGGACTGCTCCACCCGGCGCCGGTCCTCGGGGTGCGTCAACTCCAGGAACGCGTCATAGGTGCCCGGAAACTCCTCGGGCCTGCGCCCGAGCAGCTCCAGCAGCCGGGGACTGCACCAGAGCGTCTGCTGGCGCAAATCCCAGTCCCAGACGCCGTCATAGGAGCCGGCGACCACGAGCCGGTAGCGCTCCTCGCTCTCGCGCGCGGAGCGCTCGGCCTGGGCCAGCAGCCCCACCTGGCGCTCCAGGCGCCGCACCATGCCGTACAGGTGATCGTCGCACGACAGGCCGTGATCCAGCGGCGCGGCGGCGGCCCCTCCACTTCGCAGCTCCCGCAGGAGCGCGTGGAGGACTTCCTCCCCCTCCTGCGTGCGGCGCACGAAGCCGTTGGCGCCCACGTTCTGCGCCATGCGCAGATCCAGCTCGTCGGGGGCGCCCACGTGCGTCAGCAGGATGGGCACGTTCGACAGCCGCGGATCCTTGCGCAGCGCCAGGCACAGGCGGAAGCCATCGAGCCCCGGCATCAGCACATCCGCGATGATCAACGTGGGCTGCCGCCGCCGGGCCAGCTCCAGCGCGGTCTTCCCATCCGCGGCGCTCAGCACCTCGAAGTGGAAGGGCGCCAGGTGCAGTTGGAGGAGCTTGCGGGAAATCGGATCATCGTCCGCGATGAGCAGGGTGACGTGGGGGGCGCTGTCACTGGCCTCCCGCGCCCCGGGCGGCAGCGCGGCGCGGACCCCCTCCACCAGCTCGCCCAGGGAGGGCGGCCAGCTCTGGAGGAAGGTGGCCTGAAGCCCCCGCTGCGTGAGCCGCTCCCGGTCCAGGGCGGAGGCGAGCACCACCGTGGGGACCGCCTGGGTCTCCAGCTTCACCCCTTCGAGCGGCAAGCTCCCGTCGAGGACCACCACGGTGGGCCGCTCCACCGGCCCGGCCAGCGCCGCCACGGAGTCCACCTCCTGCACCCGCCACCCCTGGCTCTCGAGGGCGAGCGCCTGGAGGGTCCGGCCCGGAGAAGGAGTGGCTGCGAGGAGAACGAGGGGTGGGGTCACGGCAGGACTGGCTGTGCGGGCAGAGGGTAAGCCGTCGTCAGGATAGCGGCAGGCCGCAGTCTCGGCATCGGTAGACCCGAGTCAAGTAGCCATTCCACCAGATGTTGACAGCTTCAACACAGGTATCCGGCAGGCACCCCTTCGCACCGCAGCCCTGCCTGCCCGAAATCCTTGGCAGGGCAGCAGCCGCTCCCTCTGTCACCTCACCTGGGAGGTTCTGAGCTGGCGTCCGACCCCGGGGTTCCCACCACCTCCCAGAGCGGCAAGGGCTCCTGGAACCGCGCCCAGGCCTCCGGCCCCCCTGCCTGTTCGTTGGAGCTCAGCAGACATGCCTCAAGGCGTGTGGCGAGCCAGAAGAAGCCCTTGCTGCGCAGGACACCTTTCCAGCTTCCGTGGATGAAGTTCCAGAACCGCTGAGGTGGAAAGGCACCCGGCTGCGGATGCAGCCGTTGGACAGTTCCACCAGCTTCTCCTCCACGCGGGAGCGCGCGGGGGGAGCACGGTTCGAGAAGGAAAATCCCGTAACTGTATTGCAAAAACAAATCAAGGGCACCAGCACAAGGTCAGATGAAAGTGGACCGCAGATGGGTTATTCGAGGAGCCATGGGCGCAAAGAAGAGTTCTCCCCAACCCACGCTCGCCGAGCTCCAGCAGAAGATCCGTGCCGTGGGGCTGCGGAGCACCTCGCCTCGCGTGGCCGTGCTGCGCGAGCTGGAGACGGCCTCCGCGCCCCTGAGCCATGCGGATCTCGTGGATGCCCTGTGCGACGAGGGCTTCGACCGGGTCACCCTGTACCGCAACCTGACGGACCTCACCGAGGCGGGGCTCGTGCTGCGCTCCGACCTGGGGGACCACGTGTGGCGCTTCGAGCTGCGCCGCGCAGGCAAGGAGCACCAGGGCTTCCACGCGCACTTCACCTGCTCGGACTGCGGCACGGTGGCGTGCCTGCCCGAGGGCGCCATCGCCTTGACGCCCGTCAAGGGCGCGCCCCGGGCGGTCGCCAACCGCGCGGTGGAAGTCCAGCTGCGCGGCCTCTGCGACCGCTGCGACTGAGGGTGTCCCCGGGAGCCCCTGGGTTGAGCCCCGGCCCCCGCTCTGAAAGACTGGGGCCATGCGGCGCTCGCCCCTGGGGAAGGCCGCGCTCGCCTCCCTGCTCCTCCATGCGGTGTTCCTCGCCCTGCTCTGGCAAGGGGAGCCCGCCGTGCCCCCAGGGCGTCCCGCCTCGGCGGCCCTTCCCCTGGAGGTGGACCTCGTCTTCGCGGCGGCCCCGGACCCGCCTTCTACGCCCCCTCCGCCCCCGGCGGCCCCTCCCTCCCGGCCGCGTCCCAAGTCCCGGCCTGCGGCCCCCCTTCCCCCTCCGCCCGCCCCGCCCGCCCCGCTCCCTGAGCCTCCTCGGCCGCCCACCGGGGGGCCGTCCTTGGACGCGCCGGTCGCGGAGCGTCCGGCGCAGGCCCCCGTGCTCCTTCCGCGCTCGCTCGGCGTGGAGGGCACGGTCCCGGTCTCCCCGGAGCCCTCCCGGGGGCGGACGCTCCGGCCGGGAGACCCCAGCCTGTCCCCCGAGGTGCTCGCCGCCGAGGAGAAGGCCCGGGTGGGCACCCGGGTGCAGGCCTTCGCCGAGAACGAACTGGCCACGCTCCGGGTGCAGAACGGCCTGGTGGACGCCTACTTCGGCCGCATCGACACCGCGCTGGAGAAGCAGTTGGAGGACGCGCCACTCTTCGGCGGGCAGAAGGGCCGCCTGACACGCCTGGCCCAGGCGTACCAGGACAGGGCTGCCCGCTACGGCGCGGGACGGGCAGCAGACGCCCCAGCGCACGAGCGCGCGGCCCCCAGCGCCAGCGAACGGTTCGAGGCCCTCTCCCGGGGCAACCCCAACGACAATGGGATGCGGGCCTTCCTGCAGGCGGGCGAATCCATGCAGCGCCTCGCCGAGCCCCCCGGCGGGCTCACCGTCATCCTGGAGCTTCAGCAAGCCCCGGATGGCCAGCTCCGCTCGGTCCAGGTGGTGGAGTCCAGCGGCAACCCGGCCTTCGACGCCTATGTGGTGGACGCGGTGCCCCCGGCGCTCGCGGGCCTGGAGCCGCCCGCGGGCAAGGCCCTGGGCGTGCGCGAGGACGGCATCCGCTCGCGCTGGGCCGTCGAGGGCCGCGTCGTCTACCTCCGGAAGCTCAAGGACATGAAAGGCCAGGACGCGTGGTACGTGGCCAGCATGGCCGGGCTGGGCGTGCTCTCCGGCCGCTTCGAGGAGACCACGGGAGACATCGAGGCCGTGGACCTGCTCCACCCGCGCTTCACCTGCCGCGCGCGCCTGCTCCAGGTGTGGTGAGCCGCCTGCCCGGCCGCTCCCCGGACGGCGGAGCCCTGGAGGGCGGGGGACTTGCTTGGCACAGCGCGCCGTGAGCCCCACCGTTGGGCGCAGACAGAAGCATCCATTCCTTTCTCAGGAGATTCGCGAATGAAGAAGCTCATCGCGGCATTGGTCGTTTGCGTGGGAACCACGGCATTCGCGGCGCAGGAGGGCCAGTCGGACAAGCCCCATCCCGGCACGGGCCTGAATGCCACCGAGGTGCTCCCCCAGAAGCCGGGCAGCTCCATCGAGAAGGCCGAGCGGGACGCGGACAAGGGCATTGACGCCACCGAGGTGGGCCCGCGCATCAGCAAGGGCGCCAAGGACCTGACCGGCCAGGACTCGGACAAGACCGTCAAGGCGGACAAGACCCTGAAGGCCACCGGCGCCTTCGACATCAAGGGCACGATCGCCAGCCGCTCGGACGATGGCATCACCCTGGAGCGCCCGGGCCTGCCGGCCGCGGAGCTCGACGTGCGCGACGAGACGGCGGTGTGGCTGAACGGCAAGAAGGTGAAGGCCGACGCGCTGCCCGAGGGGGCGCAAGTGCGGGCGAAGTTCCAGATCGACGGCGATGACATCGTCGCCGTGGAGCTGCGCGCCACCAGCACCGTGAAGTAACCCCACCTGCCGCACCCATCCGGGCCCGTTTCCCTCACTGGGGAGCGGGCCCGGCCGTTTCTGGGAAAAAACCTTCCCACTCCCTGTACGCCTGCCCACAGATCCCCCGGCTCCCAGGCCGGTACGACACTTGCTCTGGTTCCTCTCCGTTCGAGGGAGGCAACAACGGTGATGCGTAGATTGGTGGGCGCGTGCGCGGTGGTGGCGGTGGTGATGGCGTGGGCATGTGGCTCGGAGTCGGAGCCCCCTGTTCAGAACAACGTGAATGAGGAGCCCCAGAAGCCGGGAGCGCCGGACTCGGGCACCCCGGGGACGCCGGGCACCCCGGACTCGGGCACCCCGCAGCCTCCGGATTCGGGCACGCCCGAAACGCCGGACTCGGGGACGCCGGACCTCCCGGACTCTGGGACGCCCGACGTTCCTCCTCCTCCGCCCCAGGGGGGGCCGGGCCCCTGGCCCACCGACACGGTGGTCAACTACACGCAGCGCTACAACCTGGGGCGCGTGCAGTCGGTGAGCGTGGATGACGGCCAGAACATCTGGCTGCTCAACGGCGAGAGCATCGGCGTGCTGCGCCCGGGCGACACCCAGCCACGGTGGGTGAGCCACATCGGCCAGGCCAGCCAGGGCTTCGGCCCGGACCGGCTGGCCACGGGCTCCACCGTCATCTGCGGCGGCACGGCGGGCCGGGCCTACGTGGGCTACACCGCCGAGGACGTGCCGGGCGGCGCCTTCATCTTCAGCCCCGACGGGCGCTCGCATCCCAACTACAACGATCCGGACCCCACCCGGTATGACCCGGTGCGCTACGGCGAGTACCTGAAGGGCGACATGGACGTGGTGCGCCTGACCGCCGACGGCTCCATCGCGCTGGAAGAGCACCTGCAGAAGTCCGCCACGCCCAACGGGCCACAGAACATCGGCATCCGCAACACCAACGACCACCACTTCGACGAGGACCGCTCGGTGCTCACCTGCACCAAGGTGATGAAGGGCTCGCAGCGCGGGGACATCTACATCGGCACCAACCACGGCGTCACCCGCATCAAGGGCCTGCAGTACAACAGCCACCGGCACCCGGTGTGGTTCGAGGAGAAGCGGGACGAGAACGGCAACGTCACCGGCGAGACGCAGCGCGCCGGCTACACCTACGCGCTGGGCATCTCCCAGGAAGGCGACGTGCTCATCGGCAACGACTGGAACGTGGGCGTGGTGCCGCCGACCCCGAACCTGGTGGACTGGGACCGGACCGAGCAGTCCATCATGCCCGAGAAGCTCAACAGCTACGTGCGTGCCGTGAACAGCCTGCCGGAGAAGGACTACTGGCGCGGCTTCCAGCAGACCACCGACGGCAGCTACTACCTGGCCAGCCGCGACTACGGGCTGTGGAAGATGACCATCCTGCGCCGCTCGGAGGAGAGCTCCGTGAAGGTGGCGGGGCTGCCCACCGACTCGCTCACCGCGCTGGCGGCCACCGATGACGGCTCGCTCTTCATCGGCACCAAGACGCACGGCCTGTGGCGCATGGACGCCCAGAAGCAGCTCTCGCAGGTGACGGGCGTGGACGGCTCCCAGGTGCGCGAGCTCTTCTATGATCCGTCGGTGAAGCCCGCCTCGCTCTATGTCCTCACGAGCAGCGGCCTCACGGTGATTCGCGGCCACTAACTCCCAGCACTGAACCAGCACCGCCTCACACGAGGGCCGGTGGGGGAGCCGAGAGGCCCTCCCGCCGGCCCTTCGCATTGGGGCCCTACCTTGGACGACATGCCGGGGCCGCTCTGCGAGCAACTGGACGCGGCGCCTGTCCCAGGGATGGGAATATCCCAGGCCCCTGATCGCCTTCTGAGGAGGCCAAAAGTTTCACGGGACACGGGGGGCAAGCAGGCAGCGCCCCCCGGCTTCATTCCCGTGGGCCTTCTTCTCTAGAATCGTCCGCCCGCCGGATGACGTTTTGGAAGGACACGCATGCGCTTGAGACTCTCCCGCCGCCTCGAAGCCCGCGCCACCCTGAACGTGGCCGCCAATGCCATGGCCCCCAACAGGCTGCGCCCGGCGCGGAACGAGCTCGTGCTCCGGGATGAGCCCGAGGCGCTGCGGCTGCGCTGGCGGGACTACTTCGCGCTCAACGAGCACCTGCTGCACGTGCCGGGGCTGAGCCCGGAGCATGACGGGCTGCGCGTGGCGCAGCTGTCAGACGTGCACGTGGGCCAGGCCACCTCCGCGGTGCGCATCCGCCGCGCGGTGGAGGCGGTGAACGCCTCGGCGCCGGACCTGGTGTTCCTCACGGGCGACTACGTCACCCACAGCCCCAAGCCGCTGCCGCGCGTGCGCGAGCTGCTGGCGGGGCTCCGGGGCCCCGTCTTCGTGGTGATGGGCAACCATGACCACTGGGTGAACGCGCCCTACCTGCGCGAGGGCTTCGAGCAGTTGGGCTACACGGTGCTCCAGAACGAGCACCGGGTGGTGCACGTGCGCGGGGCGCCCGCCACGGTGCTCGGCGTGGACGATGGGCGCACGGGCCGCGACGACGTGGAGGCCACCTTCCGGGGCGCGCCCACGAGCGGCACGCGGCTGGTGCTGGCCCACACCCCGCCCACCATCGAGAAGCTGCCGCCGCACCAGGGGCTGGTGCAGTTCTCCGGACACACGCACGGCGGCCAGTTCGTGGTGCGCGGGCTCACCGAGGCCGTCTTCCGCCGCGCGGGCCAGCCCTACATCCGCGGCCACTACACCGTGCGCGGCAACCAGCTCTACGTGAACCAGGGGCTGGGCTTCGGCTTCGGCGGGCCCTACCTGCGGCGCGGCACCCAGCCCGAGGTGGCCTTCTTCACGCTGCGCGCCGCCCCCGCCCTCCAGCCGGCCCTGTAGCCCCTTGCCGCTCGGGGCCCGGCCTTCTTGTCCGGGCCTGCCTGGACGCCTACACTGTGCGCAGCAGGAGCAATGGCGATGGGTAAGAGAGGTCCGCCCCCGAGCTTCGATCGTGGCGAGGCGCTGCGCCAGGCGATGAACGTCTTCTGGGAGCACGGCTACGAGGGGGCGACCATCTCCCAGCTCAAGGAGGCGATGGGCGGGCTGTGTGCCCCCAGCATCTACGCCGCGTTCGGCTCGAAGGAGGCGCTGTTCCGCGAGGCGGTGGAGCTCTACCGCACGGACAGCCGGCCCTTCTGGGGCGACGAGCAGCCCACAGCGCGCGGCGCCATCGAGACGCTGCTGCGCAACGCCGCCATCCGCTACTCCACACCGGGCCAGCCGCGCGGCTGCATGGTGGATCTCGGCACGACGCTCAGCTCGCCCAGCAACCGCGGCATCCAGGACTACCTGCGGGCCTGCCGGCACGAGGCGGCGGAGAAGATCCGCACGCGGCTCCAGCGCGGCATCGCCGAGGGAGACCTTGATGCCCGGACGGATGTGGAGGCGCTCACGGCCTTCTACACCACGGTGCTCCAGGGGCTCTCGACGCAGGCCAGCGACGGTGCCTCCCGGCAGACGATGATGGCGGCCGTCGGCTGCGCGATGGCGGCCTGGGACACGCTCTTGGGCGCGGCCCAGGCGGTTCCTAGCCGTTCCTAATTGTCACACATCACGTCGAGACAGCCGCCGCCCACCGGGGCGCAGACGCCACAGGCCGAGTTGCAGCAGAACGTGCCCTTGTTGCAGTAGTTCGTGCCACAAGGACCGCCGCCCGCGAGTAAGGGCGGCAAAAGCCGACAATGTTGAACCCCCTCGGGGCGCGCCTTGTCCTGGCGGTCCATTGACCCAAGCAAAAGCCCGCTGGTAGACAGCAAGGGCCCTCTCCTTGCTTGATTCTCGTGTGCCCAGTGGTTTCCACTCCAACGGTCTGGCTCCTGGATGACAGCCCCACGGAAACAGACTTCATCCGGACGGCACTGGCGTCCACCTGCCGTATCTCCAGCTTCACGGACGGCGCGGCCTTCCTGGAGGCACTCGGCCACTCAGAACTCCCCGACGTGGCGGTGATGGACTGGGAGATGCCGGGCCTGTCCGGCATCGAAGTGTGCGAGTACCTTCGGAGCAACCCGGCCACGGAGTTACTTCCGGTGCTCCTGCTGACCTCGCACCAGACGGCGGAAGACGTGGTGCGGGGCATGGAGGCGGGCGCCAGCGACTACGTCTTCAAGCCGTTCCGGCCCCTGGAACTGGTGGCGCGCGTGCAGGCGCTGGCACGGAGGGACCTTCAGCGAAGGCGGACGCTCGCGCAGGAGCAGGCCCAGCGGCAGAGGGCGGAGAAAGCGCTCGCGGAGGTGCAGGCCGCCGAGGAGCAGGCCAGGGCCGCGGAGGCAGGCACCCGCCAGCGGGCCGAGTTCGAGCGCCGGCTGATCGGCATCGTCAGTCACGACCTGCGCAACCCCCTGAGCGCCATCTCCCTGACGGCTTCGGCCATGGCGCGCCAGGGGATCAGCGAGTGGCACCAACGGGGCCTCCAGCGCATCCTGCTGTCGGCCGAGCGCGCCACGCGGATGATCCACGACCTGCTGGATTTCACCCGGACCCAGCAGGGCAGTGGCATGGCCATCCAGCGGACGGCCTCGGACCTGCACGCGGTGGTGGGCGCGATCGTGGACGAGGTGAGGGATGCCCACCCGAGCCGGTCCATCGAAGTCATCCAGAGCGGCAATGGCGTGGGCGAGTGGGATCCGGACCGGCTGGAGCAGGTCGCCTCGAACCTGCTGAGCAACGCGCTTCAGTACAGCCCGGCGGACACGCCGGTGCGGGTAGAGACGCGGGGGGAAGACGGCACGCTGGTGCTGGAGGTCCAGAACGCCGGGCCCCCGATTCCCGCGGAGCTGCTGCCCCGCATTTTCGAGCCCATGGAGCGGGGCAGTGCCCTGGCGGGAAGCAACATCGGCCTGGGCCTCTATATCGTGCGGAACCTGGTGCTCGCGCACGGAGGGTCTGTCAGCGTCCATTCCACGGAGGCCGAGGGCACCACCTTCACGGTGCGGCTGCCGCGTCAGGCCCCCTCGGAGCAGGACTAAGTAAGGCCCCCGTTAACGGGTCTCCCAGGTCTGGAAGCTCAACCCGTCCAACGCCAGCCGCTGCACGGCATCCACCCAGTTCCCGGTGACGATGATGAGCGTCGGCCACGCGGCGAGCCGGAACACGTCCAGGGAGGTGGGCAGCGATTGCCTGGCAAGAATGGGCTGCTCCGGGAGCTTCAGGAAATCGTTGCCACAGATGGCACACGGAGGCCTGGGGTCTGCGGGCAAACAAGCGGGATGGAACTGCCCCTGCACTTCCAACTGCAGTTCCAGCAACTCAGGCGGGCGGCTGCCACGAAAACGCACGTCGAGAGGACGCCCCTGAAGTCCCCGGAGCCCTGCCTCCTGAAGCCGCTCGAACGCCTCCCGGCGGGCATAGAGCGACCACGGGTCTTGCATGAAGAGCTGGCCGAAAGACCCCGAGCCAGTTCCCTCCAGGGGGCCGAATCTCGTCCCCGGTTCGAGGAGAGCGCCAGGGGGCGCCAGGGGACGCACCCGCTCACGAAGCCGGGAAAACTCTTCGCGAGGCACGGGCCATGGATCCGACAATCGCTTCCGCTCGGCGGGCGGTAACGCCGAGAGGTCCACGCAGGGGTATTCCAGTCCTCCCACGCCCCCTCCGGTGCGGCACGAGGGACAAGGCTCCACCCCTGGCAGCCCCCACGGGTGCTGGGCATTCAATGTCCCCGTGTAGCGGGGCGAAGGATCTCGCAGAGGCCGGTAGAACTTCATGCGGTGGGTGGAAGAGGCCATGACGAGTTCGTAAGCAGAGAAGAAACGCTCCGGCACCTTAACCAGGCAAAGGGGCTCAGCGCCCGGGAAGGCCCATCCCCAGGCCCCCTCCCGTGCGTGCTAGGGTCCCCTCCCCGCTCCCGGCATGCTCTTCACCAGCGCCACGTTCCTCCTGTTTCACCTCGCGGTGGTGGCCCTGCGGTGGGTCCTGCCCCGGTGGCTGGTGTCCCCGCTGCTGTTGGTGAGCAGCTACGTCTTCTACCTGTCCTGGGGGCCCGTGTACGGCCTACTCATGGGAGGGATGACGCTGGTGGGCTGGGCGGTGGCGCTCGGGCTGGAGCGCGGCTGGCACCGGCGGATGCTGCTGGGCGGCAGCGTGGTGGCCCTGCTGGGTGTGCTCGCCTGGTTCAAGTACGCCGGCTTCCTCACGGCGCAGGGCGCGGCCGTGCTGCGGCTCCTGGGTCACGAAGCGGGCACAGGCAAGGTGGACATCGTCCTGCCGCTGGCCATCTCCTTCTATACGTTCGAGCTCATCAGCTACCTGGTGGACGTGTACCGGGGCACCCCGGCGGAGCGCTCGCTGTGGCGCTTCGCGCTGTACGTGGCCTACTACCCGCACCTCATCGCGGGCCCCATCGTCCGCGCGGGCGAGTTGCTGCCCCAGCTGCGCACGCCTTCCGCCTTCGACGGGCAGCGCTTCAGCGAGGGGGTGTTCCTGTGCCTCATCGGCTTCACCAAGAAGCTCGTCTTCGCCGACCGCCTCTCCTTTTGGGCGGACGAGGTATTCGCCCGCCCGGGCGCGCACGCGAGCTTCGGCGTGTGGATGGGCGTCATCGCCTACACGGGGCAGATCTACTGTGACTTCTCCGGGTACACGGACATCGCCCGGGGCGCGTCGAAGATGCTGGGGCTGGAGCTGCCGGAGAACTTCCGGCTGCCCTACCTCTCCACCTCCCTCACCGAGTTCTGGCGGCGCTGGCACATGACGCTGTCGCGCTGGCTGCGCGACTACCTCTACATCTCCCTGGGCGGCAACCGCCACGGCGCCTGGGCGCAGTACCGCAACCTCTTCCTCACCATGGTGCTGGGCGGGCTGTGGCACGGGGCGAACTGGACATTCCTCTTCTGGGGCGCGCTGCACGGGGCGGGGCTCGCGGTGCACAAGTTGTGGGATGGCTTCGCGCGGGCCCGGCCCTGGGGCGCGCTGCGCGAGCGGCTGCCGTACCGCATGGCCGCCTGGGCGGGGACGCTGGTGTTCGTGATGGTGGGCTGGGTGTACTTCCGCGCGCCCACCTTCACGCTCGCGCATGAGGTGCTCGGACGCATGTTCCTGCCCGCCGTGGGGCCGGACACGCTCCAGACAGCATGGACCGCGTTCCCGGTGGGGCTGCGCACGGCGCTGGTGCTCACCGGCGCGCTGGCGGGGGCGCACGTGCTGGGGCGCTTCGAGGTGGGCAACAGGCTGCACGGATGGCTGCCAGCGCCGGCACGGGGCGTGGTGTGGCTGGCGCTGGTGCTCGGCTGCTACCTGCTGGCCGAGCCCCGGGAGCAGTTCATCTATTTCCAGTTCTGAGCCATGAACACCGCCCGGCCCTCCCCCGCTCCAGAGCCGCTGCCCTCCGGGCCCTCCGTCCCGCCCGAGATGCCTTCGACAGGACCGGCGCGCCACCGCTGGGCCGCGGCGGTGGCGGTGGCGGTGCTGGTGCTGGGCGTGGTGGGACTGGATGCGGGCTTCCGCCGCTCGCGGCTGGCGAAGGCCCTGGCGGCCGAGAGCCTCTACATCCACAAGGGGCGCACCTTCGATGCGTCCCCGGGCGCGGACATCGGCATGACGGGGGACTCGCGCATCCTCCACGGCTTCTTCCCGGCGGTGGCGGCCGAGCTCTTGGAAGAGGAGCGGGGCGAGCGGCTGCGCGTGTACAACGCGGGCCTGTCCGGCGCGCCGCCCATGGCGCAGTTGGCCTGGGTGCGGCGCTTCCTGTCCCATCCGGAGCGGCGGGCGAAGCTCGTGGTGATGGGCATCTCGCCGTACATGTTCTCGTCGCGGATCGCCTGGAATCCCTCGCGCGAGTCGCTCACCACGCTGTGGCGGCTCCAGGACCTGGGCGCGGCAGTGCGGGCAGGGGCGGGCTTCGAGGAGCTGAGCACCATCACCGTATCGAACCTCTTCGAGGCGGTGCGGCTCCGGCCCCAGGTGGTGCAGGGGGTCTTCCACGGGCGCACGCCGGGCAGCGCGGCGGACACGGGCGAGGACGGCTACGTGCGCATCGCGAGCGTGGACCCGTACACGCAGGCGGCACGCGCCCAGCATCGGGGCATGGGGTACCGCACGGAGATGTGGAAGCCCGAGGCCCACTTCGGCAACGAGCAGATGGGCTACTTCGAGGAGGCCCTGCGCGAGCTGCGCGAGGAGGGCATCCCCACGTTGATCATCAACACCCCCTCGGCCAGCCAGGTGGAGGTGGCCTATGGCCCCAACAGCCTCTATGACGAGCACCTCGCCTGGGTGAAGGCGAAGGCGGAGCAGTACGGGGCCAGGTTCGCGGACCTGAAGCGGGTGCCAGGCCTCCAGGACACGGACTTCGTGGACGGCGACCACCTGAGCGTCGCGGGCGCGGTGAAGTTCACCGAGTACCTCACGCGCGAGCACCTCCTGCCCATGCTCGGAGGCCCCGGGGCAGCGAGCGCCGGATGCCGCCCGCTGTTCTCCTTCGACGCTCCGGGGCTGCCCGGCTGGACACTCCAGGGCGAAGCAATGGCGGATGCGGTGCAGACAGGCCCCGTGCCCGGCCAGCAGCCCATCACCGGCCAGCGCGGAAGCGGGTTCCTCAACACGTTCACCGCCCAGGGGGACACGCCGGTGGGCGAAGCCCTCTCGCCGCCGTTCCTGCTGGAGGGCTCCCGCCTGCGCCTGCGCGTGGGAGGGGGCGGCGAGGGACGCGAAGTGGGCGTGGCACTGCTTGTGGAAGGACGCGAGGTGGCGCGGGGAAACGGCCAGGACGCGGAGCACCTGGGACAGGTGGCCTGGGACGTGGCGAGACTGCGAGGACAGACGGCCCATCTGCGCATCTGGGACGCGGCCAGCGGCGGGTGGGGCCACATCCTCGTGGACGACGTGCGGATCTGCCCGTGAGCTGATCAGAAGCGCAGCATTGCCAACCAGGGCTACCAAGTCGTGAATCTACCTCAAGGTGCTCGGTTCCTCAGGAACCCACTCCCTCAGGAGTTGGAGAAGTAGCGGCCTCCATCCCCAACAGCTTCTCCTGCTGGGCGTGGTTGACGGCCAGGGCCTGCCGGGAATCCCGGGGCAGCAGCACGGTGAAGGTGGTGCCCTCCTCGGTGGAGTGAACGCTCACCTGGCCGCCGTGGGCCTGAACCAGTTCCTTCACGATGTAGAGCCCCAGCCCCAGCCCGCGGCGCTTCCGTCCGTCTCCCGCCCGGGGGCTGCCCTGCTGGAAGGGCTCGAACAGCGTGACCAGCCGGTCCCCGGGAATGGGCGCGCCGGGGTTGTGCACCTCCAGCGCCTGCATGTCCCCGTGCGGGTAGCTGCGGACGATGACGGGCACCTCCTCGCCGCCGTGCTCCAGCGCGTTGGACACCAGGTTGCTCAGCACCTGCGCCAGCCGCTCGGAGTCCCACACCCCCTCGCTGGAGCCCTGCTCGTCATAGAGGATGCACCGCTCCGGGGCCGCCGCGGACAGCTCCCCCACCACCTGCTGGCACAGCGTGCTCAGCTGCATGGGCATCACGAACAGGGGAATCCCCCCGGACTGCCGGGCCCGCGTGAGGTCTAGGATGTCGGAGATCATCTTCGACATGCGCCCGGCGCTCGACTCGATGCGCTGCCCCAGCTCCTGCTGGAAGTTCGTCAGCGAGCCCTGGCGGCACAGCGCCTTCGCCGACACCATCACGGCGCTCAGCGGGTTGCGCAGGTCATGCCCCAGCACGCCGATGAAGCGCTCCCGGAACTCGGCCTCCGCCACCATGCGCTCCTCGCGCTCCAGGGCCCGCTCCAGCGCCTCGCGGACCTTGGAGTCCTTGCGCCGCGCCTCCGTCACATCCTTCAGCCACAGCGCGAAGCCCTCGCCCCGGGGCACGGCCGTGGCCTGCCACCAGGACTCCGTTCCGCCCAGCTGGCAGTGCAGCTCCGTGAGGTAGGGCTCGCCGGACTCCACCACGTGGGTGCAGGCGGCCACGTCGAGCAGACGCTCCACCCACTTCACCCACCGGTCCATCCCGCCGTGGGCCTCATGCGCGAGCACCCCGCGCTCCGCGCCCGGATTCCAGTTCACACACCGCCAGGATTTCGTGGCGCCCTCCCGGCCTCGGACAGCCTCGAAGAGCAGACACGGCGTCCCGCCCTCAACGAGCTGGCTCCCTACCCGGAGTTTCCCGGACACAGAAGACTTGTGCATGCGCCCCCCTGTGCGCCCCCGTGCCGCCCGGAGATTTCCCTCCCGGCGGCGCGTGCAGCGCGCGGCGGAGCGAGCCTGGCATGAACCGCGCGAAGGAAGGCAGGGACTCCGGTCCAAGGTGCTGGCCAGTCAACACAGGCCGCCCGCCCCGGGGGCGCCTCCGCTCAGTAGCGGCCTTTCACCCCCAGGATGGGCAACACCACGGGGACGCCAATCGACTCCTTCACCAGCGGCCGGCCGAAGCCCCCCAGGTAGTCGAAGCCCACCACCTCCTTGCGGATGGCCACGTTCAGCATGTCCAGGTACGCCTCAAGCGTGAACGTCTCGTAGGCCCAGGAGCGCGACACCCGGACGTCGAACCGGAAGAAGGCCGGGAGCCGGTCCACCTGGTCCCGGTCCACCTCCACCCAGCCCGGCCGGCCATCGACGATGCCCTCGCGCTGCGTCTGGCTGCCCAGCTGGCCCGCCTCGGGCCGCCCGGTGTTGAAGTGCAGCACCCCGCCCAGCGTCCAGTTGCTGCCGAACTTGCGGCTCACCACCAGGTTGAGGATGTGCGTCTGGTCGAAGACGAAGGGCAGGTTCTTCTCCACCTGCCCCAGCTCGGTGCCCTGGGCATCGTGGCGCGTGAAGCGCGTGTAGCGCGTGCTGCGCTGCAAGGTGTACGAGAGCCAGCCGAACCACGCGCCCCCCAGGGGTCGGCGGATGAGCAGCTCCAGCCCGTAGGCCAGGCCATGGCGCGTGAGGTCCGGCAGCGTGGGCCGGCCGACATCATCGTCGTCATCCACGGGGTCTCCAATGTCGTCATCGTCGAACGAGTCCCCCGAGAAGGGCGTCAGCTCCACGGTGCGCAGCATCGGGTTGAGGTAGACGTCCAGCCCCACCTCGAACGCCTTCCACCCGCGCCACTCCGCACCCAGCGAGAACTGAAGCCCCTGCTGCAGGCCGTACTCCAGCCCCGCCACGTCCACCACGGGCAGGCTGATGAGCGTGGTGGGCGCCTGGTGGAAAAGCCCCGCCCCGGCCTTGAGCGTCAAATCCTCCCGTAGGGCGTGCCGGACGCTGAGCCGCGGCTCCACGGCGAAGCGGTTGATGCCGGGCGACAGGTGGTAGTTGTCCACCCGCAGGCCGGGCACCACCGTCCACCGCGCTTCCGGCTGCCACACCAGCTCGGCATAGGCCCCGGTGAAGAGCCCCAGGGACACCGGCGCGTTGATGACCCGGTCGCGCGTGGAACCATCCTCCTCCTCGTCGGGGAAGAAGGCCTGCACGTTCGCGCGGGTGTGGTCCAGGTCCGCGCCGGCGCGCAGCGACAGCCGCTCGGACACCTTCATGTCGTAGCGGGTCCGGGCCGAGAACGTCAGGTTGTCGATGTGGAACTCCGTGCGCTCGTCCGGATCCCGGCTGACCAGGCCCAGCCGGTCCAGCCCCCACGTCACCCCGGCCTCCAGCTGGCCGGGCCCCACCGGGTGCTGGTGCCGCAGGTCCACGCGGTGAAAGAGAATGGTCTGGAGCGAGGTGGAGCCCAGCGCATCCTGCGCCTCCTCGCCGAACGTGTCCGAGGAGCCGAACGCGAACAGGCGCGTCTGCCCGCGGCCCACCTTCTGCTCCACGCGCGCCTGGTAGTCCCAGAAGTCCAGCACCAGCTTGTCGTTCTTCCGCCCGGGCGGGGGCGGCTCCTGGATGGCATTGGCCGCGATGGCGACAATCCAGGGCGTGTACGAGTAGCGCCCGGCCACCGAGACGTTGGTGCCCGTGGACTGGAACGGGTACTCGATGAAGAAGCCCGCGTTGATGAAGTCCGCGTAGACGCTGCCGTGGACGCGGTCATCCCGGGGGCGGCTCAGCCGGCCGTTGATGGCCCCGCCCATCAGCCGCCCGTACTGGGGCGGGGGCGTGCCCGGGTAGAAGTCGATGGTGTCGATGAAGTCCGGATGGAGGACGGCGGGGCCCAGGAAGAGGTGGAAGAGGATGGGCACGCGCACCCCATCCAGGAAGTAGCCCGTGGAGGACGGCTGGCTGCCCCGCACCACCGGGTACGCCACCCCGGAGAGCATGCTGCCCACGCCCGGCAGCAGCATCACCACGCGGAAGGGGTCCCCCAGCGTGCCCGGCACCTCGCGCAGCTCCGCGTCGTGCAGCGTGACGCGGGACACCTCGGTGCGCTCCCGGTCCCCGCGAACCACCGTCTCGTACGGGTTGAGCACCAGCGGCTCCAGCCCGTACACCACCTCCAGCGTCTCGCCGGGGCGCACGTTCTCCCGGAAGCTGAGCGGCTTGTGCCCCGGGCTCGTCACCCGCACCCACTGCGTGCCCGGCGGCCACCGCGCCTCGAAGCGCCCCGCCGCATCCGTCTCCACGGGCGCGTCCGGCGCGGCCTCGGACACCAGCACCGCGCCGGGCAGGGGCCGCCGGTTGCCCTTGGCGCGCACCAGCCCCTTGAGGGTGATGGGGCCCAGCGCCACGCCCCCATCCCCCGGGGGCCCCTCCTCCAGCCGGGGCGCCTCGAAGCGGTACTCGAAGCCGATGCGCACGGGCACCGGGCCTCCGTCCAGCGTGGCCGGGACGAAGCGCAGGCCCGGCGCGGCGTGCAGCGCGGCCTCGTTCAGCAGCGGGTGGCTGCCCTCCACCAGCGTGGCGGACTCCACCTCGCCCGCCTCGTCCACCAGCAGCTCCAGCCGGACCGAGCCCGTCACCTGCTCCGCGGCAAGCGCCGGCGGGTACCGGGCGGGCGAGTCCGCGAGCAGCGAGGGGGGCAGGAAGACGGGCTCCGTGCCCGCGTCCCCGGCCTCCAGCGCGAAGCCCGCATCGGTGCGGTGCACCTCCACCTCGGTGGGGGCGCCCGCGTCCGGGAAACCGCCGTCCAGGCCCTGGGCGAAGGCGGCCCCGCCCTGGAGCACCAGCAACACCGCACACAGGCGGGCCCAGGCGCCCGGGACGGCCCGGCCCCCCCGCCTTCCGCGTCCTGGCAGGGCCCCGCGAGGTCTGGGCGGCACACACATGGGGCGGATAACGCCAGGGTTGGCGGCTCAATTCAATGTGCCCGGCGGGGAGGGCCCAAGTCTCAGGGGCGCGTGAGGATGGCGGTGGCCACCAGGTACATCAGCTTGAGCTGGGGCCGCTTCATCCGCCGCAGGGTGCGCAGCACCCGGCGCATCTCCGGCGTGTCGTCGAGCCCTGCGGGCACCTCGCTGGCCCAGGGCGAGCGCTCCGGGGCGCCGTGGATGGGCGCCATCCCCATCAGCTCGTCCGGCCCGCTGCGCAGCACCACACACAGCCGCAGCAGCGTCGAGATGCTGGGCAACATCTTCCCGCGCTCCATCCGCCCATACACCTCGGTGGCCACGCCAATGCGCTCGGCCACGTCCGCCTGCGTCAACCCCGCGCGCATGCGCGCCAGGCGCGAGGCCTCGCCCACCGTCGTGGCCAGGCGCTTCTCCATCCGCCGCACGGATTGGGGCAGCAAGGGGCCCTTGCGGCGGGGCCCCCGGTGCTTCCGGGAGGCCGGGGCCGGAGAACCTTTCAGGTTGGGTCGCACCCCTCGAAGTTTGCGCACGTGGTCGGGCTGAAAAGAGTCTCGGTGACTGGCCCACGGCCAGGTGGGTCAGTGCGAGGCGTTATAACCTGTCACGTCGGGAGCACCTACCCCTATTTGCCAGGTTGGCCCTATTTGGTGGGTTGGGTTTTCGCGCCCTTCTGGAGCGTAAGCCCTGGATTTTCGGCTTATACGGGGCCCCTGCCCGCTTCAGGACATTTCCCTCCCTGACAGGTTGGATGCGGGAGGTTCGACCTGGGGTCCCCGGGCCACCCGGGTGGACCTGACAGGTGACGGCGGGGCCCGGACCGGACCATACTCCCCAGGTCCTCCCCCACCGCAGGAGCCGCCCATGTCCTCCCCGTCCCCCGAGCTCCACCCGCCCCAGGTGCTGCTGCGGGCCGGGCACACCTCGTATGAGTTCGTCCAGTGGCTGGGGCCCGCCCGCCATGGCGAGCTCATCCTGGTGCGCCGCCGGTATGGCGCGGCCTTCGGGGGCTACGCGGTCATCAAGCGCCCCTGCCCCGCGGGCAGCGAGGAGGCCCGGCGCCGGCTGGTGGAGGAGGCGCGCGTCACCTCCCAGCTCAGCCACCCCAACATCCTGGCCGTCCACCCCCTCAAGGGCCCCGGGGATGCGCCCCACCTCGTGCTGGAGCACGTCCCGAAGCACCGGCTGGAGGCGGTGCTGGCCGCCGCCGAGCGCAGCCAGCAGCCCCTGTCGGAGGCCTTCGCCTGCTACCTGGTGGCGGAGGTGGCCGACGCGCTTCACCACGCCCACACGCTCACCGACGAGCACGGGCGCGCGCTGGGCATCGTCCACCGCGACGTGACGCCCCACAACATCCTCCTCAGCGAGCACGGGGCGGTGAAGCTGCTGGAGTTCGGCGTGGCCTGGTCCCGGCTGTCCGGGCGCCTGGGCAGCGAGGGCTCCGAGTGGCAGGGCAGCCTGGCCTATGCCGCGCCCGAGCTGGCGCAGGGCGTCTCGCTGGAGGCCCGCGCGGATCAATTCTCCCTGGGCATCGTCCTGCTCCAGCTGCTCACCGGCCGGCACCTCTTCGAGGGGGCGGAGGCCTTCGACGCGCGGCAGCGGCAGGCCCTCCCGCCGGACGCCACCCTGCGCCAGTGCGCCCAGGAGCTGCGGGAGCGCATCCGCCGCTACTCGGTGGCGGACCGGGACGCGGCCACGCGCGCGGTGCCCGAGGCCCTGCGCGCCACCGTCCACCGGGCGCTCGCGCCCGAGCCCGGGGACCGCTTCCTGTCCTGCGCCCACCTGGCGGGGGCGTTGCGCGAGCACCTGCGCCTCACCGGGCAGCACTTCGGCCGGCAGGAGGCCCTGGCGGAGCTGGTGGCGCTCCACTACGTCGCCCTGCGCGTGGAGGCCGGGGAGGACCCGGGCGACGCGGTCGAGGAGCGCCTGCTCCCCGAACCCTCCCAGCAGGCGGCGCGTCCCCTGGCCAGCCAGCGGGCCGCCCGGCCCCGCAGCCTCCCGCGCCGGCGCTGATCATCCGATAGCCAACACCCCCTGGGAGGGCCCCTTTTACGGGGGCGGACTTCGGTGGACGCTTCGGCCTCTGACGGGTGTTCAGCCCGTTGAGGATGAGCCCATGCCGGAGCCCCGCCGCGTACTTCTCGTCGAGGACCATGTCGACAGCCGTGAGATGCTCGAAGAGTTCCTGAGTGAGCAGGGCTACACGGTGGAGACCGCCGTCAACGGCCTCGAGGCGCTGGAGCGGCTGCGGCGCGAGCCGCCCCCCGGGGTGATGCTGTTGGATCTGATGATGCCGGTGATGACGGGCTGGGAGCTGATGGAGCGCCTGGAAGAGGAGCCCAGCATCCACCGCATCCCGGTCATCGTCGTCTCGGGCGCGGGGGCCACGCGGCCGGTGCCCACCGGCATCCTCGCCTCCATCCCCAAGCCCCTGGACTTGCAGCTCTTGATGGAGACGCTCACCCAGGTGTGGCCCCGCTCCCGGCGGACCGCCTCCACCGGGCGCTGAGCCCGCGGCTCACCGGGGCCCCGCGGCCTCCGGGCCCGGCGTCCCAGCCCCCTCCCGGGGCACGGAGACCCGGAAGGTGGTGCCCTCCGGGGCCGCGGAGGTGACGGACAGTCCCCCCTGGTGCCCCTTCACCACCTGCTCGACGATGTAGAGCCCCAGCCCCAGGCCTCCCCCCTCGGAGGCCGCGCGGCGGAACGGATCGAACAGGTGCGGCAGGGCCTCGGGGGGAATGGGCGGCCCCGGGTTGTGGACCTCCAGCACCACCGCGGCGCCCTCGTCCTTCAGCCGGAAGGTGACGGGAGAGCCGGGCGGGCTGTACTGGAGCGCGTTGCCGCCCAGGTTGCTCACCACCTGCACGAACCGCCCCGCGTCCCACTCGCCCTCGTAGCGCCCGGGCTCCACGTGCAGGAGCACCTGGCGGTCCGGCCAGGCTGCCTCCAGCTCCTCCACGCCCTGGCGCACCACGGCGCGCAGGTCTCCCGGCTTGCGATGGATGGGGATGCCTCCACCCAGGCGCCCCCGGGTGAAGTCCAGCAACTCTTCGATCATCCGCTTCATCCGGTCCCCGGCCTTGGAGATGCGGGCCGCGGCGCGCTGCTCCCGGGGCGGCAGCTGCTCGCTGTGCAAGAGCTGCGTGGCGGACAGGTGGATGGCGTTGAGGGGGTTGCGCAGGTCGTGGCTGACGATGCCGATGAGCTTCTCGCCGAACTCGGCGGCCTGGCGCGCGGCGGCCTCCGCGCGGCGCAGCGGCGTCACGTCCACGAGCGTCAGCACGCCCGCGAGAATGGTGCCCTCCCGGCCCCGGATGGGCGCGCTGGAGGCCAGGACGCTGGCGCGGGTGCCCTCCTCGCGCTGGATGTCCAGCTCCTCCCCCTCCACCACCTCGCCCTTCAGCAGCGAGCGGGCCAGGGGCCACTCCCCGGGAAGGTAGGGCCGCCCGTCCAGGTGGTAGCCCACGGAGGCGCCGTACGCGCGGAGATCCTCTTCCGGCGCGACCACGGTGCCCAGGAGCCGCTCCATGTGCCGGTTGCTCAGCATCAACCGGCCCGTGGAGGCCTCGGCGAGCAGGACGCCCACGGGCAGCTGCTCCAGCACCGCGGCCAGCCGGGCCCGCTCGGCCTCGATGCCGGACAGCAGCCGCTGGCGCTCGGCCTCCGCGGCGCGGCGCTGAGTAATATCCATGAAGGCGCCGGCGCGCTGCACCACCTGGCCGCTCTCGTCCCGGAAGGACGTCACGTGGGTGAGTACGGGAAAGCGGCTGCCGTCCTTGCGCAGGTGCATGGACTCGTACTCGTGATGGGTCTTCGAGTCCGCCACCCCCATGTGCCGGATCAGCGTGCCGCGCGACTCGGGGGCGAAGGTGTCCTGCAGGGGCCGCCCCACCAGCTCCTCGCGGGTGAAGCCGTGCATGCGCGCGAAGGCGAGGTTCACATCCTCCAGCACGCCGTCCTGGACGCGGGTGAGCACCACGCCCACCCCCAGGTGCGTGAAGATTTCCTCCCAGCGCTTGCGCCGCTCTTCACTCGCCCGCAGCCGGGCCAGCGACTGCTCGGCCTCGGCGCGGGCCTGCTGCTCGCGCGCATGGGCCTGGGCCCGGGCCAGCATGGAGGTGGTGCGCGCCGCCATGGTGCGGAAGAGCAGCAGGTCCTCGCTGGAGAACTCCTGGCTGGTGCGGCTGCCCATGAGGGCCACCCCCAGCAGCGCCCCGTCGAGCAGCAGGGGCACCCCGTAAGCGGCCCGCAGGCCCTGGGCCTGGAGCAACGGGGAAATCCGCCGGGAGTCCGTGGCCTGCGCGTGCACGAGCACGGGTTGCCGGGTGGCGGCGACCTCTCCGGCCAGCCCTTCGCCCACCCGCCCCCGCCAATCCTTCTCCACCTCCACCCCGACCGCGCTCTCCACCCGGAGCAGGTCCCCCTCGCACACCAGCACGGCCACCACGTCCACCACCGGCACCGTCTCCTGCAACACCTGGAGGAGCTGGGGCAGGAAGCTGGAGACGTCCGGGCTGCCAATGGCCGCGGCGGAGATGCTGTCCAGGGCCTGGAAGGTGCGGTCCCGGGCGCGCATGTAGCGCGTGACGGAGGCCGTCACCGCCTCGTCGACGGCGTCGTGAAACACGGCCGCGGCCTCCGGGGAGGCCTCCAGCCCCTGGGCGGCCCACAGCCTCAGCACACACCGGCGCAGCAGCCGGTACTCCGTCACCACCTGCCGCAAGTCGAAGCCCTCGCCCAGCCGCTCCAGGGCGTGGATGTCCGGCACGCTGCCGAGGGCATCCTCCGCCGGGGGGGGCGCGGACTGGACCATCATGTCCGCGATGGCCTCCAGCAGCAGGGGAAGGTGATCCCTCAGCGCCACCTGGGACAGCACGCGTGCCGCGGGAAGCTCCCGCACTTCCGCCTCCCACGCTCCGAGGATCGCGTCGCGGTGGGTGCGGAGAAAGTCTGCCAGTCGATGTGACACGCGGGATTCTAGAACAAACGGAACAACCCGTTAGGGCGGGGGCTCAGAGCGCCTGAGGGCTCGCAGTGTCGTCTCCGGGGGCACGGAGTTCCAGCAGGTGCAGCAGGCCGTGGCCCCGGTCCAGCGCGTACCGCACATGGAAACCAGAAGGCAGGGTGAAGTCCCCGCCCGTGGTGCTCTCCGACACCGGCTTCCCGGCGCGCAGCAGGGGGCCCGAGAACACTTCTCCCAGCTCGCTGAGGACGCGCTCGCGCACCGTCGCCTGGCAGTTGGACAGAAGACCCACGGTCTGGGGGGCAAGCTGAAGTCGGAAAGCCATGATAGGTCCAAACTGGACACTCCCTGCCGCCGCAGCAAGCCACCAAGCAGGGCCCTGGAAACGAGCCCTTGCGTTCAGGCCAGGTCAAACCCGGTGCCTGCCCGCCCGGGGCAGGTTGCTTGGACTGCCGGGAACTGGTTGGATTCGCGCCACCCCCATGCCCGTGCACCGCTTACTCGTCGTCGAGGACGATCCGTCCTGGCAGAAAAGCCTGGAAAACGTGGCGCGCGCCGAGGGGTGTGACGTCACCGTCGTGTCCGATGGAGAAGCGGCGCTGAGCACCCTGAGCGGCGATCCGCGGACCCGGCCGAACCTCGTGGTGCTGGATCTGCTGTTGCCCCGGATGGATGGGTGGGAGGTATACGGGCGGATGCGGGTGGACCACGACCTGCGCACCATCCCCGTGCTGATGCTCTCGGCGGCGGCGGCCCAGGAGCCCAAGCTGGGGGGCATCGTGGGCATGTTGCAGAAGACGTCCTCGCCCGAGCCCGTCATCCACCAGTTCCGGGAGCGGCTGCGCGGCTTCTCGGTCCCCTCTCCGGCGGCACCGGAGGAGAGCCCCTACACGGTGCGGCTCACGGAGGACACGTCACTGCTGCTGCACGCACTGCCCCCCGCGCTGCGCCACGCCGTGCGCCTGCACCTGTTCCGCGCGGCGGACCTGCTGCGGACGGGCCTGCCGATGATGTCCACCTGGCTCATGGCGCTGCCCGGAGATCCCCCGTCGCTGCTGGTGACGGTGGAGGGCGTGCGGGCCGTGATGGAGATCAACGAGGCGGAGCGGACGCTCACCGTCACCTCGCTGATCATCCCCACCTACCTGCCGCGCATGTAATTCGGGAGCCTCCTGGGCGGGGACCGCTGTCCGGTGAGCAATCCCCGCGCAGTGGGGGACTCTTGTAATGGACTTCGTGCCGCTGAAGGCGGCTGAGCGTTGCCGCGCCATCCACGTCAGTCAGCACACACACGGATGCCATTTTTGATTTTACATTCAAGATTACCCAAACAATCAAGATCAGCGCTGCAACCCATTCCCTTCGAGCAATCCTTCCCCACCCCACCAGACATCCCCACCACCTCGAAGGCATTCGAAAAAGGCTCGCCAGGCGTCACACCAATAAACTGATTACCCGCCACCCCTGCCTTTTGGCTCTTTAGCTCGATAAAGCTAACTTCACCTTCTACAGCCACTAACTTCGCCTCGACTCCAGTCCCAAATCTCCACTCGTGGAGTTTGTTCCGGATCTTACTCACCACAGCCTCCGCAGCGTCATTATTACTCAATTCAATTTCTACATTCCCCTCATCAACATCTCCAGTCTTGTTGAATTCAAACACCACCGGAACGCCGCGCCCAACTCCAATCACAAATCTCCACCCATCCACGATCTGATTGGCCGTCCCAAGGAGTTTGATGTGCCCTTCGGACTCTCCTTCACTATTCTTTAACGGCCAAGCTTCGGTGCAGGTTTTGTTACAGGTCCCACAGGAATCCTCATTCCCGTCATCACACTTCTCTCCATCCTCAACCTTACCGTTCCCGCAGACGCTTTTCTTGCACTTGGCGGAGCACCCACCGCCTCCTCCGGGCCCTCCGTCGCACTCTTCCCCGGGACCCACAATCCCATCACCGCAAAAAGACACCTTGCACTCTTGGCAGGCAACTGACGGCTGACCACCTACGTCACACTGCTCGCCTGCGTGGTGATTGACGATCCCATCACCACACACGGGCTCTGTACAGTCCAGGTCACACTGAAGAGTCTCGGCACCGTCGTCGCATTGCTCCATGCGGTTGATGATCCCATCACCACACCGCGGAGCATGGCAACCATTCGAGCAAAAATCCAAATCCTCCAGATTTCCATCATCACACTCTTCGCTGGCTTCCTGTACTCCGTTGCCGCAAACGCTGCCCTCCTTACAGTCGGCAGTACAGTCATCTCCATTCAGATTATTGCCATCGTCACACAACTCCCCCTTGACAACGTCTGTGACACTATTTCCGCACGTCTCATCCGACGTGCAATTAGCACTGCACCCGTCTCCGACCACCGCGTTCCCATCGTCACAAATCTCGCCCGTAGACGCGTCTACAATTTCGTTTCCGCAGACCTCCGTTGACTGACAATTTTTACTGCAGCCGTCACCGTCGAGGTTGTTCCCGTCGTCACAAACCTCACCCATGGCCTTGTCCGTCACGCCATCGCCACACTTCTCCAAAGACCTGCAATCGGCGCTGCAGCCATCTCCGCCTTTGGCGTTTCCATCGTCACAGAGCTCTCCCCTCTGGATGACGCCGTCACCGCACGTATCGGCATCGGTCAGGCACGCACTCCCATCCGCAGAGCACTTCGTGGACGCAGGGCACACCAGCCCCGAAGAACAGGTATGGCTTTTTGACTCGTAGCAAGAGGCCCCCACGAGAGCTACCACAGCAAGAACAGCCCAGTGCATGAAGTACCGGCGCATCTGACCGAGGGGTTCTCTTCTCATAAGCAAACCTCAAAACCGGTAGGACATGAGGAGACCATTTTCACCTGCCGCCGCCACGGGCACTACCGTCAGCGCTTTCTCTTCCAAGGCAGTGAGTTGGAGCTGTGGCTGAAGCCGGTTGACATACAGCAAGGCCATTCCCGTGACGACTGCAGCTCCTCCCACGGCGTAGGTTCCCACCGCGACGGCCTGCAGGGTGCGCGCGCGTGTGCGGATGCCGGTCAACGTTGAATCCGGAACGCACCCACCGCATGCATCAACTCCCGAGTCGAATGCCTGGAACTCGTCACGGGCTTTCACGTGGATGAGCCGCCCGCCTACTGCCACCGCCACACCGGAGCCCAGGACTGCCCAGGGTGTCCAGGCCGCCCATCTCCGCCGGGACTCGATGCCCAGCCGGTAGCGGACCTGCTCACCGGGAGCGAGAACCAGGGCAGCATCTGGCACCGGGGTTCCATCCTGGGTCAGGCTGATGGTATAGGCTCCAGGCCGAAGCAATCGATTGAAACGCTCGCAGTTGATAGGCAGGAATTGCTCTTCCCGTTTCAACGCCGCGTTCGCGCCGCTTGCGCATGAGATACTCACACGCGCGTTCTCCTTTTCCACGCGTTCGATGTACCTGCGCGCGTGCTTGAATCGCTCTTCTCCCAGGGGTGCGTCCCCATATTGGGTGGAGGCCACCATGTATTCATAGACTTCGGCGGGACGGTCGAGGTTGAGCAGCGCCAGCGCCAGGTTGTAGTAGATGGCGGGGTGCTTCCAGTGCTTGAGCG
Organism: Allostigmatella hybrida; assembly: GCF_020103775.1. NCBI lineage: Bacteria > Pseudomonadati > Myxococcota > Myxococcia > Myxococcales > Archangiaceae > Allostigmatella > Allostigmatella hybrida. The sequence goes on from NZ_JAHXBH010000011.1 coordinate 48,276, forward strand.
CCTCGACGTACTTCTTCTCCGCCTCGATGAAGATGGAGTCCTTGAGGAGGTTGTTTCCCTGCTCCAGCAGCTCGGCGGCGGCCTTCTGCTGCGCGGGAGAGACATTCTGAGCCCACGCGGGCCGGTTCGACAGCGACGGCGCGGGCTTCTGAGCCAGCGCGGGAACCGCCCAGAGGGACGTGCAGAGAAGAAGGACCAGAAACCGGGGCTGTCCGCCGCGCGTCATCCCGCTCATGGGTTGTCCAGCCCCAGCTCCAGGGAAGGCACGGGACCGCCCTTGCCGAACTGACCCTCCATCCGCCGGATGCGCTCCTGCTCCTCCAGCAGCTTCTTCTGGAGATCCTTCGCCATGCGCAGGGCGCGATCCTCGGCCCGGCGCGCCGCATCCGCGTTCTTGTCGGAGCTCTTCATCGCGATCCGGGCACGCCATTGCGCATACTTGGCCCGGCGCAGCGCTCCCTCCAGCTCACCGTTCGTGCGCTGGAGATCGCCATACGCTGCCGCGAGCTGCGCCCGCGCCTCTTCTTCCTTCCGGCGGGCTTCCTCCGCCCGGTGCCGGGCCTCCTCCTCCTTGCGCTGGGCCTCCAGACGGGCCTTCTCCCGGGCCTCCGCGACGGCCAGGTTCTCCTGGGCCACCGCCTCCGCCTGGCGCGCTTCCCGCGCCTGGTGCTCGGCTTCCTGTTTCGACTCGCGGATGACCAGCAGGGCCACCAGGGACGCGGCGACGAGCGCGCTCAGGAACACCAGCACGCCAATCATCAGCCCCCGCTTCCAGCGGTTGGCCCGCACCGCCTGGGAGACGACCGCCGAGAGGAAGTCGAGCTGCACCTGCGGCAGCTCCCCCCGGTAGCGGCGCTGGAAGCGCTGCGCCTCCTCCACCATCTCGCCGCGCCACAGCAGGCCGCTGTCCCGCCCCTTGGCATGCCACTGGCGGGCCGCGGTGCGAAGCTGCTCCAGGAAGGCCGAATCATCCTGGTTCTCTTCCAGCCAGCGGTGCAGCGTGGGCCAGCGGTGGATGAGCGACTCGTGGACGAGCTCCACCGTGGCGCCCGTGGCGCCGCTGCCCGTCTGGATCACCAGGAGCCGGGCCAGGACGAGCTGATCCGTCAGGCTTTGCAGCTCCACGGTGTCCCGGGACAGCTCCTGGAGTTCCTCCAACGAGACAATGGCGCGCGTCCGCTCCGGCGTCACCAGGCGCAGGAACAGCGCCCGGACGAGCACGCGGGCCGAGGGGCTCATCTTGTCCAGAACGCTGTCGGCGTGGCTGGCGAGCGCGCCGGCGATGCCCCCCATCTCGATGTAGCTCTGCTGGGTGAGCAGCTTGCGCGACACGTCCCGCTGCTCCCAGAGCTGGGTGGCGGCGAACTGGAGCAGCGGCAGCGCTCCCTCGGTCGAGTGCAGGTGCTCCAGCATGCTCTGGATCATCTCGGGAGACTCGAAGCGGTAGCCCGCCATCTCCGCGGGCTGCACCAGCGCGTCGCGCAGCCCCTCTGCATTGGGTGCCGTGAGGAAGAAGAGCCCCTGGCTCAGCTCCCCCATGAAGCGCTCGTCCTCGTGCACCCGGTCCAGGAAGTCCGAGCGGATGGAGAGCACCACACGCATCGGGGTGGTCGCATCGTCGGCGATGCCCGAGATGCAGGCGGTGAAGGCCCGGCGCTCCCGGGGGTCCGCCACCTGCGTGTAGAGCTCCTCGAACTGGTCGATGAAGAGCAGCAGCCGCTTGCGCTCGCGGCGGGCCCGGCCACGCAGCACCGTCCCGACGATGCCAGGCTCCTCCCGCATGCGCGCCACCAGCCGCTGGTGCTCCTGGAGGTCCTGCGCGAGCGAGTCCGAGGAGTTCATCAGCGGGGCCACGAGGCTGGCCAGCGCCCCCAGCGGATCCCTCCCGGGCCGCAGCACGAGAGACTCCCAGGCATCCCCCGAGCGCTTGAGGAACGGCACCAGGCCGGCGCGCACGAAGGAGGACTTGCCCGCCCCCGAGGGCCCCACGACGGCCATGAGCGGCCGGTCGCGGATGCGGCTCACCAGGGCCCCAATCTCCCGCGAGCGTCCAAAGAAGAGCGCGGCATTGGACTCCTGGAAAGAGCTCAGGCCCGCGTAGGGGCTCTCGCTCTCGTCGATGCGCACCTCGCGGCTGTAGCGGCCCGGCAGAAAGGGCTCCAGGGCGCGCAGCACCGAGGCCGCGTCCGGGAAGCGCTCCTCCTTGCGCTTGCGCAAGCAGCGGTCCACCACGTCCGCCAGCGCGGCGGGCACGTCGGGCGCCACATCGCGCAGCCGGGGCATGGGCTCATCGAGAAACGCGGTGACGGCCAGCTGCGGGCCCCGCAGCGGCTCCAGGGGATGGCGGCCCGCCAGCAACCGGAAGAGCAAGATGCCCAGCGCCCAGATGTCGGTGCGCAGGTCCACCGGGACGCCGTTGCCCCACTGCTCCGGGGACATGTACGGCACCGTGCCCACGAGGGCGCCATTCTGCGTGAGGTTGGAGAGGTCCACGCCCACGCCTTCGGGGGTCAGCGTCTGGGCCACCCGCGGCTTCTCGGCGGAGTCCTCCTGGCCATGGAGAACCTTGGCGATGCCGAAGTCGAGCACCTTCACGGCCCCCGAGTCCGTTACGAGGATGTTGTCGGGCTTGAGGTCTCGATGAACGATGCCCTGCTCGTGGGCGCACTCCAGGGCGCGCACAACCGGAACCAGCAGTTCCACCACGCGGGAGGCGGGCAGCCGCTGGCCGCCGTTGACAAGCTTTTGCAGGGATTGGCCCTGGAGGAACTCCAGCACCATGAAGGGGCTGCCCTGGAACTCGCCCACCTCGTAGATGACCACGATGTTCTCGTGGCTGCAGCGGGCGGTGGCGCGCGCCTCGAGGATGAACCGGTGGGTGAAGGCGGGATTCTGGGTCTGCAGCAGCTTGATGGCCACCCGGCGGCCCAGCTTCGTGTCGCGGGCAAGGAAGACCGTGCCCATGCCTCCCGCGCCGATCTGACGGATGAGCTCGTACTGGTGGATGCGCATCCCAGGGGCGGGAGCGGGCGTGGGCGCCTCCACGTTGTGCCCTGTGCGCACTCGTGAAGCAGCGCCTGTGTCACGGACGGGTTGCGGACGTTTCTGGACAGCCGAAGCCTCCCGCTCATGCGGCGAAGACACTCCCGCGACACTTCCGAGAACGCTGTTCATTTCCAGATCCGGCCCCCACTTCTCAATCATTCAACAGACAATTGCGGCTCATAACATACACAAGCATCTTCCCACCCCGGAATCGCATCGCACTTTCCACCTTCGAACGAATGCCCGGACGCCTGCACGGTTGAGTGACTGGATTAATCCACTCTGTCCAGACGCCTCGACGAGCAAGGAGGCAAGCAGGCCGCCGCGTTGCCTCTTCTTGCGTCGCGCACAGCATGGCTCCGCCCGAGCACAGGAGACACTCGCCTGTGGCGCAGCAGAGGAATCAGCACCAGACACCCGTTCAGAGCGACGCGGAACCGGAGGAGGGCGGCGCCCCAGAGGACGTAGACGCCCGCTTGCGGGGCAGGCGCGAGCGGCGCGTCCCCCGGAGCGCGAAGTTCAGCAGGAAGACTCCGGGCAGGAGCATCCCGAGCCCCTGGGCGAAGTTGGCCGGCGGACGGGCCACGACTCCAAGCACCAGGGCCACGAAGAGCAGCCCACAGACCAATCGAATGATGAGGGAACTCACGGCGGTCTCCTGTCCACGAGGATACAGGTGCTCTCCCCTGGGCTCCAGGAATCCCTCGCGCAGCCCCGGCCTGTGCTGGGATGACAGGCCTCTTCCCGCGCGAGGCACCGCATGTCCCCTGACCCTTCTGCTCCTGCACCCGCCGCCCTGGCCCTTCGCAACAAGCGCTTCGTGGGACAGACCGCCCTGGTGGACGTGCTCTCGGGCAAGGGGTCCATGGGCCCAGGGGCCCGGGGGACCGCGGTGCGGGTTCTGCAAGAGGCCCTGCTGGCCATGGGCTTCAGCCTGCCGGGCGGCGCGGATGGGGCCTTCGGGAAACAGTCCGCCAAGGCGGTGCGCAACTTCCAGGTACATGCCCAGTCCGCGTACCCCGCCGTGAAGGCCACCGGCGTGGTGGATGCCGCCACGCTCCAAGCCCTGGACGCGCTCGCCCCTGCCCCCCAGCAGACGGGACAGACCCAGAACCTTCCGGTCCCCCGCTACGATGGCATTCCGGTGCGCGTGGTGGTGGTGAAGCACGAGCACCGCACCTTCCTCTTCGATACCCAGGGCCAGTTGCAGGGCATCTTCGGCAATGCCGTGGGCGCGGGCTCCTCCCCCACGGACAAGGGGCTGAAGCGGGTCAGCGGCAAGCTGGGCCGGGCGGAGGCCTATGCCCTGGGCCAGAAGCTGTGGGGCGGGCCCGTCTACGGTCCCCGCCTCATCGACCTGTCGTGGGTGGATGGCTCCCGTTCGGGAGAGGAGCTCCACGGCACCAATGCCCCCGACAAGCTGGGCGAGGACGTCTCGCACGGGTGCATCCGCCATGGAAACACAGACATCGTCACCCTGTATGACGCACTCCAGTTGAAGGACGCGGTCGCCGTCGTCGACACCGTGAAGGATCCGCGCCTGGGCACCCCGGGGGCACCGCCACCCGGGAACACCTCCTCGGGCGTGGCGTGACGCAGCTCAATCCCTCAAGGCTTTGGAGATGAAGTCCTTACTTCCCTCCACCTCCAGCTTGTCGTAGATGGCTTGCAGGTGTTTTTTCACCGTTCCCGGAGCACATCGGAGCGCTTGGGCAATCTCCTTGTCTTCGCATCCCTGCAGGAGGCAATTCGCAACCTCGGCTTGCCGGGCCGTCAGGCGCCTGCTCCACGACTCCTTCAACACGGCCTGATTCGGCCGCTCCCGGATTCGCACCTCCCACAGCGCGCTCCCATTGCTGATGGGCAGAGGCGTGAAGACCGCTTCCAAGGACTGCTCCGGGGAGGCCTGGCGCCACAAGAACTGTTCAGAAGCCACCTGGCCGCCTCCCTTGACCAAGGTCGCAAGCCGCGTTTCCCATTCCCGCGGAATCCCGGCAGGGCTGCGGGAAGACCGTGGAAACCACCGCTCCAGAATGGCAGTGACGGCTCTCGTCCGCAGGACCTCCTTGCCCCGGGCGTTCAAGACCAGCGAGGCGGCCGGCTGTGCCGAGATCTCCTCCAGAATCAGATTCTTGAAGGTCAGCGAGGAGAACCGGCTGATGCTTTGGAAGCTCCCCGCAAAGCCCGGCACGAGTCTCTGAAGGACGTAGCGGCTCTTCGCGGAGAAGGGCTTCGAATGCTCACGGTACAGCGTGATGCCCCCTTGCCCCAGCCCCCTCCGGGACGTCACATACACGGCCTCGGTGCGCCGTAGCAGGACACCCGACTCCCGGCTGCGCTGATAGGTCTCCGTCTGTTCCAGCTTCTGGCCTGAGAGCATCTCCTCGTCACTCAGGACCTGGTTGGGATGCCGCATGACGGCACGGCCCACGAAGTCATTCTGGGCCCACTGCCCGTAATCCTTGAGGAGCCGTCCCAGGGTGTGCGACTTCCACTCGAACTGAACTCCCTCTTCTCCTGGCTGAATCAGGCAGAAGGCCACGTGTTGCGCGCCGCACAACTCCGCGAGCGCCTTCTCCGTGGCGGCATGCATCTCCGCGAGGTCCATGGCGCCAGAGAGCCCTGCCGCCATGTCGAACACGAGTGACTGCTCATGCCGCGTCAGTCCCGGGATCCGAGCCATGGCACATATTCTTTCCGGGTCTCTGGCAGATCAAGCCCCCTTCTGGGCTTGGAGATTCCCTTGGAAACGGCCCGTGCGCTCTACCCCTAATGGGGTATTCCTCGACGCCCGTGCGCCTGGGCCGGTTTGGATGATTCGGCGCCCAACACATGGGGCCAGTCCGCTGGCTCCTCGTGGCGAAGCGCCCCATTGTTCCGGCGCGTGCCGGGCGGCACCGAAAAGGAAACACTCATGCAAACAGGCCAGCTCCTGGGGCGTTTGTTGCTCCAGTTCGACTCCAATGCGGCCGAGGTCCCCGAGGACCTGTCGGCGGCCGTGCGCAGCACGGACGGCAACCTCTGGGTGGCCGCGGACGAGGCGGGCGTCGTGGAGCGGCTCACGCCCTCCGAGGCCCGCGTCTACGGCCACCACACGCGCTTCCACGTGGCGGACTTCCTCGGCACCGGGGACCGGAACGCGGAGATCGACATCGAGGCGCTGGATGCCCACGCGGACTACCTCTGGCTGGTGGGAAGCCACAGCGCCAAGCGCAAGAAGCCCAAGGGCAAGGGCGTAGCGGAGGACATCGACCGGCTGGCCACCGTGGAGCATGCCCCCGAGCGCTTCATGCTCGCCCGGATCCCCTTCGTGACCGGAGAGCTCGCCGCGGAGCTGAAGACCCGGGGCACCGCGAAGCGCTCGCACGCCGCCGCCCAGGTGAAACCCGCCCGGGGGCAGAAGCAGGCCCCGGCGAAGAAGGGCGCATCGCGGAAGCCTCCGGCCCCGCGCGCCCCTCCGTCCCTGCCAGGGGAGAACTTGTTGATGGAGCTGCTGCGGGACGATCCCCACTTCGGCCCCTTCCTGGCCCGCCCTGGCCCCAAGGGCGGCACGCTCGCCATTCCCAGCAAGGACAACGGCCTGGACATCGAGGGGCTGGTGGTCACGGACACGGACCGGGTGTTCCTTGGCCTGCGCGGGCCCGTGCTGCGCGGCTACTCGGCCATACTGGACATGCGCCTGGCGGATGCCGGCAACGGCCTCCTGGAGCCCAAGCCGGGCCGCCACGGCGCGCGCTTCGCCAAGCACTTCCTCGACCTGGATGGGCTGGGCATCCGGGAGCTGTGCGTACACGGCGAGGACCTGCTCGTGCTCGCCGGTCCCACGCTGCCGACGCAGGCCCCCATCCGCCTCTTCCGGCTTCACAAGTACCAGTCGCTCCAGGGCCACAGCCTGCTGAAGCAGGAGAAGGGCGTCCTGGAGCCGGTCTTCGACATTCCGCAGTCCGGCAAGCGGGACCATGCGGAAGGGGTGGCCAACTTCAGCTACTTCGATGAGTCCGACAGCGTGCTCGTCGTCTACGACGACCCGGACCCCGCGCGCCGCTACGGTCCCTGTGGCGTCTTCGCGGACATCTTCCGGTTGGACTTCTAAGCCCATCACAGGGAGAAGTGAGATACCGGAATAACCAGAAAAAGCTTTGACACTGGCGTTTGTCCATGTTGAGTGTCTTGTTTCATGAAAACACTCCTCTCCACTTCCCTCCGGCAGCGTCTTGCCGCCGCCAGCCTCACCGCGGCGGCCGTCTCGGTCACGGCCTTCGCCCTGCCCGCCTTCGCGGCGCCCAGCGCCACGGGCCCCATCACCGGCAACGGTGGCAAGTGCGTCGACGTGGACAACGCCGGGACGGCCAACGGCACCGCCATCCAGATCTACGACTGCAACAACAGCACCGCCCAGCGGTGGACCTTCGCCGCGGACGGAAGCATCCGGGCCCTGGGCAAGTGCCTGGATGTCTCAGGAGGCGGCACCACCAACGGCACCCCCGTGCAGCTCTGGGATTGCAACGGCAGCAAGGCCCAGCAGTGGATCTACACCTCGGGCAAGGACCTGGTGAACCCCCAGGCCAACAAGTGCCTGGACATCAGCGGCGGGGGCAGCGCCAGCGGCACCCGGCTCCAACTCTGGGACTGCGTGGGCGTCGTCCAGCAGAAGTGGTCCCCCCCCGCCCACCAGGTGACGCACAAGCGCATCGTCGTCTACTACCAGACCCAGTACAACGGCACCCAGTACGTGTCGCCCCTGGCGATGACCACGAACAACACGCGCGTCAGTGACGTCATCGTGGGCGCGTTCCACCTCAATTCCAATCTGATCGTCCACCTGAACGACCACCCGCCCAGCCACAGCCGGTACACGCAGATGTGGTCGGAGCTGGCCACGATGCAGGGCCGGGGTGTCCGCGTCCTGGGGATGATTGGCGGCGCCGCGCAGGGAAGCTTCCAGCGGCTGGATACCCAGTTCGATACGTACTACCCGCTCCTGAAGAACATCATCACCACCTACAGGCTGGACGGCGTGGACCTCGACGTCGAGGAGTACATGTCCCTGGCCGGCATCGAGCGGGTGATTCGCAGGTTGCGCGCGGACTTCGGGCCCGACTTCGTCATCACGCTCGCCCCGGTGGCCACGGCGCTGTACGGCGGCGGAAACCTCTCGGGCTTCAACTACGAGCAGCTCTACCGGAATGCCGGAGCGGACATCGCCTGGTTCAACGCCCAGTTCTACAATGGCTGGGGCTACATGGGGAACACCACCAACTACAATGCCATTGCCGCGCGCGGTGTCATTCCCGTGCAGAAGGTGGTGGCCGGCACGCTGAGCAACCCGGGCAACGGGGGCTCGGGCTTCGTCGACATCAACACCGTGAAGTCCACGGTGCAGAGCCTGATCAGCCAGCGCCAGGAGTTCGGCGGCGTGGCGGGTTGGGAGTACTTCAACTCCCTGCCGGGCGGCACGGCGGCCCCCTGGCAGTGGGCGAATGAAATGGCCACCGCCCAGGGCCGGTAACCCGCGCTCCAGGGCTCAGGGCAGCCCCGGCAGCCGTTGCTTCAGCGAGGCAACGGCCACCCGGTCATCCCTCATGCGCTGATCCAACACGGGGTGCTCCGTGGCCACCACGTGCCACCGCCCTCCGTGCCGGGCATTCAGCGCGAGGGCGATGTCATGGAAGGACCACCGCTCGTTCGCATCGAGCATGAAGACTCCCGGCTCCGCCCAGGCGAGCGCCGGGAGCAACCGCGCCGTGTCCTCCAGCATGACGCAGGCGGGGTACCAGCGCGTGCTGGCCTCGATGCGGCCCTCCTCGCGCATCCGCGCCTCCAGGAAGGCCACCATGTTGTTGCCGGTGGGCTGCTCGCCAATCTGCCACCCCAACCGCACCACCCGCGCCTCGGGGTTCTGGTGGAGGACGCGCTCCTCGGCCTGCCGCTTCGCGCCCCCGTAGCCCTCCGAGGCATCCGGCCGTGAGTCCCGCGTGAAGGGCCCTGGGGCCTCCCCCGAGAACACCATGGACGTGCTGGCGAACAGGAAGCGCACGCCCAGCGTCCGGGTGAGCCACGCCAGCTCGCTGGCCCACTCGTAGTTGCTCCCCCAGGCCGCGGGGGACCAGTCCGAGGGCTGGGAGACCGCGCCCAGGTGGAACAGCACGTCCGGCGCCACCTCGCGCACGAACCGCTCCATGGCCCCGTAGTCGTCGATGGGGACCCTGCGCCGGTCCCAGGGCACCACCGTGGCGCCCTGGCTCCGCAACTGCTCGCACAGCCTGGCGCCGATCGTTCCGGTGGCTCCTGTGACGATGGCCTTCATCTGAGCCTACGGCGCCACGGGCGCGCCGATGCCGCGCAGCTCCCGGTTGAGGTAGACCAGCATCAACGCGGCCCGGTAGGCCTCCTCGTTGTGATTGGCCGAGCCGGCGTGCCCTCCGTCGATGTTCTCGTAATAGTAGAAGGGGTAGCCGAACTCGGCCATGCGCGCGGCCATCTTCCGGGCATGCGCCGGGTGGACGCGGTCATCCTTCGTCGAGGTGTAGAACATCACCTTGGGGTACGGCGCGCCCTTCTTCAGGTTCTGGTAGGGCGAGTACTTCGAGAGGAACGCCCACTCCTCGGGCTTGTCCGGGTCGCCGTACTCGCCCATCCACGAGGCCCCGGCGAGCAGGTGGCTGTAGCGCTTCATGTCCGCCAGGGGCACCCCCATCAGCACCGCCGAGTAGAGCTCGGGCCGCTGCGTGTAGGCGGCCCCCACGAGCAGGCCTCCGTTCGAGCGGCCCGAGATGCCGAGCCCCCCCTTCTTCGTGATGCCCGCGCGGAGCAGGTCCTCGGCGATGGCGTGGAAGTCGTCAAAGGCGCGCTGGCGGTGGGCCTTGAGCGCGCTCTCATGCCACTTCGGGCCGAACTCCCCGCCCCCGCGGATGTTGGCAAGCACGAAGGCATTGCCCTCCTCGACCCAGAACTGCGCCAGGGGCCCCAGGCGCAGCGGGTTCTTCGACAGGTAGGTGGGGTGGGTCGCCACGCGGAAGCCGCCATAGGCATGCATCAGCGTGGGCACGGGGCCCTTCACGCCCTTGGGCCGGACGAGGAAGTACGGCACGCGCGTGCCATCCTTGGACTTCGCGAAGCGCTGGCTGACCTCCATCTTGGAGGCATCGAAGCGGGCCGGGAGCGCCGCCACCTGCACCGGCTGGGCCCCCGGGGTGATGGCGAACAGGGACTCGGGCGCCGTCAGCCCCTCGACCGAGACGAAGGCCGTGTCGGAAGGGCCTCCCACGGAGATCAACTGGATGACGCTGCGGGGCGCAAGTGGCACCGGCTTCGGCGTCCAGCGCCCCTGGGCACTCCGGGTCACCGTCACGAGCTTGCCCGCGACATTGTCGAGCAGCTTCACATAGAGCACCTGCTTGCCCAGCCCCACCTCTTCGACCGCCTCCCGGGCGGAGGGCTGGTAGACGGTCTCGATGCCAGGCGTCTTGCCCTCCAGCAGCGGCGCGATGGCGTACGCCACCAGCGAGCCCTCCTTGTAGGTCTTCCCACCCTGCTTCCAGGGGCCGAAGAGGCGCGCGATCACCCGGCCGTCGAGCACGCCCTCCACCTCGGCATGGTCGGGCAACGGCGAGCGCACCCGCTTTCCATCGGGCGCCAGGTGGTAGACCTGTGACTTCCAGGAGGAGAGGTCGCGCTGGATCAGCGGATAGGTGTTTCCCTCCTCGATGTCCGTCATGGACCAGACCGACACGTCGGTGGGCTCCACCTCGAAAACGGCCGGGGCCTCGGCCAGCGGCGTGCCCCGCTTCCACCGCCGCACCTGCCGTCCGTAGCCGGCCTGGGTGAGCGTGCCCGGGCCGTAGTCGGAGCGGATGAGCAGCGTGTCCCGGTCGAGCCAGCTCACGTTGTTCTTGGCCACCGGCGTCTCGAACCCCTGCGGGACGAACTGGCCGGACACCGTGTCGAACTCGCGCCAGAGGTGCGCGTCCTTGCCCCCTTCCGACAGGGCGATGAGGCAGCGCTCATAGGCGGGCCGCAGGCAGAGGGCGCCCTTCCACACCCAGTTCTTGCCCTCGCGCTTCGCCAGCGCGTCGAGATCGATCAGCGTGCGCCACTCGGGCTTGCCCGCGATGAAGCCGTCGAGGCCCGCCACGCGCCACAGGCCGCGCACGTGGTCCGCGTCCTGCCAGAAGTTGGCGACGCGGTCATTCTGGACGGCGTCCGGAGAGGCGATCCGCGCCTGGTCGTTGAGCAGGGCCGCGCCGCGCGTCCGGTACGTCTCGAAATCCGGTGCCTTCTCGAGAATCGCGGCGGTGGCGGCGTTCCACTGGCGCACCTGGTCCAGGGCGCGCGCCCCCTCGACGTCCTCGAGCCAGAGATACGGGTCTTCGTCCGCGGCCACGGCCACCGGGCCAGCACCGAGCCATGCCGCGAGCGCGGCGGAGAGGATGGAATGACGCAAGAGAACTCCCAAGGTGGAGCGGCGAACTTATGCCGAAACCCCGTGCTTGCGGAATGCAGGCCGGCCTGGCCATTCTTCGCGCCACACCCCTCCACCCCAGCACTGGTCATGGGACGAATCTTCGAAACACGCAAGACGACGATGTTCGCCCGCTGGAACAAGATGGCGAAGCTGTTCACGCGGATCAGCAAGGACATCGCCATCGCCGTCAAGTCGGGAGGCACCAGCCCGGACCACAACCCGGCCCTCCGCCGCGCCCTGCAGAACGCCCGCGTCGGCAACATGCCGAAGGACAAGATCGAAGCGGCCATCAAGCGCGCCAGCGGCGAGGACACGAAGGACTACGAGGTCGTCCTCTACGAAGGCTACGGGCCCCACGGCATCGCGGTGCTCGTGGAGACCGCCACCGACAACGTCGTGCGCACCGTGGCCAACGTCCGCATGCACCTCAAGGACGGGGGCGGCAACCTGGGCACCACCGGCAGCGTGGGCTACCTCTTCCAGCGCATGGGCGTCTTCCGGCTGGCCCCCGAGGGGTTGGATCTCGACGCGCTGGAGCTGGATCTCATCGACCACGGGCTCCAGGAGATGGGCGAGGGCACCGGCGAGAAGGGCGAGAAGCAGATCATCATCCGCTGCGCCTTCAATGACTTCGGCCAGCTCCAGACGGCCATCGAGGAGCGCGGCCTCAAGGTCATCTCCGCCGAGTCCGAGTACATCGCCCTGAACCCCGTGGAGCTGCCCGAGGACAAGGCCAACGACGTCCTCAAGGTGGTGGACGCGCTCGAGCAGGACGAGGACGTGCAGAAGGTGTTCCACAACCTCGCGTGAGGTTTGGAAGACTCCGGGAGGCAGGCCAAGCGGGCCAGGATGTGGCATGACAGGCCCGCCTTGACGCTTCCCGGAGGACTTTCGTGAGACTCTCCCGTTTCGCCCTGTCGGCCACGCTGGCCGTGATGGGCTGCTCCACTGCCCGTGCCCCCGCCGCTCCCGCCTCGCAGGCGGCCTCCCAGGCCCCCCAGGCGCCCGAGGCGGCGAAGCAGCCCCTGCCTCCCCCGAATGGCTCGGAGCTGCTCACGGGCACCCCCGCCGCCTTCACCGCCGCCTGCACCGCGGACATCGAGCGGGCGCACGGCCAGGTGGCCTCGCTCAAGAAGCTCGACGTGAAGGCCCAGGGCGCCGCCGTGCTCGCCGCGTATGACGAGGCCACGGCCTCGCTCATCAACGCCGCCAGCCGCTCCAGCCTCGCCCGCGAGGTGCACCCGGACGCGGCCATGCGGGACGCGGCGCGCGCGTGCGAGCAGCAGGTGGACGCCGCCAACGTGGAGATTTCCCAGGATCGCGGCGTCTATGACGCCCTGGCCGCGGTGGACCTGGCGCGCGAGGATGACGCCACGCGCTACTGGATGCAGCGCACGCTGCTCGACTTCCGCCGCGCGGGCGTGGACCGGGACGAGGCCACCCGGTCGAAGGTGAAGGCGCTCAACGAGGAGATCCTCAAGCTCGGCCAGGAGTTCGGAAGGAACATCTCCGAGGACGTGCGCACCGTCGCGTTCACGCCCAAGGAGCTGGAGGGCATGCCGGCCGACTACCTGCAGGCGCACGCGCCGGGCAAGGACGGCAAGGTGGTCATCACCACCAACTACCCGGACTACTTCCCGCTCATGACGTACGCCAAGAACGCCAAGACGCGCGAGAAGCTGTGGCGCACGTACCGGCAGCGGGCCTACCCCAAGAACCAGGCGGTGCTCGCGCAGCTCATCGCCAAGCGGCACGAGCTGGCGACGCTCCTGGGGTACGCGAGCTGGGCGGCCTACAACACCGAGACGCGGATGACGCGCACGCCACAGGTGGCCTCCGGCTTCATCGAGGAGCTCTCGGGCGTCACCGCGGCCCGCGCCCAGCGTGAGATGGCGGACCTGGTGGAGCGCAAGAAGAAGGACGTGAAGGGCGCCACCACCGTGGAGCCGTGGGAACAGGACCACTACGAGGACCGGCTGCGCGCGGAGCGCTTCGGCTTCGACTCCCAGGCCGTGCGCCCCTACCTCGAGTACGCGCGCATGAAGGACGGGGTGATGGGCATCACCTCGCGGCTGTGGGGCGTCACCTTCCAGCCCGTGAAGGATGCGCGGCTGTGGCACCCCGAGGTGGAGGCGTATGACGTGGTGGAGGGCAGCACGCCCCTGGGCCGCATCTACCTGGACATGCACCCGCGGGATGACAAGTACAAGCACGCGGCGCAGTTCGATCTCATGGCGGGCCAGGCCGGCAAGCGGCTGCCGGAGGGCGTGCTGGTGTGCAACTTCGCGCGCCCCGGCGAGCTGATGACGCACGACGAGGTGGAGACGTTCTTCCACGAGTTCGGGCACCTGATGCACGCCATCTTCTCGGGCCACCAGCGCTGGAGCGGCATCAGCGGCATCCGGACGGAGTGGGACTTCGTGGAGACGCCCTCCATGCTGCTCCAGCAGTGGGCCAAGCAGCCCGAGGTGATGAAGGAGTTCGCCCGCCACTTCCAGACGAACGAGCCCATTCCCGCGGAGCTGGTGGAGAAGCTCCGGGCCTCGAAGGAGTTCGGCCAGGGGCTGTGGGCCCGGCGCCAGCTGTTCCTGTCCGCCGTGAGCCTCCAGTACTACTCGCGCGCGCCGGGCTTCGACACCACGGCGGTGATGGCGGAGCTCCAGAAGCAGCTCAGCCCCTTCCGGCATGAGTACCGCGAGGGCACCCACTTCGAGCTCGCCTTCGGCCACCTGGATGGCTACTCGGCCGCCTACTACACCTACCTCTGGTCCTCGGTCATCGCGAAGGACCTGGAGACGGAGTTCCAGAAGAAGGGCTACCTCCACACGGACACGGCGATGAAGTACCGCCGCGCGGTGCTGGAGCCCGGTGGCGCCAAGCCCGCCGCCGAGCTGGTGAAGGACTTCCTCGGCCGGCCCTACAGCTTCGAGGCCTACCGCGCCTTCCTGGACGGTGGCCCCTCGAAGTAAGAACCCTGTTGCCGCCCCCGGCCCTCGGGGGCGGCGGACAGCCTCGAAGGGCCCGAGGCGCGGGAGCGCACATGACGGACACGTCCGGACAGCACGCGAAGCTTTGGCAGTCTCTCCAGGCGCTCGCCGAGGGGCAGACGGCGGCACGGGACGCGCTGCTGGAGGCCCTGCTCGACGCGCCCAACCCGGCCAGCGCGCTGACGGAGCTGGCGGTCCACGCGGCGGGCAGCCCCGCGGCCCGCGCCGCGCTCACCGCGCACCACGAAGACCCCAAGTGGTCGAAGTGGCTCCCGCTCCACCTTCAGGAGTTCACGGCCGTCTTCCCGGACGATGCCCGCTTTCACCAGCCGCTCGCGCAGGCCCTGCTCGACAGCGGCTGGGCAGGCACCCACCTCCAGGCCCTTCAGGCCTCCCCGGAGGGCAGCATCCCGGCGGCCCGCGCGCTGGTGGCCGAGCTGAACGCCATCGCCGAGGAGGCGGCCGTGTGGCTCGCGCGGCTGCCTGCCCTGAAGGCCCGGCTCGGCGGCTCCCTGCATGTTCTGCAGGTCCAGGCGCTCAACCGTGTGGAGGCCCTGCTGGGCTCCCTTCAAGGCCGCAAGGTGCTCGAAGTCGGACCTCAGGAGGGAGGCCTGCTCCTGGAGCTGCTCCGGCTGGGGGCGGATGCCTTCGGGATTGATCTCGGGCCCCAAATCGAACACCCCCGCATCATCACCGGCGACTTCCTGCTCACGGCGCTGCCGGGGCCCTTCGAGCTCATCGTGGCCACCGCGGTGTTCGAGTCGAGCTCGTGCGCCCGGGGAGAGCCGGACTCGGATGCGCGGAACAACTCGCCTGCTGTCCTGCGGCGCTTCCACGAGCTGACGGCCCCGGGGGGCCTCGTGGTGCTGGAGAACGTCATGTTCCCCATTCCGTTCTCGCGCGCGGAGGCCGAGGCCGCGGGCTTCGAGGTGGCCCTGTCGCGCCTGCCGGCGATCAACCTGCGCACCGGGGGAAGAAGCTGTGTCTTGAAACGCAGTTGATCTGCCCTTCCTGCCCACCGGTCCGCGTTAACTGTTCATTCCCCCCGTCACGTCTCCGCTCAGGTTTGTCTTTGATTGAGACGATGAAAATAAAGACCCTCCAAACAGGGGGAGACGGGATGAAAAAGACACACGGTTTCGTGGCGTATCGTCTGCTGGGCATGGTGGCGGTGCTGTCGGGGTCCACCAGCGCCCTGGTCCCTGGACAGGGGCCCCGCACGGAGGAGTCCCCTCCCAGCAGCCTGTATGCCAATGCCTCACCGCCGGAGCAGAACGCCCAGGTGCTCAATGCCGAGAATGCCCTGGGGCCTCCGGATGAGACGCCGGCCACCGTCCTGGGGTTGATTCATGCCTCGCTGGTCCTCGACATGGGCGAGGGCGAAGAGGGCACGGGCGACCTGAGGGTCTATTACAGCGGTGTCTCCATCGGCCTGGTGACCCAGGTGGAGTTCTTGAGAGCGGACGGCAGCGTCATCAGCCGGAGCCTGTTGCAGCTGGCGAAGATCCGGGGAGGCAATGAAGTCGCGGCGGTGAAATACAAAAACGCCGGGATTCCCTACCGGTACGTGCGGCTGAACGGCGGGCTGATATCGGCCTACCAGGTGGATGCGGTCATGGCGGTCAGCATCGTCGCGCCCGCCCCCCCGCCTGCGCCCCTCCCCGAACCGCTTCCGGAGACGCACTAATCCAGGGGCACCCGCCGCACGGTGCCTCGGGCCAGGTCCACCCGGAGCAGCCGCCCCAGCCGGTCGAAGAGCAGCAGCTCGCCGCCCGAGAAGCGCGCCCCCACGGGCTCCTCGCCCTCGAAGGCGAGGCGGGCCCGGAGGTCCTTTTCCCGGACGTAGAGAAACGCCTCCTGCTGGGTGCCCGTCTGGGCGGTGCACAGCGTCCAGGGGGCGGAGAAGACGCAGTTCTTCACCGGCTCCACCCTCCCCGTCCCGGTGTTCAGGGCCAGGGGGGGCAGGTCCGTTCCACCGCGCTGCGCCTTGCGGGAGCGCAGCGTGGGGCCGTTTTCCAACGCGTAGCTCCAGTACTGCCCCGAGGGGGCCGCCGCGGTGGCGAACCGCAACCACTCGCTGTCCACGGTCAGTGCCACCACGGGGCCGTCGAGCTCGGAGACACGCCAGAGGGCCTGCAAGGCGCCTGCCTCCAGGACGTCCACCGCGAGGACGGTGTCCCCCTGGGCGATGAACCACCGGCTGCCATCATGGCTCGGCGCGAAGGCGTCCACCCGCGCATCGCACCAGTGCGTCGCGCGGCGGGAGCCCAGCTCGATACGGGAGAGCCGCTGGAACTCTCCCCGGGGCGCGAGCGCCACCAGCCGGTCCTCGTGCACCGAGGGCACCAGCGCGAAGGCCGGCACATCGAAGTGCGCCACACAGGTGCCGTCGGCGCGGATGAGCCGCACGCCCCCCTCTCCCAGCGCCAGCAGCGTGCGCTGGCCCGACAGCGCCACCGCGTCGTGGATGGGATAGGGGCCCGCCTCGGCCACCGGCAGGAACTCCGAGAGCACGCCCGCGCCGGCCTCCTCTTCCCAGGGGGGACGGTACACTGTGGGCACCTTGGGCATGTCGGTGCGCAGCGCGGCACAGGACGGCTTCTTCAGCAGGGGCGAGAGGAGCTCCGCCTCCAGCCACGTGTGGCCCGCGGCCCTGTCCCGCAACAGCGCGCGCACCACGGCCCCCTCGAAGCCCGTGGCCACATCCACCGGAATCTCCCGGATCAGCCCCGTGGCGAAGGCGGTCCGCTCGGCCGCCCGCTCCCGGCTGCCGTCCTCCAGCAGCGCCATCACCGGCCCCTGGGCCGCCTCGAAGGTGTCCGGGAAGAACGCCACCCACCGCGCCAGCGCCCGGGCGCCGCCCACGCCCCCCAACGCAATGCCCTGCTCCAGCCACGCGCGGGCCCGGGGGTGCTCTTCCTCCAGGGGCCAGATCACCGTCACCGCGCGCAGGACATCGCCCGTCTCCGCGAGCATCTCCGCCCAGAGCCGACGCAGCGTGCGCGCCTCGGGATGGTGGGTGGCCTCCAGCCGCAGCACCGCGTCCGCGAAGGCCCCGCTGCGCCGGGCGAAGGCCACCGCGCGGTGCGGCTCCTGGGCCAGGAGCCACTGGCGCACCACCAACCCGGGCGGCAGGCCCCGCCCCTCGGCGAGCTCCGCCGCCAGCCGCAGCCGGCCATGTATCTCCAGGAAGGACACCGCCTCCTCGTGCGCCCCCAGCAGCTCCGTGAGCACGAAGGCCGCCTCGTCGATCCGGCCCTCTCGCACCAGGCGCAGGAAGGCCGCCCGGTAGCGCGCCTTGAGGGCGTTGTAGACCTGGGCGCCTCCGCCCATGACGCTGGCCGCTCCCGCCGCGCGCGGCCGGATGGTGAGGCTCTCCCGGGGCCCGGGCAGTCCCAGCGCCACGCGCTCCGTCTCCGTCATGTGCGCGCCCAGGGGAATGGCGTAGCGCAGCGCCTCCTGCAGGTCTCCCTGTTCGAACAGGTCGAAGAGCTTGCGCACGTACTCCGCCTGGCGCTGGCCCAGCAGCGTCCCCAGGGGCGTGTTGCGCAGGACCCACGTGGAGAGCCGCGCGAAGAGCTTCTGGGCCTGGGAGGGAGGAGCGGGCCCCGTGGGGCCTCCCCCCGGCGAGGGAGCGGGCGGGCGCCGTCGGCGCTGGAGCCAGGCACGCCACCGCTGCCTCCAAGAGAGGGGCACCTCGGTCCTCCTGGCGAGCGGAGCGGGCCCGGTGCCCAGGCCCTTCTGCATCCGTGCCCGCATGCGCTCCGCCTCGGGCGCGGGCTCGGGAAGGCGCGGCCCGAAGGCGCCGCGCGGGGGGACGGCGGCGGGTTCGAGCACCGGGACCGGAGGCGGCGCGGCGCCCAGCCCCTTCACGGGCAGAAGGCTCCAGTCCGACACCTCCAGCCACGCCGCCACGTCCACCTTGCGAGCACCCTCCAGCCGGAAGACCTCCGCGCTGCCCGCCCGGATCAACACGGCGGAGCCCGCGGGGGGCGCGAGCCGCTTCCGCTCCGGGCCCGAGAGCGGCGCGGACAGGAGGACGTCCGCCTCCAACGTGAGGGGCAACCCGGGCGCAGTGGCACAGTCCTGAGGCCGGGGATGCGCCAGCCGCACCAGCCAGCCTCCCGCCACCTCGAAGACCCCCACCCCCGGCGTCCAGCCGGCCAGCACGCGCGCGCGCGCCTCCCGCTCGCCGAGCAACCCCGGGTCGAACCAGAAGGCCGCCACCACGAGGGTCCCCCGGTGCACGTGTTGCCGGGGTGTCACGGGCGCTGGGTGGCTCATGGCCCCGCCTCCGGCACGGAGCGGAAGATGATGGCCTCCTCGTGCAGGTTCCACACGGCCAGCTCGTCCTTCACCGTCAGCCACGCGAACAGGCTCATGCCATGGCTGGAGGCGGCCTGCACCACGTCCTCCGTGGACTGGGTCACCTCCTGCGCGCCCTCGGGGCTCACGAGCCGGAAGGTGCGCTTGTCGGCCTCGAGCACCAGGAGCCCCGGCCGCCCCCGCGTTCCCCGGGTGATGGCCACCCCCAGCACCTGCGCGCCGGCGGGGACGGAGATCGCCACACGCTCCTGGGCCAGCAGCACCTCCCATTGAAAGGGGCCCTGCCGCAGGGCGAGGAGCCCCGCCTCCGGGTGGCCCAGCACATCCGAGCAGCCGAAGTACGCCTCGCCGGTTCCGGGCCCGAGGGGCACGTTGCGCTGCTGGTGCTCCTCCATCACGCCCAGCCAGAGCCCTTCGCGGAAGTGTGCGGTTCCCGGGCACATCACGAAGGTGGGCCTGCGCCGGACCTCGGCCAGGGCCGTCACCCGGCGGGCCAGCACCACCGGCCCCTGGGCATTCACCAGGAACAGGCGCCCTTCCCCATCCCGCGCCAGCACCCGCTCCCGGTCCTCCTCGCTGTGGACCAGGACGGACCCGGGCGGCTGGTTCTCGGTGGGCGCGTCCGGAAGCAGCCCCTCGTGGCCTTCATAGGCAATGGCCTGCGGCTTCCGGACCGAGCCTCCCTGGAGGGCCCCATGAATCCAGAGCATCGCCTCATCCCGGGACAGCACGAGCATGCCGCCGTTGCGGCGCCACCCCGCCGCCACCAGCCGGTGCCCCACCGGGAGCGCGAAGCGCCGCACCCGGGGAACGGTCGCCCGGGCCGAGTGGGGCATGGGCTGCGCCGCCACGCTCCCATCTTCCCGGAAGAACAGCAGGCGCGTGCCATCCGCGGAGAAGTGGAAGGAGCGGATGCGGCCGCCTCCTCCCGCCAGGCGCACCGGCGCGGCGGTGTGCGTGGCGAAGGGGTTTCGCAGCAGGCGGACGCACGTCTCCGGCGCGGGCAGCTCGAACTCCACCGTGGCGGGAGGGCGGGCCGCCCGGGCCACCGTCACCTTGAGCCGCGCCTGGGGCTCCCGGGACAGCCGCTCGGAGACTTCCACCCGGGACAGGCCCGAGGCCTCCGGGAGCCGGGCGAGCCGGGCACTGCCCACGAGCCACCCATCGTCCGGCGCCGGACCGGGCGCCAGGGCCTCGCGCCACCGGGCCACATGCGCGGCCTGGACGGGATGCGCGCTCCGGGCCTCCAGCCAGGACTGGACGGTGGCGGGCGTCACCTCGGAGAAGGCCCCCCGCTCGGGCGCCATCTGGAGCACGCCCCAGGCAAACCCGGCCCCCGCCGCCGCGGCGCGCCGGGCCAGGACGATCAGCAGCGCGAGGTGGGCGATGCGGGGCGTCCCCAGTTGCTCCGGCCCCGCGTCCAGCAGCACCAGCGTGCGGCGCGCCCCTTGCGGCTGCTGAAAGGCGCGCTGGAGAAAGGCCTGCTCGCCAAAGGCGGCGCGGCGGACGAACTCGTCGGGGGCCTCCAGGGCGAAGAGCCACTCGGTGAGCAGCAGCCGCTCGTAGGGCCCCCGGCGCGTCAAGCCCTCGTAGCCCTGGGGCTCACCGCCCCGGCTCTCTCCCCGGGGCCGCAAGGCGCCAATGGCCGCCGAGAGCCGGGCCACGTGAGGGCCCAGGCTCAGCGCCAGGTCCTCGGGGAAGATCGCCAATTGGGGGGCCCAGGGGCGCAGGGCGGGCGGCAGGCGGCTCATGGGAGCCCCTCCGCCGCGCGCACCCATTCACGGAGCACTTCCCGCGCCACGGGCCGCGCGCTGCCCACCGGCACCAGGTGTCCGGAACGGGGCAGCACCGCCAGCGGCCCCCCCGCGGCGGCATGCCGGGCCAACGCCCGCTCGAGCAGCGCGGGGGCCACGTCCGGCGCGAGCGCGCACGGCAGCAGCAACGAGGGCGCGGCCGGCTCCCGGCCGAGGTACACGGCCCCATCCACCCAGGGCAGCCCGGAGGCCTCTCCGAGCAGCACGAGCACGCCCGGGCCCGCCACCCCGCTCCACGCGGCGAGCGGTCCGTCGTCCGAAGCCAGCGCCCGGCGCGCGAGCGCGAGCGCCACCGGGCCCACCCCCACGACGGCGAGCGCGGCCAGCGGCTCCGGCCTTGGGCGCCACGTCACCGGAAGCCGCGGCGGGGCGCTGGCAGGGACAGGGGAATTCACAGGGCCTCCAGTCTAGAACGGGTGCCAGGGACCGCCAGCAGCCTCGGGGGGCGCACCGCGCCTTCAGGCCCGCGCCGGGGCCTCGCGCTCCAACACCGCGCGCAGCTCGTCCCGCAGCGCCCGCAGCTCCGGGGGCAGGGCCTCGGGGGCAAAGCCCGCATCCACCTCGCGGGCGATTCCCTCCAGCTTGAGCCGCCACGCGGGCCGCCCGCCCTCGGTGCCCTCCGCCGGAGGGGCCGACAGCAGCAGGCGCCCCTCCCGGGCGATGCGCTGTGCCCGGGCCAGCGGTCCCGCGCTCGCCTCCAGCGCCGCCGCGGCGAGCGCCGGGTTCTCCGTCGAGGCGAGCAGCTCGCGCAGCACCTCGCGCGCCAGCTCCTGGCCCTCCTTCGTGGGCACCACGTAGAAGAGCGGCCAGAGGTCCGCCGGGCCCGGGGTGCGCCGGCCCGCCAGCGCCGCCGCCGCCGCGATGAGCCGCTGCGCCTTTACGGCCCGCCGGTCCGACAAGCCAATGCCCGCGCTCCGCAGCGTGCGCAGCGCCTGCGCCAGGCGGGGGCGCACCGGCGCGAGATCCGCCTCCTGGGCCACCCGCGCCAGCACATCCAGCGCCTCCAGCGAGGCGACGCGCGCCTCCGTCTCCCGCCACAGCGAGGCCCCCCCGGCCAGCAGCTCCTCCAGCCGGGGATCGGGCACCGGCTCCACGAAGATGCGCGCCAGGAAGCGGTCCGAGAAGGCCGCCAGCGACTCCTCCTCGGGCAGCGCGTTGGAGGCGCCCACGCACACCCGCAGGGGGCAGGGCTTGCGCGTGTGGCCCCGCCGGAACACCCGCTCGTTGAGCACCCCCAGCAGCGTGTTGAGGATGGCGGTGGAGCCGAGGAACACCTCGTCCAGGAACGCCACCTCCGCCTCCGGCAGCATGCCGGCCGTCTCCGTCTCCACCTGCCCGTCGCGCAGCTTGCGCAGGTCCACCGGCCCGAAGATTTCCGAGGGCTCGGTGAAGCGGCCGAGCAGGTACTCGAAGTAGCTGCCGCCCAGGGCGCGCGCGGTGCGGCGCACCGCCTCGCTCTTGGCGGTGCCCGGGGGGCCGATGACGAGCAGGTGCTCGCCGGCCACGGCCGACAGGGCCACCAGCTCCACCATGGCCTCGCGCTCCACCAGGCCCTGCCCCGCGCCGGCGAGGGCCTCACGAAGGGAAGCAGCGGCCAACTCGAAGGGGGGAGGCGAAGGGGACATGGGGCCGCAGTGTATGGGGATGGAGGCGTGGATCCGAGTAGGTTAGGCTTCAGGGGTGATGCGACGGGTATCGAGGATCGGGGCGCTGGCGGGGGTATTGCTCTTCACGGGAAGCGCCCAGGCAGCAGGCTGGCGAGGCTACCTCTCCCTGGGAGCGGGGGTGTCGCTGGACCACCTGAGCGACTGGAACGCGAAGGGCGCCGCGGTCAACGCCTACTTCGGCGTGGAGGCCCCCCTGGGGCTGTCCCTGGGCGTCTATGTCGAGGGGGCGGAGACGTGGGGCGCGGCGGTGGAGAACCTCCGGGAGGACTCCGCGCACCACGTGCAGCTCGACTACAAGCAGATCGGCCTGGAGGTGCGCTTCCGCGTCCTGAGGGACCGGATGATCTCCCCCTGGCTGGGCCTGCGGCTGGCCCGCAGCGACTCCCGGCCCCTGACGCCGGACGAGTTCGGCCAGCTCATCCGGCAGGAGTTCGCCAACATGAGCGCCGCGGTGCGCTTCGGCCTCGACTGGTGGCTGGGCGACCACCTGGGCATCACCGCGGCCACCTCCTGGCAGTGGTGTGACGTGCGCTACGAGCAGGCCGCGGACAAGCGCTGCGCCAAGCCCATCAACAACATCCTCCTGGGCCCCACCCTGCGCTTCTGAGCGGAGCCCCCGGCCCGGCGGTTGTCCAGTGCCGGACGTTCGCCTGCCCGGGCCCGCGCCGCGCCGCGCGTTCCGGCCCGTGGCCCCTCGCCCGGGCATTTAAGGTTCCGCTCCTATGAATCGCGAATACCACCGCTGGTACAGCGAGCGTCTGGGCCGGGACATGGAGCTGCTGCTCTACGGGCACTCGGGAGAGCCCGTGCTGCTGCTGCCCACCAGCAAGGGCCGCTTCTACCAGGCCGAGGACTTCGGGTTGATTGGCGCCATCGCGGACCGCATCCAGTCGGGCCGCTACCTCGTGGTGTGCGCGGACTCGGTGGACGAGGAGAGCTGGTTCAACACCGGCATCCACCCGCATGACCGCGTGGCCCGCCACGCCGCGTGGGAGTCCTACCTGCTCAACGAGGTAGTGCCCCTGGTGCGCAGCCGCAGCACGGGCGGGCGGCTGACGCTGGCCGGGTGCAGCTTCGGCGGCTTCCACACCTATAATGTGGGGCTGCGCTACCCGAACGTGTTCCGGCGGCTGCTCTCCATGGGCGGCAAGTTCGAGACGGAGGACTTCCTCGACGGCTACCAGGACGAGAGCGTGTACTTCCATTCGAGCATGCAGTGGCTCAACGGGCTCTCGGATGGCGCCCAGCGCGCCGCGCTCCAGAAGGTGGAGATGATCCTCGCGGTGGGCGAGCACGACTTCTGCCGCCCCTCCAACGAGAACCTCTCCACCCTCCTGTGGCGCCAGGACATCGGCAACCACCTGGCCGTCTGGGGCGGCGGCACCCATGACTGGCCCGTCTGGCGCCAGATGATCCACCAGTACCTGCCCGGGTAGCCCCCTCCGGGGGCTTATGCCTCCAGGGGGCGCAGCACGCCCGCGCTGAGCCGGTGGAAGCGCCACACCAGCGAGAACGCCACGCAGATGAGCCCCGCGCACAGCCCCCACCAGATGCCCAGCACGCCCAGCCCCAGCCCGAAGCCCAGCCACAGGGAGAGCGGCAGCCCCACCCCATAGTGCGCCACCATGTTGGCCACGAAGGTGAAGCGCGTGGCGCCCGTGCCCCGGAGCACGCCGGCGCCCACGCCCTGCACCCCGTCGAACACCTGGAAGACGGCGCTCACCATGAGCAGCGGCACCACGAGCGGAATCACCTCCGCGGGCGCCCCGGCGAGCTGCGCCATCTGCCGGGGGAACACGGCGAACACCAGCCCGGACAGCAGCATGAAGCACGCGCCGCCCACGAAGGCGGTGAAGCCGCTGCGCCGCGCCTGGGGCGTGTTGCGCGCCCCCACCGCCCAGCCCACGCGCACGCTGCCCGCGTTGCCAATGCCCATGGCGATGGTGAAGGAGACGCTCGCGTAGGAGATGGCGATCTGGTGCGCGCCCATGCTCTCCGGGCTGATCCGGAAGGCCATGGCGCCCGCCAGCGAGAAGATGCCCACCTCCGCCGCCAGGTGCAGCCCGATGGGCAACCCCACCCGCGCGGCCTGCGAGAGGTCCGCCCACCTCGGCCGCCAGTTGTGCGAGACGCCCGGCCGGCCCAGCGCGCGCACCGCGCCCAAGAGGATGCCCATCTCCAGCACGGTGCTCAGCAGCGTGGCCAGCGCCGAGCCATTGGCCCCCATGGATGGGATTCGCCGCAGGGGTCCGAACGCCTCGGGCAACACGCCGCCCCCGAAGACGAGCACGATGCCCAGCCCCAGGTTGAAGACGTTCGCCACCACCGTGGCGAAAATCAGGGGCCGCACGCTCGCCGCGGACTGCAGGTACGAGCGGAACATGAGGAAGAAGAGCAGCGGGATGAGCGCCGGCGCGCGCCAGCGCAGGTAGGAGCGCGTCCCCTCCAGCGCCTCCTCCTGGTACCCCACCAGGGGGAGCAGGGAGGGCAGGGTCAGCAGGAGGCCCCACAGCACGAGCCCCACGGCGAGCACTGCCCAGGCGCCCTGCCACAGCAGGGCCCGGGCCCGGTCCGGGTTCTTCGCCCCGAAGGCCTGGGCCATCAACGGATCAAACCCCATCATCAGCCCGATGCCCACGCTGCTGATGGCGAAGAAGAGGTTGTGCGCCAGCCCCACGGCGGCCAGGGCCGAGGTGCCCGCGCGCGCCACCACCAGTGTGTCCACCAGGCCCATGAGCGCCTGGCCGCCCTGGGCGATGGCGATGGGCACGGCGAGCCGCATCAGCTCGCGGAGTTCTTCACGGCGGGACTTCACGGACGGGTTCATGGGAGGGCCGGCCTATAGCGTCTTCCCACGCGAAATGCGCGAGCCGCGAGAGGGACGCGCGCCCCGGGCCTGGGCTGACCCCAGAAATGCCACGGCCGGCCTGCATCCCCCGAGCAGGCCGGCCGCCGTTCCCCTGACCGCGGGGAAAAATACCGCGATAAAACCTACGGAGAGGGCGTTCCCCTCTCATGCAGAACGGTGGCCAGTGGCACCTGAAGGGTATCCACGTGGGCCACACGCACACCCGCATCGCCAATGGCGTAGACATAGTCATCCGCCATCACGCTGCGACGCACGGCCGGACTCCAGTACCACGTCCAGCCGTTATATGGGTTCACGTTATACAAATCTGACATGGGCAATGTCCCCACCGGAGTGAAGCCCGTGGCGGCATTCACCCGGAACACCCTCAGCTCGCTGCGGAACCCAGACCAATAATCAGACGGAGCGTACGAGTATTCCACGATGGGAATGGCCAGCAGTCCCTTCTCCGCGAAGAAGTTGAATGCTTTGTGGTCGTATGACGCGTCGCTCCATGCCGAGGGCGAGGCCACGCGCAGGGTGAAGGCTTCCGTGGGCGCGCTCATGTCCGACACGTCGAACAGGGAGAGCTTCAGCCCCGGGACGCTCGTATCGTTGGGCCCCTCCGGCACGTGCTGTCCAATGGTGAGCAGGTGGGTGTCTCCCATCGGGTGGATATACGTGGAGAAGCCCGGCACCTTCAGCTCCCCCACCTTGTGCGGGTGGAGGGGATCCGACAAATCAAAGGTGAAGAGCGGATCGGTTTGCCGGAATGTCACAACGTAGCCCTTGGGGCCCACGAACCGGGCGCTGTAGATCCGCTCGTCCTCGGCCAGATCCACGCTGCGGCCCACTTCCTTGAGCAGCCCCGCCTCCTCGCGGAAGGTGGTGATGCGGCTGGAGAGCTTCTCGCGGCCCCAGGGCGTGCTGTCATTGATCTCCAGCGTGGACAGGGTGGTGGCCACCCGGAGCACGCCCTCGTGCTCATCCATGCTGAACTGGTTGAGCAGCGAGCCCTCCACCACGCCGCTGCCCACATAGCGGGCTTCGCCCGGCTGGCGAAGGTCGAACTTGTGCAGGTATGAGTAGCGCTTCTGGCCTTGCTCAGGCCACATCCACCAGTGGGGGTTGGCCAGGTAGAGCGAGTCCTCGGAGGCGTAGAGCTCTCCCGGCGGGGCCAGCAGGTGGGTGTTGCTCAGCGCGAGCGTGCCGGCGCCCTCCAGGTTCAGCGTGGCCACGGTGACGAAGCCCAGCTGGGCGGGCGCGTTGCTGCGGTAGAAGCGCTGGCAGTCATACGCCAGCTCGGTCTTCGCGCCATCCGGGGCCTTGTGCGAGGCACGCGGCAGCCAATGCTCCAGCGAGCGCGCCCGGATGATGCGCTCGTTCTTCTTCATCAGCGCTTGGAGCGCCTTCTTGTACTGCGCCTCGGAGGAGATGTTCCCGTCCGGGTACCACTGCACGCCCTCGGGCCACCGGAAGTTGTCGCTGAGCAGCACCCGCACCGTGCCGTTCGAGCGGCGCGCGTTCGTGTAGGTGCCCGGCAGGTACAGCTCATCCGCGACGTGGGGGGCGGTGGGGTCCGACACGTCCACCACCGTCACCTTCGTCGCCCCCACGCCGAACCAGGGCACCCCGATGCTCACATCGCCCGGCGCCGGCTCCCTGCCTCCCGGCATCGGGGCGCCCGCGCCCGAGCCCGGCTTGGCGTCCGAGTCCTGGCCCTCCGTGGGCAGCGCGATGCCCGAGAAGACGATGACCTGGTTCTGATCCGTGAGGAACATCTCCCGCGGGTAGCCCTCCAGCGTGAGGTTGCTCAGCGCTTGCAGGGACGCGGCGGGCCAGGACTTGTGCACGTACAGCTTCTGGCCGGAGATGACGAAGATGCGCGTCCCGTCGTTCTTCACGAAGTCCGCTTCGTCCACCCCCGCCACCTGGTTGTTGGTGCCGGTGTGGTTCCCCGGGCCCCCCGCCGAGTCCTCGCCCCCCTCAGGCGCGCCCGTACCGGGGCTCGGCTCCGCCATGGGAGGAGGGGTGCCGTTGCCCATGTCCGGGCCGCGGCCCCCGCCCACGCCACCGCCAAACCAATAGCCCTGCCAGCTCAGCTGGGTGCGCATGTCGAGCACGGCGGTGTCCTCGATGTAGGACTCCAGCTCCTCGCACCCGGCGAAGCTCTCCAGCCGCGCCTCGCTGCGCACCGGCTGATTGGGCGGCCGCTCCCAGTCCCCCTCGCCACCACACCCCACGGCCACCAGGGCCAATCCCACGCTTCCCCATCTCCACGTCATACGTCCCTCCAAGCGCTCCGGCCCAACCGAGCCCGTCCCACGGTGGGAAGGCGCTCGCAGCGCTGGCATTCCCTGCCACGGGCATGCCAGGGGGGAGCACTTGGAATTCCGGGGAGTTAAGCCCCCTCGGGGCTCTCAGAAAGTTGAGGGCCGCCGGGGAGCCGCGAGTGAAAAACCGTGAGCGCGGGGCACGAAGCGCTGCAGCTGCATCGCCATGTGCGTGTCCACGCGCTCCAGGCGCAGCCCCATGCCCGCGGGGGACTGGAACGCCGAGCCGCGCCGCAGGGGGTTGGACCAGACGACGAGGGCCTCCACCTGGGAGGGGGCGCGCTGGCCCGCGAGCATCACCCGCAGGGACAGCCGCGTGCCGGCCCTGGCCGGGGTGAGGGTGCGCACGAAGAGCCCCTCGGGGCTCGCGTCCGAGCTGAAGCCCGTCAGCGTGGAGCCGCTGCGCGCGGAGAACTCCACCACGGAGAACAGGGGCACACGCTCCGCGGCGCGCACCGAGGCGAGCCCCGGGCAGATGCGCTCCAGCACGCGGGACACCAGCACCCCGGGCGTCAGGTGCCGCCGCTCCAGCAGCGGCCCGCCCGACAGCTCCTGGGCGCGGGCATGCACCTCCGCGGGCTCCTCCACGCTGGAGACCAGCACCAGGGGCTTGCGCGGGCAGATGTCCCGGAGCCGCGCCGCCAGCGCCAGCCCATCGTCGGAGGTGAAGCTGCGCGACACGTCGACGACGAGGCTGTCCACCCGGGCCTCGTGCGCCGCGGCCTGCGCGAGCGCCTCCTTCGGGTGGCTCGTGCACAGCAGGTGGAAGCCCTCGTGCTGCAGCGCCCCGCCCAGGAACGCGCCCAGCGAGCGGCTGCCCTCGGCCAGCAGCACGCCGAAGCCCGCGGGGGGCCCCTGCCGGGCGTGCTCGCGCGCCGCGCGCACCGCCAGCACCTTGGCCGTCAGCGCCTCGATGTCCACGGGCTTGGGCAGAAAGTCATCCGCGCCCGCACGAGAGCAGAGCATCACCTCGTGCGGCGCGCTGGCCCCCGTGAGCATGACGACGGGCACGCCGCGGGCCACCGGGTGCGCCTTCACCTGGCGGCACGCCTCGTCCCCCTGCATTCCCTCCATCCGCAGGTCCATCAGCACCAGCGCGGGCACCCGCTTCTCCAGCGCCTCCATGCAGGCCGCCCCACTCTCCAGCGGCACCGGCTCGCAGCCCAGACGGGACAGGTGGTCGCACACCATCGCACGTGTCACCCGGCAGTCATCGACAACGAAAACCTCGTCCCGTGAGAAGAGCAAGCCCATGGCCCTTCTCGGTAGGACAGGCCCGGCCGAACCGCCATGCACCCCCCAGGGCCCTGCGCAGGTGAGAGGCTCGCCGCAGTGCGCGGCAGGACAGCCCGCGGCGGGAACTGCTGAATGGTGAACAGTCCTGGAGGGGGCTCAGGCCGGACGGCCCGTGAGCACCGTGGTGAGCTGACGTGCGATACGGGCACACTGCTCGATGTTGCCGGCCTGGAGCGCGGCGCGGCCGTTGTCCAGCAGGCTGCGCATGGTGCCCACGGCGAAGCGGGCCTCGGCGCCTGGGCTCTCCTGGGCGGTGCGCTGGAGGATGCGCGCGAGCTTCTCGCCCCGCTCCATCAGCCGCCGCAGCAGCTCCTCCGCCCGGCGCCCCTCCTGCTGGGCCTGGACGCTGGCGTACCGCGCCTGCTCGCGCGAGAGCGACTGCGCCTCCGCCACCGGCAGGCTGTTGCGCGCCTCCAGCCGCACCTGCTCCACCCGGCCGCTCGACAGGTCCACCGCGCGCACCGAGAGCAGGCCTTCGCTGGAGAGCGTGAAGGTGACTTCCAGCTGAATGTCCGAGCGGTAGCCCACCTGGAGGTTGCGCAACACCACCTCGCCCAGCTTGTGGTTCTCGTCCTGGAACTCGCTCTCGCCCTGGTAGATGGGGATGCGCGCCTCGGCCTGGCCCGAGCGCCCGGGCAGGAAGATTTCGCGCGTCACCACCGGCACGTTCGTGTTCTTGGCGATGAGGCGTTTGACGCGCCCGCCCAGCACGCCGACGCCCAGCGACTGCCCCGCCACGTCCAGGAGCAGCGCCGCGCCGGACTGGGTGGCCAGCTCGTGCGCCTGCACCGCGGCCCCCAGCGCCACGGCCTCGTCCGGGTTCAGCTCCGTGGTGGGCACCCGGCCGAAGAAGTCCTGCACCAGCCGCCGCACCAGCGGCACCCGCGTCATGCCTCCCACCAGCAGCACCGCGTCCACCGAGCGGGGGCTCATCTTCGCCTCGCGCATCACCGACTCGCACACCGTCAGGCAGCGGCGCGACAGCGGCTCGGACAGCGTCTCGAAGAAGCCGCGGGTGAGCACCGTCTCCACCCGGGTCCACCGCGGCGTGCCCGGCGCGGTGGAGTCCCCCAGCTCGCCCACGGAGATGAGCGCCTCCTCGTACTCGCTCAGCTCGCGCTTGGCCGCCTCCGCCGCCACCTTCAGCTTGCGCATCGAGGCCGCGTCCTGGCTCACCGTCTCCCGGAAGGAGCCCTCCACCTGCGCGAGCAGCCACTGGACGATGCGCTGATCGAAGTCCTCGCCCCCCAGCGCCGGGTCCCCTCCGGTCGCCTTCACCTCGAAGACGCCGTCCTTCACCTCCAGGATGGACACGTCGAAGGTGCCGCCGCCCAGGTCGAACACCAGCGCGTTGCCCTCGAAGCCGCTCGCCAACCCGTAGGCGAGCGCCGCCGCCGTGGGCTCGTTGACCAGCCGCATGACGTCCAGCCCCGCGATGGCGGCCGCCTCGCGCGTGGCCGAGCGCTGGTTGTCGTCATAGTGGGCCGGCACGGTGATGACGCAGCGGCGCACCGGCCTGCCCAGGTCCGCCTCCGCGTCCAGCTTCAGCTCGCCCAGCACCATGGCGGCCACCTGGGTGACAGGCAGCGCCCGGCCCGCCAGGCGCACCCGCACATCCCCCGTGGGCCCGGGCAGCAGCGGGAAGGGCACCAGCAGCCGCGAGCGCTGCACCAGCTCCGGCGTGCAGCGCCGCCCCAGGAAGCGCTTGGTGGCCCACACCACCGCGTCCGGCTGGACTTCCGCCAGCCGCTGCGCGGCGAGCCCCACCGCGCGCGCCCCCTCCCGCGTCAGCCCTACGATGGAGGGCGTCAGCCGCCCCCCCGCCCGGGAAGGAATGAGGCGCGCCCGGCCTCTCTCCACCGTGGCCACGGCACTGTTGGTGGTCCCCAGGTCAATCCCGATGACAGGCTCTTGCATGACAGCGTCCCCCCCGGGAGCCCTAGCTAAGGGCTCCCCCTTTGAACGCCAAGTCGTGCCTGTCCTGAATTACCTGGAACCGGACCCTCCCCCCTCCCCAGAGGCGGAGCCCGCGTTCCCCAGTGGAAAACGGGGGGCCGGGGGCCTCGGTCCGCCCCAGGCGTTGCCCCGCCGGGGAGGCCATGCTAAGGCCGCCGCCGCCATGGTGAACGTGTCCATTGCCCGCCGTTACGCCCGCGCGCTTCTCGACGTCACCGCCGAGTCGCAGCGCACCGATGCCGTTGCCACGCAGTTGGATTCCCTCGTGAAGGCCTTCGAGAAGAGCCCCGAGTTGTCGGACGTGCTCCTCAACCCCGCCTACAGCCGCGCCCAGCGCGCCCAGGTGGTGGAGTCGTTGATCCAACTGGCCGGCAACCTGGACCCGATCCTGGCCAACACCCTGCGGCTCCTGGTGGAGCGCAACCGGCTCATCTACCTGCCGGACGTCGCGCGGGTGTTCCGCGAGATGGCCGACGCGCGCGCCGGCCGGGTGCGGG
The DNA here is from genome assembly GCF_020103775.1 of Allostigmatella hybrida. Lineage (NCBI taxonomy): Bacteria > Pseudomonadati > Myxococcota > Myxococcia > Myxococcales > Archangiaceae > Allostigmatella > Allostigmatella hybrida. The sequence continues at coordinate 79,509 of NZ_JAHXBH010000011.1, forward strand.
GCCAGGTCACCAGCGCCGCCCCCCTGGCGCCGGACACCCTGGAGCAGCTGCGCAAGAACCTCCAGCAGCTCACCCAGCGCGACGTCATCCTCGAGCAGAAGGTGGACCCGTCCCTGCTGGGCGGCGCGGCCGCGCAGGTGGGCAGCGTCCTCTATGACGGCAGCCTGCGCACCCAGCTGGAGCAGATGCGCCGCCAGCTCAAGCAGCAGTAGCCACCGGCCTACCAAGGGGAGTACCCGCTGGCGGGCCGCTCCCCTACGTGCCAGGTCTGGCTTTACTCCCGTGCATCCGGGAAGCCCGGTATTTCCAGCGGGGTTCGAAGGCGCTATAGTGGGTCCGTCCCCCTCGGACCAAGCCCTCGAATCCAGGCCAATCTGCACATGGAGCAGCCCGTTTTTCCCCGCCCCCTTGATGGGACACTGCTGCCCGCGGTGCCTGAAGACGGCCGGCCTTTCATTCAAGCCCTGCTGAACGCGCCAGGTTGGGCGCTCGGCTTCCTGGACCGGGAGCTGCGCCTGCGGTGGGCGAATGACACCTTCGCGGCCCTGGTGGGACGGCCGCTGGCGGCCCAGTTGGGACGCGCGGTGGGCGAGCTGTGGCCGGCGCTGTCCACGCCCCTGATGGCGCTGTGCGCCCGGGCGCTCAAGGGGGAAGTCATCTCCGGCACGGCGCTGACGTGCACGACGCCCGAGGGCGCGGCGCTGCACCTCCGGGTGAGCCTCCTGCCCGCGGTGGCCGGCGGGCTGCAATCCGGCCTGACGCTGCTGGCGCAGGACGAAACGCAGCAGGTGCGCGAGCAGAACTTCCTGCAGCAGAGCGCCGAGTGCATGAAGTCGCTCGTGGACATCTCCTGCGATGGGTACATCATCCACCAGGGGGGCACGCTGCTGGATGTGAGCCGGGGCTGCGCCTCGCTCTTCGACTGCTCGCCCGAGGAGCTGATCGGCGACCAGCTGATGAACTGGACCGCGCCGGAGTCCCGCCCTGTGTTTACCGAGGCGGTGCGCAAGGGCACCGACACGCCCTATGAAGTCTTCGGCCTGCGCCGGGACGGCCGGCGCATCCCGCTCCAGGTGGTGGCCCGGGAGGTGGACTACCGCGGCCAGCGGGCCCGGCTGGTGGCCCTGTGGAACATCAGCGGCCACAAGGCGGCGCAGGAGGCCGCGGCGCGCGACGAGTCCTTCCGCGAGCAGCTCCTGGGCGTGGTGGGCCATGAGCTGAGCGCGCCCCTGAAGTCGCTTCACCTGGGGCTGAACCACCTCCAGCAGGAGGGCAAGCTGGAGGATGGCCCGGCGGCGCGCCAGCTCACCCACGCCGCGCGGCGCATGGACCGGATGCTCCGGGAGCTGCTGGACTTCATCCGTGCCCGGATGACGGGCAGCCTGCCGCTCAACCCCGCCCCCATGTCCCTGGAGACGGCCATGGCGCGCGCCATGGAGGAGCAGCAGAAGGCCCACCCGGAGCGCCCGCTCATCCGCGCCGTCGAGGGGGACCTCCGAGGCCAGTGGGACGAGACGCGGCTGACCCAGCTGCTGGAAATCCTGCTCTCCAATGCGCTCCAGCACAGCCCGTCGGGCAACCCGGTGGAGCTGAGCGCGAAGGGTCGGCAGGACGGCGTCACCCTGGCGGTGCTCGACAAGGGCCCCCCCCTGCTGCCCGAGGAGCACGAGGCGCTCTTCGAGCCGTTCCGCAAGGGCCGCAAGCAGGGCCGGGAGGGCATGGGCCTGGGGCTCTACCTCTCGCGGCGGATCGCCGAGGCGCACGGGGGGCGCATCACCGTGGAGTCCTCGCTCGAGCGGGGCACGTGCTTCAAGGTCTGGCTGCCCCGCCAGGCCCCCGTGTACTGAGGGCCTTTCCGGGCGCGCGCCTCCTTATATAGGGCTTACCGGGCCAATAAGCGGCGGGGGCGCCTCCAACGGATCGCTTTGCGGTCCCCGGGGACGCATGTTAAGGGGCCCCCATTCAGGTTTCGCGGCGGCCCCGCCGAGGCCGCCCCAGCAAGGACGCAGACGCCCATGGAAATCCGCGCCGACGAGATCAGCAGAATCATCCGCGAGCAGATCAAGGACTACGGCAAGAAGGTCACCGTCGCCGAGACCGGCACCGTGCTGTCGGTCGGTGACGGTATCGCCCGCATCTACGGCCTGGAAGGCGTGCAGGCCGGTGAGCTGGTGGAGTTCTCCAACGGGGTCCGCGGCCTGGTGCTGAACCTGGAAGAGGACAACGTCGGCGTGGCCATCATGGGTGACTTCAAGGACATCCGCGAGGGTGACTCCGTGAAGCGCACCGCGCAGATCGCCTCGGTGCCGGTGGGCAAGGGCCTGCTGGGCCGCGTGGTGAACGCGCTCGGCGAGCCGCTGGACGGCAAGGGCCCCATCACGGCCGCGGAGACGCGCCGCCTGGAGATCAAGGCGCCCGGCATCGTCAAGCGCAAGAGCGTGCACGAGCCCCTGCAGACGGGCATCAAGGCGCTGGACGCGCTGGTGCCGATCGGCCGCGGGCAGCGCGAGCTCATCATCGGTGACCGCCAGACGGGCAAGACGGCCGTCGCGGTGGACGCCATCATCAACCAGAAGGGCCTGAACGTTTACTGCATCTACGTGGCCATCGGGCAGAAGCAGTCCACGGTGGCGCAGGTGGTGGACAAGCTCTCCAAGTTCGGCGCGCTGGAGTACACCACGGTGGTGGCCGCCAACGCCTCGGACCCGGCCCCCATGCAGTTCTTCGCGCCCTACACCGGCGTGACGATGGGCGAGTACTTCCGCGACAACAAGATGCACGCGCTCATCGTGTACGACGACCTGTCCAAGCAGGCCGTGGCCTACCGCCAGCTGTCGCTGCTGCTGCGCCGCCCGCCGGGACGCGAGGCTTACCCGGGCGACGTGTTCTACATCCACAGCCGCCTGCTGGAGCGCGCCGCCAAGCTGTCGGACGCCGAGGGCGCGGGCTCGCTCACCGCGCTGCCCATCATCGAGACGCAGGCCGGTGACGTGTCCGCCTACATCCCGACGAACGTCATCTCCATCACCGACGGGCAGATCTTCCTCGAGACGGACCTGTTCTTCGCGGGCGTCCGCCCGGCCATCAACGTGGGCCTCTCCGTGTCGCGCGTGGGCAGCGCGGCGCAGATCAAGGCGATGAAGCAGGTGGCAGGCTCCATGAAGCTGGAGCTGGCGCAGTACCGCGAGCTGGCGGCCTTCGCGCAGTTCGGCTCGGACCTGGACAAGGCGACGCAGGAGACGCTGGCGCGCGGCGCCCGCCTGACGGAGCTGCTCAAGCAGGGCCAGTACGAGCCCATGCCCGTCGAGAAGCAGGTGCTGCAGATCTACGCGGCGACGAACAAGGACGACCCGGGCAAGCGCGGGTGGATCCGCAACGTGCCCGTGGCGGACGTGCCCCGCTGGATGAAGGAGTTCATCGACTTCATCGAGGGCAAGCACCCGCAGCTGCTGGCGGACATGACCGCCAAGCGCGAGTTCACCGGCGACATCAAGACGGCGCTGAACAAGGTCATCACCGAGTTCAACGACGTGTTCCAGCCGACCCCGGGCGCCAAGGCGTAAGCGGCCTCCGAGCCTGAGGTTCCCCGAGCCCCGCGCTCCCTTCCCGGGAGGCGGGGCTTGGTGTTTCCGGGCTCAGCCCTGGAGGCGGGGCAGGATGGCGCGCAGGCTCCGATCCGAGCCACCGCGCGGCCCCAGGAGCTCCATCGCCTTCAGCTCGTACGGCAGCGCGTTGTCGCGCGCGACGAGCTGCACGTGCGCCCCGAGCACGGCCGGCAGCGCCAGGTCCAGCTCGTAGATGTCGCCTGCCACCAGCGTGGACTCGGGCCCGGTGCCGGTGCTCTCCCAGATGCTGCTCAGGGCCTCGTAGTACGGCCCCCGCCGCAGGTAGACGGGGCGCGGCAGCAGCTCCTGCGCGAAGGCGAGCGTCTCGGGCACCGAGGAGAAGCGCGCATCCACCGTGGCCGGCGGCTGGATGAGGTACTTGCGCGCATCGCCCTTCACCTTCAGGCGCTCGCGCCCCTTGGGGGCCAGCCGGTCCAGCTTGGCGTCCACCAGGTCCGTGTGCGCGTTGGTCACCACCCACACCGGCAGCCCCGTGGCGAGCAGCGCCTCCAGCACCTCCTTCGCCTCGGGCTTGAAGGCCGTGCCGGTGAGCTTGTAGGCCTCGCGGTAGAGGCCCTGGAGCGTCTCGTCGCGCTGGGCCTGCTCCGGCATCACCCCGTAGCGGCTCATCAGCTGGCGCGCCACGCAGTTGGACAGCAGGTAGGGGTCCGCCGTGGCGGGCGCCACCGTCCGGCCGCCAATGTCCCAGCCGAACGCGTGCGCCCCGGCGAGCACCGACGCCTCCTCCTCGCGCCAGGCGGCCTCCACGGTGGCCTCGTCCCGGCCCAGCACCTCGCCCAGGTGGCGCTTGAAGTGGTGCACGAAGGGAGCCCCCTCCGCCGCCACGTCAGTGAAGGTTCCGTCGAAGTCCAGTACCACGCACCTGATGCCCATCGTCCGTCCTCTGCGCTGCTCAAAGGGGGCAGTGCCCATACCACGTCATCCCACCGGGTGCGAAGCCCGGCCCCGGCGCCCCCGCACCCGGTGCGCATGTGGCAGGGACGCACGAATCTTCGCCTTGCGGTGCACCCGCGCCTTGCCCTTAGGGTTGGGGCTCCAACCAATTGGAAGGACGCCAGGCATGGAGGAAGCCCGAAGCGCAAGACGCGTGCGACGCCAGGCCTGGCGGCCCTGGGCCTTGCTGGGCGGCGTGGTGGCGCTGAGCGGGGCCGGCGGGGTGCTGGCGGTGAACTCCCTCTCGGCGCTGGAGGCCCGCAACGCCCAGTTGGAGCAGGAGGCGAACGAGTCCGAGGCCCGGGTGGCCGAGCTGCAGGCCCTGCGGGTGAGCATGGAGCGCCGGCTCCGGGTGCTGGAGCAGCAGCAGCAGGGGGCTGGCGGCCTCCCGGTGGACCCCCGGAAGGCCCGGGAGCAGAACGCCCAGATGATGCGCCGGGAGACGGCCCGCCTGAACCTGACCTCGGCCCTGAAGGACGAGCTCACCCGGGGGGATGCCTGGCTCGACACGCTGGGGACCGAGGCCCTGCGCCTGGAGCTGTCCGAGCGGCTGCTCTTCGAGCCCGGCCAGTCCGGCCTCACGCCCCGGGGCACCGAGGTGCTGGGGCGGGCCGGGAGCGTGCTGGCCGCGGTGGAGGGGCACGCGGTGGAGGTGGCCGCCCACACCGATGAGCGCCCCCAGTCCTCGGAGGGCGAGGCGGGGGAGACGAGCTGGGAGCTGTCCACGGCGCGGGCCGCCGCCGTCGTCCGCGCCCTCCACGAGGGCCCCGGAAAGCTCGCCCCGGAGCGGCTGAGCGCCACGGGCCACGCCTCCTTCCGGCCCGTGGTGCCCTCGGACTCGCCGGTGAACCGGCTGCGCAACCGGCGGGTGACGTTGATGCTCCGGCCCCTGCCCGAGGCCCCGGCGGTGCCGGGCCCTGCCCTCGCCCCGGTGCCCGCGCCTCAAGCCGGGAAGAAGACGGCCCAGCGCTGAGTCACCCGCGCAGGGGCCGCACCTCGTCCGTGCGGGAGATGCGCAGCAGGGCCGGAAAGAGCCAGGCCCACAGCGCCACCACCACGCAGGTGCCCACGCCGCCCACCACCACCGAGGGCACCACGCCCAGCCACTGGGCCGTGGCCCCGGACTCGAAGTCGCCCAGTTCGTTGGAGGCCCCAATGAACACCATGTTCACGGCGCTCACCCGGCCGCGCATCTCCGCGGGGGTGGCCAGCTGCACCAACGTCTGGCGAATCACCACGCTCACCATGTCCGCGGCCCCCAGCACCACCAGGGCCACGAGCGACAGCACCAGGTGGCGCGAGAGCCCGAAGAGCACCGTGGCCACGCCGAAGAGCGCCACGCACAGCAGCATCTTCACCCCCACGTTGCGCTGGAGCGGGAAGAAGGCCATCCACCCGGCCACGAGGATGGCGCCCACCGCCGGCGCGCTGCGCAGCAGGCCCAGCCCCCAAGGCCCCGTGTGCAGGATGTCCTGGGCATAGATGGGCAGCAGGGCCACCGCCCCTCCGAGCAGCACCGCGAAGAGATCCAACGAGATGGCCCCCAGCACCACCTTCTGCTTCCACACGTAGCGCAGCCCCGCCACGAGCCGCTGCCAGGAGTTCACAGCCGGGTCCATGCGCCCGGTGTGCACCCGCATCGACGCGAGCAGCAGCGCCGCGGCGGCCATCAACCCGGCACACACCGCGTACACGCCTTGCGCGTGCAGCACGTCGTAGAGCACTCCGCCCACGGAGGGGCCGATGATGGTGCCCGCCTGGAAGAAGGTGGAGCTCCAGGCCACCGCGCTGGAGAGCTGGTGGGGCGGCACCATGTGGGGAACGAGCGACTGGCCCGCGGGCCCCGCGAAGGCGCGCGCCACGCCCACGAGCATGAGCATTCCATAGAGGGGCCAGGTCTCCGTTACCCCGCCCCAGGCGAGCCCGAACAGGCCCAGCATCGCCACCACCATGGTGACGTAGCAGCCCAGGAGCACCTTGCGCCGGTCGTACCGGTCCGCCACGTCCCCGGTAATGGGGGACAGGAGGAACATGGGCAGGAACTGTGCGAGCCCCACGTACCCCAAATCCAGGGGCCGGTGCGTCATGCCGTAGACGTGAAGCCCCACGGCCACCGACAGCATCTGCGCGCCCAGCGTCATGAAGAGGCGGGCGGCCTGGTACAACCGGAAGTCGCGGTGTGCGAAAGCGGAGCCCATTGGTGCCGGCAGGGCACTGTCCATGGTGCCCACATACCCCCCGGACGCCCGGCCCACCAGCCCCTGCCAACGGCCTGCCTGCCGGGTAAGCTCTGAAGTTTCTGCACGGGGACCGTGAATTTTTCAGGGCCGCTCGCCGTCTGGGAGGCCGGCGGAACCCCCCACGTACCGCCAGGAGCCACCCCCGTGTTTCACCTCCGGAACTTGCTGTGTGCGGTCACCCTGCTGGGCCTGATGTTTTCAGCACCGGAGGCCGAAGCGCGCTTCGGCAAGCGCTCCAAGGGGGAGAAGACCCACGAGGCCTCCCCGGTGGGCAGCGACGACGACGACGACGATGATGACGACGACGATGACCACCGCGGCTCGCACCGGGACAGCGGCTCCGCGGTGGAGGCCGTCGCCAACCTGCTCTTCTTCGTGGCCGACGTGGCCTCCGCCTCTCACCAGGCCGACGTCAGCTCCTCCTCCGAGGTGCGCGCGGTGGCCCCCCGGGGCTCCCAGAGCAACGTGCGGCTGGGCGTGGATGGCAACGTCCTGGACACCGGCGGCGGGGCCAACCTGTTCCTGGCCATCGAGGCCCAGCGCGTGGGGCTCGACGGGCGCTTGCTGCTCATGAGCCTGCCCACCGATGACGGCACGTCCGGCACCGACGAGCTGTCCGTGGGCAGCGTGCACCTCACCTATGCCCTGGTGGCGCACGAGCGGCTCCGCCTGCGCATGGAGGGAGGCCTCAGCCTCGCCACGGCGCCGGACCTGGCCACCGTGGGCCCCAGCCTCGGCCTCACCCTGGATGCGTGCCTGCTTGGGCCCTTCGATCTCGAGCTGCGCGCGCAGGCCACGCCGTTTCCCTACCGGCAGCTCGATGCCCAGGCGGGCCTGGCCCTCCACCTGAGCGTCCTGGTGCTGCGCGCCGGGTGGCGGGGGCTCTACCTGGACGACGCCGGGCTCGTCGACGGCGTGTCCCACCAGGACACGCTGACCGGCCCCTACCTCGGCCTCGGGCTCACCTTCTGACCAGCTCCCCCTCCTGTGCCCAGGAGAGGGCCGGGTGCCCGCCGCCTCACTCCTCCGGCGAGGCCGACATCTCCATGTCCGCCGAGGGCGGCAGGGACGGCATCCCCGAGGAGGAGGACCGCTTCACGCGCCGCTTGGGCGGCGGCGCCAGCTTCGGGGGCGTGCCGAAGAGCCGCTCATAGGTGTCCGGCGTGTTGATGTTGACCACCACACCCGGATCCTTCACCGGCACCCGCCGCAGCTTCACCTCCGCGAGCGCGCCCTCCAGCTGCGCCGCGGTGCTCGCCACGAGCTGCTCGGCCGCCGCGCGCGAGAACACCAGCGGATAGCCCGGAGCCCCCTCGAACTCGGGCCGCAACCCATCCTCCGTCTCGCCCCGCACCTTGAGCAGGGACTTGAGCGTGGAGGCCCGGACCGCGGGCATGTCCACCGGGTGCACCAGCACCACGTCCGCCCCTTCCTCCAGCGCGGCCGCCAGGCCCGCCTTGATGGACGCCAGGAACCCGTCCTTCCAGTGCTCGCTGTGCACCAGGGCCATCGAGGGGTGCTGCTCCCTCACCGCCTCCGCGTCCTTTCCCGTCACCCCCAGGACCGTGCACCCCGCCTTCCCAAAGGTGGATGCCAGGGATTGGAGAAAACTTTTGCCCCCCTCGTGCTCGATGAGTGCCTTGGGGTGGGCCATCCACCGGGCCTCCCCTGCCGCAAGGATGATCGCCACTGCCTTCATGCCACTCCTCCTCGGCCCCAGGGACTGCCGGGGCTTCTGGTTTGAGGCTGGATGCTTCCCCGCCAGATTGCAGCCGGTCCCGAGGTACCAGCCGTTGGGAAACAGGCAGACGCATGCCCTCGGTGTTCGATTAAACGGACAAAGCTGGGCACTGTGCCCTCTACGAAACATCCGTAGGCTTTCAGTGCAGCCAGGCGTGTCCGCCCTCGGCGGCCATCAGCGGAACGGGGAAATCCCCTGATCCGGTCATTCCTTCCTCCGCCGCCAGGGCCTTGGCCGTCAAAATTTCAGCCACACGCAACAGCGGCAGCCGTGCCGCAACCCGGCAAAGCTCCGCCTCGGTCACCTCGGCGATCAGCTCCCCGCGCTCCTCATCCACCACGGGCAACACTGCGAGTCCATGCCGCTGCATCACCTGGAGTGAAGCGAGCACCGTATCGCTCGGGAAAAGGGTGACAGCGCAGGAGATGAGAGCGGAGTTACGAGTGCGGCACGTCGCCAAGAGGGCCTCCAGGTTCGAATCCCGAGGTGGGTTCCGGGAGAGTCTCTAAGCAATTCGCTTGCCGCCGCCGTGCAGGTGGGAGTGTTCACCACTGGCCTGACAACCTCCGGGGCGATCCGGCGGATAATGGAGGACAAGCTGCACCTTTTCTTTCTCCGGGCCTCACACATCCCATGTCCGTCAAACTGAACACGCCCCCGGCCCCCGGGTCGCCCCGGCGTCCCCAGGACACCCAGGCGCCGCAGTCCCCGGCGAAGGCCGAATCGGCCAACCCCCTGGTCCGCCTGGGCCAGGGCCTGCAGCGGGTGGCCCAGCAGGCCGAAGCCCACGTCCAGTCCCGGGTGGATGCGTTCGAGGCGCGCCTGCCCTCGCTGCCGCGCCCCGCGGCCGCCGCCGGCGCCAAGCCCTGGGAGGGCATCACCCTCACCGGCAAGCCGCTGCAAATCCCGCTCGACAAGCTGCTGTCGGTGGATCTGGGCCAGGTGCGCAAGATTCTCGAGCGCGTCGTGCCGCAGAAGATCCGCAATGACGAGGCGCAGCAGCTCGTGGGCCAGACGAAGGACTTCCGGGACACGCTCTCGCAGGTGCGCTCGCTGGCCACGGAGCTGCAGCTGGTGCCCCCCAGCCACCCGCGCCACGCCGAGGTGAAGGCGGCGCTCGCCAAGGCCGAGAACGCGCTCCAGGCCGAGTCCGGCTACACCCGCGCCACCGCCCCCAAGCCGGGCGCCCTGTGGGTGGACCCGCAGTTCATGGGCAAGGCGTTGCCGGGCGGAAAGCTCTCCGCCTCGAAGCTGCCCACGGGCACGCCGGTGACGAAGCCGCCCGAGCCGCTGGACGTCCTCTTCGGCCGCGGGCCCGGGGCGGCCGCCAAGTCCCAGGCCTACCAGCAGTCGGTGGCCGCGCGCCGCGGCGAGCTGGGCATGCCCGTGCAGGATGGAAAGCCCATCGGCGTGCACATGAGCCTGGAGGGCGGCGGCGGCAAGGGCAAGCGCTACGCGGCCATGCTCGCGGAGATGCAGGAGCTGGGCGTGGTGCCCGTGAGCCTGAGCGGCACCTCCGCGGGCTCCATCGCCGCGGCGTTCGCGGCCACGGGTGCCTCCGCGAAGCAGATCGAAGATGTGGCGAAGGATCCCCGGCTCCAGTCCTTCTATGACCTGGACCTGGACATGAAGGACGGGGGCCTGCTCAACGGCAAGGCCGCCTACGACATGTTCGACCAGAAGCTGCAGGAGCTGACCGGCATCAAGGACCGGCCCGTCACCTTCGCGGACCTGAAGGTGCCGCTGCAGCTCGTGGCCGCGAAGACGTACGACAGCGCGGCGGCCAACGGCTTCCCCACCGCCAAGGACCGTACCTTCGTCTTCAGCCAGGAGACGACACCCGACACGCCGGTGGCGCTCGCCATGCGCGCCTCCATGGCCATTCCGGGCGTCTTCGAGCCGGTGCAGATGGTGGACCCGACGACGGGCCGCAGCATGCACCTGGTGGATGGTGGCACCCTGGACAACCTGCCCATGGGCTATGGCAAGCACGGGCTGCCGCAGATCGGCGCGGCGCTGGTGGAGCGCGACTCCAACCACCCGTCCAACGGCCTGGCCCGGCCCAAGGCGCTGCCCACCGGCCAGCTCGACGCCACCAACGTGCTGTGGAACGCGGTCAACGGCTACACGTTCCTCAAGGACAACGCCACGAGCGCGGCAGACTTCCGGGACCGCACCGCGCCGGGGCCCAACCAGTTCATGCTGAGCCTGCCCACGTGGAACCTGGACAACCCCAAGCAGGGCAACAGCACCCTGGGCTTCGGCTATGACGCCCAGGTGGACCCCATCCTGGACAAGCAGACGCGCCAGGTGACGCAGGACTTCCTCAAGGGCTTCATGGACGACCTGCGCGTGCCGGGCGCCCGGGGCACCAACGTCACCACGGCCATCCCCAAGAACCTGCACTTCGCCGAGCAGGTGTCCGTCCGCGGCCAGCGCTATGACGTGGCCTATGCCGGCGGCGACACCCTGCGGGCCGTCAACACCTCCACCGGCAAGCAGATGGAGCTGAAGCTCGGCCAGCAGAAGATCGAGTCCATGTACCTGGACCACCTGGCCTTCGGCGACCTGAACGCCCAGCTTGCCCACGCGCTGAGCGACCCGCGCAGCGTCAAGCCGTCCTGGCTGCCGTTCTAAATCCCGCGCGCCCCCCGCCCCTGCTGGCGGGGGGCCTGGGAGCTACTTCTTCTTCGTGCTCTCCAGCAGCTTGCGGAAGGTCTTCTCCGCGCCCGACACCGTCTTCTCCGGGCCGGTGAACTTGAAGAACACGGCGCCCTCGGGCCCCTCGACGATGGCGCCCAGCAGCCGGAAGCCCGGCTTGGGCGAGGCAGGCCCCATCATCGGCCCGCCGCCGTTGTAGGTGCCCTTCACGTCCACCGTGGTGACGGGCAGTCCGCCCACCTTCTCCTGCTTCGTCTTCGCGTCCTTCTCCGCGGACGAGCCATCCGCGCGCTGGAACTGCTTCACCCAGCGCTGCACGTTGGCCTCCACGCCGCCGCCCTGCCCCGCGCCGAAGTAGAAGACGGCCACCTCGCCGCCCTCCGCGTCGCCCTTCGCCGCGGGCACCGCGTAGGTCACCACCCGCATGGGGCGCTCACCCTGGACGGCCCACTCCTTGGGCGCGGTCCACGACAGGCCACCGGCCTCCTCCGCGTGCGCCACCCCCGCCACCAGCAGACCGACCACCGCGACCACGGCACTTCTGTGCATTGGGTTCATGCGCGCGAGCGTAACCGAACCCCGCGTGCGGCGCCGCAGCCTCTCTAGGTCCATGCGCTCGCGGCCTACCCGGGAAATCGGATCTCCCTCTGAACATGTGACTCGCTGCGTCACTCGCTCTGGCTTCCGGCACTGGAACGAACGTGCTAGCACCCGGCTCCCAGACTGCTGTTCTGTCCACCTTGGAGGGGGTTTCACAATGAAGAAGCTGTGGCTCGTCGGAGCATTGTCCGTGGGCGCTTCCGCCTGCGCACCAGACATCGCGCAGGATGATCCCCCCGACGTCGTGCTCGCGCAGTTTGATCCGTCCGCTTCGCCGGCCGTGGTGCCCTCGCCGAATGATCTCGCGTTCGACGAGACCACCAAGCGGGTCAACGCGCCCATCAACCCCCAGGCCTCGCTGGCCGAGCAGGAATTCACGCGCGACTACCTCAACACGCTGAACGGCTTCCCCGTCAGCGCCGTGGCCATGACGAAGATCGTCGACCTGGATCCGTCGACCATCAACGCCAACACGGTGCGCTTCATCGACCTGCAGGCGGGCACGCCCCTGGCCACGCCGGCCGTCACCCCCTCCATCTCCTATAACGCGGAGACGGACATGCTGATGATCGCGCCCCCGGACGGGGCCTGGCCCAAGCGCGGCCGCTACGCGGTGGCGCTCATCGGCGGCGAGAACGGCCTGAAGGGCGTGGGCGGCAAGCCCGTGGTGGGCTCGGCCACCTGGAGCTTCATCAACTCGGACGAATCGCTCGTCACCTGCGAGGAGCTCACCGCTCCGGACTGCCGCAGCCGCACCGATATCATCCCCTCGCGCAAGACGGATCCCGCCGAGCGCCTGGCCGACCAGAACGCGAGCGCGCTGCGCCTGGAGCAGCTGCGCCGCAGCTACCGGAACCTGCTCAAGGCCATCGCGGGCCCCAGCGGGAACACCGGGGACATCGTCCTCATGTGGACCTACCGCATCATGGACATGCCGGAGGTGACGTTTGATCCGGCCGCCAGCGTGGTGCCCTTCCCGAATGACTTGCTGCTCAAGCGCAACGCGGACGGCACCACCCAGGTGCAGCTGCCCATCCCGGATGACGCCTCCGAAACCCAGAAGCAGCTCCTGGGCGGCATCAACACGCTGGATGGCTTCTCCACCACCTCCGCCATCGTCTCGGAGAACAGCTTCACCCGGGGCGCCCTGGAAGAGGGAAGCACCCTGGACGCGGCCAACCTGGCCACGGCCACCGCCGTCATCAACCTGACGGGCGCCACCCAGCCGAAGGTGGTGCCGTGCATCAGCTGCGCGGCGAGCAAGAAGCCGGATGGCTCCGCCCAGGGCGGCCCGCAGCAGCTCCAGTTCATCCCCGGCGTCGCGGGCGTGGCGAACGGACAGCCCACCATCCTGCCCGTACCGCTGGAGGAGAAGACCACCTACGCGGCCGTGCTCACCACGGACCTGAAGGACTCGCGGGGCCGGCAGGTCGCGCCCCCGGCCGTCTTCGCGCTGATCCGCCTGAGCCACCCCATCTTCGAGAACGGCAAGAGCCTGGTGTCGGTCGTCTCGGATGATCAGGCCAAGGATCTGGAGCCGCTGCGCGCCGGCTACAAGGCGATGTTCGACGGGCTGGAGGCCGCGGCGAAGATTCCGCGCTCGAAGATCGCCCTGGCCTGGCCCTTCACCACGCAGAGCACCGCCTCCACGCTGGCGCAGCTGCACGCCCTGCCGGCCACCACCTACGGCGCGTCCGGGCTGCCCGACCGCCCCCTGGGCCTCGCGGACCGGACCGCCATCATCAAGGGCCAGATGGGCTCGCTGCCCAAGGCCGACATCGGCCAGATCTTCCAGGGCACGATGATCCTGCCCTTCGCCCTGAACAGCTCCACGGGCACGCTGAACCCCACCGCGCCCCGCATGGACCACGTGCCGTTCCTGCTCACGCTGCCCAACCGCCCCGCCGATGGGGCCGCGGTGAACTGGCCCGTCGCCATCTTCAGCCACGCCCTGCGCAACTCCCACACGAGCGCGCTCGCCATCGCCAATGAGCTGGCGAAGAAGGGCTTCGCCACCCTGTCCTATGACTCGCCCTACCACGGCGACCGCAGCAGCTGCGCGGGCGTGGCCGAATCCGCGGGCCTGCCGAGCGATGACTACGCGTGCGCCAGCCCCACCACCCAGCGCTGCGAGAAGGACACCGCCAAGGTGGCCACCTACGGCCGCTGCGTCGCCAAGGACGATGCGGCCCGGACCGCCTGCGACCCCACCGCGGCGGGCGCGGACCTGACGTGCAGCGCGCTCGGCCAGGGCCGCTGCGCGGCGGATGCCAAGTGCGAGGGCGGCTCCTTCGCCATCGCCCCCGGCACCAACAACCAGGCCATCTCCGGCTGGAACTTCGTGCGTCCCGACAACCTGTTCGCCACCCGCGACAACTTCCGCCAGCACGCCATCGACCTCGGCCAGGCCGAGCGCGTCATCCAGTCGGCCGCCATCGACACGCTGCTGACCCAGGCCAACGGCGGCGTGGCCACGGGGCTCGACGGCTCGAAGATCGTCTACGTGGGCCAGAGCCTCGGCGGCATGCTGGGCACCCTGTCCACCTCCGTGTCCCCCAACGTGGGCAACGCGGTGCTCAACGTGCCGGCCGGCGACCTGACCAGCGTGCTGCTCACCTCCCAGGCGCCTGACTTCGTCAAGGCCCGCACCGGCTTCCTGCAGTCGCTGGCCGCCGAGAACATCACCCCGGGCACCCCCGCCTTCGATCAGTTCCTCGGCCTGGCCAAGTTCATCCTGGATCCGGCCGACCCCCTGAACTACGCCTCGCGCGTGAGCAGCCGGAGCAAGGGCAAGACCCTCATCCAGTACGTCACCCAGGACGAGGTCCTCCCCAACCCGACGACGGAAGCGCTCATCAGCGCGGCCAAGCGGGGAGACCTGACGGCCACTGAGCCGGCCGTCTCCCGCGTCGAAGCCCCCAGCAGCCTGACGGAGCGCCACGGCTTCCTGCTCAACTTCCAGGACCCCACGGTGACCCTCCCGGCCCAGAACGCGGCCACCCAGTTCCTCCAGACCGGCGCCCTGCCCCAGCCGTAATCCCCTTTCGCGACAGAGAACGTGACACCCATGAAGAAGACACTCTCTCTCCTCACCCTGCTCGCCGCCGGCACCGGTCACGCCGCGGGCTTCTCCTTCGACACCCACAGCGCCCGCGCCACGAGCATGGGCTTCACCTCGGTCGCCAGCATGCAGGACTCGTCGGCGATCGCTTACAACGCCGCCAACATCCTGGGCGTGGAGAAGCTCGACATCACCGCGGGGGACCTCATCACCCTGCCGCGCATCAACTTCACCCCCGAGGGCACCAACAACACCCAGGCCTTCGACACGCTGCTGGCGCCCCCGCCGCACGCGTTCGCCGTCTACCGGCTCAACGAGAAGATGGCGGTGGGCCTGGGGCTCTTCGTCCCCTTCGCCGCCGGCTCCGCCTGGCCGGACGACTTCGCCTTCCGCACCCGCGGCTACAAGGCGCAGATGGCCATCTACCACCTCAACCCCACCTTCGCGTACCAGGCGCACCCGCGGCTGCGCGTGGGCGTGGGCCTGAGCGTCGTCCGGGGCACGGTGACCATCGAGCGCAAGCTCAACTTCGTGAGCAGCGAGGGCACCGTCGAGCTGGGCGGCGACTCGTGGGGCATGGCCTACAACGCCGGCATCCAGCTCACCCTGCTGGACAAGCTGCTGCACTTCGGTGGCCAGTTCCGTGGCCCCTCGTCGCTCACCTTCAAGGGCAACGCGGACTTCCGGGACATCCCCGCCGCCTTCCAGACGCAGCTCAAGGACCAGAAGATCGAATCGACGGTGGACTTCCCGGGCTCCGCCAGCCTGGGCCTGCTCTTCACGCCCACCGAGCGGCTGTCGCTCGCCTTCGACGCGAAGCTGATGCTCTGGTCCACCTTCGAGGAGTTCACCATCTCCTTCGAGGACCCGGCCATCACCAGCCCGCTGGTCAAGAACTGGGAGAACACGTGGAACTTCCACCTCGGCGCGGAGTTCAAGGTGACGGAGAACCTCCAGGTGCGCCTGGGCACCGCGGTTGACCGGGCCCCCAGCCCCGAGAGCACCCTGTCGCCGGACCTGCCCGACGCCGACCGCTACCGCATCGCCGCGGGCCTCGGCTACGCCCTCAACCCCGTTCGCGTGGACCTGGGCTACCAGTACATCTTCCTGGGCAACACCAAGAGCACCGTGCCCGGCATCACTGGCGCCTACGACGGCGATGGCCACATCTTCGGCCTCACCGTCGGCTACTCCATGAAGTAGCCCTCCCGGTTCCGCCCCCCGGCCCGGCCGCGCCTCGTGCGTGGCCGGGCCTTTCTTTTTCCAGCCTCACCAGATTATTGCACTCATGTCGTTCTCTGGGCTAGCTTGGTTTTCCAGGAGACAGAGAATGAAGGTCACCACCTCAGCCACCATCGACATCGAGTGCTCGCCCGAGCAGGTCTACGACTTCGTCACCTCCGAGGAGGCGCCCGCGAAGACCTTCGAGGGCACGGGGCGCATCCCGGGCGTCGTGCGCACGGAGGTGGTGGGCGGCGGCCCCCTGCGCGAGGGCGCCACCTGCCGGGTCCACGGCACGGATGGCGCGGTGATGGAGCGGCTCATCACCGTGCTGGACCGCCCCCGGCGCCACGAGTACCAGCTCGCCAGCGGCTTCAAGAAGCCCCTGTCCTGGCTGCTCCGCTCCGGCCACGGGGTGTGGACCTTCGCGCCCAACACGCAGGGCGGCACCCACCTGGAGTGGGTCTATGTGTTCGAACTCACCACCCCGCTCGTCTACCCGGTGGTCTCCGCCCTCATCAAGGGCTCGTTCCACCAGTCCATGGTGCGCTGCCTCCAGCGCACGCGCGAGTGCCTCGTCCCCTTGGAAACCCGGGCCGCCTCATAAGTTCGCTTATGAATGTAAAAAAGCGCCCTTGATAGATTAAGAACACTATGGCAGCCTTGTAAAGAGTGGAAACAGTGAAAAACAGCGTCGTCTTCTTCAACGGCCGCTTCGTCCCGGACACGGAGGCCCAGGTTTCCGTACATGAACGGGGCTACCTCTTTGGGGACGCGGCCTTCGAGACGCTGCGGGGCTACGGGGGCCACGTGTTCCGCCTGGGGCGGCACCTGGAGCGCCTGGCGCACTCGGCCCGGGTGCTGGGGCTGACGCTGCCGGGCTCCCTGGAGGTGCTGGCCGGCCAGGTGCGCGAGGCCGTGGCGCGCAGCGCGCAGGCGGACTGCGCCATCCGCGTCACGCTGAGCCGGGGCGAGGGCGGGGCGGGCATCAGCACCAAGGGCTTCGAGCACCCGGTGTTCTCCATCACCGTCAAGCCGCTGCGCGCCTACCCCGAGGAGGCGTACGCGAAGGGCATCCGCACCCGCGTGGTGGGCCCGCGCAAGGTGCCGCCCGAGTGCCTGGATCCGACCATCAAGAGCGGCGGGGCGTACCTGCCCAGCATCATCGCGCGCCAGGAGCTGGACCGGGTGGGCATGGTGGAGGGCGTGCAGCTCGCCGTGGCGGGCCACGTCGTCTCGGGGCTGGTGTCCAACGTCTTCGCCGTCTCGGGCACGCGCCTGCTCACGCCGGATGTGGCCAGCGGCTGCCTGCCGGGCATCACCCGCGAGGCCCTGCTGCAGCTGGCGCCCTCGGTGGGGCTCGAGCCCACCGAGACGCGGCTGCCGCTGGAGGCCCTGCGGCAGGCCGACGAGCTGTTCTTCTCCAACTCACTCATGGAGTGCCTGCCCGTCCAGCAGCTCGACGAGCACTCCTTCCCCACGGCGCCCGGGCCTTTCACCCGCAAGCTGCGCGCCGCCCTCCATCAACTCATCCATCACGAGAAGCAAGCTTCGACATGAGTGACCGCGAGCAATGGTGTGAACTGGTGCGCAAGCACGTTCACGACTGGAACACCCCCGCGAACGCGAAGATCTGGAGCCCCGCGCTGGAGGCCCTGCCTCGCGAGCAACTGCGGCGCATCCAGGACGAGAAGGTGGCGGGCGCCTACACGTACCTGTGGAACCGCAGCACCTTCTACCGCCAGAAGTTCGAGCAGGCGGGGCTGGGCCCGGACTCGGTGCGCTCGGTGGAGGACTTGCCGCGCGTGCCCGTCACGCTGCGCGACGAGTGGCTGGTGGACCAGCAGAAGAACCCGCCCTGGGGCACCTTCTCGCCGCTGCGGCAGGAGGACTGGCTGGAGCGCGGGTGGATGATGTTCAGCACCTCGGGCACCACCGCGGCGCACCCGCGCAGCTTCCGCCACACCAACTTCGACCGGGAGATGTGGGCCTGGCACGGCTCGCGCGCGCTGCACGCCATGGGCGTGCGCCGCGGCGACATCGCCATCAACTGCTTCAGCTACGGCACCTCGGTGGCCTTCTGGGGCCTGCACTACGCGCTCAACCACATGGGCATCCCCGTCATCTCCGGCGGCGGGGCCAACACCGAGCGGCGCATCCTCTTCATCGAGACGTACAAGCCCACGGTGCTCCTGTGCACCCCCTCGTACGCGCTCTACCTGGGCCGGCAGATGCAGGAGCAGGGCAAGTCCCCCAAGGACAGCTCCATCCGGCTGCTCGTCTGCGCGGGCGAGCCCGGCGCGTGCGTGCCCGCCACCAAGCAGCGCATCGAGGAGCTGTGGGGCGCGCGCATCAACGACGACTTCGGCTGCACCGAGGTGGCCATGTCCCCCTTCGGCTACACCTGTGAGTACCAGGTGAGCCGCGAGGATGGCCGGGTGGACACCCACTTCATGGAGGACGCCTACGTCCCCGAGGTGTTGGACCCGGAGACGTTCCAGCCCGTGCCCGACGGCCAGCGCGGCGTGCTCGTGGTGAGCAACCTCTTCAGCGAGGCCCAGCCCATCCTGCGCTACGTCATGGGCGACTGGGTGTCGCTCACGCGCGAGGCCTGCCCGTGCGGCCGCACCCACGCCCGGGCCATCGGGGGCCTGGCGGGCCGGTACGACCAGCTCATCAAGATCCGCGGCCTGGCGTTCCTGCCCGCCCTGCTCGAGGACAGCATCCGCAGCCAGCAGGAGATCGGCGACGAGTTCAAGCTGGAGATCACCCACGTCAACGACATGGACGAGATTCTCCTCACCACCGAGCTCCAGCCGGGCGCCCCGATGGATGACCTGGAGGCCCAGGAGCAGCGGCTGTCGCGCAAGCTCAAGGGCTCGCTGGGCATCGTCGTCGACGTGAAACTGGTTCCCCCTGGCACCCTTCCCCGGACGGAGTTCAAGGCCAAGCGCCTGTTCGATCTCCGTGACAGGAGGCAATAGACACCATGTCCGCCATTCATGCCGTTCGAGACGGAACGAAGCAGCCCAGCCCCCCGCATCACATCGTCCAGGAAGTGAAGCTCACGCTGCCGTTCTGGCGGTACTTCGAGCTCTTCCGCAAGCAGCAGTACTCGTGCTTGCTGGACAGCGCGCGCGCGCCCCACAAGCTGTGCCGCTACTCGTTCATGGGCAGCGATCCGGCCGCCGTCTACAAGGCCAAGCGCCAGCACGGCGCGGCCCCCGAGGGCCAGGCGCGCATCGAAATCATCCACCGCCGCGGTGCGGACGGCCTCACGCTGGAGACGCCCTTCGTCGAGAAGAAGATCGCCGACGCCTTCAACGAGCTGCGCGCCGTCACCGCGGAGTACCGCGTGGAGCGCGCCCCGAACGACGCGCCCGTGCCCTTCCTCACCGGCGCCATGGGCTACTTCGGCTACGAGGCGGGCTACTTCATCGAGAAGCTGCCGGACCTCGGCAAGGACCAGCCCGAGCTGCCCGACATCTACATGCTCTTCATGGACGTGGTGCTCGCGCATGACCACGAGTCCGGCGCCTCCTACCTGTCCGTCGTGGGCCGGGGCCCCGACGCGAAGAGCGCCCAGGCGCGCGCCGAGGCCCTGCGCGACGAGACGCTCACGCGCATCCAGATGATGGAGAAGGACCCGCCGGCCGAGTGGACGGGCCCCAAGGCCCCCGCCCCGGGCGCCAAGTCCACGCCGGTGGAGATCAACGCCCACTTCGACGAGGCGGGCTACATCAACATGGTGCGCGCGGCGAAGGACCACATCACCGCGGGCGACATCTTCGAGGTGTGCACCACGCACCGCCTCGACTCGCCCCTGCGCGCCGACCCGTGGGACTTGTACCGCGAGCTGCGGCGCATCAACCCCGCGCCGTTCGCCTGCTACATCCACCTGCCGGAGGCCTACGTCGTCTCCTCCTCGCCCGAGCGCTTCCTGAGCCTCGACCGGCAGCGCGTGGCGGAGAGCCGCCCCATCAAGGGCACCCGGCCGCGCGGCAAGTCGCCCCAGGAAGAGGAGGCGATGCTGGCGGACCTGAGCACCAACATCAAGGACCGGGCCGAGAACCTGATGATCGTCGACCTGGTGCGCAACGATTTCGGCCGGGTCTGCAAGTTCAACACGGTGCACGTGCCCGAGCTGCTCGTCATCGAGCACTACTCCACGGTGTTCCAGCTCGTCTCCACCATCCGCGGCCAGCTCGAGGACGACAAGGATCCGTTGGATCTCATCAAGGCCTGCTTCCCCGGCGGCTCCATGACGGGCGCGCCGAAGATTGAAGCGATGAAGATCATCGACCGGCTGGAGCCCGTCAAACGCGGCATCTACTCGGGCAGCATCGGCTACATGGACTTCTCGGGCGTGATGGACCTCAACATCGTCATCCGCACGTTCGTCGTGGTGGATGGCCGCTGCTACTACAACGTGGGTGGCGCCGTCGTCGCGGACTCGGACCCTCGGGGCGAGTACCTGGAGACGATGGACAAGGCCCGCGCCCTCATTTCCGCTTTGAACAACCTCGCAGGGGCTACGGCATGAGAACGCTGATCATCGATAACTATGACTCGTTCACCTACAACCTCTACCAGTACGTGGGGGAACTGGATGAGCGGCCGCTCGTGTACCGCAACGACGCGCTCACCCTGGAGCAGGTGAGGGCGCTGGCCCCCGACCGGATCATCATCTCCCCGGGGCCGGGCTCGCCGGACAACCCCGCCTACTTCGGCGTCTGCATGCGCGTCATCCTGGAGCTGGGCCCCACGCTGCCCGTGCTGGGCGTGTGCCTGGGCCACCAGGGCATCATCTCCGCCTTCGGCGGCAAGGTGGTGCGCGCCCCCTCGCCCATCCACGGCAAGGTCTTCCCCATCGAGCACAACGGCAGCGAGATCTTCCAGGGCCTGCCCACGCGCCTGGACGTGATGCGCTACCACTCGCTCGTGGGCGAGCCGTCCTCCATCCCCGCGTGCCTGGAGGTGACGGCGCGCACCGTGGAGGGCGACATCATCATGGGCGTGCGCCACCGCCGCTACCCCATCTACGGCATCCAGTTCCATCCGGAGTCGATTGGTACCCAGACAGGCAAGCAGATGCTCCGCAACTTCCTTGATCTCTCTGGCACGGCCTTCAGCCGTTTCCCCCAGGCGTCCGTCGCTTAAACTCCCCTTCCGCATCCGCCCTCGGCCGTACCAAGGACACCCCCATGAGACTGACCGCGATTGACCGTTACATCTCCCAGCGCACCGTTGGCCGCGAGGAGACCCTGGACCTCTTCCGCCACTACTCCAAGCCGTACTACCCCGATGAGAAGAGCCTCATGGGCGTGGTGGAGATCGTCGGCAAGCTGATGGACCGGGCCATGTTCGAGCAGGTGACCGTGCGCGCCGAGAACGAGCCGTTCTACGCCAACTACCTGGACATGACGCGGCGGATGATCGCCGAGTCGGGCGTGCAGCCCAAGGACATCGACCTGGTCATCTACTGTGGCGTGGGCCGCGGCTACCGCGAGCCGGCCACCGCGTACCAGATGGCCTCGCGCCTGGGCCTCAAGAAGGCCGAGTGCTTCGACATCATCGACGCGTGCAACGGCTGGGGCCACACCACGCGCATCGTGGAGCGCCTGCTGAGCACCGGCTACGCCAACAACGTGCTCATCCTGAGCCTCGAGTTCAACCGCAGCCCGCGCTTCAAGGCGGGCGTGGACCGCAACTACGACTCCAGCATCATGTACTCCATCCGCACCATGGCGGACATGGAGTGGCGCGTGTGGGGCGCCACGGTGGGCGAGACGGGCACGGCCACCATCCTGAGCCGGGACGACAACAACGGCCCCTGGTACTACGACTACGCCAGCGAGCCGGACGACTTCCAGGACTGCGCCTTCACCCTGGCCAACCACCGCGAGTATGACCTCGAGCCCATGCCGCTCGAGCAGCAGCACGGCGGCGAGGAGTTCTTCTACGCCTTCGGCAAGCGCATCGGCGAGAGCGTGAAGTCGCACCTCATCCCGCAGCTGCAGAAGGTGCCGCACCTCCTGGAAGAGGCCAAGGTCGTCATCCCCCACTCCCTGTCGGCCGGTGTGTATGACCACATCTTCCGGATGGTGGGCGTGAACGACAAGGCGCTCTACATCTTCAAGCGCTACGGCAACTGCGTCTCCAACGGCGTGCCGGTGGGCGTGGCCACGGCCATCAAGGAGCACAAGCTGCAGCGCGGCGACCGCGCGGTGCTGGTGCCCACGGGCAGCGGCTCCTCGGCCGGCGTCATCTCCTTCCGCTATTAGCCTCCCGCTGCTGAAACACCTGCGCCTCCCCGCGGCCCCTCTCGAAGGGGCTGCGTGGGAGGCGCGGTTGTTTTCAGGGCTGTGAGGCGGGGGAGTGGCAGGGGCCCGGAGCTCCGCGGCCTCGCGGAGCCCCGGCCCTGCCGCGGGCGCTAGCGGGAGGCCCGCTCGGCCAGCTTGCGCTTCTCGGTCATCGTCACCGACATCACGTCCTCGCCGCCCAGGTAGCGCGCGAGCGCGTCGATGGAGGGGTACTCCCAGGTGAGGTTGGCCGCGAGCTTCACGCCGAGGAAGTCCTCCAGCGCCTTGGTGAGCATGATTTCACCGGCCGAATCCAGCCCGTACGTGGTGAAGGGCAGCTTCGGATCGATGAGCGAGGCGGCCAGCTTCGCCTCCTCCGCCACGCGCGCGATGAGGAAGGCGTGGACCTCGGGGGTGGGCTTGGTGGCCGTGTGCCGCGCCGACTCCTCGGGGGCCGTCACCGACGCGGCGGCCTGGAGCGCCGCGGCCGGAGAGGGCTTGGCCACCGGGGCCGCCGCGGGCTGCACGGCCTTGGGCGCCTTGGCCGTCTCGGCGGCCAGCTCCGGCTGGCGCCACTCGTACACCTTCTCCATCTCACCGGAGAGCCACAGCGAGCGGCACGCGCGGCGCTGAATCTTGCCGCTGGACGTCTTGGTGATGCTCCGGGGCGCCACGAGCACGAGCGCGTAGGGCTGCACGCCGTGGTTCTGGGTGATGGCGGAGCGGACCTTCTCCAGCAGCCCATCGAAGTCGGACACCTTGTTGGCATCCACCTCCTGGACCACCACCAGGCGCTCCTCGTCCTTCACGTCCACGCAGAAGGCAGCCCCGCAGCCGGGCCGCATCGCCGGGTGCTGCTGCTCCATCGTCCGCTCGATGTCCTGCGGATAGTGGTTGGTGCCGCGGATGATGACCAGGTCCTTCCAGCGGCCGGTGATGAACAGCTCGCCGTCCTCGCGCAGGAAGCCCAGGTCGCCCGTGCGCAGGAAGGGGCCCTCGCCCGTGTCGGACAGGTAGGCGTGGAAGATGGCCTCCGTCTCGTCGGACATGTTCCAGTAGCCGCGCGCCACCGACGGACCCGAGGTCCAGATTTCACCCACCTCGTTGGCGGCGCAGCGCACGCCGGTCTCCGGGCGCACGATGAGCACGCGCTGGGTGGCGTCCGTGGCCACGTTGCCGGAGGCCACCAGGCGGCGGGCCCCCGCGTGCGTCTCGGCCACGGGCTGGATCTGGTTGCGCTCCAGCGAGGAGCCATCGGCCATCATCGTGATGGGGCCCGTGGAGTCCGTGCTCGTCATGGACACCACGAGCGTGGTCTCCGCCATGCCGTAGCAGGGCTTGAGCGCCGAGCGGCGCAGCCCGTGGGGGCCGAACAGCTCGAAGAACCGCTCCAGCGTCTCGTAGCGCACCGGCTCCGCGCCGTTGTAGGCCGTCTCCAGGCTGCTCAGGTTGAGCGAGGCGCGCTGCTCGGCGGTGACCTTGCGGTTGCACAGCTCGTAGCCGAAGTTGGGGCCGCCGGTGAAGGTGGCCTTGTAGTCGCTCACCGCCTTCACCCACAGGAACGGGTTCTGCAGGAACGTGGTGGGCGCCATGAGCACGCAGTGGAAGCCCACGTAGGCGGCGTGAATCACGTTGCCGATGAGCCCCATGTCATGGAACAGCGGCAGCCAGCACACCAGCACCGAGTCCTTGTGCGTCTTCACCGAGCCGGTGAGCGCCAGGGTGTTGGCGACCAGGTTGGCGTGCGTCACCATCACGCCCTTGGGCGTGGCGGTGGAGCCCGAGGTGTACTGGAGGAACGAGAGCGTCTGGGGCCCGATGTTCGGCCGCTGGTACTCGGAGGCCTGGTTCACGTCCACCGCGTCGGTGGCGATCCACTCCACCTCGCCCAGCTCGGGCGCGTACGGGGTGAAGAAGCTCACCATGGACTTGATGGCCTGGGTGGTGAGGATCTTCTTCGCCGAGGCGTTCTTCACGATGGCCTGCAGCCGCGGCAGCGTGCGTTGAAGCCGCGCGGGCTCGGGCGGGTAGGCCGGTACTGCCACCACGTTGCCGTACAGGCAGCCAAAGTAGGCCGCCACGAACTCCAGACAGGACGGGTAGAGCATCACCACGCGCTGGCCCGCGGCGCCCGCCTTCTGCAGCTCCACGGCGATGGCGCGCGCCTGCGCATCCAGCTGCGCGAAGGTCAGCTTGCTCTCTTCTTCCCCGGACTCAGCGAGGAAGGTGTACGCCAGCCGCTCCGGCTGGTGCTGCGCGTGGTGACGCAGCGCGTCCACGACGGTGGGAAAGGGGGCTGGGAGGGAGGGGGACTCGGCAACTCGGCTCACGCGTTCGATCCTCGACCGGGATAAGTGGTAACAGAATTTTCCACTCCCACGAGGTTAGCAGATTTGTCTGGAAGACACCATAGAGGGGCAAATTCTGGAGTCATTCCAGACTCCCCCCTGGCTGGAGCCTAGGCGAGTTGCTTGCTGAAGCGGCGCGAGGCGAGCGTGATGATGCAGAAGCCGAAGATGCCCAGTGCCACGAACTGGAAGCCGAGGTCCGACCAGCCCGCGTCCTTGAGGAGCACGGCGCGGAGGATCTCGATGTAGTAGCGCACGGGGTTGATGTAGGTGATGGGCTGCAACCACTCGGGCATGCTGCGCACGGGGGTGAGGATGCCGGAGAGCAGGATGGCGGGGAGCATGAAGAGGATGCCGCCCATGAAGGCCTGCTGCTGGCTGGTGCTCACGGTGGAGATGAACAGCCCCATGCCGAGCGTGGCCGACAGGTAGAGCGCGGTGGCCACGAACAGGGCCACGAAGCTGCCCAGCAGGGGCATGTCGAACAGGTACGCCCCCACGGTGATGGCCAGGGTGAAGTCGAAGGCGCCGATGATGAGGAAGGGGATGAGCTTGCCCATCATCATGATGCCCGGGGGGATGGGCGTGACGAGCACCTGCTCCAGGGTGCCCATCTCGCGCTCGCGCGCCAGGCCCATGGCGGTCACGATGGTGGTCACCAGCAGCAGCAGCATCGAGGTGATGCCTGGCACCATGAAGACGGCCGTCTGGAGCTTCGGGTTGTAATAGACGCGCGGCTGGACGCGGACCGTGGGCAGCTGCAGGGGCACGCCGCGCGCGGCGCTCATCGTCCGGAGCCGGGTCTCGGCCACCTTCTCGTTCAGCTGGCCGAAGAACGTGCCCGTGGCGCCCAGCGCCACGCCGCTGCGGTTGGGGTCCGACCCATCCACCAGCACCTGCACGTCCGCCGTCCGCTGGCGGGTGATGTCCCGGTCCAGGCCCTGGGGCAGGATGATGGCCACCGAGGCGCCGCCCGCGTCGAGCAGGGCCTGCGCGGAGGCGGCATCGGGCAGCTCCACGGCCCGGCGCAGCGTCCCATCCGCCATGAGGCTGTTGATGTAGGCGCGGCTGCGGGCCGTCCGGTCAAGGTCCACCACCGCGGCGGGGACCTTGTCGACATCGAAGTTGACCGCGAAGCCAAAGACGATGAGCTGGACGATGGGGGAGACCAGCAGCAACCCCATGATGCGCCGGTCCCTCAGGGTCTGGCGGACCTCCTTGAGGACCACCGCCAGCAGCTGTGTCATGCGCTGTCCACTCATCGCCGCGCTCTCCCTTGCCACCCCATCGGGTGCGGCCT
The DNA here is from genome assembly GCF_020103775.1 of Allostigmatella hybrida. Lineage (NCBI taxonomy): Bacteria > Pseudomonadati > Myxococcota > Myxococcia > Myxococcales > Archangiaceae > Allostigmatella > Allostigmatella hybrida. The sequence goes on from NZ_JAHXBH010000011.1 coordinate 105,542, forward strand.
CATGCCAGCCGCCGCTGAAATTTGAAGAAGGACGCGGCCACCATCGCCAGCGAGAACACGGCGAGCGCCAGGGTCTCCCGCCACAGCTCCGCCAGCCCGTTGCCCCGCAGGAGGATGCCGCGCAGCGCGGCGACGAAGTACTGCGCCGGCACCAGGCGGGAAACCCACTGCAGCACGATGGGCATGTTGTCGATGGGCGTCAGGAAGCCCGACAGCAGCATGGACGGCAGCATCGCGCTGAGCACGCCCAGCTGCGTGGCCACCATCTGGTTGCGCGTCACCACGGAAATCAACAGCCCCTGGCCCAGCATGCTGAACAGGAAGAACAGCGAGCACAGGGCCAGCAGCGGGAGGCTGCCGCGCACCGGCACCTCGAACACCCAGGCGCCCACGCACAGCACCATCAGGAGCTGCACGGCGCCCAGCCCCAGGTAGGGCAGGAGCTTGCCCAGAATCACCTCCAGCCGGCCCACGGGCGTGGCGAACAGCTGCTCCATCGAGCCGCGCTCCCACTCGCGCGCCACCGTCAGCGCGGTGAGCAGCACCGCCACGATGGCCAGGATGTAGCCCACCAGGCCCGGCACCAGGAACAGCGCCGAGCGGGCCTCGGGGTTGAAGCGCGTCATGGACTTCACGTTCAGCGGCAGCGCGCCCACCATGCCCAGCTTCACGCGGATCTTCTGGTTGAGCGCCAGGCTGATGGCGTTGGCCTTGGCGATTGCCTGGCTGGCGGTGTTGCCGTCGGCCCCGTCCAGCAGCAATTGCAGGTGCGCCTCCTCGCCGCGGCGGATGTCGCGCGCGAAGCCCGCGGGAATCACCAGCCCCACCACGGCTTCCCTGCGGCGGAACATCTGCTCCACCTGGCCCGGATCATCGAGCTGCGCCACCACGCGGAACTCGTCCGGCGCGGCGAAGGTGCGCCACGCGTCGATGGACTGCTCGGTCCGGTCCAGGTCCACCACGGCCATGGGGATGGCGCTCAGGTCGAAGCTGACGCCGAACCCGAAGAGCACCAGCAACACCACGGGCATGGCGAGCCCCAGCGCCAGCGTGCGGGAGTCCCGGCGGATGTGCGCCAGCTCCTTGCTCGTCAGCGCGAAGACGCGAATGGCGAAACGCTGCAATCCCTGCATCGGCTCTACCCTGCCTTCTGCTGCGTCCCCGGAGGGGAGGCAGTGGGCGCGACCACCTTCAAGAAGACATCCTCGAGGTTCGCTTCGATTGTCTTGATCTGCAGTTCCCGTCCGCCAGCCTGCTCCACCATCGCGGCCACCGCCCGCGCATCCACGCGCCCCGTCTCGACGCGCACGTGCAGCCCCGCGCCGAACGTTTCGACGGCCAGCACCCCCGGCGCCGCGCGCATGCCGTCCAGCGCGCTGGAGCGGGGCAGCACCCCGCTCACGGCATACAGGGTGCCAGGGACGAACTGCTCCTTGAGCCCCTTGGGCGTGTCGAGCGCCACCAGCTTGCCGGCCACCATGAGCCCCACGCGCGCGCAGTACTCCGCCTCGTCCATGTAGTGGGTGGTGACGAAGACCGTGGTGCCCTCGCGGGCCAGCGAGCGGATGAGCCGCCAGAAGTCCCGCCGGGAGGCGGGGTCCACGCCCGCCGTGGGCTCGTCCAGGAAGACGATCTTCGGCCGGTGCAGCAGCGAGGAGCCCAGCGCGAGCCGCTGCCGGAAGCCGCCGGAGAGCGTCCCGGTGAGGTCGCGGCGCCGGTCCTTCAGGTGGATGAGCTCGAGGATCTCGTCGATGCGGTGGGACAGCGCCTTGCCGGACATCCCATAGGCCCCGCCGAAGAAGGCCAGGTTGTGCTCCACCGTCAGGTCCATGTAGAGCGAGAACTTCTGGGACATGTACCCGATGGAGGACTTCACCAGGTCGGGCGAGTGGATGGAGTGGCCGGCCACGATGGCGTCCCCGGAGGTGGGCAGCAGCAGCCCACAGAGCATCCGGATGGAGGTGGACTTGCCGGCGCCGTTGGCGCCCAGGTAGCCGAAAATCTCCCCCTTCTCGACGTGGAAGTTCACGTCGTTGACGGCCAGGAAGTTGCCGAACCGGCGCGTGAGGTGGGTCACCTCGATGACGTGCTCGCTCATTTGCCCTCCTGCGAGAGCCGCACGAGGAACATGTCCTCGAAGTCCAGACCACACGGGCGGAGGCTGGCCCCCACGCGGGCCAGCTCCTGCCCCACGCGCGGCGCCGTCCCCTTCTCGAGCACCACCTTGAGCCGCGTGCCCGCGGGCGAGGAGGCCAGCACCTGGGGCAGCCGCTCCAGCACCTCGTGGAGCGCCTCGCGGGAGCCGCCATCCACCTCGTACGCCTCGTGGGGGAAGGCCTTCACCAGCTCATGGGGCGGCCCCTCGTCGAGCAGCACCCCGCGGTTGATGAGCCCCACGCGGTGGCAGCGCTCCGCCTCGTCCATGTAGGGGGTGGAGACGAGCACCGCCATGCCCTCGCCCACGAACTCGTAGAGCAGCTCCCACAGCTCGCGGCGGCTGACCGGGTCCACGCCGTTGGTGGGCTCGTCCAGCAGCAGCACCGAGGGCTCGTGCAGCAGCGCGCACGCCAGCGCCAGCTTCTTGTACATGCCGCCGGACAGCGCGTCCGCGCGGCGGTCCGTGAACCGGTCCAGGCGGGTAATCTTCAGGAGCCGCTGGCTGCGCTCCTCGAACAGCTTGCGCGGCAGGCAGAACAGCCGCCCGAAGAAGCGCAGGTTCTCCGCGATGCTCAGGTCCCCATAGAGGCTGTACTGCTGGGGCATCAGCCCCATGTACTCGCGCACCGCCAGCCCGCCGCGCAGCGAGTCGTGGCCGAGCACCATCGCCCGGCCGCTGTCGGGCGTCACCAGCCCGGCGATCATCCGGATGGTGGTCGTCTTCCCCGCGCCATCCGGGCCAATCAGGCCGTACAGCTCGCCCCGGCGCACCTGCAGGCTGATGTTGCGCACCGCCTGCACCTGGCCAAAGCTGCGCGCCAGCGACTCGGCCTGGATGATGATGCCGTCCTGGACGGGTGCTGCCGCCGGGGCGTTCACGGCGTGTTACCGGCCAGGGTGACGCGCACCGGCATGCCGGGCCGCAGGAGCTGCTCGGCGTTGGGCACCGCCACCTCCACCGCGTACACGAGCCGGTCCCGGTCCGTGCGCGTCTGGATGTTGCGCGGCGTGAACTCGGCCTGGGTGGACACGGTGCGGATGGCGCCCGAGAAGGTGCGCTGCGGGTAGGCATCCGCCTCGATGGTGGCGCGCTCGGCGGGCCGGGCCGCGGCCAGCTCCGCGTTGGGCAGGTAGAAGGTGGCGCGCACCTCCTCCAGGTTGACGATGCGCGCCAGCGTGGCGCCGGGCAGCGGCAGCTCGCCCTCCTCGAAGAACACATCGTCCACGAGGCCCGCGCTGGGCGAGCGCACCTCGCACTCGGCCACCATCAGCCGCGCGCGGATCAACGCGGCCTCGGCGGCGGTGACGGTGCGGACGGAGGCCTGGGCCTGGGCCTGGGCCGCGCGGCTCTGCTCCGCGGAGGCCTCGGCCTGCTGCTGGTTGAGGTTGCTGCTGGCCAGCGCCGCGGCGGCCTGGTGCTTGAGCCCCTCGGCCGTGCCCAGCGCCTGGTCCGCGTTGGAGGCCGCCACGTCCTGGCCCAGCGAGTGGAGGCGCTCGGCCTGGCGGCGCGCCGTGTCCCGCTGCGCGGCGAGCGCCTCGGCCTGGGCCTTGGCGACCTGGATGGCGGCCTGCGCCGCGTTGCGGGCCCGGACCGAGGCCTGCGCCTGCGCGCTCGCGGCCTCCGACTGGGACCGGGAGACCTCCACCCGCGCCTCGGCCTCCGCCAGGGCCGCCTCGGGCTCGGCGCAGTCCAGGAGCATCAGCACATCGCCCTTCTTCACCGCGGCGCCCTTCTTCACGCCCACCCGGACCACCCGCGCCGACAGCCGCGAGGCGACATTGTAGTCCGTGCCTTCGATGACCCCGGTGCCGCCGGAGGGCCCCCTCAACGCCGTCTCCTGCGCGTGAATCTTGAACCCCAGCAGCAACGCGAGGGCCACAACGACAACGATGGGAACAATGAGCTTGGGAGACATCTGAACTCCTGGAGCCCTGGGGAGGTGCTCGGGGTGACTTCCTGTATTTCTGCAAACACCGCACCAGGGACGCTCCCTCTGGTTTCAACCCTTTGCAAGCCGGGCCCCGGGCCTCAACTGTCTGGAATCGTAGACACCTGACGCCGGATCCGTTGACAGTCCAGGCGCCCGGCCAGGCCGGGGCCCCCTGTGCCCGGCCCCCTTGCCCAGGGCGCGGGCGGGGCGGGGCCCCCCATGGCCTTCTTCTTGCTTCAGACGGCTCCACCCGCCCCACCACCTACTTCGCGTCGGGGAGATCCTCCTCGGAGATGAAGATGAGATTTGTCTCGAAGCTCGCTGTCTCCCTGGCCTTGGCCTGCCAACTGAGCCCCCAGGCCGTCCTGGCGCAGGCCCCCGCCCCGGCCCCGGCCCCCTCCCAAGCCCCGCTCGCCCCCACCGCCTCGAGCGCGTCCCCCTCGGTCCAGGTCATCTCCCTGGAGGAGGCCCTGCGCCTGGTCGACGCGCAGAATCAGGACTTCGCCCAGGTGCGCGCCCGCGTGCAGGAGGCGCAGGGCATCTCCCGCCAGGCGCTGGCGGCGCTCCTGCCCGTGCTGGTGGCCACCGGCTCCTACACGCGGAACAACGAGGAGGCGGCCATCGAGTTCTCGCGCTTCCTGGACACCCTGGAGGCGGGGCTGAGCGAGATTGCCCAGCGCCCCATCTCCCTGGACCGCGGCGGGGCGCCCGCCGACCGCGTCATTCAACCGCTGGATGCGCTCACCGCCACGGGCACCCTGCGCGTGCCGCTGTTCGCCGCGAACGCGTACTGGGACTTCCTGGCCGCCAAGGAGGGCGTGAACGCGGCCCAGGCCTCCACCCAGGTCGCCCGGCAGCGCGCCCGCTCGGCGCTGCTGCGCGCGCTGTGGCTCGGCTCGACGGCGGAGGCCTTCGTGGAGGTTGCCCAGCGCGGGGTGACGACCTCCGAGCAGTACGTGAAGACGGCCGAGCGCGCCGTCACCGCGGGCACCACGGTGCAGCTGGCGGTGCTCCGCGCCCAGACGGAGCTGACGCGGCGCCAGAAGGAGCTGAGCGACGCGCGCAACAGGCTGGAGGCGGTGCGGCTGTCCATCGGCGTGCTGCTCGGCCAGCAACAGCCCGTGCAGGTGCAGCTGCCCGCGCTGGAAATCCCCGAGGCCATGGCGGAGGAGAGCCTCGTCGCGGAAGCGCTGAAGGAGCGCGCGGAGGTGGGGGCGCAGCACGCCGTGAAGCGCGCGGCGGACCACGGCATCACCTCCGCGTGGTGGCGCCTGGCCCCCACGCTCGCCGCCACGGGCTCCGTGTTCGCCTCGGACACGCCGTTCCTCACGGGGGACAAGACGGGGTGGCGCGCCACCCTGGAGCTGACCTGGACGCTGTATGACGGCGGCCTGCGCTACGGCAAGCTCCAGCAGGCGCGCGGCACCCTCGCGCGGGTCCAGGCCGAGCAGAAGGGCCTGGAGCTGCAGATCTCCCAGGAGGTCCGCAACGCCCTGCGGGAGTTCCGGCTGGGTCAGGAGCAGCTCGCGCTCTCGGAGCGGCAGCGCGCCCTGGCGCAGGAAGCAGCGCGCACGGCGCAGAACAGCTTCGAGCAGGGCGTGGCCGGCTACACCGAGGTGCTCGACACGCTCGACCGTCTGTATATGGCGGAAGCAGGCGAGCAAGAGGCCCGCGCCCGCCTGGCCATCGCCATCATCACCCTGAAAACCGCCCGGGGTCAGGTTTGGTAGGCTTCATGCCTGCCGATGCCATCGAGCCGCCTTGAAGGACACGCCGTGCCCACGAGCCCTTCCAGCGCCAATCTCCAGCAGGTCCGGCAGGAGGCCATGCGCCGGCTCTTCGGCAGCTTCGTGGGCACGCGGCTCGCGTTCACCCCGCTGCTGCTGCTGCTGCCGCTGTGGGTCGTGCTGACGGAGGAGACGCTGTGGCGGCGGCTCGTCATGGCCGGGGTGTGCATCTGCCTGGTGGGCCTGTCGTGGTTGGAGCTGCAGCGGTTCCAGCGCCACGGGCTGAGGCCCCGGTCCTTCCCGCTCAACCTGGGCATCTCCGTCTCGCTCCAGCTCGTGGTCGTCGTGGTGACGGGCGGCATCGAGAGTCCGATGCTGCCCGCGCTGCTGCCCCTGGCGGTGCTGGTCTCCGTCATCCTCCGGCCGGGCTGGCCCCACTACCTGGCGCTCATCAGCCAGATCGTCGTGCTCTGGGGCATGCTGTTCGTCCAGGCCACGGGCCGGGTTCCTGAGCTGCTGCCCCAGCTGTTCCAGGAGACGCCCGGCCTGCGGCACAACCCGGTCCACCTGCTGGTCGGCGTGGGCGTGATGACCGTGCTGCTGCTGGTGTCCTTCCAGATTGGCGCCCGCCTGCGGGGCATCTACGACGCCATGCTCCACCAGGCGCTCGCCGCGCGGGATGACACCCTGTGGACCTACACGGAGAACCTCCAGCGCCTCACCACCATGACGGGAGAGATTGCCCACGAGCTCAAGAACCCGCTGGGCAGCATCAAGGGGCTGGCGGCGCTGGTGGCCCGGGACATGGAGGGCAAGAGCGCCGAGCGCATGAAGGTGCTGCGCCAGGAAATCAACCGGATGCAGGACATCCTCAACGAGTTCCTCAACTTCTCCCGGCCGCTGGGCCCGCTGTCGCAGGAGCAGGTGAGCCTCCGAGAGCTGTGCGAGAACGTGCTGCTCTTGCACGAGGGCATGGCCTCCGAGCGGCGGCTCACCCTGCGGCTTCACCCGGGGGCGGAAATCGCGGCGTGCTGTGATGCCGGCAAGGTGAAGCAGGTGCTCATCAACCTGCTCCAGAACGCGCTCGAGGCCAGCCCCCCGGACCAGGAGGTCTGCGTGGAGATCGCCCCCCTGGGCCCGGCGCAGGCGCGCATCTCCGTGCTGGACCGGGGCCCGGGCCTCACGGGTGACTCCGTGGAGCGGCTGTTCCAGGCCGGGGTGACCAGCAAGCCGCAGGGCTCCGGCCTGGGGCTGCCCATCGCGCGCTCGCTGGCGCGGCAGCACGGCGGCGAGCTGTCGCTTCACCCGCGGGAGGGCGGCGGGTGTCATGCCATGATGGTGCTCCCCTTGATGCAGCCCCCCCCGGCGCCGCCCTTGAACGGCAGCGCCCCCTCTCAGGAGGCGCCCCTCGCGTGAAGATCCGGGCCCTGGTCGCCGATGACGACAATGCGATGCGCTACACGCTCCGGGGCATCCTCGAGGACATCGGCATGGAAGTCGACGAGGCGCCCCATGGGGTGGCGGCGCTCGAGCGGCTGCGCCGCGACAGCTACCACCTGCTCATCAGCGACCTGCGCATGCCGCACATGGACGGGCTGGAGCTGCTGCGCAATGTCCCGGGCCCGCTGCCCAAGTTCATCCTCATCACCGCCCACGGCTCCGAGCGCCATGCCGTGGAGGCCATGAAGGCGGGCGCCTACGACTACTTCCACAAGCCCTTCGAGGTGGACGAGCTGGTGGCCGTCATCCAGCGCGCCGTCGGCTCGGTGCGCCTGGAGCTGGAGAACGAGCGGCTCGCGGGGGAGCTGAACCTCTCGCGCTCCCTGCTCTTCGAGAGCAAGGCCATGAGCCGCCTGGCCCTGCTCATCCAGCGCGTGGCGCCCCGGGACGTCACCGTGCTCATCCACGGCGAGAGCGGCACGGGCAAGGAGCGCATCGCCGAGGCCCTGGTGCGCGCCTCGTCCCGCGCAGGCAAGCCCTTCGTGCGCTTCAACTGCGCGGCGCTGACGCCCGAGCTCGCCGAGAGCGAGCTGTTCGGCCACGCCAAGGGCGCCTTCACCGGCGCGCACCGCTCGCGCGCGGGCCTGTTCCGCGAGGCGGACGGGGGCACGCTGCTGCTCGACGAGATTGGCGAGATGGACCCCTCCACCCAGGCCAAGCTGCTGCGGGTGCTCCAGGAGGGCGAGCTGCGCCCGGTGGGCGAGGACCGCTCCGTGCCGGTGAACGTGCGAATCCTGGGCGCCACGCACCGGGATCTCTCCCAGCTCGTCACCCAGGGCCGCTTCCGGGAGGACCTCTACTACCGGCTGAAGGTGGTCCAGCTCGAGGTGCCGCCGCTGCGGGAGCGGCCCGAGGACATTCCCCTGCTTGCCCGGCATTTCCTCCAGCGCACCAGCCAGCGCCTGGGGCTGCCCAGCCCGGAGCCCTCCGCGGCCCTGCTGGCGCGGCTGCAGGCCTACCCCTGGCCCGGCAACGTGCGGCAACTGGAGAACGCGCTGGAGAGCCTGCTCGTCCTGTCGCCGCCGGACCGGCTCGACCTGGACATGCTGCCCATCGGCGGGGCGCCGGGCGTGGAGCCCAGCGCGACGCCCAAGAGCCTCAAGCTGATGACGGAGGCCTTCGAGCGCGCTCAGATTGAGCAGGCCCTGCGGGGTGCGGGGGGCAACCGGACCCAGGCGGCACGCAACCTGAGCATCAGCCGCGCCTCCCTGCACGAGAAGCTGCGCAAGTACGGCCTCGTCTCGCGGGAAGAGCTCGAGCCCGACGAGGCGCTGGAGGGCGAAGGCTCCTCCAGCTAGGACACCGCGCCGGGCGCCGGCTCAGGCCGGCTTCACAGCGATGTCCCCCGCGGGCTTCTGCAGCCGCTGGGACAGCTGCTTGAGGAAGCTGTAGGACTCGAAGGCGAAGAACCCGACGGCCGCCGCGGTGGACATATAGGCGCCGAACACCATCGAGGCCGGCAAGTCCAGCGTGTGCCAGGTGAGCGACGTGGGCTCGGACAGCAATCCGTGCGAGTCCCAGAGCATGCACGCCAGCGCCGCGCCCGTGATGAGCGACAGGAAGACGTGCAGGATGTACTCCCCGGTGGGCAAGCCACCCAGGCTCTTGCGCGAGGAGGGCTCCAACACGGTGTCCAGCATCGTGTTGACGAACTCCACGGCGATGATGGCCGGGTAGAGCCACCACCAGGCGCCGGCGGCCTTCACGTGCACGATCAAAGTGAAGAAAACCGCGAATAGCAGGGCGCGCGTGAAGTGCGTCACGTTCTCCCAGATGGCCGACGGCTGTCGGTACAACCGGTGTGTGTAGATGTGGTAGTACAACACATCAAACCCACCAAAGGCACCAGCGATCATGAACAAGTAAAAGGCGGCTTTCACGTTTTGAAAGTTAACATTTTTCACCCTGCCGTCAAGTTACGCTGAATTTTCAATGGTCACGCGCCTTTCCGGCATGCTGATGTAGGCGCCAGTGCTCCCGGGCGCGGTGCAAGCACCCCCGGGTACAAGCTTCTTTTTTCCGTCCAAACAGAAAAGCTTGAATCCCACTGAACGTTGTGTTTATTTAAGAAGCATGAATGCCAGACCTATCCAGCTAAGCGAGCATTTCCGGGACAAGCGCTGGTCCACCTCGAGTTGGAGAACGAAGGCGGCAGCGCAACAGCCCGTGTACGACAACCTGGTGGACCTCGAAGGGGTCCTTGAGCGGTTGCGTCAAATGCCTGCCCTGGTGCGAAGCACCGAGTGTGTCACGCTGCGTCAGCAGCTGGCCGAGGTGGCCAACGGCTGGGGCTTCTTGATTCACGCCGGGGACTGCGCGGAGCGCTTCACGGACATCCACCGCCAGGAGCTGACGCGCAAGGTGCGGGCCATGGGGCAGATGGGCCTGCTCATCCAGCACGCCACGCAGCAGCCGGTGGTGCAGGTGGCGCGCATGGCGGGCCAGTTCGCCAAGCCCCGCTCCCAGGGCATGGAGACGGTCAACGGCGTGCAGCTGCCCGTGTACCGCGGCGACATCGTCAATGACGTGACGGCCCACGCGGACGCGCGGCGCTCGGATCCGCAGCGCCTGCTCCAGGCCTACCTCTACTCCGCCGCGGTGATGAACCAGGTGCGCGCCCTGAGCGGCGAGAGCCTGATGTCGCTGGGCCTGAGCGAGGACGCCTGGCACCTGTCGCGGCTGGGCGAGCTGACGCAGGAGGAGCGCAGCTACCGCCATGTGGTGCAGCAGCTCACCACCATCCTCAAGTCGGCCCCGGACGGGGCCTACGACGCCATCAACCTCTACGTGTCCCACGAGGGGCTGCACCTGGCGTACGAGGAGGCGCTCACGGGCACCGGTGACGACCACCACCCGTACAACCTGAGCACCCACTACCTGTGGCTGGGCGAGCGCACGCGGCAGCTGGACGGCGCGCACGTGGAGTACTTCCGCGGCATCCACAACCCCATCGGGGTGAAGATCGGCCCCAGCTGCAAGCCCGAGGAGCTCCAGGCGCTCATCACCCAGCTCAACCCCAACAACGAGCCGGGCCGGCTGACGCTCATCACCCGCTTTGGCAAGGACCGCATCGCCCAGAGCCTGCCTGCCCTCATCGGCGCCGTGCAGGAGATGGACGCGCGGGTCATCTGGAGCTGCGACCCGATGCACGGCAACGGCATCGTCAGCAGCCAGGGCATCAAGACGCGCCGCTTCCAGGACATCCTCTCCGAGGTCCGCTCCGCCTTCGACATCCACGACGCCGCGGGCAGCCGCCTGGGCGGGCTGCACCTGGAGTGCACGGGCTCGGACGTCACCGAGTGCCTGGGCGGCTCCGCGGACATCCAGGAGGCCACGCTGTCCGAGAACTACACCTCCGCGTGCGACCCTCGCCTGAATGCCTCCCAGTCGCTCGAGCTGGTGTTCATGATCAGCGACTGCCTGCAGCGCCAGGCGCTCCGGGGCGCCTACCAGAAGACCGGCGAGATGCGGGAAATCGGCTGAAGCGGCCGTTGACCGCCTGGCAATGGGCATAGGAGGCTTCGGCCTCCCCACAGTGCAATGTTTGACGAGGTAGGACGCACATGACCGCGACCGCGAAGGACCACTGGCACCCCGTACTCGACAGCCAGGTGCTCAAGGACAAGCCGGTAGGGGTAAAGGTGTGGAACTCGGAGATCGTCCTGTTCCGCACCGCCGGCGGCAAGGTGTCCGCGCTGGAGGACCGCTGCCCGCACCGCTCCATGCGGCTGAGCAAGGGCTGGGTCGAGAACGACAAGATCGTCTGCCCCTACCACCTGTGGAAGTACGACGGCGAGGGCAAGGGCCAGAGCCCCTGCAACCCGCAGATGAAGCCCCGCGTGCAGCGCTATGACGTGACCGAGCGCTACGGCGCCGTCTGGGTCAAGCCCGCGGAGTCCAACGCGCAGATGCCCGAGATGGAAGTCGAGGGCTACCACTACGTGGGCCTGGACACGGGCATCATGTACGCGCCCTTCGAGCTGGTGGTCGACAACTTCATCGAAATCGAGCACAGCCCCACCAACCACGGCGTCTTCGCGTTCGACGCGCAGGGCATCACCCAGGTGGTGCCGAAGGTGGAGACCGTGGGTGACAGCATCCACGTCATCTACGAGGGAGACCAGCGGAACATCCCCTGGTACTCGCCCACGCAGTACTTCATGCCGCAGAACACCCGGCTGATCATCGACTTCATGGCCCACTTCCGGCCCGTGCACTTCATCTACAACATGAAGTGGATGGACCCGAAGACCCAGGAGCTGAAGCCGCACCGGATCCGCGAGTTCGCCTTCCTCACGCCGGTGAGCGAGGAGGAGACGCACATCCACCTGTTCTTCTTCTCCACGCTGAACCTCTTCAGCCCCCAGGCGTTCTCGCCGCTGCGCAAGCTCATCTCCAGCCGCTTCCTGAAGATGGCGCACGACGAGTTCAACCTCGACAAGAACATCGTCGAGGAGGTGGCCCGGACCGACAAGCGCACGGACCTCAAGGGGCTGCAGCTGGGCAAGTTCGACCGGGTGCTGCGCGAGACGCGCCGCCTCATCTCCTCCGCCTACCACCAGGGCCCCCTGGAGCAGCAGGCTCCGCCCGAGCCCGTGCAGCTGAAGGCCACGGGCACCACCGGCGCCCAGGACTGATGCCGCGGCACACGTGAGCAAACCGGGCCGCAACGCGCCCTGCCCCTGTGGCAGCGGCAAGAAGTACAAGGTGTGCCACGCCGCGGAGGATCGCGCCCGCGCCGCCGCGCCCCCCGCGCCGGCCCATCCGCTGGCCGCCGATCTCCGGGCGGCCATGGACCTGTTGGGGGACACGGATGTCTCCCGGCTGTCCGGCGCGCTCGAGCACCTGGGCACCCTGCTCTCCCAGGGGGGGCCCACCCCCGGCCTGCGCTTCGATGCGGCCGCGTTCGACGCCCACGTCTCGCAGCAGCTGCCCACCCTCTCCGAGGCCATCGAGCAGAGCCCGGCGAAGGCCCGGCGGGAGCTGCTCGTGGGCACCGTGCGCCAGCTCGGCACCCGCGCCTTCCTCCAGGGCTTCCGCGAGGCCGTGCTCCAGCGCGCCGGGGAGCCCGGCCGCTCCGCGCAGGACCGGCAGGCGCTGTGCGTGGGCGCGCTGCTGGCCTCGGCCCAGGGCAAGAAGGGCAAGTTCCAGCCCGAGGACATCCCCGTCCTGGACGTCGTCTTCGACGTGCAGTTCCGCGAGTGGTGCGCCCACCACCAGGAGATGGCCAGCCAGTTCGAGGCGCTGGCCCGCTTCGCGGAGGAGGACCTGTCCGCCGAGGCGCGCGAGGCGCTGCGCAAGGCCCAGGCGGGGGATGTGGACGCCCTGCTCCAGCACGTCCAGTCGGACCCTCAGCTCGTCGAGCGCATCACCCGCGAGGGCCGGGAGCGCTCCGCGCGCGTCGAGGCGCGGCTGCGCGAGCCCGCCACCCCCTCGCTCTTCGCGCCCGAGGAGGAGCTGTGGTTCACCTGCGTCCTCTGGGAGCCGCTGCGCGCGGTGAAGGCGGCCTCCCTCGATGCGGCCACCCGCCGCGCCGCCGTGGAGAACCTCATCCGCGCGGTGAAGGGGGCGCTCGACGCGGAGCTGCTGGAGGGCATGCTCGCGCGCCTGCGCGCGAAGGCCGCGGACCCCACCCTCGACGAGGCCACGCGCGCGGGCTTCACCGACGCGGCCATCGCCGTGGAGGCGGAGCCCTCGCGCATGGTGATGGCCGCGCTCTTCACCGCGAACCAGGAGGCGCAGGGCCGCTCCGCCGAGGAGATGGTGCTGCTGGCGGACCTCAAGGCCAAGCCGGTGTGGACCGCGGAGGACCTGGAGCCCTACCTCCAGTTCCTGGAGGCCTCGGGGCCTGCCCCGGCCGCGCAGCGCATCCGCCGCTGCCAGGCGTGGCTGCGAGAGCACCCACTCTCGCTCGCCCCCGAGAGCGTCTGAGCCCTAGCCCTGGGCGGCCACGGGGGCGGGGGCGGACAGCACCTCGCGCTCGTAGAGCTCGGGCAGGAAGAACTCGAAGTTGCCCACCTCTTCGATGTTGTGCTTGAGCCAAGCGTAGCCCATCTCCTCGGTGAAGATGAACGGCCGCAACAGCGGCTGGAAGATGAGCATGCCGAAGGTGTTCTCCGCGCCCACCTGCATCCGGGAGCGGTAGAGCGTGCCCTCCGGGTGCGGCTCGAACCAGTGCTCCAGCCGGAACACCTCGGTGCCCAGCTTGCGCAGCACCAGCCGGATGCCCGTCTCGTCCAGCTTCTCGACGTGCTCGATGCTGTCGATGAGCCAGTCCATGTTGGCGTTGAAGGCCTCGACGATGTGGAACTCGGAGCCCTGGCCGATGGAGCCATCCGGGGCGGGCGCCGTCAGCGCCCAGTGGATGTGGTCAATCGGGTGCCACACGCGGTACCGGGAGTACGTCTTCCCCTGGTAGACCATGTCGCCGCCGATGTTCCGGAACCACCAGTCCAGCATCTTGGGCGTCACGCCCTTGATGGGGTCATGCTCGATGGTCAGCTCGAAGCTGTCATTGGGCAGCAGGTGAAAATTCGTCCGTGCGCTCTCGGGCGGCTTCATCTTCCACTGGAAGTCCACGGGCTCGGGCAGGGTCCATGTCGTCATGAGATGTCCTTTGCTCTACAAGAGCCTCCCGGGCAATTCCAGTGCCTTGGACTTTCAGAGGAAGGGCCGTGACAGCTCGTCGATGCGGCGCAGCTCGTCCTGGGTGAGGGTGAACCCCAGCGCGCCCGTGTTCTCCTCGGCGTGGTGACGCTGGGTGGCGCCCGGAATGGCCACCACCGTGTCCCCGTGGAAGTGGACGAGCCAGTTCAGGGCCACCTGTGAGGCCGTCACGCCGTGGGCGGTGGCGATTTCCCGCAGCGCGTCGATGAGGGGGCGGCTGCGCGCGAGCCCGCTGGGGCGGTACTTCGGCATGAAGCGGCGCGGGCCCACCCGGCTGCGCACGAGCGCGGGATCATCGTGGAACTTGCCCGACAGCAGCCCCTGCGCGAGCGGCGAGTAGGCGATGACGGTGATGCCCAGCGCCTTGGCGGCGGCGAGCACCCCGTTCGACTCGATGCGCCGGTCGAGCAGGCTGTACTGCATCTGGTTGGAAACGAGCGGAATGCCCCGCTGGGCGAGCGCGGCATGCATGGCGCGCATCTTCCGCGCGGAGAAGTTGCTCACCCCCACCGTGCGAATCTTGCCCTCCTGGACCAGCTTCGCCATCGCCTCGGCCTGCGCCCCCACCGAGGCGAACGCCCAGGCGTGGTGAATCTGGTGCAGGTCGATGGCGTAGGGGCTGAGCGCGGACATCCGGGCGCCGATGGTGTTGCCGATGCTGCCGGCGCCCCGCAGCGTGGGCCACCACTTGGTGGCGATGCGCACCTCGCCGGGCTTCTTGCCCAGGCTCGCGAGCGCCGCGGCGAGTGCCTTCTCGGACCGGCCGTGGCCATACACCTCGGCGGTGTCGAACCAGTTGATGCCCCCGCGCAGCGACGTCTCGACGATGTCCTTCACCGTCCCGGTGGGCAGGGCCTCCCAGAAGCCGCCCACCATGCCCGCGCCTTCGGAGAACTGCCAGCACCCCAACCCGAGGGGGGAAATTTCGATGTCCGAGCGTCCCAACCGTCGCAGCGTCATGCCCTCACCCTTGCCAAGGCCCGCTCACACGCGCAAGTCGCCGTCGTGGATTTCCTGGCCCGACAGCAGCTTGGCCGTGCGCTGGAGCCGCTCCGTTCCCACCTTCATCAGGGCGCCCCGGATGCCGGGCAGCCCGAGGATGAGCCGCTCGAAGGCGGCCCGGTCCAGCCGCAGCACCACGCTCGCGGCGTTGGCCCGCACCGTGGCCGTCACGGGCTTGCCCAGGAGCAGGGAAATCTCTCCGAAGACGGAGCCCTCCCGCAGCTCCGGGTAGGCCTTCTCCTGCCCATCCGGCTTCACGTGGTAGGGCGTGCAGCGCCCGCGCAAGAGCAGGTAGAAGGCCTCGCCCTCCTGCCCCTGCTTCAGGAGCACCTCGCCCTCCGCGGCCGCCTTGAGCGTGAACTCCCGCACCACCGCCTGCTTCTGCTCGGGCTTCAGCAGGGAGAACGCCGGGTTGCTGCGCAGCAGGTTGTCCACCATGCGCTCCCGGTAGAAGGCCTGCACCACCGGCCCCACCACCGGGTGCTTGCGCACCAGCGCCTCGAGCTTCGCCCGCGTGAACTCCAGCAGCACCACGGGGGAGGCAGCCACCACGCTCGCCAGCCGGGGCCCCTCGGAAATCAGTGCCAGCTCGCCGAAGAAGGCCCCCTCGGAGAGCGTGCCCACCTGGCGCTGCGCCCCGTCCTGGAAGTGGCGCACCACCTCCAGCGTGCCCTCCACCACGGCGAACATCGAGGCGCCCGGCTCGCCCTCCTTCACCACGGGCTGCCGGGCCGGGCAGGTGCGCACCTCCATGGCCTCCAGCACCGCCGCGAAGGGCTCCTGTCCGAGCTGCGAGAAGAGCGGCACCACCGGCATGCCCTCCGAGGGCCCGGCCCCTTCCGGCAGCAGCTCGAACTCGGCCATAGCCTTCAGGGACGCCGGGCGGCGCGCCCCGGGCTTCACCCGCCAGCCGTAGCGCTCCGCCAGCGACCGCTGCGTCCGGGTGTGCCCTGGCTCCAGCGCCAGCAGCGCCTTGCAGGCCACGATGGCGCGCAGCAACTGCCCGCCCCGCGCCCACGCCAGCGCCGCCTCTTCGTAGGCGGCCACGGCCTGCGCCTTGCGGCCGAGCCGTGCCAGGAGCGCGGCGACCTGCTGGCGGCCCTCCCCATCCCCGGGCGCCGCGGCCACCAGCTTCTCGTACTCGGCGAGCGCCGCCTCCAGGTGGTCCAGCGCGATGAAGCGCGCCCCGCGCTGGCGATGCTGCTGGAGCGTGTCCGTCGTCATCCCCCGCTCCTGCGCCTCACGTGCTGAGCGCGCGCACGCGCGCCGCGAGGTTCCGGGTGAAGAGCCGGTAGATGCGCAGCGCCGCCCCGTCGTGCGTGTCCAGGTAGTGCTGGAAGCCCGCCCGGGTGATGCGCAGCGCCCGCACCGCCGTGCGCGCGCGCACCTGCGCCGAGGTGAGGCCATCCTGGATGAGGGAGATTTCGCCCAGGTACGCCCCGGGCCCCAGGGTGTTGAGCCGCTTGGCGTCCTGCTCCGGGCCGCTGAACACGTCCACCGTGCCCTCCAGCAGCACGAAGAGGCCCGAGCCCTGCGTGCCCTTCTCCAGCACCGTGGCCCCCTCGGGGATGAGCACCTGCTGCGCCACCCGGTACAGGTCCTTCATGTCGTCGAGCGACAGCTCGCCGAAGATGGGAATGGCCTTCAGGTAGCCATAGCCACTGGTGGCCGAGGCCGGGCGGGCCACCTGCGGCACCGAGGAGGGCTGGGGGCTGGAGCCCGGCAGGCGCGCGAGCACCTCGTTGGCCTCCGTGTCCCGGCCCACCCGCTTGAGCAGCCGCGCCTGCTCGGCGAGCACCGCGGGATCCGAGCGCGCATCCTCCGAGCCCCGCAGGGTGTCCACCAGCAGCGCCAGCGCCCGCCGCGTCTGCCCTTCGTGGTCCAGCAGGGTGCAGATGCGCAGCACGGAGTCCAGGTGCCGCGAGTCATCCACCGGCACGCCGCACAGCGCCTCCACCTCGGCGTGCACGTTGCCCAGCTCGCGGTACACCCCCGCGGCCTCCAGCGGCCGGCCCAGGCGCGCCAGGCACTGCGCCATGGACTCGCGCGCCCCCAGGCCCCGGTACAGCTCCAGCGCCCGCTCCAGGGCCCCGCCCCGCTCCAGCGCCTCGGCGGCCCGGGCAATGTCCCCCGAGCGCAGGTAGGCCTCCGCGGCCTCCACCTGGTTGCCGCCCTGCTCATATAAGGATGCGGCCTCCGCCTCCGAGCCGCTGCCTTGCAGCAGCCGCGCCGCGCCGTTGAAGTCCCGCGCCCGCCGCAGCACCTCCACCAGCCCCTTGCGCTCCTCGACCGAGGCGGCCATGGCCTCGCGCAGCAGCCGCTCGCGCTGGGCGGCGCTCAGGTCCTCATAGAGCTGCACGGCCGTGTCCACCTCGCCCCGCATGGCGAGCCACTGGACCACCTGGTAGGCGCTTCCACCGGCCATGCCCACCCCCGACCCATTCTCCAAGATGTCGACCTCCGCCACGGAATGCGCCATGTCGAGTCCCTCGCTGTCCTGAACGGTCGGAGGCCATCTGACCCACACACCTACATCGGCCAACAGGGCAGCAAGCTAGCACAGCCCTTCGCGCGCGGAAGGACATGGCACGGCCCGCGGCCGGCTCAGGACGGGGGCGCGAAGAGGAGGAAGTACTGGTGGGGAAGAAAGCCGTGTGAGGCCGTTTGCCTGTAGCCGGCGGCTTCCAGTTCCTCGCGCACCTGCTCCGGCGCCAACTTGTGCGCGTCCGGCGGGCCCACGGGATGGCCTTTGCGATAGTCGACGATGGCCAGGCGCCCCCGCGGCGTGAGCGAGGCCCGGAGCTTGCGGAAGTACGCCACCCGGTCCTCGATGTGATGGTAGGTGTCCACCACCAGCACCAGGTCCACCGGCTCGGGCAGCTTCGCGTCCCCGGGCTCGCCGAGCACCGGGATGAGGTGGGCCAGCCCCTCGCGCTGGGCCCGCTCGCCCAGGTAGCGCGCCATGTCCGGCTCGATGTCCACGCCGAACACGCGCCCCTGCGGCACGGCCTTCGCCAGCCGCACGGCGAAGTAGCCGGTGGCCGAGCCGAGATCCGCCACCTTCGCATCCGGGGGCAGCGCGAGCGCGGCGATGACCTCGTCCGGCTTCTGCCACGCCTCCCGCTCCGGGTCCTCGAAGCGCCCGGCCCACACCTCCGCCTTCTCGAAGCGGTGGGGCATGCCGCCGGCGTGGGGCTCCCCGGCGGGAGCATGGGCACAGGCGCCCGCGGCGAGCATCATCAGCACAGGGACGGCACGCGGGACGGGGAAGGCTTTCGGCATGGACTCCTCCTGAAGGGACGGGCGGCCATTCTCGGGGTATCCTCGCGGCGGGTCGAGGCAGTCGTTGGTGGGGGCCTTCCGCGATGAAGACACGCTTGTCCTGGGTGGGACTGCTGGTGCTCCCGGCACTCTCCGCCTGGGCACACCTGGGATTGCCGGAGACCTCCAACGTCACCCTGCGCCGGGAGCACCCGGAGCACATGCTCGTCGGGGCCTCGTTCGGCGCCGTCATCTCGCTCGACAGCGGGCAGTCGTGGCGGTGGATCTGCCCCGAGGGCATGGAGATTGGCGCCTGGCGGCCGGAGCGCTACTTCTGGCTGAAGGGCGGCGACATCCTGGCCGCGACGGGCGGCGCCCTGGTCCGCTCGAGGGATAACGGCTGCACCTGGGCCATCGAGCCCTTCTTCAAGGAGACCTGGGTCACGGGCCTCGCCGTGCACCCCACGGACGAGCACCAGATGTTCGTCTCCACGGGAAGGCCCACCACCGGCAACAGCCTCTACCGCTCCGAGGATGGGGGCGCGAGCTGGACGCCCCTGCTGCCGCCCAGCCCGGACATCCGCTACTCCGCCATCCACCAGGCCCCCGCCCAGCCCCGCCGCCTCTACGCCTCCGGCCAGCAGGGCCAGGAGATGTTCCTGTCGCGCAGCGACGACGGAGGGCAGACGTGGACCCGGCTGCCGCAGCCCTTTTCCCAGCTCGTGCGCCCCTACAACCTCATCCTGATGCGCGTGAACGAGGCGTCCCCGGACCGGCTCTGGGTGCAGGTGTCCGCGCAGGGCCTCACCCACATCTTCGAGAGCCAGGATGGGGGCGCCACGCTGACGCCACTGATGGAGCTCCCCGACGTGCTCGTGGGCGTGGAGGCCTCGGCGGACGGCGACACCGTGTGGGCCGCGACCCCCGTCTACCTCTACCGCGCGCGGCAGGGCGAGCCCACCGCCCTCCTGCCCCGCCCCGAGGGCAATGCCTGCGCCACGCGGGTGGGGGACACGCTGTACGCGTGCGGCTCGAGCTGGGTGCACACCTGGGCCCTGGCGCGCAGCCAGGACGAGGGCAACACGTGGGAGCCCCTCTTCGGACTCTCCACCCTTCAGGGCGCGCACCAGTGCGCCGAGGGGACGCCGGTCCAGCGGACCTGTCCGCAGCGCTGGCCCCAGCTTGCCGAGCTGTTCGGCGCGCCCGTTCCCCCGCCCCCCGAGCCTCCGCCCACGGACGCGGGCCTCCCCGAGCCTCTGCCCGAGACACCGTCCAAGAAGGGGTGCGGCGCCGCGGCCGGGCCCGCCCTCGTTCCGCTGGTGCTGCTGACCCTCGCCGCGCTCCGGCCCCGCCGGCGGCGCACTTCCTGGAGCCCCTGACCATGACGATGAAAGTTCGCGTTCTGTGGAGTGCCTGCGCGTCGCTGCTGCTGCTCACTTCCGCCTGCGGCGAGGACAGCCAGACCCCTGCGTGCGGTGAGCCGCTCTATGGCGGCTCCGCCACGGACGAGGCGTGGATGACGATGACGGATGCGGCGAAGAAGCCCAAGGACACCTCGCAAGCGGTGACGGTGGACGCGCCCTCCGAGGGACAGACCTTCGCCGCCGATGCGGCCCCGCCCCGCTTCACCTGGACCCCGCCCATCTCCTCCCGGGCGGTGCCCCCCTCGCCGGTCCGCCACGCTCAGGCCCATCCCCGCCGCACGCCGGGGCCGCTCGCGTGGCTGGGCAACCTGCTGATTCCCACCGCCGAGGCGCACCTGCCGCCCTACACCGGCTACATCTATTGGGTGCAGGTGACGATGCCGGGCAGCCAGTGCCCCGTGAACGTGCTCACCTCGGAGCTGGCCTGGCAGGTGGACGCCGGCTCCTGGAAGACGATGGGCACGGCGGCCGGGAAGGACCTCTCGCTCCAGGTGACGAGCGCCTACCTCCTGGAGAACCGCATCATGGAAGGCCCCTTCCGCCAGGAGACGCCCCGGACGTTCCGCCGGGAGGCCGCCACCCCATGAGCCGCCTCCACCGCGCAGGGCTGCTCCTCGCCTCGCTCGCGCTGGGCGCCTGCCAGCAGGACGACGGCTCGGGGCCGCTGGTGATTCCCGAGCTGGACTACGGCACCGGCGCGCCCTGGCACCCGGCCACGCCCCTGCCGCCACCAGGGCCGCTGGGGCGCGCCCTCATCACCAACAGCAAGGAGGACACGCTCAGCCTTCTGGACCTGGACACCGTGGGCGAGGCGGACTGGGGCGAGCGGGCCCGCATCCCGGTGGGGCTCAACCCCGTGGAGCTGGAGGGGCCGCACCACGCCGCCGTCTCCCCGGACGGCGCCTTCTACTACGTGGGCATCTCCAACTACGTGGAGGGAGGCAGTGGCGAGGGGCCGCACGGCTCGCACGGCACCGGCACCGTGGATGGCTACAGCCTGAAGATGGATGCGCGCACCCACCGGCTCGTGGGCTCGGTGCGCGTGGACCGCAACCCCGGGGACCTCATCCTCGGCCCCGACGGCCGGACGCTGTACCAGACCCACTTCGACGTGCTGCGCATCTCCGAGGTGTTCCAGCGGGGCGGCACCGAGCAGGAGATGTCCGCGCGCCTGGCCATCGTCGACACCCAGACGATGAGCCGCCAGGCCATGGTGCCGGTGTGCCCCGCGCCCCACGCGGTCCGCCTCTCGCCGGAGGGCCGCCGTGCGTACATCGCCTGTTACTCGGACGAGGTGGCCGTGGTGGACCTGGTGTCCCCGGACCACCCCGTCACGCGGGTGAAGGTCGCCGCCAACGCGGGCTCCGCCATTGCCCCGAGACACGAGCCCTACGCGCTCACCGTCTCCCCCACCACGGGCGGGGTGTGGATCAGCTCCCTGCGGAGCCGCTCGGTGCAGTACCTGGATCCGGAGACGCTCACCGTGGACCCCTCGCGCACCGTCTACCTCGGCGGGCCGCCGCTGTTCGGCGCCTTCCGCGCGGACGGGAACCTCCTTTATATGCCCTACCAGCGGGAGGACGCGCTCGCGCTCGTGGACCCCGCCACAGGGACCGTGCTGCGCGAGATTCCCCTGGCCCCCAGCGGGTGCCTCAACGCCCACCAGGTGGAGCTGCTGCCCGGGGGCGAGCTCGGGCTCGTCGTCTGCGAGGGCGACCATGAGGGCCCCGGCACGCTGCACGTGGTGGACCTCCGGGAGGAGAAGGTGGTGAAGACGGTGGAGGTGGGCATCTTCCCGGACTCGGTGGCCCTCCTCCGGGGAACGCCATGAGGGGGGCTGCGCTGCTGATAGGGCTGCTGACCGTGGGCTGCGGCGAGTCCACCGAGCCGGCGGCGGACTTCGGCGAGGCGCTGTTCCAGGACGCCCGGCTCTCGGAGAGCCAGTACAACCGCTTCTCGTGCGCCACGTGCCACGCCACCACGCCCACGCCCCCGGCGGGACGGGTGCTGGCAGGCCACACCCTGCACAACGCCGCGTTCCGGCTGAGCTGGTGGGGCGGCTACGAGACCCAGCTCCTGGACGCGGTGAACTTCTGCTACGTGCACTTCATGCGCGGCGTGAGCCCGCTGACGCCCGAGGAGCCGAAGTCCCGGGCGCTCTACGAGTACCTCGTGCGCATCAGCCCGGACCCGTGGGCCCCCGCGCTGCCCTTCACCGTGGTGAAGGACATCCAGGAGGTGCCACGCGGCACGGTGAGCCGGGGCGCCGAGGTCTACCGCGCCGCCTGCCAGGACTGCCACGGCGAGCCCCACACCGGCCGGGGGCGCCTCACGGAGCTGGCCTCCGTGCTCCCCGAGGTGGTGCGGGACTACGACGCCCTGTTTCCGGGCGTGCCCAAGTCCCTCGTCGTCATCGAGAAGGTCCGCCACGGCCAGTTCTTCGGCGTGGGCGGCAACATGCCGCCTTACAGCCTGGAGGCCCTCTCGGACGAGGACCTGGGGGCGCTGCTTGCCTTCCTGGAGCTGTAGTGGGGGGCCGTGAACGCTCGCGGCCCCAGGGGCTGTGAAAGGGCGGTCATCCCGCTTAACCTGAAGCCCATGAGCTCGCCGCCGGGCACGCAGCTCACGCTCTTCGACGTGCCGGAACTCCCCCCGCTGGAGTCCCGGAAGCTGCCCTCGCGCGCCGAGTCCTTCCCTCAGGCAGCCCGGCTCGCCCGCCAGCTCTCGGAGCGGCTGGGCGCTCCGGTCCACCTCACGCTCACCGACAACCGCGCCACGTTGATCAGCTTCCGCCGCCACGCGCAGGCGGTGCGGCTGCGCGCCCACCACCTCTTCCTGGACGCGCCCGAGGCCGTGGTGCAGGCCATGGCGGACTTCGTGCGGGGCGATGCGGGCGCCCGCTACCGGCTGGAGGACCATGCCCGGCAGCACCAGACGCAGGTGCGGCGCACGCGCCAGCCCGGCGCCCCGCTGAAGGCGCGCGGCCGGTGCTTCGACCTGCGCGCCATCTACCAGCGCCTGAACACCACCTACTTCGACGGGCGTCTCCAGGCGGACATCGGCTGGGCCCGGCGCCCGGGCCAGAAGCGGCGGAAGACCATCCTGCTGGCGGGGTACGACGCCCGGCTGAGGGAGGTGCGCGTGCACCCGGCGTTGGATCAACCCCACGTGCCGGCCTTCGTGGTGGAGGCGGTGGTGTTCCACGCCATGCTGCACCAGCTGTTTCCCGCGGAAGCCGGGGGGGCGCACCCGCCGGAGTTCCACGAGCGCGAGCGGGCCTTCCCCCTGATGGAGGCCGCCCAACGGTGGCAGCGCGAGCACCTGCGCTCGCTGTTGAGGAGTTGAACCTCCGGGGGCCCCTGTACCCACGTCCCTTGGCGTCCCGGGGGCAGGCCAATGCATGCTGGGCGGGCATGCGCTACTTCGGCGTGGATGAGGCGAACAGGGTGGTGCCCCTGCTCACCCGGACCTTCGAGAAGGTCCGGCCATGGGTCTCGCGCGCGCAGGAGCTCTCCAAGGAGCTGGAGGCCTTGAAGAGCCAGGGCAAGCGCGATGCCTTCACGGAGACACTTCAGGAGCAGCACTCCCAGCTGCTCGAGCAGATCCGCACCGAGCTCCACCCCCTCCAGGAGATGGGCATCGAGGTGAAGACCGCCGATGGGCTGGTGGACTTCCATGCCCTGCTGGGCGGACGCACCGTCTACCTGTGCTGGCGCTACGGCGAGACGGCCGTGGGCCACTGGCACGAGCTGGACACGGGCTTCGCGGGGCGCCAGCGCATCGAGGACCCCGAGGCCTTCGCCCCCACCTACCTGAGCTGAGCGCGCCTCACGGGGTGCCGATGCCCTTGCGCAGGAGCCCCAGCTTGTTGCGCGCCGAAAGAATCTGCTGGCGCAGGGACTCGGCCTGCCGGCCCACGTCGGCGAAGTCCTGCGTCTCGGCCTGCTCGACGACGGCCCGGGCCTCCTCCGCCACCTGCCCCATGCGCTCCTGGAGCCCCTCCAGGGCCTGGTGCAGCGCGGCGTTGTGCTCCTCGCCCTGCGCCTGGGCGCGCTGCACGGCGAACTCCTGCATCCGCTGGTTGAGCTCCGCAGCGCTCTGGCCCAGGGCGCCGTAGCGCTCCAGCAGCGACTTGAACAGCTCGGCGCGCTCCTGCAGGTGCAGGGCGTGCGCGTTGACGGAGTCGGCCTCCTGCTGCTGGCGGTCGCGCGTCCTGGCCACCGCGGCCACCAGCGCGCTCACGCTCGCGTTGAGCACCCCATCCTGCTCGGCCACGTCCCGGAGCAGCTTGGAGGCGCGCTCCAGGCTCTTCTCCGAGTTCAACGGCGAGCGGCGGAACTGGTCCGACAGCGACTCGAAGCGGCGCAACTGGGCCTCCAGGGCTTCGGCGGCCGCGGTCAGCTCGGAGGAGGGCGGCTTGTCACGCTTGCTCATAGGGAAACGACCATGGCATGGCCCACGGGCCTTGCCACGCCCAGAAGCCGCCGCCGGCCCCCTTTCCGTTGCACGGTGGACGGCGCGGGCAAGGGGCCCGGCCCACCCCTCCGCGCCGCCTGGCTGCCCTCCACCCGGGCACAGGCCATGTGCTCGCGACGATGACACGGCGAGTCCAACTTACGGGACAGGGATTGGGGAGGAACCACATGGAATCGCATCTTTCAGTTCTGGTGACGGGGGCCACCGGCCAGCAGGGGGGCGCGGTGGCGCGCCATCTCCTGGAGCGCGGACACCGCGTCGTGGCCCTCACCCGGGATGCGGACTCGCCCGCCGCGAAGGCCCTGCACAAGCAGGGCGCGCAGCTGGTGATCGGCGACTTCGATGACCTGAACTCCTTGGAGCAGGCGGCCCGGGGCGTCACGTCCGTCTACGCCATGGCCACGCCCTTCGAGCGGGGGACCGAGACCGAGGTGCGCCACGGGGCCCACCTGGTGGACGCGGCCCGGCGCGCGGGGGTGAAGCACTTCGTCTACTCCTCGGTGGCCGGCGCGGACCGCCTCACCGGCGTGCCGCACTTCGACAGCAAGCACGAGGTGGAGCACTACCTGCGCCACTCGCGCGTGCCCTACACCATCCTGGGCCCCACCTTCTTCATGGAGAACTTCACGGGCCCGATGTTCCGCCACGGGCTGTCCTCCGGAATCCTGGGCCTGGGGCTGCCGCCCACCGTGGGCCTGCAGATGGTGAGCGTGCAGGACCTGGCCGCCTTCGCCACCCTGGTCCTCATGGACCCCGAGGAATTCACCGGCCAGCGCATCGAGATCGCCTCGGACGAGGTGACGGGCCAGCAGGCCACCGACCTGCTCTCGTACGCGAGCGGCCACCGGCTCCACTACCAGCAGCTGCCGCTCGGCTTCCTCCAGGAGGAGAGCGACGACATGGCCCGGATGTACGAGTGGCTGGGCCGGGTGGGCTACCACGCGGACATCCTCACCCTGCGCCACGCGTTTCCGGAGGTGGGGTGGCACACCTTCGAGGAGTGGGCCCGGGGCCAGGACTGGCGCTTCCTGTCCGAGGCGTCACCGTCCTACCTCGAAGAGTCCAGCGCTCCCCCCACCCACTGAGGCCAGCGCCGGACGCGTGAGGTGAGTATTCATTTCCCCAGGAGGAAGTGTCTCATGCGTGCGTGGTGGGGTGTCCTGACTTCAGTGGTGTTCGTGGGCTGCATTCCGAAGGCCCAACTTCGGCCCAGCCCCGAGGCCCAGGCGCTCGCGCAGGAGCCCGCCGCCGCCGTCACCGAGCAAGCGGGCATCCGGCTCGTGGCGGACGCGTCGGCGTGGAAGGGCCGTCCCGGCAACCTGGAGCGGCGGCTGACGCCGGTGGAGGTGCGGCTGGAGAACCGGGGGGAGCGCCCCCTGCGCATCCGCTACGAGCAGTTTGATCTGCTGGGCGGCTCGCGCTTCCAGTACACGGCGATGGCGCCCTCGAGCCTGAAGGACGATGGCAGCTCGCGGACCCGCTGCGTGGCCGCCATGGATCCGCTCTACTGGCACAACACGTGGGGCTGGCGTGGCCCGCTGGGCTGGCGGCGGCCCTGGGGCATGGGGCCCTTCTATGGCCCCTTCTACTCGCCGTACTACGCCCCCAGCGTCGCGTGCGAGGAGCCGCTGCCCACCCAGGACATGCTCAAGCAGGCCCTTCCGGAGGGCACGCTGGCGCCGGGCGGCAGCATCTCCGGGTTCCTGTACTTCCAGGGCATCACCGAGCGGGAGCGCCAGGTCACCCTGCAGGCGCGGCTCGTGGACGCGGAGACGGGGGAGAAGTTCGGCGAGCTGGGCATCCCCTTCGAGGTGCGCTGAGCCCGCGCGGAGGGCCGCCGGCCCTCAGTGCAGGTACATGATGGCGCGGGCAGACGGGCGGGGGGGCGGCCGGCCGATGAGCGGCTCCTCGTCCTTGATGCCCAGGCGCCGCCGGATGTCCGCGCCGCGGATGGAGTGCCCGAACAGGGCGGCCGTCACGCACACGTCCATCGCCCCGGAGACGAGGGAGCCGAGCCCGGCGAGCGCCAGCGCCGCGCCCTTGGGAGAGCCCGAGGCGAGGCCTCCCACCATCATTCCCGTGCCCGCGAGGATGCGGACCCAGCGTCCCGTGCGCGTCGCCATGAACCCGACCAGAAGCATGCGCTACCTCCCAGCGGGGAGGATGGGACCTGTCCGGAGCACCGGCCAGCGGTAACGCCCCGGCGCCGAGGCCTGGCTGCTTGCCCACCTCACGTGCCGAAATCGAGCCGCTGCACATCCTCGTCCCCCAGCGCCGCCTGGTAGATGTGCCAGGCGGCCGCCAGGTCCTGGAAGGGCAGGCCCACGCCCGCGAAGAGGGTGAGCTGCTCGGGCGAGGTGCGCCCGGGCCGCAGCCCCGCGATGATCTCCCCCAGCTCCGCGTGGATGGACTCCTCGGAGAGGCCCGCGCTGCCCAGGCCCCCGGACAGGGCCTGTCCCCGGTGGTCGCAGACAAAGGTGGTGCGCCGCACCAGCGCCGGCGCGAGCTCCACCTTGCCGGACTCCTCGGTGCTCAGCACGGTGACGTGCATGCCCGGCCGCAGCAGCTCGGGCTGAAGCGCGGACAGGCGGCTGGCATTCATCACCACGACGAGGTCCGCCTCCTCCACGGCCTCCTGCACGGAGCCCGCCATCCGGACCGGCAGGGACAGCTGCTGGTACATGCGCGAGGCGAACGCGGCGGCGAGCGTGACGTCCGGGTCGTACACGAACGCCTGGCGCAGGGTGCGCACCAGCCGCAGGGACTTGAGATGGAGCGCGGCCTGTGGGCCCGCGCCAAGGAACGCCACGCGGCTGGCCTCGGGCCGGGCGAGGACGTCCGCGGCCAGGGCGCCCAGCACGCCATCGCGCACATGGGTCAGGTGCGCCGAGTCCATGAGGGCCAGCAGCCCCCCGGAGGCGAGATCATGCAGCTGGAGCACGCTCTGGACGGAGGAGCCCGGAGGAGAGAACCGGGCCTGGACCTTCACGCTGTAGGCGGGCACGCCGGGAAGGCTCCCCGGGAAGAGCACGCTGGTGGAGCCTTCGGCGTGCAAGAGGGCCCGGGCCCACTGGGGGGCCACCGTGCGCGCGAGGGCATCCGTGCGGAACGCCTCCCGCAGGTCCGACAGCAGGGTGAGGGACTGGAGGTTGCGGACCACATCCGAATGGCGAAGCAGAAGAGTGCTCATCGGTCCTGCACCCTACCCGGGCGGCGGCGCGCTCAGGGGGCATTCGGCGAGAAGACCAGGGCCTGCAGGGCCGCGGCGAGCATCCGGGTGTTCAGCGCTAGATGCTCCAGGGAGATGAACTCATCCGGAGACTGGCCCCGGTGGGGCTCGCCGGGCAGCCGGGGACCAAAGTCCACCCCGCCGGGAAACAGCCGGGCATAGGTCTCTCCCCGGAAGGACACGGGCTTGACGCTCTCTCCCCTCCCGCGCTGGAGCTTGTAGACCTCCAGCAGCTTCGTGACGAGCGCCCCGGCGGGCTTCGCCACATGGGGCTCGCCCACGGAGCGCCCCGGGCCCTCCGTCACCCAGCCATCCGTCTCCTGGGTGATGAGCGCCACGGCATGGTCGAGCGCCGTGTGGAAGTCGTCGGTCCCCTCCTCGCTCCGGGGCCGGTGCATGTGCAGCGACAGGGACACCTTCCCGTCCTTCACCCGCAGCAGCGTGGGGGCGACGATGAGCGGCCCCATGAGCGTGTCCTGCCCGGCGATGCCCAGCCGCTCCCCGGAGTGGTCCCCATCCAGCCGGCGCACGGTGGTCCGCAGCACCTCCGTGAGCCCGTTCTCCGACAGGGGGAGCTGCCCGGCGATGGCCGCCAGATCCCAGAGCGCGTTGTGCCCGCGCTCGGGCGTGGCCGAGGGCGCCGCCCGCCCCCGGGCCGACAGGACGATGCGCGAGCCCGTGGCCACCCCTGGCACCCGCCGGAGCTTCGCCTCGGCGTCGAGCGTGGGCCGCTCCCGGCGGACCGCCTCCAGGGCCTTCTGGACGAGGGCCAGCCCCTGCTCGGAGGAGGTCCCCGCCGCGGGCACCAGCTCCAGCGAGGCGGACGCGGGCACCTCGGTGAGCGCCTCGCCAGCGGAGGCATCCACGGCCATCAGCCGCCCGGAGCTCGCCCCCTCCCGGGGGCGCAGGGAGGCCTCCAGGTTCAGCACGGCGAAGCCGGACTGGGCCACCACGACGGGATACTCCGCATCCAGGGAGATGACATGGGGGGGCAGGGGCTGGGTGCGGACGTACTGCTCCATCCCCTTCCAATCGCTCGTCCGGCCATTGCCGATGATGAGGAGCACCCGGCCCTTCCACGGCTTCAGGCCCATCTCCTGGGCCATGGCGAGCGCGACGAGCGCCGTGGCCAGCGGGCCCTTGCCGTCGCTGACGCCCCGGCCATAGAGCTTTCCGTCCATCACCTGGGGATCAAACGGCTCATGCCGCCACGCCCGGGGGGCCGCGGGGGCCACGTCCGCGTGGACGAGAAAGCCCAGGTGCGGCGCCCCCTCGCCCCAGGACAGCTCGAACACGTCCTGGTTGCCCACGGCCCGGAACGCGAAGCCATGGGCCTGGGCCCACTTCTTCAGGAAGCGCCCCAGGGCGGCGGTGCCGGGGCTCTTCGCGGGGGGCTGCTCGCGGCTCACCGTCTTGAAGCGGACGAGCTGCTGCGTCAAGGCCACCACGTCCTCCTGCCCACACGTGCCCACGTACTCGGCATACCGCTCGGAGAGGGGCCTGCCGGGCAAGGCTTCGGCGGAGAACGGCACGGCCCGCTTGGGGCCGGAGCGCTTGCAGTCGACCGGGGGCCTGTCCTTGGACTCCGCGAGCGCGAAGGTGGGCCAAAGCAAGAGGAGGGCGGACCAGAGGGGGGCGCGAAGCATGACGCCTGCACCGTACCCCATACCAAGAGGATGAAAACCGGCCTCCAGGTGGCTAACACTGGGGCATGTTCCTATCGACGAAGAAGCTGAAGATTCCCTCGCCCGCCGAGGCGCTTCCGGGCCGCGCCGAGCCGATGCCCGTCCCCGACAAGCACTTCGTGCTGGGCACGCCGCTGAAGGCGGTGCCCGCGGGCTTCCAGGTGGCGGTGTTCGGCCTGGGGTGCTTCTGGGGCGCGGAGAAGAAGTTCTGGCAGACGCCGGGCGTGTACAGCACGTCGGTGGGCTACGCGGCGGGCCCCACGCCCAACCCCACCTACCGCGAGGTGTGCTCGGGGATGACGGGCCACAACGAGGTGGTGCGCGTCGTGTTCGACCCGGCGAAGGTGAGCTACGAGACGCTGCTGCGCGTGTTCTGGGAGAACCATGATCCGACGCAGGGCATGCGCCAGGGCAACGACGTGGGCACCCAGTACCGCTCGGGCATCTACACCACGGACGAGGCCCAGCAGCGCGCGGCCGAGCAGAGCCGCGAGGCCTACCAGCAGGCGCTGAAGGCGTCGGGGTACGGGGACATCACCACGGAAGTCCTCCCGGCGCCGGAGTTCTACTTCGCCGAGGACTACCACCAGCAGTACCTGGCCAAGAACCCGGACGGGTACTGCGGGCTGGGCGGCACCGGGGTGAGCTGCCCCGTGGGCCTGGGCGCCTCGCGCGCCTAGACGGCCTTGCTCGCGGCCGGGGCGGGGGGCAGGGACGCTCCCGCCTGGGCCCGCTCCAGGTGGGGGCCGAGCTGGCCCACCGCCATCAACCCCAGCATCCGGAAGTCGGAGAGGAAGGACCAGAGGGGGTACTTGAAGGTGGCGGGCCGGTTCTTCTCGATGCCGAAGTGGCCCACCCAGGCGAGCCCATAGGCACACACCAGGGCGGCGGGAATGAGCGCGCCCCGGCCGGACCTCACGGCGACGGTGGCGATGCCCAGCCCCAGCGAGGTGCCCACGAAGTGCAGCCAGCGCGTGACAGGCTTCGAATGTTCGCGCAGATAGAACGGCCAGAACTCGGCGTAGGTGGCGATGCGCTCGGACATGGAAGCGTTCTCCCTCATGGTTGACTGGACCCCGAAGCCCAACCTCGCGGTGGACCTCAAACGCCTGTTCCTCTCGGCCGAAGAGGGCTTCGTGCTCTCGCGGCTGGATGGTGGCACGGCCGCCAGCCATCTGCCAGCGCTCACCGGGCTGCCGCCCGAGCGCCTTCAGGCCATCCTCCAGCGGCTGGTCGAGCAGGGCGCCCTCCAACCGCCTCCTTCAGAACAACGCGCCGCGGCGCCGCCCGCTTCCCCCCCGCCCTCCCAGGAGCCTCCCGAGGCCAGCGAGGCCCCGGAGGACGAGGAGCCCCTGGAAGCCCAGGCCAACCACCGGCAGCTCTTCGAGACGCGGCTCCACCCGCTGGACGAGAACACGCGCCAGGCCCGCGCCCATGCCGCGCAGGAGCCCGAGCTGTCCGCGTTCTGCTTCGACCCGGTGCCCGCCGTCATCAAGGCCGTGCTGGAGAACCCCCGGGTGGGCCTCGGGCACGCGCGCCTCATCGTGCGCCACCACCGCCATCCGGTGGGGCTGGAGGCGGTCTGCGCGAAGGCGGCCTTCGCGGCGGATGGCGGAGTGAGGCGCTGGCTGGTGCGCAACCCGCAGTTGCCCGGCGGGCTTTTCCGGCGCCTCTGGAGCACCCGGCGGCTGATGGAGCTGCACAAGGTGATGGTGGACCGGGACATCCCCGAGGGCACGCGCCGCACGGCGCGGGAGCTGCTGCGCCAGCGCTTCAACAGCGGCCCGTCCGAGGAGAAGGTGGAGTTGATTCTCCACACGGAGGGCCGCTGCCTGCTGGCCCTCTCGGGCCTGCCCGTGGACGGCAAGACGGCCTCGCTCCTGTGTGGGCGGCCCTACCGCTCCTCGCTGCTCATCCAGAACATCGCCCGGTGGGCCGCGGCTCCGCCCGCCTTGATTGCCCACCTGCTGAAGCAAGACGCGGTGAGGCAACAGCCGCAACTGCGCATGCTCCTGGCCCGGCACCCCCACGCCCCCACGGACGCACGCCAGAACGAGCGCTGAACGCGCGCCATTGCAAGTGCGGAGGTAACAAAGCCGCCCAGGTCCGTCTTTAGGGAGGCCGCCGGAACCCTCGGCTGATGCCGAGGCTGTTCACGGCGGCTCAACCCACGGCGCATGCCGTACCTGGAGACCCCCACCATGAAGACTCAGTTCATCGCCGCCCGCCTCGTCGCTGCCTTCCTCGCCCTGTCCGCCGTTGCCTGCGGGGGCGTGCAGGAGGAGTCCTCAGAGAGCATGGCCTCGCTCAGCGAGGTGCAGCAGCAGCTCACCGAGAAGGAGCGCCTGGACTACACGCAGGCGCAGCACCAGCAGCATCCCACCTACGTGCCCGGGGAGCCGACCTCCTATGGCTGCACCCCGGTTCCGAACCGCTGCTGCTCGAACACGATGTTCTGCTGCGTGTGGACCTCCGATACGGAGACCCCGAGCTGCGGCTACCAGATGTAATTGAGCCCAGGCGGTGCGGGAGGTTCCTGAGCCTTCAGGGGCCTCCCGCCGGGCTCACCTCCGGGAAACAACCTGGGCCCGGGAGTGGGACTCCAGGGGCATGCGCATGAGCACCTCCGCCCGGGCGAGCGCATCCGCGCCCCGGATATATGCGGGCCACTCCCGCTGCAGGGCGATGCTTCGGCGGTAATCCTGGTCGAGCTCCTCCAACAAGGACTCGCCGCGCGCCTTCAGCCAGTGGGCCGTCTCCGCATAAGCCGGTTCTCCCGAGGGCAGCAACACCTCCTCGGCAACACGGTCGATCAGCGCCAGGCGGTCCTTCCAAGGCCGCTCTGCCTGGCAGTCACGGAGCACGCCGGCAATCGCCGCGCCCTCTGGAGCGCTCATCGCCGCGAGGCGGGCGAAGGCCTCGCTCTGGCCCACCGCCGTGATGAAGTGGTTGTAATCAGCCAGCTTGATGATCCCCGTCCAGTACGCCTTCAAGTCGCGCTGCCGCCGCCGGACCTCATCGTGCGCATGGACGATCTTGTTGCAATGGTAGACGGCGGGCACGCCCAGCATCGTCCCCAGGATGTAGGTGTGGTAGTCGAACCCAATGCAGCGAGCGCCGATGAAGTTCGGAATCCTCCGGAAGAGGTCCTTCATCGCCAGGTTGCCGCACTCCGGATAGTAGGGCGTGATTTCGGGCGTCTCCGCGCCACTCTCGCAGGTAATCAGGAGCGGCCTCGGCCGGTACTCCTCGTTGCGGCCGCGATACTTGGCGTGGAGGTAGACCGGAATCTGCTGCGGCGGCACGCTCAACAGCTTCAGCAGCGCCGGCAGAGCCTGGGCGTGATGCGCCTCCAGGTCCATGAGGTCCAGGTTCCAGTGGCCAAGGTAATCGCTGCCCGCGATCTGGATCTCCTTGCGCATCGAGGCAGCCGGCAGGCGCTCGACTGTATCCGTCCCGGCCTGGGCCTGCTCCAGCGTCTTGCCCAGGAACCGCAGCTCGCCGAGGACCGGGTACAGCTCCGGCGAGAGCCCCTCCGTGGAGCAATCCGAGTCCCTCCGGTGAATGACACGCCGCCCATGCGCGGCCGCCAGCAGGTAGAGCAGGTTGAAGACCTTGCCGTAATCGCCCGTGTTGGGCTCCGGGTAGAGCAAGTCCCTCAGAACGCCGCGCTCCTGCCCCGTCACCCGCGCCAGCGCGTCGATCAACTGAAGCTGCTCACCGGAGGTGACATGCCGGATGGGCAAACCCGTCTCCCGGCGGAGCCGCGCCAGATCCCGGGCGTTGTGCCGGGAAATCTCCTCGGTGCTGTTGTCGAGGATGAACAGCTCCTCCGGATCCACGCCCGACGCCTGCATCAGGTGCATTTCACGAAGAATCGACCGGGCGGCTGAGTCCACCAGGCGATTCGTGGGGATGGCAAACATGTGCAGTCCTCTCCTCTGTCCCTTCGGCGGGCGGACAATGGACAGCCTGGACCGGCCCTGCGACCTTCGTCTGCCATGCCTGCTCAGTAAGCTTCACTTGCCTCCCACACTGAAGACAGCCGTGGGACACACACACCGGTGGAGGTCCGGGGGCTGCCGGGCCTCCAGGGGGCTCGTGTAGACTGTCCCTCCATGGAACGCATCCGCCCACCGCAGCCCCTTCCCGACCACACCTCCGAGGAGGGCGCCGCGCCCGTGGCACTCTCCTGGCTGCGGGAAAAGGTGAGCGCCCCAGGGGCGGAGCGGAAGGACGTGGATGAGCTGATCACGGGGCTGGAGCGCCCTCTCGCGGACGACGAATCCCCCCGGGAGCGGGCCGACTTCCTGCTGTCCCTGCTCAACTCCCGCCGCCTGTGCTCCATGAAGGGCCGCAAGGGCCGAAGCGTGCAGGCCGCCGCGGTGGGGGGCCTGATGGAGCTGGGCCACCCCTACGCCCTGGAGATTCCTCCCGAGGCCTTGGAGGCCCGGGGCCGGAAGTCCTCCACCTCGCCCGGCACGGAAGCGCGCGGTCTCTCGAC
The DNA here is from genome assembly GCF_020103775.1 of Allostigmatella hybrida. Taxonomy (NCBI): domain Bacteria; kingdom Pseudomonadati; phylum Myxococcota; class Myxococcia; order Myxococcales; family Archangiaceae; genus Allostigmatella; species Allostigmatella hybrida. The sequence goes on from NZ_JAHXBH010000011.1 coordinate 139,104, forward strand.
GCTGGGCATCATCCTGTCCATGATCGGCAGCGTCCCCGGGCTCGTGTTCGGTCCCATCGGCCTCTTGATGGCGGTGCCCTGCGCGCTCGCGCTGTTTGGGGGAGCGGTCGAGTCCCGCGGACTGCACAAGGCGGGGGTGGTGCTGATGGGGCTGCTGAGCGCGGGCCTGTTCCTCCTCGGTGGCGGGCTGATCCTCGAAGATCTCCGGTCCCCCGGCGGCCTCTATGAAGGGCTGACCACGATGCTGGGCCTGTACGCGCTGGCCCCCGCCCCGTTCCTCGGCCTGGGCGCGTTCCTCCTCCGGAACCCGGGCTGGCGCCCCCAGGATGGGGCCTCCGAGGAAGACACGGCGGCCTGACGGAGTCCGCGATATAGGGCGGGCGTGACTTCCACCCCGGCACCTTCTCCACCGTCCAGCGCCCTTCGACTTCCCGGCTACGCCACATTCCTCGCGACGTTCATGTTGGCCATGATGGCCGACAACATCGAGCACGTCATCAGCTACTGGGTGGCGTTCCAGAAGTTCCACTCGGCGGCGCTGGGGGGCTTCGCGGTCGTCTCGCACTGGCTGCCCTTCCTGCTGCTCTCGGTGCCCGTCGGCGCGCTGAACGACCGCTTCGACTCACGGCGGCTCATCCAGATGGGGATGGTCCTCTTCATCCTCGCGTCGTTGGGCTGGGGCTACTTCTTCGTCACGGACTCGCTGCAGGTCTGGCACGCGATGGTGCTGCTCACGCTGCACGGGTGCGCCGGCGTGCTGTGGAGCACCTCCAGCCAGATGCTGCTCTACGACATCGTCGGGCCCGCCTCGCTCGCCAGCGCCGTGCGGCTGAACGCGACGGCGCGCTACCTCGGCGTGCTGGTGGGCCCTGGCGTGGGCAGCCTCATCATGCGCACGCTCGGGCCGACCTACGGCATCTTCCTCAACGCCCTCTTCTATCTGCCCCTGGCCATCTGGCTCGTCCGCGCGCCGTATGGCCGCCACTACCGCGGCGCCGCGCCGGGCCCAAAGCGCGCGGTGCGGGGGCTCGCCGACATCCTCCAGACGGTGAAGGAGGTTCGCGGCCTTCCCATCGTGTCCGGCATGGTGCTGCTCGCGGGCGCCGCATCCTTCTTCGTCGGCAACAGCTACCACGCCCAGATGCCGGGCTTCGCCGATGACCTGGGCCATGGTGACCCGGGCGCGGCCTACACCGCCCTGCTCGGTGCCGATGCGGCGGGCGCGCTGCTCGCGGGCATTCTCCTGGAGACGAAGGGAAGCTGGCTGCGCATGACGCCCACGGCCGCGATGACGCTCGCGCTGCTGTGGGGGGTGGCCCTCTTCGGCTTCGCCACGGTGCACGTCTACGCGGTGGCGCTCGTGCTGCTCTTCGCCGCGGGGTTCTTCGAACTGTCGTTCAGCAGCATGACGCAGGCCCTGGTGCAGATAAACGCTCCCGATGCGATTCGAGGCCGCGTGCTGGGCCTCTTCGCGATGGCGGCGATGGGCCTTCGCGCCTTCAGCGGCATCGTGGTGGGCCTGTTCGGAAGCGTGGTGGGCATCCACATCTCCCTGGGGCTGGCCACCGCGGGCTTCGTCGCCGTCATCGCCTTCCTCTTCTGGAGAACGAAGCGCGCGGTGGCGTGACGCCCCTCACCCCTGTGCCGTGGGGCGGATGACAATCTCGTTCACATCCACCTCGGCCGGCTGCTCGATGGCGAACGCCATCGCGCGGACAATCGCTTCCGGGGGGATCGCGAGCCTGTCGCGAGACTCCGAGAGCTGCGCCCTCATTCCCGGATGGGTCACCCCGTCCGCGAAGTTCGTCCGGACGAATCCAGGCGAAATGATGGTCACGCGCAGCTGAGCGCCCGCCTCCTGGCGCAACCCCTCGGAGATGGCGCGCACAGCGAACTTCGTGCCGGCATACACCGCCATCGCGGGGGTCACGCGATGCCCTGCCGTCGAGGCGACGTTGATGACATGTCCGGTCCCCTGCTTGCGGAAGACCGGGAGCGCCGCGGCGATGCCGTACAGCACGCCCTTGATGTTGATGTCGATCATCGCCTCCCAGTCCTCGACACGCAGATCATCGAGCGGAGAGACGGGCATGATGCCGGCATTGTTGATGAGCACGTCCAGCGTGCCATACCGCTCACATGCCAGCTGAATGAGGCCAGCCACCTCCTCGCGCCGTGTGACATCCGTGCGTGCCCAGACCGCTTCTCCCCCGGCGCCCACGATACGGTCCGCGAGCGCCTGAAGGCGCTCTGGCCGGCGCGCTCCCAGGACCACCTTTGCACCGCGCTCAGCGAGCAAGCACGCGGCCGCCTCCCCGATTCCGCTGCTCGCGCCCGTGATGACCACCACCTTGCCTTCGATTCCCGACATGCCCTGCTCCCTTCCCAGCGCCTGGGCTACGGGCAATGGAATAGGCATCGGGCGCACGGCGGGCTTGGGCGTTGTTGGCGGAACAGCTCCTGCCAAGAACGCCCAAGCCACGAGGGCGGCGCGCGGTAGAATCCAGGCGTGAGCTCCCCACCTCGCGCCGTCTCCGACGGCCCGCTCTCCATCCGCGTCTTCCGGCCCCCGGCGTTACCGGGCCTGTTCGTGGTGCGCTACAGGACCGACGGACGGCTCTGGCGCTGCGTGAAGGAGGGCTTCTCGGTGACGCTGACGTACACAGGCCGCGCGGAGTGGTGGTCCCGGGGCAAGGTCCGGCTCACCCGGCCGGGGACGCTCGATCTCAAGCAGCGGGGACAGGTCTACCGCGATCTGCGCCGCGATGGTCCCGCCCGCTTCCAGGTGATTGCCTTCGATGAGGCGCTCGTCGCCGAAGCCCGTGAGGCGCTCGGCGCCCCGGCCTCCGCCCAGCTCCAGCAGACCCAGTTCGACCACGGAGAGCCCGCGGCAGCCCCCTTCGTGCGGCTCCATGCCCTGGTGGGCGAGGACAGGACGGCGCCCGCCCACCCCCTCGAACTCCAGACAGCGCTGACCGAAGTGCTCGCGGCGATGGCCAGGTGCTTCGGCGCTCCGGATGAACCCGCGCAGCGCTACCACCGGCCCGTCCGCCGGGCGCTCGAGGCGCTGCACTCGGTCCACGAGCAGGGCATGACGTTGGATGCCCTGGCCCAGCACGCGGGGCTGGACAAGTTCCACCTGTGCCGTGCCTTCCGGGAAGCGGTGGGGATGCCGCCCTACGCGTACCTCACCCACCTGCGCATCTCCCGGGCGGCGGGGCTGCTGACGCAGGGCCTGTCACCCTCGGAGGCCGCGCTCCGGGTGGGGCTGTACGATCAAAGCCAGCTCAACCGGCACTTCAAGCGCATCGTCGGGTTCACCCCAGGCCAGTTCGCGCGCGCCGTGCAGTGACGCCTCGGCTCCGAGGGGCAGCGTCACAGGGCAGGACTGCGCTCCACCGAGAGCCGGGACTCGGCGGAGGCCACCCCCAGCCAGGTGTGGTGGTTCTGCTCCCAGCACCAGCCCAGCACCGGCGCCTTCTGCGAAATCCACAGCGCCGGCACGCGCCGGTCCGTGCCGCGAGAGGCCCCCGTGTGGAAGCATTTGTTCTTCTCCAGGGAGGCCGGGGAGGCGTGGAGAAAGCACAGGCCCTCCTCGATCGTCAGCAGGGTCCTTCCCCGCCCTGCCAGAACCTGGGCTGCTTCTGCGGGGCGGACCCCACAGAACTCCTCGCCCCGCTCGACGCCCATCAGCGCGTAGAGCGCTGCCGCTGGCAGCTCCACGGTGGGGCGGAACGTGTCGGCGTCGGCGAAATGCGGACTGAGCACGCCCGGGCGGCCGCCCCATGTCACCAGCGAGATGCGCTGGGAGGCAGGGACCTGCGCGCCGCTGACCACGAGGACAAACGGCGCCGTCTCGTGACGGGGAGCGGGAGCGCTGGACACCCGGTCCCGCAGCAAGGGACGCAACGGCTCGGCCAGGGCGCGAAAGCCTTGCGCCTGCAAGCCCATCAGTGCCGGGTAATCGAGGGCCACCAGGGTGTCGAGCTGGCGGTCGAACTCCGTATCGAACAAGCCTTCCGTGCGCATGCATGTCCCCGCCCAGATTGCCGATGAAGCCACCACGCGATATCGACATAATCAATCTCAGGCAGCAACACCGGCCCCCCCATCAATTCTGAGGACATGCTGAACTTCAGCCTGAATGGCTTGCGCGATGTACCCATCGGTGAGCCTGCGGGCGTCGAGGACCTGCCCCGAACGCGGGCCCTCCACGCCCTGCAGGGAAGAACTTCGCCATTGAAGCAGCCAGGCGAGCGAGGGCCGGCTGGGCGGGCCGTCACTCACCAAGCGGCCAGACCTTCCCCACACTGTGGGAGCGGAGGAATGAAATGCACACGGAGCTGTCTCCCAGCGTGAGCGGATCCCCCAAGGCCATCCAGCAGAACGCACGGCATGCGGCGAAGGTCGAACGGATTGCCCAGCAGTTGCGGCATCGCAAGAGCACACGGCCCGCGTCCTTCAAGAAGAAGACGCCCCCCCACCAGGTGCCCAAGCGCTTCGACCAGCGGCGCCTCGACGACAAGATCGACCTGAGCGATCTCGACCAGATCATCGAGATCGACGTGGTGGCGATGACCTGCACGGCCGAGCCCGCGGTCACCTTCGACGAGGTGGTCCACGCGACGCTGCGCCATGGGCTCGTGCCCATCATCGTCCCCGAGCACAAGACCATCAGCCTGGGCGGCTCCGTCGCGGGGTGCTCCATCGAGTCCATGTCCTTCCGGCATGGCGGCTTCCACGACACCTGCCTCGAATACGAAATCATCACCGCCAAGGGCGACGTGCTGCGCTGCTCCCCGGACGAGAATCCGCTCATCTTCCAGATGATTCACGGCTCGTTCGGAACGCTCGGCGTCCTGTCCAAACTCAAGTTCAAGCTCGTGCGCGCCGCGCCCTACGTCCACGTGAAGTACGAGACGTATGAGACGCTCGAGGCCTTCCAGCAGGCCATCCAGCGCCACTTCACCGCCCAGGACGCGGACTACCTCGACGGGCAGATCTTCTCCCCCACGAAGCACGTGCTGTGCGTGGGCCGCTTCGTGGAGAAGGCCCCGTACGTGAGCCGCTACGACTGGCTCAAGGCCTACTGCGAGAGCATCCCGCGCCTCAGCGAGGACTACCTCACCGTCTACGACTACCTCTTCCGCTACGACCGGGGCGTCACCCACGTCAAGCCGCAGAGCCTCGTGGGCCGGGCGCTGTTCGGCAAGCTGATCCACTCGGACAGCGTGCTGAGGGCCGCGGACCGCTTCCACCGCTTCCTGCCGGCGAAGAACCCGCCCGTCATCGTGGATGTGTTCGTCCCCTTCTCGCGCACGGCCCAGTTCATGGACTGGTACCACCGGGAGATTCACTACTACCCGGTGTGGTGCGTGCCGTACCGCCGCATGCGGGACTACGAGTGGCTGTCGCCCCGCTGGTGGGCCGGCGTGCAGGATCCGCTGTTCCTGGATCTCGCCGTCTACGGGCTCAAGCAGGAGCCGGGCCGCAACATCTACAAGGAGTTCGAGGACGAGCTGCTCCAGGTCAACGGCACCAAGACGCTCATCTCGTACAACTACTACGACGAGCAGACCTTCTGGAGCATCTGGAACAAGGACACCTACCAGGCGGTGAAACAGTTCACCGACCCGGACAACATCTTCCGGGACCTCTACACGAAGACGTGCCGGGCCGCGCTGGGGCTGGAGGACCCGGCGCCCAAGCCGGAGGGCTCCGTGCACTGAGGCCGCGGCCGGTGCTGGGGACCGCTCACCGCAGTCCCCAGTACACCGCCATGCCCACCGCGATGCCGAGCCAGAGCTTGTGGAACCGCCAGCTCGCCGCGGCGGCCAGCCCCGCCGCCAGGAGCCGCACCCCCGCCTCGCCCCGGTCTCCGGGGAGCGCGGGGACAACGAGGGCGGAGAAGACAGCGATGGGCACGAAGCGAAGGAAGCGCTTCCAGAAGGGCGGCACGCTGGCGCGCAGCCAGAGCCCCGCCAGCCGCGGCACGTAGGTGACCACCGCCATTCCCAGGATGACCGGCAAGGCGCTCATGACGCTTCGGCCTCCGGAGGGTTCTGCTGCTCGGGCTCCGCCGTGAGGAGCGCCCCGGCCAGGCTGCCCACCCCTCCCGCGAGCAGGAGCGCCACGCCTCCGGGCAGCACCTGGGAGCCGCCCAGCGCGATCGCGCCCGACAGCACGGCCACCCCGAGTTCCACCTTCCCGCGCAGCATGGGGATGAGCAGGGCGAGGAAGGCCAGCGGGAACACGAAATCCACCCCGAGCCCCGCCGGGTCCGGCAAGCCCTGGCCCAGCAGCGCCCCCACGAAGGTGAACAGGTTCCACGGCACGAAGACGCTCAGCCCCGCCCCCATCAGATAGGCGAAGGTCGGTTGCGGCTCGGCCAGCACCACCCCGTAGGCCTCGTCCGTGAGCAGGTGCGCGGCCACCCATCGGCTGGGCCCCGTCAGGGGGAGCCGCTGCGAGAGCGAGAGGCCATAGAGCAGGTGGCGGGCGTTGAGCAGCAAGGTGGTGAGGACGATCTCCACGCCCGAGGCGCCCGCCGCGAACAGCCCCGCCGCGCTGAACTGGGCCCCGCCCGCGAACACGAGAGCGCTCAAGAGCTGCGTGTCGAGCACCCCGAGCCCCGCGCCCCGCGCGGTCACCGCGTAGGCGATGGAGAAGGGAATGAACCCCAGCCACAGGGGAATGACCGTGCGGAAGCCCCGGAGGAAGTCACCTGAATGGGAATGGCCCATGCGGCCAACCTACGCAGCGCTGGGGCTCCGTGTCTTGGAGGATCTTGCGCCAGCCGCGTAGCGGCCCGGCGTCATCCCGGCGCGGCGCCTCCAAAGAACGCACTCCTCCTGAGGCCCTCCGGCGGCGGGCCCGCCCTGCGCGGCGATGGCGCCCTGCGGCAAAACGGAGGAGGAGCGGGAGGACGGCACGGGGTCTTGAAGCAACTTGCTCGCCAGGGCGGCTAGAGTGGGTGGACGTGAGGGCGGACGTAGCATGGTGAGTGAAACGCGGAAGGTCCTGCGGCTGCGCCTGCGCAACCACCTAGTGCAGATGGTGGGGGTGGCGCTGCTGGCCACGGTGGTGGCCGCGGCGTGCTGGTTCCTGCGGTTGCTGTGGCTGCCGAACATGGAGCGCCAGCTGTACGACAGCGCGCTCACCACCTTCACGCGCCGGCACGGCCTGTCCGAGGACATCACCGTGGTGGCCATCGACCAGTCCACCCTCGATGGGGTCCGCGCCAACCGCACCTACGCGCGCAACTTCGGCAACTACCCGTGGACGCGCAGCCTCTGGGCCCGCGTGGCCGAGGAGCTGTCGGCGAGCGGCGCCCGGGCCGTGCTGTTCGACGCGGTCATGGATGAGCCGGACACGGACCCCAGCGCGGACCAGTCCTTCGCCACAGCGCTGCGGGACACCGGTCTGCCCTTCTACCTGGGCGTCTCCAGCCATCGCAGCGATCACTCCCTACCGCGGGTCAAGCCCGTGCAGCGGCTCCCCGCGCCCGCCCAGGCGCTCGCGCCCGCCGGCGGCGCGCCGGTCCCGGAGGCCCCCAGCGGCGAGTTCGAGGAAGTGGAGGAGGACGAGGCCTACCCTGCCACGGATCCGCTCCAGGCCGCGCAGGCGCTCGCGTTCCCGGTAAGGACGGAAGGACGCCCCCTGCCACGGCTGGAGTCCGAGCCCGAGCGAGGCCAGCGCCACCCCCACCAGCTCGTCCCGCCCATCGCCCCGCTTCTCCCCGAAGTGGATGGCTTCGGCCTGGTGGAGGTGGAGCCGGACCCGGACGGGAGCATGCGGCGCACGCGCTTTGCGTACACGGACGGGACGAACGCCTACGTCACGCTGCCGGTGGCGCTGGCGGCGGACCTCTTCGGCGCCCAGGAGCTGGCGTTCTCCGGCCGGACGATGAGCCTGGGGCCGCGCGAGCTGGCGGTGAATCCGGACGGCAGCGCGGAGATCGACTTCGGCGGCACGCTGCACGAGCGCTACCACGTCATTCCGCTCATCGCCGTGCTGGATGCCTGGGCTCTGCGGCGCGAGGGCAAGCCCACGGGGCTGTCGCCGGACCTGTTCCGCGGCAAGGTGGTGGTCATCGGTGGCACGGCCCTGGGGGTGGGAGACACGAAGACGACGCCGTTTGGAGCCTCGGTGCCCGGCGTGAACAAGCAGGTGGCGGTGCTAGACAACCTGCTCACGGGCCGCTTCATCACCCAGGCCCCCCTCTGGGTGAGCCTGCTATTCAGCCTGGCGCTGGCGCTGACCTCGACGGTGGTGCTCATGACGCTGCGCCGGCCTGAGCTGGAGCTCGCGTGGCTGCTGCTGCTGATTCCAGTCCTCTTCGGGGTCATGGGCTACACGCTGGCCTTCGGCCGGGTCCACCTGCTCACCGCGATGCCCACCGTGGCGGGGCTGCTGGCCAGCCTGGGGGCGGTGGCCGCCAACCACCTGTTCGCCAACCGCGAGGCCGCGTTCATCCGGCAGGCATTCAGCCGCTACATGGAGCCGAAGCTCATCGAGCAGATGATCGAGGAGAACCAGCTGCCGCGCCTGGATGGCGAGGAGCGGGAAATCACCGCGTTCTTCAGCGACATCCGCGGCTTCTCCACCTTCTCCGAGCGGTTCCGGGAGGATCCGCGCGCGCTGGTCCGCGTGCTCAACATGTACCTGACGCGGGTCAGCTCGTCGCTGCTGAACGAGGGCGGGTGCCTGGACAAGTACATCGGCGACGCGGTGGTGTGCCTGTTCGGCGCACCCATCAACCACGCGGACCACGCGGTGCGCGCCTGCCGCGGGGCGCTCCGGGTGAAGGCCGAGGTGGAGCAGCTGCGCGAGGAGTTCCGCCAGCAGGGCCTGCCGGATGTCTACACACGCATCGGCCTCAACAGCGCGAAGCTCTTCGTGGGCAACTTCGGCAGCGAGCAGCTCTTCGACTACACCGCCATCGGGGACGGAATGAACCTCGCGGCGCGGCTGGAGGGCGCGAACAAGGCCTACGGCTCGCTCATCATGATCGGCCCGAGCACCTACGCGCGGGCCCAGCACGCCATCGAGGTGCGCGAGCTGGACAACGTGCGGGTGGCGGGCAAGACGGAGGCGGTGACGGTGTACGAGCTGCTGGCGCTCAAGGGCCAGCTGCCCGCCCACACGCGCGAGACGGTGGCGCGCTACCACGAGGCGCTCGCGCTCTACCGCCAGGCTTCCTTCGCCGAGGCGGTCACCGTGCTAGAGACGCGGCTGGCGCAGGACCCGGAGGACGGGCCCACCGCCGCGCTGCTGGAGCGCTGCCGGAAGTATGAGCTGTCTCCTCCTCGCCCCTTCGATGGGGTGACGAACCTGGACAAGTGAGCCGAACCGCATGAGTTCAAGAGCACGACTGCTGGGCGCCCTCCTGCTGCTGGGCGCCGCGAGCCCGGCGCTGGCCGCCCCGGCGGAGACCACCCTGTACGTGAAGGCCCGCAACACGCGGCTGATGGCCAGCGCCTCCGCCACCGCCAATGTCCTGGCCGTCCTCCAGCCCGGGAAGGAGGTGAAGTGGCTGGGGGCGGATCCAAAGAACACGCAGTGGCACCGCGTGCAGGCGGGCACCCAGAAAGGCCTGGTGTTCCAGTCCAACCTGGCCAAGAAGCCCCCCAACCTGGAGCTCGTTGCTCAGGACAAGGGGACCCGGCAGGTGGACCCGGTGGCCTTCGCCAACTCGGGGGCCGCGGTGAAGGGCCTCAGCCAGGGCGCCATTGACTACGGCAAGGGCAAGAACGATCCAGGCTACGCACAAGCCCTGCAGCAGCTCCAAACGCTGGAGACCCTGGCGGAGAAGATTGGCCCAGGGGAGCTCGCCGCGCACGCGCGCAAGGCCAAGCTCTTCCCCGTGGTGGGGCCTCAGGCCGTGGCCGGGCGAGGTGGCAAGTGAGCTGGCACCTGCTGCGGCTCTCCATGGTGGGACTGGGCCTGGCGGCCGTTTCGTGCGCAGGCATGAAGCAATCCCTCCAGAGCTACACGACGAAGGTGCCGGTTCAGTCATTCCGTGAGGGCGCCCGCGAGTTCTTCCAGTGCGACAAGCTGAAAGCCGATATCCCCGTGCAGGAGGAGTACGACCTGGGCGGTGCGGTCGCTCTCAATTGGATCCAGCGCGGTGGAGGGCTCCTGCTGGCCAACGCCAGCGAAAAGCAACTGCACCAGTACCTCAATACCGTGGGGCGCAACCTGGCTGCTCAATCGTCCCGGCCCACGCTGCGGTGGACTTTTGGGGCGCTTCAGGACCCAGAGGCCTTCAATGCCATCTCCGCGCCAGGCGGCTACGTCTTTCTCACCCGGCGCCTCCTTCAAGGCGTGGACAACGAGGCCCAGCTCGCGGGAGTGCTCGCACACGAGATCGCCCACATCACGCTCAAGCACTCCTTGAATTCATATGGCGATTTCAAGGTGAAGCAATGCCAGGCGGGCGTCTTGAAATGGGACGGGCCCTTCCTGGATAAGGCCACGGATTGGGTGATCTCCCGCCTCTCGGACGGCCTTGGGGAGGACGATGAGTTCGCGGCGGATGCCCTCGCGGTCCACCTCTTGGTTTCCGCAGGATACGATCCCACGGAATACACCGGCTTCATCGGCAAGATCCCAGAGAGCACGGGAATCACCTCCACGCACCCGAAAAAGGCAGAGCGTCTGAAGCGCATGGTGGCCGTGCTCGCAGAAGCGAAGAATCCCAGCGAGGGCTTCTCCGAGTGGCCCGCCGGGATGCAGGGGCTCGTGGCCCCCCCGCTTCCCCCCGCGTTCTCCGTGGTGCAGGCCAACGGGCGCTAAGGCCGCCGCCGGCTCATTCGTGCTCGCACCAAAGTCCTCCGGGACGCAGGGCCACCGTGCCTGGGCAAGACCCATTCCTCTCCCCGGTATACCACCGGAGCGTTGGCGGCATGACACCTGAGCCCCCGGGGGTCGGTGGCAAGCCAACGCGGCGCTTGGACTTGGGTCGTACCCGGAGCCCAGAGGGGTTGCCGGCCCCAGGCCGCCCCCTCACTGTGCCGGCAAAGTGTCCTGATGCGTCCAAGGGTCCCTACGTCATGAAGGCCGGTGCGGATTACGATGTCATCATTGTCGGAGGGGGCCCGGCGGGACTGTCCGCCGCGCTGCTGCTCGGCCGGTGCCGGCGCCGCGTCCTGGTGTGTGACGATGGGAACCCGCGCAATGCGGCCTCTCCCCGCTCGCATGGCGTCTTCACGCGGGATGGGACGCCCCCGGCGGAGCTGCTGCGGCTCGGACGCGAGCAACTGGTGCCTTACGGCGTCGAGGTGCGCGACGTCCACGTCACCGGTGCCCAGTGCGTGGAGGGGGGCTTCCAGGTGGAGCTGACGGGTGGCACCACGCTGCGCTGCCGCCGGCTCTTGCTGGCCACGGGCGTGGTGGATGAGCTGCCGCCCCTCGCGGGCATCGAGCCCTTCTATGGCCACAGCGTGTGGCATTGTCCCTACTGCGATGGCTGGGAGGCCCGGGATCAGCCCCTCGCCGCGTATGGCCATGGCCATGATGGCGCGGAGCTGGCGCTGGGATTGAAGACCTGGACGGACGACATCGTCCTGTTCACCGATGGCGGGCCCCCGCCGTCTGACGAGCACCAGGCGCTGCTGCGCCATGAAGGCATCCCCTGGTATGGCGAGCGCATCGCGAGGCTGGAGGGCTCCGGGAGGCAGCTGGAGCGCGTGGTGCTCACCAGCGGAGCGTCCATTCCGCGCCGGGGGCTCTTCTTCCACACGGAGCCACGGCAGCGCGCCCCGCTGGCCGAATCGCTGGGATGCCCCTTCACGCGCCGGGGCGCGGTGAAGACCGGCAACCTGGAGGACACGGGCATCCCGGGCCTGTATGTCGCCGGAGACGCCGCCCGGGACCTGCAGTTCGTGGTTGTCGCCGCGGCCGAAGGCACCAAGGCGGCCCTCGCCATCAACAAGTCCCTGCGCATCGAGGACTGCCCAGCCCCCAACCCGTCGCCCGACTCGCCCTTCGCCGTTCCCGAGGGCCCGGAGGCGGCCGAACCCGCCCCCGCCTAGCCCTCTATGGATTTGTGGACAGCCCGCCGTGCGGTCAGGACGATGCGCTTCGTGAGCGACTCAAAGATTGAGCGGGACCTTCGAAACCTGGGGGTCCGCGAGGGAGGCGTGCTGCTGGTCCACACGTCGTTCCGCGCGGTCCGGCCCGTGGAAGGCGGGCCCCTGGGACTGATTGGCGCCCTGCAAGCCGTGCTCGGCCCCCAGGGCACCCTGGTGATGCCAACGATGACGGCCGGAGACACGGTGTTCGATCCACGGTCCACCCCGACGGACGCCATGGGAATCACCGCCGAGCTGTTCTGGCGGCAGCCGGGAGTCTTGCGGAGCACCCATCCCGGGGGGTCCTTCGCCGCCGCGGGGCCACTCGCCGCGCAGATCTGCGCGCCCCAGCCGCTCTCGCCACCCCATGGACCGGACAGCCCCGTGGGCCGCGTGCATGCGCTGGCTGGACAGGTGCTCCTGCTCGGGGTGACGCACAGCGAGAACACGACGCTGCACCTCGCGGAGGCCCTGGCCGGGGTGCCGTACTCGATGTCACACCCCTGCGTCGTGGAGGCCGATGGCGAGGTGAAGACCGTGATGATTCCCGAGACGGATCACTGTTGCCGCGGCTTTCAAATCGCCGACCACTGGCTGCGCGTTCACGCGCTTCAGCGCGAGGGGAAGGTGGGCAACGCCCACGCCCGCCTCAGCGATGCGCGCAGTCTGGTCATGCTCGCGCTCGAGCACCTCACCGCAAACCCGCTCACCTTCCTGTGCCCCGCGGGAACCGGCTGCGAGGAGTGCGATGCGGCCCACGCGAGCATTCCGCCTCCGGGTGCCTGAGGGAGGCTTCGGATGGAGCGGGGACCGGGTTAAAAGCCCCCATGCGCTCGCTTCGATCCTCTTTGATACTCCTCGGGCTCCTGGCCTCTCCCGTGCTGGCCGCTGTGCCCGCCGGCTTCCAGGAGACGGTGTACACGTCTCCCGCCCTGACGCCCGCCACGGGCATGGCCTGGGCGCCCGATGGCTCGGGGCGGCTCTTCTTCACGCAGAAGAACGGCAAGGTGCTCGTCGCGACGATGCGCGATGGGGCGCTCGTCACGCAGGGCACGGCCCTGGTCACCTCCGAGTTCGCCACGGAGACCGTCTATACCAACAGCGAGGGTGGCCTCCTCGGAATCGCGTTCGATCCGAACTACGCCGTCAACCGCTACGTCTACCTGTTCCTCTCGGCGACCAGCGCCAAGCAGCAGATCGTCCGCTACACGGACGCCAATGGCGCGGGCACGGCGCGCACGGTGCTCGTCGACAACCTGCCAACCGCCGGGCAGAACCATGTGGGCGGGGCGATCGGGTTGGGTCCGGACGGCAAGCTGTACTGGGCCATTGGAGACCTGGGCAATGGCACCGGCGTGGACGCGGATCTCACCTCGACAGCGTCCAAGGTGAGCCGGGCCAACCTGGACGGCACGCCCGCCAACGACAACCCCTTCAACGATGGGGTGGGCCCCAACAACGAATACATCTGGGCGCGGGGCTTCCGCAATCCCTTCACCTTCACGTTCCAGCCTGGCACCGGGCGGCTGTGGGTGAACTCGGTAGGCACGGGCTACGAGCAGGTCTTCCTCACCAACGTGCGAGACCATGCCGGCTACGACGATTATGAGAACAACCAGCCCGAGGGCTTCATCCCCCCGGTCATCAAGTACCGCACCAACGGCACGGACACGCGCAGCCTCACCGCGGCCGGCGCCGTGAGAAGCGGCGGCACCGTCACCTTCACCACCACGGCCGCCCATGGCTTCCGCAAAGGCGAGAGGATCACCGTGGCGGGGGTCGCGAACGCGAGCTTCAACGGGGACTTCTACGTGGCCAGCGTGCCGTCCCCCACGGCATGGACGGCAGCGCAAACCGGCCCGGATGAGGGAAGCGGGGGCGGCACGGCGGTGACGCAGAACCTGGGCGGGTCCATCACCGGGGGCATCTTCTACGACTCCACCCTCTTCCCGGATGAGTACCGCGGGAACTTCCTCTTCGGGGACTACAACTCCGGAAGGCTGGTGCGCGCGACGCTGGCCGCAGACAACACGGTAGCCACCGTGGACGCCTGGGGCTCCGGCTTCAGCCAGACCGTGGACATGGATGTGGGCCCCGATGGTGCGCTGTATACCGTGGGCGTCACTTCCGGCTCCGTCACGCGGATCCTTCCCACCGCCGCTGGGCAGAAGCTCATCGTCTCGGCGCTGAACGTGACGCTGGTCGAAGGCGGCCGCTCTGTGTTCACGGTGCGGCTGGCCGAGGCCCCCACCGAGGAGCTCCGTGTCAGTGTGGCGCGGGCCTCGGGCGATGAAGACCTGAAGGTAGCGGAAGGCGCGGAGCTCATCTTCACTCCAGCCAACTGGAATCAGCTTCAGCGCGTCGTCCTCGCCTCCGCCGAGGACGCGGACACGGCCGCGGACCGGGCGGCCTTCACCGTGTCCGTGCCGGGGCTGACCCCCGAGACGGTCCAGGCGGTGGCCATCGACGACAACTCGGCGCGGCTGATGCTTTCCGCCCAGGAGCTGGCGATGGACGAGGGAGGCACCGCCACCTTCACGGTGGCGCTCTCCAGCAGGCCCCAGCGAAACATCTCCGTCACGGTGGCGCGCACCGATGGGGATACGGACGTCACGGTCTCCAGCGGCACCACCCTCACCTTCACAGCGGCCAACTGGAACACGGCGCAAACCGTCACCGTGGCGGCGGCGGGAGATGCGGACACCGTCCAAGATTCCGCCAAGATCACCGTGGCCATGCCGGGAGGGGATGCCCGCACGGTGTCCATCACCGTGCAGGACACGACTCCCGTGGCCCCCACCATCGTGTCCACCCCTATCACCACCGCCGTGGTGGGCACCCCATACCGCTATGAGGTGGTCGCCGAGGGACGGCCCGCGCCCTCCTTCTCGCTGACGAGCAGCGTGCAGGGGCCAGGCATTGACGCCACCAACGGCGTCATCCTCTGGACGCCGACGGAGGCAGGCACGGTGGACCTCCAGGTAACAGCGAGCAACGGGGAGGCCCCAGATTCGGTTCAGTCCTTCCAGGTGGCCGTGACCGCCGCGCCCCAAGATGGGGGGACCGAGCCGGATGGAGGGACGACGCAGCCCGAGGAGGATTCGTCTGGCTGCGGCTGCGGCGCGGGCCCCAGCGGCGCGCTGGCGTGGCTGGGAGGGCTCTGGATGCTGCGCAGGAGACGGGCACGCGGCGGCTGAGCGAGCACGGAGTGGACTCAGGGAGTGGGGGCTTCGATTGCCCCCACTCTCACTCCGGTGCGCCTCATGGCGAAGGACAGGGAGCAGGGGAGCACCGCGCGTCGAGGTTGGGCTTCGGCCCCCCTGACCCTACCAAATGCGCCCGCAGGACCTACTTCAGGCCCTTGTTCGGGTTGATGAGATACTTCTTGCCCGTGGCGCGCTTGCTGTAGACGGCGATCCTGTCGAGTTGCAGTGCCTCGGCCAGCGAGAGCTCCTCGACGTAATGACTGGCAAACGTGGTCTTCAGCTCGGCGGCCACCCGGTCTCGCAGCTTTTGTGCGGCCTGAGCGCCGATCTTCTCCAGGAACGGCATCAGCAGCCAGCCGCCCACGCCCCAGGCCATGCCGAAGCTTCCCACCAGCTCCAGCGGGCGTACATCCAGTCTCCCGTAGATATAGACCTGCTTGTGGACGGTGGACCCGTAAGGGCTGTAGGAGGTGGCGGTGCGGTTGGCTGCGGCTTCCATGCAAGCCAGGATCTGCCCAGCGAGCCGTCCGCCACCGGTGGCGTCGAACGCGAGCGTGGCACCGGTCTCCACCAACGCCTCGGTCAGCTCCTCGGTGAACGTGGCCGAGGTGCTGTCACACACATGGGCCGCGCCCAGGCCTCGCAGGAGCGCCACCTGCTCCGGGCTGCGGACGATGTTCACCAGCCCGAGGCCGTCCTTGAGGCAGATCTTGTTCAGCATCTGCCCGAGGTTCGAGGCCGCGGCCGTGTGCACCAGCGCCTTGTGGCCCTCCCGGCGCAGGGTCTCGACCATTCCCAGCGCCGTCAGCGGGTTGACGAAGCAAGACGCGCCATCGGCTGGGGTCGCGTCGGACGGCAGGACCAGGCACTGGGACGCCTGGAGCACCCGGAACTGGGAGTACATGCCTCCACCCATCGCAGCCACGGTCTTGCCGAGCAGTTCCCGGGCGTTGGCGCCCGCCTGGATCACCACGCCAGCGCCCTCGTTGCCCACACGCAGGGACTTGTCCAGCCGTGACGCCAGCACCTTCAGGTGCTGCTGCGGAACGGAGGCCGTGACCACGGGGCTTTCCGGCGTTCCTCCGGCCCGGACCGTGGACATGTCGGCCGCGCTCAACAGCGTGCCCAGGTCCGAGGGATTGATGGGCGAGGCCTCGACGCGGAGGACCACTTCGCCAGGAGCGGGCTCCGGTATCTCAACCCGCGCCAGCGACAGCTCCAGCTCGCCCTGAGTGCTTATCCTCGAGCGAAGCTCGAGCCCATGCCCTGGATTCTCAATGCTCATATGAGGCCCAGAGCCTGGCATGAGTGCTTGAGCGGAGGGGGAGCTGCCATCCTCCTGCGTCGACTGGTGAACCCTCGCATTCCCCCTTCAGGCACTGGCGGTGGCATGGCGAGTGCGCACGCTTGGCGACGGTGGAGCCACGGGGCTCCTGGGATGGGGAAGGGGAAGGACATGAGACGCAAAAGTGGTGCATGGAAGGCCCTGCCGCTGTTGCTGGCCGTGGGCATGACCGCGTGTGGCGGTGGCGTAGGGAATGAGCGGGCGCCCAGCACACAGGCCGCGCTGGCTCAGGAGGCCAGCGGTCCAGGGGCGTGGAACGGGCCGCTGAAGTGGGCCCAGCACCTGAACGGGCCCGACGACAACAGCGGGAGCATCGTCAGCGACCGGGATGGCGGCTTCCTCGCCCTGCTGAACTTCGTCGGGAGCATCGACCTCGGCACGGGCCCCCTCATGGCTCCGGGAGGCCCCACCAGCAACGCGATAGTGCTGGCACGCTACGACGTCCACGGGCACCTGAAGTGGTCGAAGATTTTCGGTGCGCAGAGCCCGGAGGGGACTGCCTTCGGGCTCCGCCATGCCGTGGACAGGCAGCGGGACATCATCCTCTTCGTCGAAGCGAATGACGTGGACTTCGGCGGTGGCGCCCTGCCCTTCGGCCGGTACCTCGTGAAGCTCGACTCCCGGGGGCGCCTGCGTTGGTCACGCCCCATTGACACCAGCAGGGGCTATGCCGGTGTGAATCGCATCGTGACGGCCCGGGACAACACCATCGCCCTGGCGGGAGAGCTCGCGGGCACGATCGACTTCGGGGGAGGTCCTGTCTCCTCCCGCCAATTGCCGGAGGGGGGCCAGACCACCAGCGCCTTCCTCACGAAGTTCTCGCCCACGGGGGCCAACCTGTGGACCTTCGTCGACGTGGAGCACCAGAGCCAGGGCTTTGGCGCCACCGTGGACAGCGAGGGCAACCTCGTCCTGTGCGGCACGGTCTTCGCGGAGGTCCACACGGAGCCCTTCGTCCTCATGCTGTCGCCGGAAGGACAGGTGCGCTGGAGCCGGCGGTTGGAAGGGGCGCTCGGCTTCGCCTTCAGCGTGGCCACCCATGGCAACCGCGTCGTGGCCGTGGGGACGTTCGCCCAGAGCTTCACCTTCGCGGGGCGCCCCCATACCGCGGCCCCCAATGGCGGCATCGAGCAGGATGCCTTCATCGTCGCGTTCACCCGCCAGGGCGAGCAGCGCTGGGCCTGGAACTTCGGCTTCAGCATCGAGGACGTGGCCATGGACGAGAAGGACGGCGTGACCGTCTCGGGCAGCTACGAAGCCGGCAGTGGCGACCTGGGCGTGCTGAGCTCCCTGCCCGGCAATCCGGAGACCCTGGCCAACGTCTACGTCGCGAAGTTCGACCGGGTACACGGCAAGCCGCTCTGGACCCGTGGCTTCACGGCGAGTGGCGCCGACACCGGTTCTCCCGGGCTTGAGAGCGCCTCCATCGCGGTGACGAAGGACGGCCGTTCCGCCATCCTGGGCCAGTTCACCCAGACGCTCACGGCAGGCTCCGAGCACTGGCAAGCCGAGGGACGCTCCGACTTCTTCCTGCTCGGCTTCGATCGCTGAGGACACCCGGGGGAGAGGCCCTCACGCGCCCCGCGCGAAGAGCCGCAGGGTCTCTCCTCCCGCCGAAAGCGTGATCAACCGCTCGAACGTCAAGCCCAGCCTTCCGAGCAGCTTGATGGAGCTGTGATTGTCGAGCGAGGTGATCGCCACGATGCGCTTCAAGCCGAGCGTGTGGAACCCATACGCCAACACCGAGGAGGCCGCCTCGTAGCCATACCCCTGGCTCCAGAAGCCAGGAAGAAAGGCGAAGCCAATGTCCACATCGGGCAAGGTCTCTCGCCGAATCAAGCCGCAGAGCCCGATCGGAAGGCCGCTGTCCTTCAGCGACACATGGTACAGGCCGAAGCCAAACCGGCTGTACATCGCGAGCGGCCCCGTGAGGAGGTAGTTCCGCGCATCGTCGAGGTTCCTCACGCCCTTATCGCCGATGAATCGCAGCCACGAGGGCTCGTTCACCAGCTTCAAGATGAACTCCGCATCCTCCGTGGAGAGCCTGCGAAGGAGCAGCCGGTCTGTTTCCAGGACTTTCATTTCGGATTCCACGCGGACCTCACACCGTGGGACTGTCAGGCCTGGGCATCTACCACGTCCCTGCCCTTCCGCCCTCCTTGCTCCAGGAGCCCTCCATGACCCGCGACACCTCACCGACCGCCCGGCCCCGGGGCTATGAACAGGTCGACCGGCTCTCGGTTCCCCTTCCCCATGGCACCGAGGTGACGACGCGCGTGGAGCGGCTCGCCGGCGAGCGGCGCATCCCCCAGGGCGTGGTGGGCCGCGTGGCGCGCGCCCGGGACGGCGGCTTCGATGTGCAGATCACCGGCGTGGGCGAGCTCTGGTACGCCCGGGACGAGCTGGTGCCCCGCAAGCCGGGCCAGCTCCAGTTCGCGCTCCGGCGCGCCGCCACCTGGGACGCCCTGCGGCCCTGCGTGGTGCTGGAGACCGTCGTGGGCTCCCGTGCCTGGGGGCTCGCCAACGAGGACTCCGATCTCGACACGCGCGGCGTCTTTGGCCTGCCCCTGCCCTGGCACTTCGGGCTCGCGGACAAAGCGAAGGACCTCGTCAGTGCGGACGGCAGCCACACCTTCTGGGAGTTCTCGAAGGCGGTGGAGCAGGCCCTGCGCGCCGACCCCAACACGCTGGAGATGCTCTTCGTCCCCAGCGCCCGCGCCCTGGACGTGCTCGGCGAGTGGCTGCTCGCCGAGCGCGAGGC
Organism: Allostigmatella hybrida; assembly: GCF_020103775.1. Classification (NCBI taxonomy): domain Bacteria; kingdom Pseudomonadati; phylum Myxococcota; class Myxococcia; order Myxococcales; family Archangiaceae; genus Allostigmatella; species Allostigmatella hybrida. Next base: position 158,490 of record NZ_JAHXBH010000011.1, read on the forward strand.
CTTCGTGTCCAAGGCCCTCTTCGGCAGCTTCGGGCGCTACGCCATGAGCCAGCTCGACAAGCTCACGCGCAGCCAGCGGCTCGCCGAACACCGGGACCTCGTGCTCGCCTGGTTGTGCGAGGAGCCCACCCCCTCGCTCGACGAGGTGGCCCGGAGGCTGTCCGCCATCTCTCCGCGTACCGCGCCGACGCCCGAGGACGGGCTGCTCGCGGCCAAGACGTACCTCAAGCAGCTCTACCGCTCGCTGTCGGACCAGGGGCTCATCGAAGCCAACGACTTCGCCGCCCTCGTCCGCTACGCGCGCGGCGGAGGACAGCGGCCTCCCAGTGCCCGCGAGCTGCGGCCGAAGAATGCCTACAACCTCTTGCGCCTGGTGGTGCTCGCCACCGGCTGGTTGAAGGAGGGGGTCCCCACCTTCGAGGCGTCCGGCGCCATCAAGGCCCGCCTGCTGGACATCAAGGCCGGGCACGTTCCGCTGGAAGAAGTGCTGCGGGATGCCGAGGCACTCGCCCCGGAGCTGGAGGAAGCCCACCGCACCAGCCCCCTCCCCGCCCTGCCTGACTACGCGCGTGCGGACCGGCTGCTGCGCCGGGCCGGAGAGGAGCTGGCGCGGCGGTGGGTGTTGCAGGAGCCCGGGCCGCTCGGACGGGATGCGCCCTCGCCTCCGGTCTTCGAGGACAAGGAAGAGGAATCATGACGGACCCGCTGATGACGGAACACCAGACCCGTGTCGCCCACCGCGTCCTCGACGAGGAGGCCACGCGCAGGCAGCACCTCACCGTCTCCCTGACGGGCGCACACGCGTATGGCTTCCCCTCGCCTGACAGCGACCTGGACCTCAAGTGCGTCCACATCACGCCCACCTCCCACCTGCTCCGGCTGGAGCAGCGCACCACGCCCGCCGAGCGTCTGGAGGTCGTGGAGGGGGTCGAGGTGGATTACTCGTCCAACGAGCTGGCCCCCGTGCTCCTCGGGGTGCTCCAAGGCAATGGCAACTTCGTGGAGCGGTTGCTCGGGGCCCATACCCTGAGGGGCTCGGCCGAGCTGGAGTCCCTGCGGCCCCACGTGCGCGGGGTGCTGTCGCAGCGCCTCCACCGGCATTACCGCGGCTTCGCCCAGGGCCAGCTGCGCGAGTGGGAGAAGACGGGCTTTCGCTCCACCAAGAAGCTCCTCTACGTGCTGCGCACCACGCTCACCGGCACCCATGTGCTGCTCACGGGCGAGGTGGAGACGGATCTCACCGCCCTGATGGACCGCTACGGCTTCTCCGAGGCGGGGGAGCTGGTCGCCTGGAAGCGGCGAGGAGAGCGCAGCGAGCTGTCCGAGGCCCTCTCCGAGCGTTGGCGGGGACAGGTGGGGCGCGCCTTCGAGCAGCTCGACGCGGCCCGCGAGCGCTCCGTGCTGCCCGAGGCCCCCCAGGGAACGGACGCCCTGGAGGCATGGCTGCTGGAGCTGCGGCGCTCACACTGGTGAGGACGCCCACCGCCCAGGTCTGCTCACATCTGCGCCAGGGCGTCCTGTGATTCGGGCAGCACCTGTCCCCCATCCACGATGAGCGTCTGCCCGGTGATGTAGCCGGCCTCCCGGCTGGCGAAGAACAGGGCGGCATGGCCAATGTCCTCCACTTCGCCCAGCCTGCCCAGCGGCACCGCCGCCGCCATGCCCTTCATGTAGTCCGGGCCCAGCGCCACCATGCCCTCCGTCGCGATGTTGCCGGGCAGCACGGCATTGACCGTGATGCCGTACTTCGCCAGCTCCATGCAGGCCGTGCGCATGAAGCCCAGCTGGCCTGCCTTGGTGGCGCCATAGTGGGTCCAGCCAGGAAAGCCGGTCACCGGGCCGGTGATGGACGAGGTGATGATGATGCGTCCCTGGCCGGATTTCTTCAGGTACGGGATGCACGCCTTCACCGCGAGGAAGGTCCCCTTGAGGTTGGTCGCCATCACCTCGTCCCAGATCTCCGGCGACATGTCTTCCATCTTCATCTGCGGGAAGACGCCTGCATTGGCGCACAGCACGTCCAGCCCGCCATGACGCTCGGCCGCCGCCTGGGCCATCTTCTCCATGTCCTCCAGCCGGGTCACATCCGCGCCCAAGCCGCTGGCCGTGCCACCCGCCGCGACGAGCTCCTGTGCCGCGGCCTCGGCCGCCTTGAGCTCCCGCCCGGTCACCAACACCTTCGCGCCGTGCCGCACGAAGACCCGGGCAATGCCCTTGCCAATGCCCTTGCTGCCGCCTGTGACAATGACGGATTTCCCCTTGAGCGACTCTGCCAACATGCTGCGCCTCCTCCGGCTTTCCGTGGTCCTGGGACGTTACCAAGACCCGCCCGGCCCGAGGCGCTCCCCCTTCGCCTCGAACGCAGCGACCACCGCCTCGATGAGGGCACGCACACGCGGCACGTCCTTCAGGTCGCGGTGCACCACGAGCCACGCCTCGCGCACGGGTGTCGGTGCGGGCGATGGCACGGGGACAAGCCCCCCCTCCTGCTCGGCGTACCAGCGCGGCAGCAGCGCCTTGCCAAAGCCCGCCCGCGCCGCTGAGACCTGCGCCAGAAGTGTGTTGGCACGCAGCACCACGCGCTCGCCGGCCGCGTGCCGGGCCAGCCACTGTGCTTCGGGCAGGTGGGCGTAGGAATCAACGAAGCCAACCCAGGCGGACGTGTCCCCGTCTGGCGCCACGTAGACACCGTAGCCGAGGGAGGCGAGACGGCGGGTGACCAGCGCCCCCGCCTTCGGCCGAGCAAGACGAACGGCCACGTCGGCCTCGCGCTTGGCGAGGCTGAGCGAACGCGGGTCGATCAACACCTCGAGGGTGATGCCGGGATGGCGGCGATGAAACTCCGCCATGCACGGGATGAGGATGAGTTCGGCCAGGGTCTCCGTGGCGGTCACCCGCACCGTGCCGGTAAGCCCGGCCTCCCGGCCCTCACGGCGCATGATGGCGAGCGCACGCTCGTCCATGCCCGCGGCCAGTTCCAGCACTTCATCCCCCTCGGTGGTGAGCGAGTAGCCGCCGGCGTGCCGGTCGAACAGCGTTCGGCCGAGCGTCTCCTCCAGCGCGGCGATACGTCGGCCGACCGTGGCGTGGCTGACCTTCAGCACCCGGGCCGCCGCCGACAGGCTGCCCGCCCGCGCCAGCGCTACGAAGACGCGCAGATCCTCCCAGTCCAGTGGGCCTGACCGTTTTTGCACAGCCATTGCGCGAGGATAGCCAATGGCTGCGCGAATATGCACGGGCTACTCATGAGTGCACCAACCTCAGGAGACTTTCATGACTGCCCCTCGCACCCTCCTCTCCATGACCGGCGCGCCGGTCCATCCTTCCCCGTTCGACCGCGCGGCGCTCGTCATCGTCGACGCCCAGGTGGAGTACACGTCCCGTGGCAACCTGCCGCTGGCCGGCGTCGACGCCGCGGTGGAGGAGACCGCGAACCTGCTCGCACTGGCCCGCCGCCACGGCGTGCCGGTCTTCCACGTCGTGCACCACGGCCCCGCGGGCAGCCCTATCTTCGATCCGCGGGGGCCTGGCAGCGCCATCATCCCCGCCGTGGCCCCTCTGCAGGGCGAGGCGGTGGTGACCAAGGGCCTGCCGAACTCCTTCGCCGGCACCGATCTGCACGCGCGCATCGCGGCGACCGGCCGGAAGGAGCTGATCATCGCCGGCTTCATGACGCACATGTGCATCTCGGCCACGGCGCGCGCGGCCCTCGACCTCGGCTACCGCAACACGGTGGTGGCCGCGGCGACAGCGACGCGCGACCTGCCCGGCGCCCAGGGCGGCGTGGTGCCAGCGTCCGAACTGCAGCGCAACGAACTCGCGGCACTGGCCGACATGTTCGCCGTGGTGGTGAACGACAGCACGGCCTGGGCGTAAGCGCCCGGGAATGCGGCAACCGCCAACGCGCAGACCGTCAAGGTCCAGCAGATCCGCAACGCCACTTGAGAAATCCGTTGGTGGAACTGCCCATGCCCGTGAACGAGGCGATGAAGGCGGATGCGCTCATCGTCACCCACGCGGCTCCAGGGAGGCGCGCAAGGCCTCCATCCACCGGCGCGCCCGCTCCCCGGGACTGTCGAGGGCGCCCCAGACCACGGCGATGTCCGGCTGGAGCCCTTGCTGCTCGTTGGTGCCGTCCCGCCGGTAGCGAATACAGTCCGGCATGTTGATCCGCAGCTTCGAGTGCGTGAGCACCACGGGCAGCCCTCCGTTCGTGTACCCGCAGCCGCTGCCCAGGGTCCGTTCCCCCAGGAGCCGGGCTCCCGCACCATCCTTCAACAGCGCGGCGGCCTGCTCCGCCGCCGACGCCGTCCGCCGGTTGGTCAGCACCACCAACGGCCCTGTGTAAAGCCCCTCCGTGTCATGCCATGCCGCCGTGCCCTGGACGAGCTGGCGCGAGCCGAGCCCCGAGAGCGCATCGGGGGGCAGATCTGGCACCAGCCCGCAGGCAGGCGCTCCCTTGCGGGCCACTCCCGGACACGCCTGCGGGGCCCCCTTGTGGGTCCAGACCTTCTCCCGGGAGCAGGTCCGCCGGGTCTTCCCGCGCAGGTCCAACACCCGCTGGCGGGCCTGGGTGAGGATGCGCCGGTCCCGCGGGGAGAGCCCTGGCCGGGCCAGGTCGGCATCCAGCTCCGCCTTCATGTCCTCGAACTGCTTCGTCCAGTGCGGGTGCCGGATGAAGCCCAACCCGGAGCACGGCATCCCCTTGGGGCCAAAGAGGCGCGTGGCGGGCTCCACCCAATCCGTCCCTCCGCCATTGCCCATCAAGTCCAACACCACCCCCTCCACCTGGGCCGCTTGGAGCTGTCGCACGCGTGCCGCCAGGTCCGCGAGCAGCCGGGGCGCGATCGCCTCCTCCTCGAAGTCCCACCGGCACTCCCCCTCGCACAGCCCTTCCTTGCCCTGGCGCCAGGCGTCCCATGCTTCGGCGCAGGCGGCGGGATACGCCTCCGCGCTGAACAGCGGGATGCGCACCACCCCCCACCGCTTTCCCAAGCCAATGGACAGAAGCCCCGCGGGAAAGGCATTGGACGGCGTTTCGAGCCGCTCGAAGCCTGGGACCGGCTCCCCTTCGTAGGGCGGGCCTGGCAGCCGGGCCTTGGCCCCCATCGCCGCACAGGCCGCCTCTCCGGTCAGCTCGAATGACAGGGGCACAGCAGGCCCCTTCGACGTGAACCGGGTCGACAGCGGCACGGACTCGACCCGGCAAGACAGGGCCTGCCCCGCCTCCGAGCGTCCCTCCACCGTCAGCCCCCCTCGCGGCGCGAAGGGGCCCTGCGTCAGGTACGCAAGCGCCATGTTCCGGCGCCATGTGGCTTCAGGCTCGGGCGCGAGCGGTTCCAGTTCCGCGATCCACTCGGCCACGGGGCGCCCGTTGACGCGCTCCACCCGAGCCCCCCGCTCCAGCGCGCAGCCACCGGGCAGCGGCGCGGCCAGCACCACCCGGTCTCCGTCCTCCCTGAGGTGGACGTCATAAAAAGGCGACGTGTCGAAGAGGACATGCCCCCTCAGCGCCAGTTGCAGGTGGTTGTCCTGGAAGACCGCGATGAACCGCTGAAGCGCTGCAAGGGCTTCCACCTCCGAGCCCGCCCGCTTCAGCGCCTCCTGGGTCTTCTGATCGAGCGCGGGCAGATCCACTCCCCGCGCCGCCGCGTCATCCAGGTTCGCGTACGCCACGGCCATCTGCGCGCGGAGCTGGCGGTAATCCTCCAGCCAGGGCTTTGGGTCGAACGGAGGTGCTGCCCCCAGCAGAACAGTCAGCGCCACCATCCACAGGAAGATACGGGGCATGGGTCTTCTCCCAGAATGCGAGCCAGCTTGGCGCCCCCTCTCCCACCACGCACGCGATGCCGTGACAAGCCAGGTGAACTGTTCTCGATTTACACGTTTAAATCGATTTGCCTGTTGACACTTCGATTTCGGCGCTCGCAATGTGGGCCCGTCGCCGATGCCATCGCGGCCATGACACCCATTGCAGGGGATCCCACCATGCCGAAGTCGAAGCCACTCTCGTCCTGCCTCCGTTCCGCCCGCCAGGCCTGGTCGGCGCTCGCCACCCTCGCCCTGGCCGGCCTCGCCCCGGCGGCCCATGCCGATTCGGCGGTCTACGGCGGCGGCCCGTTCTATTCCGGCGGCACCGCGGTGATGAACGACCTGCGCAACTCGGGCTTCACCACCGTCATCCTGTGGAGCTTCCACATCGAGGACAATGGCGACCTCGTCTACAACGACATCCCGGTGGTCAAGAATGGCGCCTACATCGGCGACCCGGCCTGGCCGGCGCGGCTGGCCACGCTCAAGACCGCGCCCACCTCGGTCAATCGCATCGAAGTGTCGACCGGCGCCTGGAGCGTTCCCGACTTCGAGCGCATGGCCCGGCTGGTCAACGGCACCGCCGCCGGCTGCGGCAGCACCCTGGTCTGCGGTACCGGCAGCAACAGCATCCTGTACCGCAACTTCCAGGCGCTGAAGGCCGCCACCGGCGCCGATGCGGTCAACTTCGATGACGAGAGCGCCTACGACCTCGCCCCGACCACCCAGTTCGGGCAGATGCTGATCGGTCAGGGCTACAAGATCACCTTCGCGCCCTACACCAACCAGAGCTTCTGGAGGAGCCTCAAGAACAACCTCGGCAGCGCGGTCGACACCATCTACCTGCAGGTCTACGACGGCGGCGCCGGCAACAACCCGGCGAGCTGGAACACCGCGATGGGCATGACCGTGGACCCGGGCCTGTGGTCGCGCCATGGCTCCGGCTGCGGCAGCGGTGACAGTCCGGCCACGGTGCAGAGCAAGATGAGCAACTGGAAGTCCTCCGCTGGCATCTCCGGAGGCTTCATGTGGCTGTATGACGATATGCAGGCGTGCTCGGCTCAGGGCACCAGCGCGCAGTACGCGGCGGCGATCAACACCGCCGTCAGCGGCAACACCCCGCCGGTGGCCAACTTCGGCGTCACCGTGAGCGGACTGACCGCGACCTTCAGCGACGCCTCCAGCGACAGCGACGGCAGCATCGCCTCGCGCAGCTGGAACTTCGGCGATGGCACCGGCTCGACCGCGGCCAATCCCAGCCGTGTCTACGCCAGCGCTGGCAGCTACAACGTCAGCCTGACCGTGACCGACAACCGGGGCGCCAGCCACACCAAGACCCAGACCATCTCTGTCGGCGCGGGCTATGCCAACCTGGCGCTCAACAAGCCGGCGACCGGCTCCACCGCCTGCAACAGCAGCGAGACGCCGGCCAAGGCGGTCAACGGCAGCGTCTCCGGCGGAACCACCGACAAGTTCTGCTCGTTGGCCTCCCCGGCCTGGCTGCAGGTCGATCTCGGCTCGGCGCAGACGGTCCGCAGCTTCGTGGTCCACCATGCCGGCGCGGGCGGCGAGTCGAACACCTGGAACACCCGGGCCTTCACCATCCAGACCTCCAGCAACGGCACCACCTGGAGCACCCCGGTGACGGTGACCAACAACACGGCCAACACGTCGACCCACGCCATCAGCCCCACCTCGGCGCGCTACATCAAGTTCAACGTGACCACCGCGAGCCAGAACGGCGATCCCGCCACGCGCCTCTACGACTTCGAGGTGCGCTGACCCCGCCGGTTGCCTTCACGGCTCACCGGGGGTGCCCCAGCGAGGCCCGCCGCCTCGCTGGAGCGCCCGGACCGCTACGGACCGAACTTCAGGAACAGCAGGTCCGGCCAGCCGTCCGCCGGTGCGTGGGACACGCCATCCACGGTGATGGGGAACCGGAACTGGCCTCCCAGCACCGTGCTCCCGTCCGCCGAGGTGCCCAGCTGCGGCGCTTCGATTCGCGGGTCCAGCAGGCGGGACCAGCGATGCGTGCCGGAGGAGGTGAAGCGCGCCACGGCGTAGGCGTCGTGCACGGGATGCCCCAGCTCGCCGCCGCCCAGGTCCACCGGGCCGTTGGTGTGGACGAGGACGGAGAGGTTGCCGGACGGATCCGAGGCGAGGCCATCAGCGTCCTCGAAACCGGTGTCGCCCAGCCCCTTCGCCCAGAGGTCGCCGCCCGCCGGTGACAGCACCCCAACCATTCCGTCTATCCCGGGCCAGGGCTCCGTCCCGTGCTGGCTGGAGAGGGTGGAACCCGCGAAGCTGAAGGTGCCCTCGAAGCGGCCCGCGAAGGCCACACCGCCCCCGGGCATGGGCGCGAGCGAGCCCACGTACCCCACCGGGCCATTGAGCGCGCGGGACCACAGCAGCGTCCCCTCCGGGCTGTAGGCGGCGACAAACGGTGTCCTGTCTTGGGTGGCGCCCAGGCGGCCGGCGCCCGCCTCCCCACCCGCGAAGATGCGCCCGTCCGCGCCGGTGGCCACGTCCCACCCCCAGGTGTCGCCTCCATGAACGCCCGCGGGAACCGCCAGCGACCACAGGGGGGTTCCTTCCCAGGAGAACTTCGCGAGGAACATGCCGGACTGGGAAAGGTCCTCCGAGGACCGGAGCGCCTCGCCACCCAGGTTCAACACGCCGCCAAAGTGGCCGGTGACGATGAGGCTGCCATTGGCGTCAGTGGCCAGAGCACGCGCCATGACGTGGGCGCTGCCCCCCGGTCTGGACGGGATGAAGCCCTGGGCCCACACGAAGTTCCCGGTGGGAGAGAACTTGGCGATGAAGAGTGCGTAGGCGAATGGCTGGGTCCTGGGCAGAGGGCCTCCGCCGAAGTCGGGAGCGCCCATGTAGCTGCCCACCACGAGGATGTTCCCCAGCGGGGTGACGGCCAGGGCGTTGGGGTGGACCTGGATGTCGGCGCTCCCGGGAACGTAGACACGCGACCACTGATGTGCCCCGTTCTCGCCATACCGCATCAGGGCGAGTGCGTGGTTCGTGGTGAAGGTCTGCCCGCCGAAGTGGGCGCTGCCGTAATAGTTCGCCGCAGCGACGAAGCCCCCCTGAGGGTGCGTGGCCATGGCCTTGAACTGCTGTTCGTCCACGCCTCCGCGCGCCCAGGTCCACGCGAGGTCGCCTCCTGTGCCCTGGCGCTCGCAATACGTCCAGGACAGGGTCAGGATGAGCTGCGGTTCGATGGGGCTCCGCTCGCTGGAGGCGAAGTCCACGCCATTGCCACCCGTGGGGACCAGCGCGAAGTTGTAGGTCCCCGCGCCCGTCACCACCGCGCTCACGTCGTACTCGGCCTCGGTGTGACTGCCGACGGCGCCCAGGTCTCCCAGCGCGCCGCCCACGCGCGCGGGGCGGTTGTTCCACGTCAGGGTGTCCGCGCTCCAGTTCGCGTCGGCGCGGTAGAGCGCGGGCCCGTCGCTGCTGCCATCCATGGCATACAGCCGGAGCCGCGCCCGCGTGAGCGTGACGTTCTGGAGGATTTCGGGATCAACGGAGACGCGCAGGTAGGCCTCCATCCGGGGGTTGCCATCCACGAGCAGCAGGTCTCCTCCCTCATGCGTCGCGTCCGGTTCCGCCTCGACCACGTAGGCGTCCTCCGAGACCCTCACGCGGAACTCCATCTCCCGGGTCGTCTGTTGGCAGGACTCCAGCGCGGACTTCTGCTTCGACGCGCCCATCTCCGGTGCCGGACCGGGCGCCGCGGCTTCCTCGGCCACGCCGCAGTGAGTCAACAACATCAGCCCCGCCGTTGCGCCTACCACCCCGCCCACGCGCTTCCACACACTCCACCCTGACATTTCCCACTCCTCCACCTTTGTTACCGCCCTTGTGTTGCATTCGTCGCCCCCATCCCTCCGGCTTCTGGCTGGAGTTCCGTGAGAGGTGACGCGCGCTGTCTGTTTCAAGAGCCGTACCAGGGGCCGGGATGATGTCTGGTGTTTGGGATCGGGCTACCTGCGGTTGTCTGATGCCGGGAGCCCAAAAACCTCGCGCAACCCCTCTGGCAGGATGGCAGGGGGGCGTCCGAGCAACGTCTCAAGGCTGGAGCTCGTCTCCTCCAGCTGGCCACTCCGGATATCAGAGCAGAAGCCGAGGTACCTGCGGGCAAGGGGCTCTGGCACGCCGGCACGCACGGCGTCCGCGACGTACTCCTCGTCGGAGATTCGCATGTAACCGACGGTCCTGCCCGACACCGCGGTGAGGGCGGCCGCCACGTCGTCGAAGGTGTAACCACGAGAGGCGGCGACGACGTAGGTGCGATCCGCGCCCTCATGGTCGAGCATGGCGTTGGCGAGGGCTTCCCCCATCTCGCGGCGCAGGGCGTAGGCGACCTTGCCGTCGCCAGCCGGCAGCCGGATGCCGGTCTCGAAGACCCGCGAGCCACCGACGTAGGCCGGGATGGTGTCGAGGTACAAGGCGTTGCGGAACAGCACGTGGGGCAGCCCGCTGCTCCGGATGCGCTCCTCGGTCTCGAAGTAGTCGCGCATGAGCGTGTTCTCCGAGGCATGGACATCCCTCAGCGATCGGCTGGCGAACCCGATCAGCCCGACACCGGCGCGCCGGGCCGCGTCGATGACGTTCTGGTGCTGCTGCACGCGGCGCTGGGGGGTATTGCCCGCGATGAGCAGGACGCGGTCGACGCCGGCCATCGCCCGATCGAGGGCGGCGGTGTCGTCGTAGTCGCCCATCCGGACCGAGACGCCGCGCGCCACGAGGCCGGCGGCCTTGCGCTCGTCGCGCGCGAGCGCGGCGATGTCAGCGCCGCCAGTGCGCTCCAGCAAGCGGTGGACGACGGCGGACCCGAGCTGTCCGGTAGCTCCAGTGACGAGAATCATGAGCGCTTCTCCCTGACGAGGCTTAGATACATAGCATGCTATCTTTTTTTGGATAGCACGCTATGTTGTAGGCTGGCAACCGATGGATATCGACTACGACACGGGCTACTTCGTCACCCGGACCGCCAGGGCCTTCATGCGCGTGGCCGAGGCGCAGCTGCGCCCGCTGGGGTTGGGCGTCGCCCACATCCCGGTCCTGCTTTGCCTGGCCGAGGAGGGGGCGCTGACCCAGGCGGAGATTGCCCAGCGCACGCACGTTGAGCAGCCCACAGCCGCCGCGCTGCTGCAGCGCATGGCCAAGGCCGGTCTTATCGAGAGATCGCCCGACCCGCGCGACCGCCGGGCCACCCTCATCCGCCTCAGCCCCCGCGCCGAGGAGGTCATGCCAAAGGCGCTCAAGCTCCTCGGGCAGTCGAATGGCGAGGCCACGGCGGGCCTTTCCGCCAAGGAGCTCGAGACGCTCCACGGCCTGCTGCGCCGTGTGCTGGCCAACCTCACCGAGATGACCGGCGACCCGGTTAAGGAGAGCGATCAGAGCGCCTGAGCGGAGGCTCACCCCTCAGGAGCGTTGGCTTGGCGAGCCTGCCACCAGCGGTGCAGCGCCGCGACATCGCCGTCGCACAGCAGGGGCATGGCCTCGTGCAGTTGCGCGTCGGGCCAGTCCCACCAGTTCATCTCCAGCAGCATGGCGATCTGCTCGTCGGCAAAGCGCTTGCGGATTGGCTTGGCCGGGTTGCCGCCCACGATGGTGTAGGGCTCGACATTCTTGGTCACCAGCGCCCGGGTGCCGATGACTGCGCCGTGGCCCACCTGGATGCCGGGCATGAGGATGGCCTCCGAGCCAATCCAGACATCGTTGCCAATGACCGTGTCTCCTGCCGACAGGTAGCCGTCGCGGGCGCCGGCAAAGTGCGGCACCTCCGACATGTAGAAGAACGGGAAGGTGCTGACCCATTCGTTTCGATGGCCCTGGTTTCCCGCCATGATGAAGGCAGCCCCTGAGCCAATGGAGCAGAAGCTGCCCACGATCAGCCGGTCCGCCCCCTGATGGGGCAGCAGGAAGCGGGCACAGTCTTCGAAGCTGTGACCGTGGTAGTAGCCGGAGTAGTAGCTGTAGCGGCCGACGGCGATGTTGGGATGGGTGACTTGACGGTCGAGCGTGATGCCCTTGAAAGGGCTTTCGAAAAAATTGGCCATGTCGCGGCCGACGACGCTGTGCGGGTGGGTGGCCTGACAAAAGGACGAACAATGACCGATTTCGAAGGAAAGATTGCCCTGGTGACCGGCGCGGGCTCTGGCATTGGCGAAGCGACGGCGCGCGAACTGCACCGCCGGGGGGCCAAGGTCTTTTTGGCCACCCACAGCCTGGAACAGGCCGAGCGTCTGGCGGCCGAGCCTGAGCTGAAGGGGGTGAAGGCAGCCCCTGTCGACGTGCGCAAGCGCGAGTCCGTCCGCAAGCTCGTGGCGGAGGCCGTCTCGGCCTTTGGGGGCCTGCACCTCTGCGTCAACAGCGCGGGGATTACCGGTCCGGCGGGAACCGAGATCGCCGACTACGATGCCGATGTGTGGGAGGAGGTCATCGCCACTGACCTCACGGGCATGTTCCTTTGCCTCAAGTACCAGATCCCCGCGCTGCTCGCGTCCGGAGGCGGCGCCATCGTGAACCTCTCCTCGGCCAACGGCGTGGTGGGCATCCCCGGCATGTCGGCCTACACGACAGCCAAGCATGGGGTGGTCGGCCTCACGCGCACGGCCGCGCTGGAGCTCGCTGGCCGTGGGGTGCGCGTGAACGCCGTGGCGCCGGGCTACGTGGAGACGCCCAAGGTCCTTGCCGCAGGCGAAGAGGTGCTGGGCGCCTTTCGGGCGGCGCATCCCATGGGGCGGATGGCCAAGCCCGGGGAGGTGGCCGAGCTGATCCTCTTCCTGCTCTCCGAGCGCAGCGCGTTCGCCACGGGAGGGGTGTACAACCTCGATGGCGGCTATACGGCGCAGTAGGGGCGAACGGACGGGAGGCGGCCATGCCCTGAGGGGCCCCTGCGCCTTGTCCCAAGGAAGAATGGATTTGTCTGCTGGGTGAAGTCCGCGAACCGCTCCCGCTTCCCATCTGACGCACCTCAGGCGATGGACCGCACATGGCGGGGAGCGCTGAATAGGCTCCCACACCATCCCGGGCCTTGGCTTCAAGGAACGGGAAGGGGGGGCTATCGTGCAAAATGTTTTGAAGACGTTCCGCGTCAGCCGAGCCGTTCTGGCCATGGTCCGAGATGCCAATGACCCGGACCGGGTCTTTGATTTGATCGAGGCGCTGTACGCCTCGTCGGATGCGACCCAGCAGATGGTGGAGCGGATGTCCCGGGACCCTGGGATTTCACGCGTACTCCAGGAGCGCCCCCGGCTGGGGCGCATCGACATGGAGGCGCTGGGCCGGCTGCCCGAGGGCACGCTGGGACGCACCTTCGCGGACCACCTGCGTGAGTGTGGCCTGGACCCGGACTTGCTGCGCGTGCTGGAGGCCCCTGACGCGGCCAGCTACGTGAAGGCCCACCTGTTCGAGACCCACGACCTGTGGCACGTGGTGACGGGCTTTCTGCCGACGCCCGAGGGAGAGTTGGGGCTGCAGTCCTTCTACTTCGCCCAGAATGGCTCCCGCGTCTCGATGGGGGTCTTCGTGGCGGGCCTGTGCTTCACCTTCCTGCGCAACTTCGACCTGTGTGAGGTGGCGATGCCGCAGGTGGTACGCGGCTGGCTGCTGGGACGGCGGGCCAAGCTGTTGTTCGGCACCGACTGGAAGACGTTGCTGAGCACGCCCTTGGAGCAGGTGCGGGCCTCCTTCGGCCTGGAGCTCGACAAGGTGGACACCCTCCTGCGCGAGAGCGAGAGCGCCAGGCTCTCCCTGGTGCCCATCAAGGCCTGAATCCGTTTTTCCGAGGCTCTCCGGGAAAAATGTGTTAAACGTGCCATATTTCAATCACACGAATGACGCACCTGGGAGTCGATATGCGCGCGAAGATGATCGGTGGGCTGCTGATGCTGGGACTGCTGTCGGCTGGGTGCGGTGGAGCGGCCACCGAGCCGGCAGTGGACGCGGAGGCTCTGGAGGGCCAGGAGCAGACGCTGGCCGCACCCGCCTGTGCCGCAGGCTACACGGAGTACCTCATCTGGGATTGTGAGCGGACCTGTCCCCGCAGCGGCAATGCCAATGTGTTGAACCGCTACTGCACCAACGGCACCGATGAGTATCTGGCGGGCGCCGTGAGCCGGAGCTGCGGGGCCTGTTACTGAGACAGGGGAAAGTGAGGCGCTCTGGCACTGAGGCCAGGGCGCCTTCAGCGAATGTTCACGGTTTGACCCTTGTGAACATACGGGCCTATGCTGTTGCCACCGCCCCCTTGGAGTCCAGAGGAAGTCCTCATGCTTCTCAGAAGAATTGCAACGTCGGGCTCGACCCATGTCCACGTCGCCTGCCGTGTGACCCCGATAGTGATTTCTCGGAAGTTCAGCGACATCCCCTCCAGCACGGTGGTGCCCACGAAGAAGGTGCTGACGGTCGCGAAGAATGAAATCGAAAACTTCAGCTCCCACACGGAAGTGTGCCCGGCGTTCAGCCCTGACATCAGCACGCTCTTCAAGGTGGTGAAAGAGATCCCCGTCACCAGCAGTTCGCGGGTCCCGGCTGTCGTTGAACATGAATCTTCTTTGTCTTCCCACAAGTATGTGTATGCAGCCAAGCTGGGAAGCTTGGAGGACATTGCCGCCAAGACGGGCTTCTCGCGGCAACGGTTGCTGGAGGTGATCAATGATCCCTATTTCTTCATGGACATGTGGTTCCTCAACGTTCCGTTTGGTGGAGCCCATTTCATCAAGCAGCCGACCGTCCAGACTGCTCCCAAAGGCGTCGTCGCCCAGCTCAACCTGATGGGCGCCACGGAATTTCCGTTCGCCGATCCCATCCAGGTCTCGCACGCCAAGACAACGCCTTTCTTCAACCAGACGTTCGGGCTTATCACCGGCGATGGCGCGCACAGCTCCCTCGCGGACACCTTGCAGCACTCCTTCCTCGCGTCGACGCTTTGGGGCCACGCACTGCCCGGCGCGGTGAGCCACAACTTCCTGATTTACGAAGACATCTTGTATGCCATGTGGTTCGGCACGGGCCGGGGGCTGCCGATTCTGGGCGGAGCATTCAACAACGTTGTCGCGTGCAATTCGCTCATCGGCACGTGGGCCCAGATGGCCCGGAACATGAATGAGACGCTGGAGATGAAGATGTACTGGGAGTTTCTCGCCGAACTCCAGAAGTGCACCACCCCCGAGGCCAAGGTTGTCCTGCTCACGCAGGCCGCCAGAAAGCTCGAATCCCAGCGCGCTTGGATTCCGTGGACGGCCAACAAGCTTGGCACCCTCCACACCTCGGCGGGAGCCCCGGTACGGCTCGGCTCCAAGGGCTATGGCGAGGTCCTCCGCTTCATGGCGTACCTGAGGGGCCGCCAGCACTCCGACGTGAAGTATTCGGCGCGCGACCTGTAGGGGACCTGGTCACCCACCGAGGTCCTTCACCATCCGCACCATCTCGAGCCGGGAGCCGGAGGGCAGTTCGTAGGCGGTGCTGGCCAGGGGGGTGAAGCCCCGCCGGAGATAAAAGGGGACCGCATTGAGCGACGCATGGACATACAGCGTCTGCATGCGTTGCTCCCAGGCGGCCGCTTCCATGGCGGCGAGCAACGCCGTCCCCACCCCCTGCCCCATCTGGCCCTGTTCCACGTAAAGCGCGCCGATGAGGCCATCCTCGCCGGAGAAGCAGCCATAGCCCACCAGGTGGCCGCCGCGGTGGGCGGCATACGTTTGGAAGTCCCTCAGCAAGTGGGCCTCGGCATCCTCCCGGGCGGCATCGCACCAAGCGCTGAGCTCGGACGGGCCGTACGCCTCGCCCCCGTGATGACGAATCGCCCGGAGCTGAAGTTCGAGCAGCAGCGTTGGGTCCGGCGTGGCGCACGCCTCGACTTGAAGGGGTGGCAGGGACGTGCCCCCTGGGACCGCACGCCTGCCGGGTGAGCGTCGCATGGGCACATGATAGGAGGCCTCCGTCCTGAACGGCCACGGTGAGCGGCATCCCCCTGCCGGGCGAGTAACATCCGCCACATGGAGCTCTGGTACGCCCCCACGTCTCCCTTCGCGCGGAAGGTGCGCATCGCGGCGCACGAGCTCGGTCTGGCCGGGTGCCTTCGCCTGGTGGAGGTCACCCCCTGGACCGACGCCCGCCTGCGTGCCCTCAACCCGCTCTCCAAGGTGCCGACGCTGGTCCTCGACAGCGGCGAAGTCCTCTACGAGTCCGGCGTGCTCTGCGAGTACCGTACCTCGACTTCCGCTGGCCGGAACACGGGTGGCGCGCCTCCCATCCGCGCCTCGCCGCCTGGTTCCAACAGATCGACGCCCGCCCCTCGATGCGCGAGACCCGCCACCGGCTCCCGGCGGGCGGATGAGCCGCCCCCCGAGGCCTTCGCCTCGATATGCTGCGTGAACACCGTCGAAGGAGACATCCCCGCCGATGCCCCCCCGCTCCGTGCTCTCGCTTGCGCTTCCCATCCTGCTGCTTGGGCTTGGAGGCACAGGATGGGCCGCTGACGTCACGAAGTGGGAGCCCACCACGGCGGCGGCGCTGCCGGTGGCTCGCGAGGATTCCGGGCGGACGGACACGGCAGGCGCCAGCGCCGCGACCAGGCAGCCACGGAGTCCGAGCGAAATCGCCACCGCGCGCCAGGCATCGCGCGTGCGCCTATTGATAGGCGCCTACGCCCCGTTGATGGGGCTGCTCTGGTTCTGGCTGACCTTGCGCGCGCTGGTGGTCGACCGCCGGGGCGCCTGGGTCCGTCTGATAGTGGTGTGCATCCTCGGTTCGCCCTGTGCGACGGCGCTGCTCGCGCTCGCCGCCGCGGGCGCCTTCACCTCCATGCGGGACAAGTTCCACACGGGCATTGCCGCGTTCATCGGATGCCTCGCCGGTGCCGCGCTGGGCTTTCTCGCGGTCGAAGGGGTGGCCAACCCGACCTTCAAGGATCGCCGGGGCCGCCGCCACTCCCGCCTCAGCGTCCGCGAGCCCTCCCTCCCCCTGCGGTGGCACACCCCCGGGCGGATGTTGTGCCGGTGGGGGCTGGCAGGGGTGGCGCTGGGCTGCGTGGTCCTGAGCGTTGCCTTCGGCTTCATGAGGGACCCCATGGCGGCGCTCGACGCGGGTGGCCTCCAGCCCACGCACGTCGCCACGGGCCTTGCCGTCGCGGCCGCGCTCGCCGGCCTCGGCAAGGTTGCCGCCCTCGAGTTCCGCCGGGCACGGTGAAGCGGTGAGCACGGGCGCACGGCCCCTCACCCCGAGACGGCCTTCCTCACCGCCGGACGCTGCGTGTGGCGCTGAACGTACTCCACCAGTTGCGGATGCCCGTCGAGCCGCTTCAGCGTGTGGGCCAGGTGGAGGATGGAGGCCATCACCGCATCGGCGGCGGTGAACGTCCCTCCCACGAGGAACTCCCTGCCGCCGAGGCCGGCCTGGATGACGTCGAGCAGGGCCGTGAGCCGGGCCCCGTGCTTCGCGAGCGCCTCATCCGCCTCGGGCCGCTGCGCGTGCCTGTAGAACACCATCACTTCGGGGTCGAGGCTCACCTCGGCGAAGGCCATCCATTGGTAATAGGGGCCGCGCTCCGCGGAGCCCACCCGCGGCGCCAGGTGCTTCTCCGGGAACCGGTCGGCCAGATGGAGGCAGATGGCCAGCGACTCCCGCAGCGTGACGTCCCCATCCACCAGGGCGGGGACTTCGCCCAGCGGATGCACCGCCAGGTAGGCGGGGGTGGTGTTCTCCTGCCGGGCGAGGTCCAGCTTGATCAGCTCGTAGGGCACCCCGAGTTCCTCCAACAGCCAGCGGGCACGGACCGCCCGGGTCCGAGGGGCAAAGTAGAGCTTCATGTGGGCGCTCCTGAGGGTCGTGGGAGGCGGCAACATGCAGCGGCCAGGGTTCCCAGACAATCCGGCCCCGGGTGGACGCATTGTCAGGCTAGGCTTGACAGTCATGATCTCACCCGCCGACATGGTGCTCTTCGCCGCGATCGTCCGTGAGGAGAGCTTCACCCGGGCCGCGCGCCAGCTCGGCCTCACCAAGCAGACCCTCAGCGAGCGCATCCGCAAGCTGGAGGAGCGGCTCGGGGTCCGGCTGCTGGAACGGACGACGCGGCGCCTGCGGGTCACCGGGGCCGGAGCGACGTACTACGAGCGCTGCTCCGCCATCGCCGCGCAGATCGACGAGGCGAACCGTGAAGTGCAACAGCGGCAGGCGGAGCCCACCGGCCTGCTTCGGGTCTCCTCGCCGATGCTCTACGGGCGGCGCTACCTGACCCCCGTGATTTCGGAGTACCTCGCCCGCTACCCCCACGCGCGGGTGGAACTGGTGCTGGCAGACCGCCGTGTCCACCTCATCGAAGAGGGGCTGGATGTCGCGATTCACATCGGCCCGCTCGACGACTCGTCGCTCGTGGCGAGAAAGCTCGGCGAGGGGCGGGGCCATTTCGTCGCGAGCCCCCGCTTCCTGGCGAAGTACGGCACGCCAAGTGCCCGGGAGCTCCGCTCCGCGCGTTGCATTGGCTTCAGTGCATTCGAGACCTGGGAGGCCGAGGGGGTGAGGTCTCGAATCGATCCGGTCCTGACCGTGAATGACCTCGAGCTCGCGTGCGAGGCGGCGCTCGCCGGGGTGGGCATTGCGCGCGTCCCGGCCATCCTCTGCCAGGACGCCGTCCTCGATGGCCGGTTGAAGGTCCTCTTCGGTCCCAGGCCCGCGATGCGCAGGCCCATCCACGCCGTCTACCCGAGCCGGGTGAGTCTTCCTTCAAAGGTCCGGCTCTTCGTGGATGCCCTGGCAACGCTGACCGAGCCGAGGGGGCCTCTGCCCAGCGGCTCGCGGCGAAAGCGCTCGTGATGGAGCGGCTCTCCGATTACCGGGGGATGGAGATGTCCAGCACCCTCCCCTGACGGCGGATCTTCAGACGGAGCAGGGTCCCTGTGTTCCCGGCGACGCGTTCGTCCCACTCCACGGGGGAGCCCCCCTTCGTCGGGGTGCCGTCGATCTCGAGGATCTCGTCGCCTTGGCGCAGTGCAGCGGCCCAAACGGGGGCGCCGTTTTCGAACGCGACGACCGGGAGGCCCGCCTCGTTGGACCAGGAGGCGATGAAGTCATCCGCCAGCACGTCACTGGTGGGCTCCGGAACGGGCTCAAGCAGGAGGGTGCCGAGCTCCACGTCTCCCTGGACATCGATGTTGAAGAAGTGTCCCAGGAAGCCGGTCTCGGTCATCGCCACGCGCACGTTTCCTCCCAGCACCCCGCAGAGGGCAGCATCGCCCTGCTCGTCCGCCTCGGCGTATTTCCACTCGAGGCGCTCTCCGTCCCGAAGGACGGGGGCCGCCAGGTGCGCGCGGGCCAGGGGCTGCCGGGTGCCGGCGTGGAGGAGCTTCGCGCGCACGCAGTTCCGGCGTGTGATGGGAACGGTGAGCTTTTGCTTCGAGCCGGGGGTGACCTCCACCTCGGCCTCACCTCCCCCCTCCGCGACGTGGAACGTGAGGCGGTAGCGCCCAGCGGGCAGCCGGGAAAAGAAGCTGGGGATTCCCCGGTTGAGCACGCGCGTCCCACGGGGAGCGAGCGGCTCCAGGAGCCAGACGGACTGAGGGGAGGAACGGTAGGGAATGCCCTCCACGCGCGCCTCGATTTCCGCGGAGGGAAACACCCAGCGCGCGGGGCCGGGGGGCGTAACCCGGAAGGTGCCTGCCTGGGGCCAATCGGAGAGGGAGAGCGTGCAGGGTCTGAGAGGGACCTGCCCGAACACCGCCACCCCATTCGTGTTCGTCGTGGCCCTCCGCTCTTCTCCACCCTCTCCCTCACAAGTGGCCAGGACAAACCTCTGATTGAGGGGCTGGCCCGCATCGTCCACGACGGTGACGGTCAGGGTGGAGGACTCGAGGGAGAAGTCCACGCGCCCGGTCTTGCCTTCCTCCAAGTGGACGGTGCGAGACCTCACCGGCCCCTTGCCCTGCTGAAGCTCCACCGTCACCTCTCCGCCCGTGAGCCCCTCGAAGAGGGCCGTGCCACGCTCATCCAGGGACAGGGTCTGCTCCGGTCCGTCCTGGGAAACGTGGAGGGTGGTGTCGCCCCACTGCTCCTGCGAGCCACGGACCTTGACGAGCAACGCCGCAGCGGGAAGGAGCACCAGCCCCGTGTTGTCCACATTCACGGTCGACAGGGCGATGCGACGCTCGACCGGACCGTATCCCGGGGCCGTCGCAAACAGGACGTAGTCGTCACAGTCGATGCGCTCCAGGGTGAAGCTCCCCTCGGGGGTGAGTGGGAGCTCGACGCCTGGTGCTTCCGGCTCGTCCTCCATGTCCGTGTCGTCCGCAGGAGGCGCTGGCAGGCCGAAGGTGCGTTCGAGGGCCTCGTGCTCCGGACCTGAGATCCAGAGCCTGGCCCCCCGGGGAACCCTGCCCTGGGGGTCCACGAGTCTCCCGCGAATCTCGCAGGCCTGGGAGATGTACAGCGACTCCTCCTTCGAGGTGGCATGCACGTGCACGGAGCGCTTCATGCGGTCCCAGCCGGGATGATCAAGGGAGACCGCATAGGTATCGCGCCGCAGCTCCTCGAAGAGGGCAATGCCCTGGCCATTGGTGAAGGCCTCCTTCCGGAAGCCCTCACGCTCGAGGATGACCCGGATTCCACTGAGCAGCGGAGACTCCTGCCAGGTCTTCCGGGGGAGAGGCTCCAGCTTCACCCTCAGGGTGGCGCGCGCGGGCCGGGGCAGGGCCACCTCGACCTCCTCCAGCGCAGGCTCGTCCGGGAAGGGCGCTGGGCCGGAGGTGTCCGCACCGAGGGGAGCAGGTTCGGTGCTGGGGGCGAGGTGGGAGGAGGACGCACTCGGGGGAGAGGGGAACGGCCCTGAAGAGGCGGGAGGGGGCATCTTCAGGGCTTCTCCCCAGGCCCAGACGCCCATCGCGGCCAGGAGGAGCCCCAGGACTGGGAGGAGTTTCCGTCGCATCGGGCTCATCAACGCAGGAAGGGCCGGTTCGGTTTATTGCGCCCGCCCGGGTTGCACCACTCACCATTGTGGCCGTTACCGTTGCGGCAACGGCTGCAGCAGCACGTGTCAGTGGCAGCCTGGAGCGACGAGGAGATGCGCCGGAGGCTGGTGGAGAAGACCTACGAGCGCGAGGCCATTGAGCGCGTCGGGGACTGGCTCACTTGGACGCGGCGAGGGACTTGTTCAGGAAGACCGCGCTCTCGTCGCCCTCCTCGCGCAATTGCTTCTCGAAGGAAGACTCCACCAGGCCGCCGATCCCGAAGATCTTGGCCTCGACGAGGTAACTGATAACGCGCCGGACACGGTCCGGTCCAATGGGCTCGACGCTCAGCATGGATTCTTGCCTGAGTTTGTCTGCCAGGGTGCTGGGAATCTGCTTCGCCGTCCAGCGCTTCGTGTCCTTGTCGAATCGGCCTTCTTCGATGTACCGGTAGCCGGAGCCAAAGATCTTCATGACCGGACCAGGCAGGTTCATCCGGGGGCACGCGGAGACTTTCCGGGCGATCTCCGTGCTCGTCTCGTTCTGCTCGACGGTCTGATATTCGGGATAGCCCAGGGCCTCGCGATAAAGCCGTTCGTTGAGCTCCTTGTCGAAGAAGAGCTTCCAGAAAGCGTCCTCGTTGCAGTGGATCTCATGCATCACGGTGAATTTGCCCATGATTCAATCCCTCTTGAGTTGTCTTCGATGATGGGTGAGGAGGGGCTGCTATGGCATGCGCCCATCCAGGGCGCCAGCGCAATGGGAACGAGCTGTCCGAAAGGACACCGCCGTCATCGCCGGCACTCGGGAGAGAAGCGACACCGGGCCTGAGCGGCCCGCTCGATGCCTTCCATGAGGCGATGCGCCTCTCGCGGGTGCTGACACGGAAAGGCGCCGTCGAGGGCCCATCCCCCTTTCGGGGGAGTTCCTCTCAGTCCACGAGCAGCCGCTTCACGGGGGCAGGGTCCACGTTGATCATCAAAGGCCGCTTGAAGGAACTGAACGCGGCGAGGGCCTGCCCGGGGGCGAGCCGGGGGACGCGGTTCCAGAGGCTCTCGTCGATGCCGCCCATGGACTTCTGCATCCGGGAGATGACGGTGCTGTCGCTCATCTTGTGGATGATGAAGTTGTTGAGCAGGCCGAGCACCTCGTTGGGCAAATGCTGAGGCAACTGGGTGACGAAGACGAGCCCCAACCAGCGCTTGCGGCCGCGCTTGGCGATGCGGGCCACCTGCTCGAAGAGCACCGGCATCTGTGCAATGCGGCTCGCCGAGAGGAACTCGTGGGCCTCCTCGATGATGATGAGGGCTGGATCGACGGGGCGGTTCTGCTCCTGGGCCCGCTGGTAGCGCTCCTCCTGCCGCTCCTGGAGTCCCCGGAGGATCTCCGCGATGACGAGGTTGTTGATCTGGGGCGAGTCCGTGTCCGACAGATCGATCACCGACACCCGCCCCGGGGTCAGCATGGAGTCATAATCCACCCCCAGAGCGCTCCCCACGTCGAAGATCTTGAGGCGCCGCAGGCGCAGGAGCCTGCCAAACAAGGCCTTCCAGCTCACCTCGTTCCGGCTGCTCTGCTCATGCACCCGGGCGAGGACCCGGTATGCATGCTCCTTGAACGCACTGTAGAGCTGAGGCCCCTGGGAAGGCGCCACCTCAGGGACCGGCTCCTCGATGCCTTCAACGGGCAGTTGGGCTTGCCGGGAGCTTCCCTTCGTTTTGGCCTTGCTCTCCGCCCTGCCCTCGCTGCTGAGGACATAGATGTATGTGCTCACGACATCCAGGAGGTGCTGGAGGGTCATGCAGGGATAGCCCGTGGAGAGTTCATCGAGTTCCAGCAACTGCCGCTGCTCGTCGGGAGTCTTCGGGAAGATCTTGAAGTCCTCCAACAACAGCTTGGTGACCTCGTAGGCCTTGTGGAAGCGCTCCTGCTGCGCGTCCGTCATCTCGAGAATCTCCGCGATGGCGTGCGGGGAGAGGTTCGAGAAGTTCAACGCGAAGGCATGTCTGTGCCGGTGACGGAGGTTGCGGGTGTCACGGCCCGTCAGGTGATGGATGTGGAGATCCTTCACCCCTTCGGGGAGCTGCTTCCTGCGCGCGAGGGCCGCGAGCATCGTCGGATCGTCGGTGGCCTGATCCACATGGGTGTATTCCCCCTCCACATCGAAGACGATGGTGGCGACCCCCGAGGACTGGGTCCGGTGGATGAGCGTCGCGACGGTGGTGGACTTGCCCGCGCCGGTGGTCCCGATGATGCCCGTGTGGCGGGGCAGCACGGACTTGTCCAGGGCATCGATCCGCGCCTCCATCTGCGCGTAGCCCACGACCATTCCGAAACACAGCTCTCCCTTCATCCCCAGGACGTGCTCGCTCTCCTCGTCATCCAGCAGGAAGACCGGGCTCTTGGGGCGGGGGCGGTGGCCGGGCGGAATCAGCTTGCCGTCGCTCTCCTCCCCGAGGATTTCGAGCTCGGCCCGGCCGTGGTAGTCGAAGGTATAGGAGAGCTTCTTGCCCTGGACGACCACCCCCACCGCGATGCTGGAGTTGGCGGCCACGGCATCCGGCTCGGAGAAGGGGCCGCGGACGATCACGCCCAGATAGGAGCGCTTGTCCTCCAGGGACTTCACCCGCACGAGCGTCTGTGAGGGCAACTTGTGCAGATCCTCCCGGGTCATCAACACGGTGAGGAGGTTGTCCTCGCTCGATGCGTTGTCGAAATGGGTGAACCCCACCGCCTTCTCGAGTTCGGGGTCCAGTTCCTTCGCGGCCACATCCGCCTGGGCGCGCAGTTCGGTGAAGGTATCGAGGTCCTCCTTGGAAAACTGCCGGCGGACCTCGTTGGGGTTGCTGTTCGGCTCCGGCGGCTGCCGGGCCACCGCAGGCGGTGCCGGACGGGGAGGAGGAACGGGCTGCCGGGCAGGGGGCGGAGGGGCCTGGCGTATGCCAGCGGCCAGCGGGGAGGCCGGGCTGGGGGGCCGGCCGTCTCTCATGGTTCCCGCAGCAGCCACTGGACGCGGCGCCCTTTCAGGCAGGACGCCCCCCTCGGCGGAGTGAGGCACCTGCCGGGGATCTCCTCCCACGGCCCGCGAGGACTTGCTGCCCTGAGCTACCCCCGGGTACTTCGGAAGATTGTCATTCGCCATGTTCTACCGCTCCCGCTGACGGCCGTAGCGCTCGTTGAGGTACTGGTACTTGCCCCCCGCGCGCGTGTAGGCGTCCTGGACAAGCCCCTGGAAGGAGTCCGTGCCGAACACGCCCCGGCACGAGGAATCCGCGACATCGAGCAGCATGGGAAAGCCCCGCCTGGGATGGATGAGGCTGTCGGCCATGACGATGTGTGCCGCGACGTGCACATGCTCGCGGTGCGCGAAGAAGAGACAGGGGGGCGCGTTCGCGGAGGACCGGAAGAGGCCAATGAGGATGTCACGGCAATACCCCCTCACGAAGTCGAGGACCTCGCTCCGGAGCTCTTCGCTGGGATAGCTCCACCGCTCGGCGAAGTAGGCGCTGTCGGACTCCAGCGTCCGGATGATGGCGTATTCCCCCGCCTGGAGCGCGTGTCCGAGCGTCAGGTAGCCTCGCTCCTCCATGGCATGAGGCACGAAGACGAACTTCTTGTGCTCACCGATGAGCCTGCGCAGCAGCTTGAGCGAGGCCTTCAGCAAGCGGGGATAGCCAGACCCCGAGAGCAGTTCCCGGGAGCAGGGGTTTCCCTGGCCGACGCGCCACTCCGCCTGGGCCTTGTCCAGGAGGATGGCCCGCTCGGCGTAGTCCCGCAGTCCCCGGCGCGCCAGCATGGACAGGTTGTCGCGGCGCCCCATGCCGGAGCGCTCGTGACGCTCACTCATGCACTCCATGGCCGCCTGGACCGGATCCGCGTCCCTGGTGGACAGCTCCTTGCGGAAGAGACGTTGGGAGAACGTGCCAGACGTCCCGCCATAGCCCACGACGGCGGCCCCCAGTTGGGTGATTCCCAGGGGCAAGCTGTCATGGGAGGCCACGCTGCTGGTCACGGCCTCGACCCGGCCCGGGAACAACAACGCCTCGAAGACCGTCCGCAGCCGCTCCTCGCTGGCCGGGTAGACCCCCGCCACGTCGAGCTTCGTGTGCTCCTTGAGCTTGCGGAGAATCCCCGTGCGGACCGTCGCCTGGATGGTCTCTTCAGCGGTCGCCGAACCCGAGACCTGGGCGTGGATGTCGGAAATCAGCTTTTCAATGTCGAGCCCGATCGACCACGTGTCGAGATCGAGCGTGGACTCCAGGTTCTCATTGAAGCCATCCCAGTAGTCATCGTCTCCGATGAAGCGCCCCTGCCCCGCTGTGCCACCACGCGCCATGATCAGTCACGCTCCTCTTCATGCGGTACAGACGTCAGGAAGGGACGCCGGGAAGGTTGCTCTCCCAGCAGCCACCACGCGTAGGTCCGCGCCTCCTTCACCGGCAGCCCGAAGCGGGAGATGAGGCGGGCCTCCAGCGCTGCCCGCCCCCCGTGACTGAGCAGTGGAAGCAGTTCCTGCCGGGGCGCCAACAACTCGAAGGCAAGCCGGTCCGCGCGCTGCTCCGACTCCATCACCTGCCCCGTGCGGGGCTTTCCCTCGCCGTTGCGGTCCATGAAGTTGGTCTGGACGCGGTAGGGAACGCGTTCGAACACGCAGAACAACTGTTCAGCGACGGAGGGCGTCTGGGTACCGTCCAGCACCGGGAGGATGTCCTGCCCCCGCCCATCCAGCGCCCGCTGCCGGGGTTGATGATGGTCGAGGACGAAGTGGGCCACCTCGTGCGCCAACGTGAAACGCTGCTCGTCAGCCGGATCCGTGCTGTTCAGGAAGAGCACGGCCACCCCGGATTGGGCCACCGTGAACCCATGCTTGAGGCCATTCGTTCCCGCGAGTCCACCGTGCGCGCGTTTGTGAGACACCAGCCACTCCAGCCCCTTCTGGGGGGTGAGCTCGGGCAGGGGCACCACGGTGATTGGCAACGCCAAGGGAATGTCCTCCGCCAGGTCCCTGGGAAAGGCAGCGGAGGCGGGCAGGCCGCAATCCTTCACGGCTTTTTGCAGCCAGCCCTCACTCATGTGCCCGTCCCGTCATCCTGGGAGTGGTCGCGCGCCGCCAGCAGATAGGAGTCATCGCGCACGGCGGTACGTCCATTCTCGACCGGGGGGAGCCTGTCCAACACCTCAACCCGCCTGAGCACCGCCGCGAGCTTGCGAGGATCCACGGCGAAACGCTCACCGATCATCCGCAGATGTTCGGCGAAGCGCTCCTGCTCGGGACGGCGGCACAGGGAGAGTTCATCGAGCACCGTCAGGGAGCAGCCCAGCATCGCGGCAAGCTCCTCGGCGGATTTGCCCTCGTGCTTGCGGTATTGCGCGAAGACGTAGGCAAGCGACGCGGGGTCCTCCGCGCTGCGTTCAGCCGCGGCCTTGAGCCAATCAGGCGCCGTCATCTGAGTCCTCCTTTCCGAAGAAACGTTCCAACTGCTTCATGAGGCGGTCCCGGTGCCGCTTCACCTCTGTCTGGCGGTCTTCCTTGGACATCGGGGGCAACCGCAAGGCCTTCGCCAGCTCCTCGGTCGAACTCTCCCCCGTCAGGATCAGCCGGAGCAGGGCTTGGTCCCGCTCGCTCAGAACCTTCCCCTTCTCCAGCGACTCCACGATTTGACGCACCCGCGCAGAGGTTTCCATCCTCTCCATTGGATCGTTCGGAGTCCTCAGCAGGAGTTCGACATCACCCTGTTTTTTTTCTCGCCGGGCCCCCGCCGCGACAGAGCGCCACCGGTCCGCCGCCTTATATTTGGCCACCCCCATGATGTAGGTGAAAGGGTGAACCTTCCGGGGATCGTAGCGCTCCGGCTGTTTGCGGTAAGCCAGGACCGCCTCGAGGGCAGCATCGCGGGCGACATCGACATCGTAGCCAAGCTCCTCCAGCTTCTTCGCGAGCCGATTCATGTACATCTGGAAAACGTCGTAATAGGCCAGCGGATCGCGCTCCAGCAGCCGCTGGTGCAAGACCATTTCTGCTTCCGGTGATGGATTGCGCATCCCCTCCTCCTCGCCAGGACGTGGCCGCTCATGCATCCGATGCATCTCACCCGGTTCTTCGATGCAGCGCCGTGGAGTTCGACAAGCGCATGGCGTGTGACATGACG
The DNA here is from genome assembly GCF_020103775.1 of Allostigmatella hybrida. Classification (NCBI taxonomy): domain Bacteria; kingdom Pseudomonadati; phylum Myxococcota; class Myxococcia; order Myxococcales; family Archangiaceae; genus Allostigmatella; species Allostigmatella hybrida. The sequence goes on from NZ_JAHXBH010000011.1 coordinate 185,413, forward strand.
TTCAAGGTTGGCTCATCTCGCCCTCCGATTCCTCTCCCCCTTTGGGGGTATTGACAACCGCACGCCATCCCATCCAGCCGGATAAAAGCGAGGGCCGCGGCGAACTCGGGCTTCTGGCCACGAACCTTTTCCTGAAGGCACGGCATGACGCCGGGCCATCCCGAGGGGTTCATGACGACATTGAGTTGCCACATCGCCACCACCCAGCAGCAGCTCGACGATGCGCTGCGCGTGCGCTGGGAGGTCTTCGGCAAGGAGCTGGAACTGATCGAGCGCACGGCCCACGCCGTGCCCCGGGAGAACAACGGCTTCGACACCCTGGCGACCACCGCCCACGTCATCGTCTATGCGGATGGCGTGCCCGTGGCCACCACCCGCCTGTTGCTGCCCAACCCCGAGGTGGCCCGCGCCACGGGAAGCCGGCTGGGCATCGATCTGGAGACCAAGGTGGACCTGTCCGAGCTGGGGGGCCCGGACCTGGTGTTCGCCGAGACCACCCGCTTCTGCATCCTCAAGGACTGGCGCCACTCCGCGGTCCTCCTGTGGCTGTACGCCGGGCTCCATCAGGAGAGCCGCCGCCGGGGGGTGACGCACTGGATCGCCTCCGCGAACACGGAGACGGACTCGGCCGAGGACGCGGGCATCCTCTTCCAGGTGGCCGCCTACCAGGGGCTGCTCAGCACCCGGTGGCGCGCGCGGACGCTCACCTGCCCCAGGTCCCCGGAGGCGCCGGCCGCGCCCCTCTACACCCCCGCGCAGCGGGAGCGCGCCCGGCAGGGGCGGTTCGAAGGCTTGTGCCTTCCCCCGGTGTTGTCGCTCTTCTCCGGCAAGCTGGGCGCGCGGTTCATCGCCGAGCCCCTCTACGACGCGCGCTTCCGCCGCTTCTCCCTGCCACTCGTCTCGGCGCTCCAGGATGTTCCCGCCAGCACGCTGGCGTTCTTCGACAAGTTGACCGCCCGGGCCTCGCGCGGCTGAGCCGCGCCGCTCGCGCCCGAATTCCTCCATCTCACCCACTTCACATCCACACCTACGGTCCCCATCCCGGGGCCCGAACAGGAGACGTCCATGCACTCGCACACCGAATCCCCCCACACGATGAACTGGATCACCGCCCTGGAGCACGAGGCGCGCACGCTGCTCGAGGAGCTGGACGCGCACCCCGAGGCGCGGCGGCTTTTCGACGGCAGCATCGACAAGGACCGCTACGTCCACTACCTCATCCAGACGTACCACTACGCGCGCTGGACCACGCCGCTGCTGGCCGAGGCGGGCCGGCGCATGAAGCGCCTGGGCCTGCACCCCCAGTTGGGGGATCTGCTCCTGCAGAAGGCCGCCGAGGAGCGCGGGCATGAGCGCTGGCTGCTGGCGGACCTGAAGAACCTGGGCTGGCCGGCCGAGCGCGTCGAGCGGCAGACGCCCACCCCCGCGGTCACCGCCTATGTCGCCTGGAACCGCTTCACCTCGCGCTGCGGCCGGCCCGAGGCGTTCCTCGGCACGGCCTATGTGCTGGAGTACCTGTCCGTGCACCGCGCCAGCCAGTCCGTGAAGCGGATGCTCGCGGCCAACACCATTCCCAACATCCGCAAGGCCGTCACCTTCCTGAAGGCGCACGGCACCGCGGATGAGGGGCACGTGGAGGAGCTGACGTCGCTGCTGAGTCCCCTGACGGACCGGGAGGAGCAGGCCGCGCTGCTGCTGTCCGCACGCACCACCCGTGTTCTCTATCTGGGCCTCTTCGCGGAGGGGGACCTCATGAGCGCGGCGCATTCCTCCTGAGGAGCTTCGCTGTCCCCACCGTGCCCGAGGGCGCCGGGGCGGGTCCTTCCACGCGAAGGGGCCGCTCCGGCGCCGAAGAGGCTCAAGAGCTATTGGCCAGAACGATGAGTTCGGCCCGGGTCGATACCTTCAATCTCCTGAAGGACGCGTGGACGTGGTCCTTCGCCGTGTCATTGGTGATCCGGAGCTTGTCGGCGATCTGTTTGTCGGCGAAGCCCTGAACCACCAGGGCCACCGCTTCGAACTGTCTGGCCGTCAGTATCTGCCGCCACTTTTCGGGCACCAGATGGACCTCTTTCAACCGCAACTCCCATAGGTCACGGCCGTCGATGCGCGGCAGCCGGGTGAAGCACACCTCCAGGGAACTCATCTCCCCCTTTTCCCGCCACGCGTGCGGGGTGGAATGGAGGAGGGCGTTCGCCGCCATGAACGTGGCCAGCCGATCGCTCCAGGCCCAAGGGATTCCCTGTGCATCCCGGTCAGAGCGAGAGGGGAACCATTTCTCCAGCAATGACGTGACGGCCCCCACCCGGAAGATTTCCTCCCGCCGGGCATCCCACACGATGGCATTGGCCCCCTGCTGGCGAAGCATCTCCTCCAGCAGTTGGCTGTGAGAGAACAGCGCACCGAATCGCGCGATGTTCTGGAACGCCCCCGACAAGGCAGGGGTGAGACTTTGCAACAAGCGCCGGTTCTCCGCGGAGAAAGGTCTGACTCGCTCGCTGTACAGCGCGAGCGCACCGCCGCTCATCTGGCCCCCGGGAGCCAGCAAGACCGCGAGGACATGCCTCAAGTTCAGGTGCGACTCCCGGCTACGCCGGTGCGTCTCTGTCTCCACGAGCTTCTGGCCCCGAAGCATCTCCGTATCGCTCCAAGCGGTGTTGGGGCGCTGCGAGAGCCAGCGAAAGACGAAGTCCTCCTGGTACCACTGGTAATAACTCTGAAGGAAATGTCCCGTCGTGCTCGCTTTCCAATCGAACCCCGTGGGTAATTCCGGATTCATCCGGCAGAACGCCACATGGTCTGCTTGAAAGAGCTTCGACAGAAGCGACTCCGTGCGCTCCTGTAACTGCGCGAGGCTCTGGGATTCGATCAGCCCGCACGTCAAATCGAGGAACGTCCGCTGCGGCAACTGGCTCTTGGCCACGGCTCCTCCATCCTCCGAGGCAGGAACCCCTGCGTCCCGCCTGGCCTCCAGAGAATACCTTGCACTGCTTTATGGGCGGAAGGCCCCACGGCTTGCCCGTGGACTGATTCGGCGCTCCTGGGATGGGCCAGGAGCGCCAGGACAGGGGTTCAGCTTCGCGGCGTGAGGGTTTCCGGATCCGGCAGTCCGAGCCGGATCTGCGCCTCTTGCATCATCTGATGCCGCTTCGCCTCGTCCATCTCCGTGCTCACGCTCTCGCCCTTCCCGCCCACGTCCTCCGCGAGGCCGCTGCCCCTCCAGCTCTCCGCGGGGCCTCCCTTCACGTCCAGGTTCTCCGGCAGCGACATCCGCCGGATCCGGGGCGCGCTCGCCGCGTAGATGTCGATCAGGGTGATGCCCAGCACCGCCACCGTCGAGGCGAACCGCCAGGCGGCAGCCGACGGGCTGGGGCGGTTCAGCGTGGTCCCCAGGAGCGACAGGTCGAGGGCATCCCCCGCCACGCGCGCCCAGAGCCAGGGACGGCGCTCGGGCTGCGACAGGAGGCCAATGCCCGTGAGGAGCTCCCGCGCCCCCAGGGCGCGCACCACCCCGGCGTGGCCTCTGAGCTTCAGGAGCTTGCAGATCCCTTCCGCGAAGGTGAGCTCAGTCAGCCCCAGCCCCACGCTCAACCACCCCAAGCCTCTCGGCAAACGATGCGCATCCATGCGGTATGCCTCCCTGGATTGGAAGGTGGGAGCGGCTCCAGGGAGCGCCAACCCGGAAGCCCAGGGCCGCCCCCCTGCTCTACCGACAGGTGGCCTGGGACAGGCGCCCTCCGGGCGCTTACGCTCCCCTCCATGCGCATTGCCTTCACCAGCCGGACCCCTGACTACCGCTCCTTCGCGGAGCAACTCGCGGCCCGGCTGCCTGCTCACTCGGTGCTCTTCCTGGCAAACCAGCCATATTCCGAGGCGGGTCCCTTCGATGCCTTCGTGACGATGGGGGGGCGCCTCTCCCGGGAGGTCCTGCTGCACTCGTCCGTGGGCTTCGTCCAGACGGTGGGCACCGGCTTCGACAACGTGGACATCCCGGCCGCCACGGAGCTGGGCGTGTGGGTCGCTCACATGCGCGCCTCCGCCACGGGCAACGCCGAGTCGGTCGCCGAGCACGCGATTCTCCTCCTCCTCGCGCTCTCCCGGCAGCTCCGGACCGCCGAGCTTGGGTTGCGCGCAGGGCAATGGGCCCGGCCCCAGGGCTCGGCCCTGCTCGGCAAGGTGGCCTGCATCGTCGGGCTGGGCGATATCGGGACCGCCCTGGCCGTGCGTCTCCAGGCGTTCGGGATGCACGTCCTCGGGGTCCGTCAGGATGCCTCCAAGGGCGGCCCCGCGGGGGTTCGCGTCTTCGGCGCCGATGCGCTCCCTCAGGCCCTGGGGCAGGCGGACTGTGTCCTCCTCGCGGTCCGTGCCAGCGCTCAGACGGAGAACCTCCTGGACGAGGCCGCGCTGGCGGCCATGAAGCCCGGGGCCCTCCTCGTCAACATCGCGCGGGGCAATCTGGTGAAGCCAGAGGCGTTGCTCGCGGCGCTGCGCTCGGGCCACCTCGCGGGGGCCGGGCTGGATGTCTTCTGGGAAGAGCCGGTGGACCCCACCCATCCGCTCCTGCAACTTCCGCAGGTCATCGCCACCCCGCACATCGCCGGCGTCACCGACGTCAACATGTCGCGGAGCCTGGAGCGGATTGCCCTCAACCTGGAAGCGTATGCCCGGGGCACGAAGCCGGAGTTCCTGCTCAATGCCCCCCCACAGCCGCGAAAGCCCCTCACCTGACCCCGTCCCCAGGTAGACCCCGCGGCCCGCCGCTCCGGGTGGGCTGCTAGACCTCCTCGAATCGCGCGCCCGTGACGCCCATGTCCTCGATGGCGTTCTTGAGCTCCTCGGAAACCAGCAAGGCCACCTCCCACCCTTCGGGGCGAAACACCCCGGCGTTCCCAACCCTCCGCTTGTCGATGCGCAGGCGGTCCACGCCCATGTATTGCCCGACCTTGTCGGGAACTCCGTGTTCTGGCTTCCAGAATCGCACCTTGGAGGCTTCCTCATCGATGCAGCGGATGAGGCGCGTTGCCACGAGCACGAGGTACTGATCCCGTTGGCCCTCGATATCCGCGGGGATGAGTTGGACGTCGCCGGGAGCACGATCCGCCAGCATGGAAGCCACCTTGACGTGGACGACGGGGACGCTCAGGAGCGCCCAAGAGAAGTCCAGCGGCCTGCCTGCAATCTTGATGGGAATGCTCAACCGTCCGTCGACGTGGACGGGCGTTCCCCTGATGAAGTCCCAGTCGTGCACTTTGCGGCCACGGCTGTCGATGGGCGTAGCCAAGTACCAGCGGTGGGGAACATCGAGATCGTCGGCGAGCTGGAAGAAGCGCGGGGACATGGGGAATTTCTAGCGTCATTTCTCCAGTGTGACGAGCCGGTTCAACTCCGTTCCACTTGTGGAGATCTGCTTGGCGAGGTCATCCAGCGCGGGCAGCAACCGCGCCCGGCATTCCGCGATGGTACGACAGCCTCCCAGCGCGCTCTGCAAACTCTCCAGGACGAGCTGATGGTATCGCCGCGGGTGAGGCCCCTTGTGCCCCCGGATTGGCACGACGTTGTGGCGGTCCTTCAGCCTCATTCCCGCCCTGGCGAAAAGCTCCTCGAACAGGGGAGTCCATGGGCCACCTCGCAAGGAGGATTTCATGTTCGCAATGGTTGCGATGTGGTGCTTCTCCGTGCGGTCAGCACGCGCGCCGCGCACCGCCATCGCCACCGCGCCCGGTGCCAGAGCCACGCTGAATCCCTCGGCCGTCACAGCCACGGACTCCACCGCGCCCACTTCTGACAACAAGATCCCTTCTCTGCCCGCTGCCTGCATCGACACTTGCGCCGAACCGGGGAGCCTCGCCACTTGCTCCGCGAACCCCTTCGCCGTGTGCGTCAGAAGCGCCATGGCGATCAGGGCGAACGCTTGCGCCGCCTCATGCGAGAACAGCTTGCCGAACTTCTCGCCCGCCTCACGGATCTCCTCGAAGGTGGTTGCGGCTTTCACCTCTTCCATCAACTGGAACCACCCCTTCACGAGGTTGTAGAGCGTGCTGGCGCCCACCCAGAGCACGAGCGCCGCAGTGGCCCACGCGGCTACAAACTTCGTGATGGGCTCGGGCAACGCGAGCAGGACAAGGAGCGTCACCACAGCCCCAAGCGCGGCTTGGAGGACGGCCCGCATGTGCACCCTCTCGCCCAGCGCCTTCTCGAACTCCTCCAGCACCGGACTCTTGCTCAGGGCCATGGCGAGCATGTACCGGCCTTGCTTGTCCAGGTACTTGCCGCCCACGAGCGCGCCCCCCAGGCAATCGCCCTCCACCCCCTGGGCACTCCGGCACCACGCCTTGTACCGGCTGACGAGGTTCTGCTCTTCCTTCGTCAACGCCCCTTCCAGGGGCATCCCTGACGGTCCCAGCGGGAGAATCTTTCGCTCTCCGAGGAGGTAGAGGTAGTCCCCATGGAGCGCGTCGAGTTGAAACAGACGCTCCACGGTCTGCCGGGGTGAGCCTGTCAGACGCACCTCGCGCGCCAGTTTCCGGATCGCCTCCGTCACTTGCTCCGGCGCTACCCCCACCGGCTCTACCGTGGCGGCGCGGGGGATGTAGATCAGGGTTTCTCCGTCTGCTCCAGTATCCACCCGGCTCATCGGCCGAGCAGTGCTGCACCCCAGCAGCATGGCAAGGACCAGTGCCTCGGCCTTCCAGAGGATCCGCCAGACCGCGGGCAGGCGAAGCCCGCCGATTCTGGCCCCTGCGCCCGCACGCACAACGAGCATCGTCTCAGTGTCCCCCTGAACGGAATGACTTCGCCTAGCCTAGACTGCCGGCTTCGGCCCCGCATGAGCAAACCGTGAGGAAGAGATGAGACAGCCTGGAGGCTTCCCCGCCCCCCGGATGCGACGTTACCGGTCGTTCCGGCCACTCCTGGCCGGCCGCACGGAGATGCCATGTCCTTGAAGCTCCAGAAGGCCGCCCTCGCCACGCTCGCGGTGTTCGGGGTGATGGTCCTGGGCCCCGGCTGTGCCCTCGGCCCCCCTTCCCAGCGCCCTCCCGGAGACACCAGCTCCGAAGAAGGCTACACGGAGGCCATCTCCGTCTCCGGCCGGACAGAGCCCTCGGGGCCCCGGCCCCTGCCCCGCCCTCCCCCCAAGAAGGAGACGTCCTCGGAGTTCTCCCGCGTGGCCGTCGTGAACGGCAAGCCGTTCGCGGACATGTACTTCAAGCACTACGGCGTCAACCCCACCATCGACACCGAGGAGGAGAACGTCTCCACCTTCTCCGTGGATGTGGACACCGCCTCCTATTCCCTCGCGCGCGCCTACCTCTCGCGCAACGTGCTGCCCGCCGAGGAGGCCATCCGCGTGGAGGAGTTCATCAACGCCTTCCGCTATGGCTACCGCGACCCGGGCGAGGAGCCCTTCGGCGTGCAGGTGGAGGCCTTCCCCTCCCCCAACCGCCGCGGCTACCACCTGCTGCACGTGGGCCTCCAGGGCCAGAAGGTCAGCGCCGCCCAGCGGCTGCCCGCCCACCTCGTCTTCACCCTCGACGTGTCGGGCTCCATGGACATGGAGAACCGTCTGGGGCTGGTGAAGCGCTCCCTGGCGATGCTGGTGGATCAGCTCGATGCGCGCGACACCCTGGCCATCGTCGTGTACGGCTCGACGGCCCGCACGGTGCTCGAACCCACCCGCGTCCAGGACCGCGAGCGCATCCTGGAGGCCATCAACGCCCTGCACCCCGAGGGCTCCACCAACGTGCAGGCCGGTCTGGAGGTGGCCTACGCCATCGCCGCCAGCCAGGTGCGCGAGGGCGCCACCACCCGCATCATCCTCTGCTCGGATGGCGTGGCCAACAACGGCATCACCCAGGCGGACGCCATCTTCCAGTCCGTGAAGGCGTACGCGCGCAAGGGCGTGCGGCTCACCACCGTGGGCTTCGGCATGGGCAACTACAATGACGAGCTGATGGAGCGGCTGGCCCAGGTGGGCGATGGGCAATATGCCTACGTGGACGCGCTGCCCGAGGCGCGGCGCCTCTTCGTCGAGCAGTTCACCGGCACGCTCCAGCTCATCGCCCGGGACGTGAAGGTGCAGGTGGAGTTCGACCCCGCCCGCGTGGTGCGCTACCGGCTCATTGGCTTCGAGAACCGTCTCCTCCAGAAAGAGGACTTCGCCAATGACCGGGTGGATGCGGGCGACATCGGCGCGGGCCACACCATCACCGCCCTCTACGAGGTGAAGTTCCACGAGGGCCAGGCTCGCGGCGCCTCCCCCTTCGCCACGCTGCGCATCCGCTACAAGGACCCCGCCACCCGCCTGGAGGAGGGCCAGTCCCGCGAAATCACCGAGCCGCTGTCCCCCTCGCTCGTCCGCCACAGCCTGGAGGCCGCCTCGGGCCCCGCCCAGCTCTCGGCGGTGGTGGCCCTGTTCGCCGAGAAGCTGCGCGGCTCGTACTGGGTGCGCAACCTCTCCTACCACCACCTGATGCGCCTGTGGCAGCAGCTCCCGGAGCCCGTGCGCACCCGCGACGAGGTGAGCGAGCTGCGCCAGCTCATCCAGCAGGCCCGGGCCCTGGATGGGCGCGGGGACAAGTTCGAGAAGGAAGCCCCCGTGGCCACCATGGATTTCGATCACATCCCCGTGGTGCGCTGATCCATGTGGCGCAAGCTCCTTCCCACGCTCGTGGCCCTGGGCATCGGGCTCGCGGTGCTCACCGCGGGCCTGCTGTTCCTGCAGGGCATCTTCCTGCGCGAGCGCGAGGGCGGTAGGCGAGCGCTGGAGGATCAGCGGCGGGCGCTGGAGCAGTATGCCCGGCAGGCGTTGACGGACTCGCTGCGGCGGGCGCTGGAGGAGGCCACGCCGCGCATCGAGCAGGCCGCGGCGGATCCGCTCCTGATGGACACCGAGGTGTTGCTGTTCCGCGCGGGCCAGCAGCGCCTGCCCCGCACCGCCGCGCCCCGGGGGGATGACGCCACCCCGGCCCGCACGCTCCATGCCGCCCTGGAGGCCCAGGGGCCCGGGGCGCTGGCCGCCCGCGAGGCGCCAGACAGTGCGTGGGCGGAGCGGCTGCGGCTCATGGATCGCTTTCTTACGGCCCAGCGGGCGGGCCGGCGCCCGGACATCGAGCACGCCTTTCGGGAGTGGCTCACCCACCGCACGAGCTTCGTGCTGCCCGTGGTGAAGGAGACCACCGGCGCCCTGTGGTTGCTGGAGCGGTTCCAGGCCGAGGGCCAGCCCGACCCCGCGTTGATGCAGGCCTTGCTGCGCGAGGGGCTCCAGGGGCGGAGCGGCTCCCGGCTCGAAGGCCTCCAGCGCCTCCTCCTGGAGCGGCAAGCGTCCTTCGGGCACTCCGACTTCGCCTTCCTGCGTGAGCGCGTGGCCCGGCTGGCCGAGCGGACCCATGTCGCCTTCGCCGACTTCACCGCCCGCGTGGACGCAGGCCCCGGGACGCAGGTGGCCCTGGCCTTGCCGCTGGAGGCGCCTCAGCTCCAGGCGGAGGGCTGGTATGTCGAGCCCTCGGGTCCGGAAGGGGCTCGCGGCGTGCGGATCCGTCTGGGTGGGCTCGTCGAGACGGTCCAGCAGGAGATGCGCGAGCGGGGGCTCCTGGACGAGGACGACGCCCTGACGGTGTCCCAGACGGACATGCCCCTGCCGGTGTCCCGGCTGTCTGTTTCCCTGGCGGCGCCCCGCATGGCCGTGGCCGCCTCGGCGCTGGAGTCCGGGTACCGTCTCAAGGCCGTGCTGCTCGCGTGGAGTGGCGCGCTGGCGCTGGCCCTCACCGGGCTCGCGGTGCTGGCGCATGAGCGCAAGCGCCGGTTCCTCGCGCTGCGCTCGGAGTTCATCTCCACCGTGTCTCACGAGCTGCGCACGCCGCTGTCCGCCATCCGGGTCATGGCCGAGACGCTGGAACGCCGCGTCGGCGGCACCCCCGGCGCGGGCAACTACCCCTCGCGCATCATCTCCGAGGCGGATGCGCTCGGCCGGCTCGTGGAGAACATCCTCACCTACAACCGGCTGGAGAAGGGGCGGTGGGATGCCCGGCGCGAGCGGGTGCCCCTGGAGGAGCTGGTGCAACGCACCGTGGAGGACACGGCCCGCTTGCACTCCGCCTCCGTGGACTTGCAGACCACGGGACTGTCTGGGATTGCGCTCCCGGGAGACCCCGAGCTGTTGCGCATGCTCTTCTCCAACCTGGTTTCCAATGCCTGCCGTTACACCGCCCGCTCGCCGGTGGTGCTGCGCGTGGAGGCCCGCCAGGAGGGTGCCACCGTGGTGCGCGTGGGAGACAATGGCGTGGGCATTCCGCCCGAGAGCTGGGAGGCCGTCTTCGAGGACTTCCGCCGACTCCGGCAGGAAGGGCTTCCCGCGCGCGGGGGCAGTGGCCTGGGACTGGCCATCTGCCGGAGAATCCTGTCGCTTCATGGCGGCACCGTCCGCATCGCCACCTCGGGCCCCGAGGGCACCACGTTCGAGCTCACCTTCCCCTCCGCATGAACTCCCCCGCCCCCCGCGTCCTCGTGGTCGAAGATGATCCGAACCTCCGGCTCACCCTGGTGGACAACCTCGAAGAGGAGGGCTACGCGGTGACGGCCGCGAGCACCCTGGCCGAGGCCCGCGCCCAGGTGAAGAGCGCAGGCTTCGACGTGGTAGTACTCGACCTCATGCTCCCGGATGGCGATGGGTACACCCTGTGCCGGGAGCTGCGGCAGGCGAACACCTCCAGCCGAGTGCTCATGCTCACCGCGCGCTCCCTGGAAGAGGACGTGGTGAAGGGTTTCGAGGTGGGGGCGGATGACTATGTGCCCAAGCCGTACCGCTTGCGTGAATTGCTCGCGCGGATCCGCGCCCTGGCGCGCCGGGGGGCCGGGGCGCCCCCGGTTCCCCAGGCGATTGCCTTTGACCGCTTCCGGGTGGACTTGGCCTCCCGGCGTGTTCTGAACGCGGACGGCCAGGCGCTGGAGCTGACCCGCACCGAGTTCGACTTGCTTGTCTATCTTTTGCGTCACGCGGGCACGGCGCTCACGCGGGATCAAATCCTCTCCTCCGTCTGGGGAACGGAGGTCACCGTGGACGGGCATACCGTGGACAACTTCATCTCCAACCTTCGCAAGAAGCTCGAGTGGACGCGCCACTCCCGGTTCGAGCTCCGCTCCGTCCGGGGCGTGGGCTACCGCATGGACTTGCTCGGGTAGGCCCCTTCCCTGCTCAAGCCCAGACATCCGCCTCCGGGGCGCCCAGCGTCAGGGGCTCCAGGAGCTGCCGCAGCCGGCGGCGCGCCCGGATGAGCCGCGTGCCCACGGTGGCCTTGGGGATTCCGAGCCTCTGGGCGATCTCGATATAGGAGCAGCCTTCCAAGGCGTGCAGTTGGTAGATGGCCCGGAAGGTCTCCGGAAGGTGGCTCAAGGCCGCGCGCAGCTCATCGAGGCTGATGGAGGCCCAGCCAGGGAGCGCGTCCTGCCCGGTGGCGCAGAGGCGCTCCTCCACCCGCTCCATCGGGATGTCCCGCTTCAGGTGCTGCGCCTTCGCGCGGCACCGGTCGATGAAGAGCCGGCGCTGAATGGTCATCAGCCAGGCCCGCGCATCCGTGCCCGGCGTGTACCGGTCCAGGTGGCGCAGCCCCCGCTCCAGCGTGTCCTGAACCAAGTCCCTCGCGTCCGCGGGGTTCTGGCACAGGCGCAGCGCCACCGCGTGCAACTCGGACACGTGCGCCCGGACGACGGCGTCATACTCCTGAACACCCAGACAGTCCGATGCGGTTTCCAATCGTTTGAGATTGCAAGAAGAGAGTTCGACCCTGTGCATGTCTTCTCACCTGACGCGAGCAGTCCCGGCCCAATGGGCAGGGGCCCCTGCAAAGGGCGCACCCTGCTTCTGGACGGCTGGGGAACTGCCTCCCGCCGGAGAGGGACCGGCTGGGAGGCCGCAGGGCAGGCAAACTTTGCGCGCAACCCTTGCCTGCAACGATTGCCCGCCCGGTGGCGGTGGGGAAGGGTGGTACGCTCCGCCGCATGCGCGGTGAGGATCAAACGTGGAGCCATGACCAGGTGCGCATGGGCGAGCGTTCCGGCCAGTTCCGCCTGCTCGTGGTGGATGGGACCACGTCGGCCCTGGTGGACCTTCCCCCCCAGGGCATCCTGCTCGTCGGCCGGGCCCCCGAGGCGGACATCCCCCTGACGGACCGCTCCGCCTCCCGCCGCCACGCCCGCCTCTTCGTCGAGGAGGGCGGGGTGCGCGTGGCGGACCTGGAGAGCCACAACGGGGTGCGCGTCAACGGCCAGGCCGTGTCGCAGGTCTACCCCCTTCAGCCCGGTGACGTGGTGTCCCTGGGGGAAGTGCAGCTCGTGCTCTACGCCGGGGCCGGGGGCGCGGCACGGTCCCCCGCCTCGGGCGGGGGGAGCCCGGCGCAGGCCGAGGAGCTGGTCCTGGGCGAGCGCGTCATCGTGGTGGCCGACCCCGCGCTCCATCGTCTGTATGGGCTCATCCGCAGGCTCGCCGCCAGCGAGCTGCCCGTGCTCATCCTGGGCGAGACGGGCGCCGGCAAGGAGAACGCCGCCTTCGCCCTGCACCACTGGTCCCGCCGCACCGCCAAGCCCTTCGTGGCCATCAACTGCGCCACCATCGCCGAGTCCCTGGCCGAGAGTGAGCTGTTCGGCCACGAGAAGGGGGCCTTCACCGGCGCCTCCGCCCCCAAGCTGGGCCTGCTGGAGACCGCCCAGGGGGGCACGGTGTTCCTGGACGAGGTGGGGGAGCTGCCCCTGGCCTCCCAGGCCAAGCTGCTCCGGGCCCTGGAGACGCGGCGCATCCTCCGGGTGGGCGGCACCCAGGAGCGGGAGATCGACATCCGGATTGTCGCGGCCACCCACCGCCACCTGGAGAAGGAGGTGGAGGCAGGGCGCTTCCGCAAGGACCTCTTCTTCCGCCTGGGGGCGGCCAGCGTGGTGCTCCCGCCGCTGCGAGACAGGCCCGCGGAGGTGGGGGTGCTCGCCCGGAGGTTCCTCGCCGAGGCCTGGGGCGCCCAGGCACGGCCCCCTCCGGCCTTGTCCGCGGCCTGCCTGGAAGCGCTGAGCCGCTATGACTGGCCGGGCAACGTGCGCGAGCTGAAGAACGCCATGGGCTACGTGGCGGCCACGGTGGCCGAGGAGACGGTGGAGCCCGCGCACCTGCCCGAGCGCATCCTCGCCGCGCTCCAGGCCCCTGCCCGCCCTGGGGCCGCCCCCGCCGTGCCGCCCTCGCCGGGGCCCGGCCCCACCGAGGGGTCCGCCCCTTCCGCCCCGGGCCCCCGTTTCGGCCCCCTGGCCGAGGAGCTGCGCACGCTGGAGCGGGAGCGCATGGCCGAGGCCTTGCGTGCCACGGGCGGGGTGAAGGTGCGTGCCGCCGAGCTGCTCGGCATGCCCCTGCGGACCTTCACCCTCAAGTGCAAGCAGTACGGCCTCTAAGGAAGCGTCGCCGCCGTGTCCACCTGGGAGCCCCCTCCGTCCTTCGAGGAGTACCGGCTCATCCGCCTGCTGGGGCAGGGGGCCATGGGGCAGGTGTACCTCGCGCAGGACACGCTCCTGGACCGCCCCGTCGCCGTGAAGTTCCTCTCGGGCGTGGCCCCGGACGAGGGCCAGCGGGAGCGCTTCCGCACCGAGGCCCGCGCGGTGGCCCGGCTGCAGCACCCCAACATCGTCTCCATCCACCGGGTGGGCGAGGTGCTGCGCCGCCCCTACCTCATCTCGGAGTTCATCCGGGGCCAGAGCCTCGACACCCTCTCCTGGCCCGTCCCCTGGGAGCGCGCGCGTGAGATTGGCACGGGCCTGACCCGGGGGCTGGCGGCGGCCCACCGGCGCGGCGTGCTGCACCGGGACATCAAGCCCGCCAACGCCATGCTCACCGAGGACGGCGAGGTGAAGCTGCTGGACTTCGGCCTCGCCAAGTTCCTGGATGCGGCCCTGGAGCCCTCCGAGGCGGCACGCGCTCAGGCCCCGCCCGCCCTTGCCCCCGAGGGCCTGCCCGGAGACGCCACGCTGCCCCCGGGGCATGCCGCGCCCCTGCCCGAGGCGTTTCTGGAGGGCGCCCATCTGCCCCCCCCGGCCCCGCAGCCCGGGCAGTCCCCGGCGCTGACCCTCACGGGGGCCTGGGTGGGGACGCCCCGCTACATGGCACCAGAGCTCTGGCGCGGCGAGCCGGCGACGCCCCGCAGCGACGTGTACTCGCTGGGCGCGCTCCTCTACGAGCTGTGCGTGGGCCGGGCCCCCCTACAGGGCCTGGGGCTCCCCGAGCTTCAGGTGGCCGTGCAGCAGCCCGTTCCCCCCGTGGCCGCCCAGGTGCCCGGCATCGAGCCGCGCTTCGCGGCGCTCATCGACCGCTGCCTCTCGCCCCAGCCCGCCCAGCGCTTCGCCTCGGCGGAGGAGCTGCGCGAGGCGCTGGAGTCCCTGGGCGAGGAGGCGCGCGGCGCGCAGGCCCCCGCGGCCCGGCCCTACCCGGGCCTGCATGCCTTCTCCCCCGGCGAGCGGCAGGTGTTTTTCGGCCGGGGCGCCGAGGTGCGCGCGCTGCTGGACCGCCTGCGCGCGGAGCCCTTCCTCCTGGTGGCGGGGGACTCCGGGGTGGGCAAGTCCTCGCTCTGCCACGCCGGGCTCCTGCCCCGCGTCACCGAGGGGGCCCTGGGAGGGGCCTGGCAGGTGCTCACGCTGGTCCCGGGGCGGCGCCCGCTCGCGGCGCTGGCCGCCACGCTCGCCCCGCACCTGGGCAGCCCCGAGGCGCAGGTGCAGGAGGAGCTGCGCACGGGCCCCCTCGCGCTGGCGCGGCGGCTCCGGGCCCTGGCCCACCAGCAGAACCTCCTGCTCGTCGTGGACCCGCTCGAGGAGCTGCTCACCCTGTCCGAGCCCGAGGAGGCCGCCCTGGTGAGCGAGCTGCTGGGGTGCCTGGCCGAGGGCATCCCCGGCGTCCGGCTGCTGGCCACCGTGCGTGGGGACTTCCTCACCCGGCTGGCGGCCCTGCCCCGCCTGGGAGATGGGATTTCCGGCGCGCTCTTCCTCCTGCGGCCCCTGTCGGAGGCCGGGCTCCGGGAGGCCATCACCGAGCCGGCCCACGCCCAGGGCGTCACCTTCGAATCGGAGGCCCTCGTCGAGTCCCTGATGGCGGCCGGCCGGACCGAGGGGGGGCTGCCCCTGCTCCAGTTCGCCCTGTCCGAGCTGTGGGAGGCGCGCGACTTGGAGCGCCGCGTCATCCCCGCCGCCGCCCTGGAGGCGCTGGGGGGCGTGTCGGGGGCGCTGGCGCGGCATGCCGATGGCGTGCTCCACCGGTTGCTGCCCGCGCAGCAGAAGACCGCCCGGCACCTGCTCCTGAGGCTCGTCACCCCCGAGGGCACCCGGGCCCGGCGCCCCCGCGCGGAGCTGCTGGGCCACGGCACGGCCCAGGAGGAGGCCCGGGAGGTGCTCGAGGCGCTCGTCCGGGGGCGGCTCCTGGTGGCGCGCGAGGCGGAAGGGGAGCCCACGTACGAGGTGGCCCACGAGGCGCTGCTCACGGGCTGGGACCAGCTCCGGGGCTGGCTCGCGGGCAATGCCGAGCGCCGGGCGGCCCTCCAGCGCCTGGAGCGGGCCGCAGCGGAGTGGCACCGCCTGGGCCGCGTCCGCGACGCGCTGTGGGGGGCCCGGCTCCTCTCCGAGGTGGAGCCCCTGGGCCTGGAGGCGCTGGAGCCCCGGGAGGCCGCCTTCCTCGCCGCCTCCCGCCGGGCGGTGCGCCGGCGCCGGTGGCTGCGCGTGGGGGCCGTGCTCGCCCTGCCCCTGGTGGCCGCGTGCCTCTATGGCGGCAACCTGCTGCTCCTGCGCCTGAAGACGGACCAGGAGGTGAAGGGGCACGTGGCGACCGCACAGCGCGTGCTCGCGTGGGCGCGGTCGCAGAACGTCGCCGTCGAGGCGCTCCGGGCGCAGACCTTCGCCGCCTTTGACCGCCGCCAGTTCGCGGAAGCCGAGGCCCTGTGGGCCCAGGTCATCCGGCTCACGGGCGAGATGCACGCTCGGGGCTATGATTTGGCGCGCCAGGAGTTCGAGAAGGCCGTCCTGAGGGACCCCCGGCGCCGCGACACGCGCTCCCTGCTCGCGGGGGCCCTCTACGAGCGCCTGGTGCTGGCGGAGCGCGACCACCAGGAGTCCCTCGGGAACCAGCTGGCCTACCAGCTCGAGCTGTATGACGAGGAAGGCACGTACCGCCGCCGCCTCCAGGCACCGGCCCGGGTGGCCCTCGACACGGTGCCCTCGGGCGCCACGGTCTCGGTGCAGCGCTATGCGGACGAAGGCGGACGGCGCACGCTCTCCGCCGAGCAGCCCCTGGGGACGGCGCCCCTGGCCCCCGTCCCGCTGGAGCCCGGCTCGTACCGCCTCGTCTTCCGCCTGCCCGGCCGGCCGCCGGTGCTCTACCCACTGCGCGTGGAGCGGGGGGAAATGCTGCGCCTGCGCATCCCCGTGCCCGGCACCGTCCCCGAAGGGTACGTCTACCTCCCCCCGGGCCGCTTCCTCTTCGGAAGCCATGACGAGGAGCTGGTGCGGCGCAACTTCCTCCAGGCGCAGCCGGTCCACCCGCTCTCCACGGGGGGCTTCCTCATGGCACGCCACGAGGTGACCTATGGCGGCTGGCTCGAGTTCCTGCGCGCCCTGCCCCCCGCGGAGCGGGCCCAGCGCCTGCCCCAGGCGGCCAGCATCGGTGGCAGCTCGTCCGTCGGCCTCCAGGAGCTGCCGGAAGGGGCCTGGCAGTTCACCTTCCGCCTGCGGGAGCACGCCTACGTGGCGCGGGAGGGGCAGCCGATGACGTACCTGGAGCGCGCCCACCGCTCCGAGCAGGACTGGCTGCGCTTCCCCGTGTCCGGCATCTCCTGGGAGGACGCCCGCGCCTACGCGGCCTGGCTGGGCCAGTCCGGCCGCCTGCCCGGCGCGCGGCTGTGCGACGTGTACGAGTGGGAGCGGGCCGCCCGGGGCGCCGACACGCGCATCTACCCCCATGGGGATGTGTTGGAGCCGGACGACGCCAACTTCGACATCACCTACGGGCAGAAGACGCTCGCCTTCGGGCCGGACATGGTGGGCAGCCATCCGGCCTCGGACAGCCCTTTTGGCATCGCCGATTTGGCAGGCAACGTGTGGGAGTGGAACACCGTCGCCGCCGAGCCCACGGTGGCCCTCTATTCGGGGGGCAGCTTCTACCAGAGCCTCGTGGCCGCCCGGAGCAGCAACCACGCCCGGGGCGAGCCCGCGCAGCGCACACCGCATGTCGGCCTGCGCATCTGTGCGCTGCCCCCCGTGCCGGACCCTCCCCCGGGGTGACGCCGGCCAATGGCAAGGTGATTGCAATGCCTCACCCCGGGCCGCGCGCCCCCCCCGTCGGCCAGGAGACCCACCGCATGAATCGCAAGGACACGACGCATTGGTTGAACCGGGTGCTGCTCACCGCCATGGGCGGGCTCATGGCGGCGGCGCCCCAAGCCCTGGCCGAGGGCAACGTTCCCGACCAGGGGCGGCGGCTGCAGGGCACCGCGCGCGAGCGGTTCGAGCGGGCCAGCATTGCCCTGTCCACGGCCCGGTTGAGCAACGTTCTGCTGAGCGGGGTGGCGCTCGACCACGGGGAGTTCCGGGCCCAGGGCATGGCAGGCGCTGCCTTCATCAACGTGAACTTCTCCCAGACGATCGACAATGAGGTGGTGAAGTTCCGCATCACTGGCGCCCAGCGGCACCTGAACCGGTACCTGCCCAGCAACCCCACGCCTTCCGCCACGGTGTGGGAATACAAGGTGGAGTATTCCTCGCCCAGCCTGGGCAATGGCCCGCTGTGCCCGGGAACGGAGGCGGATCAATGGGCCGTGGCCGTTCCCGGCGTCTGGAATGGCGGCAACTACAGCGCCGCCCATGAGCGCTTTGGCTTCGCGTGTCTGCCCCGGACGACGGCGCCGACCGTGGGAGGCGTGGCCGCCAAGTGCGTGGAGCTGGGCTATACGCCCTGGCCGAGCAATGATCCCCGGCTCGACGGCAGCTCGCTGCTGCTCTCCGAGGGGGACGCGCTGCGCCACCATGTGACGTGCACCGCCCTGGCCTCCGCGGACTACTGCGGCGAGGCCCGGCCCAACACCCTCAGTGGGACGCCCATCACCGTCTACCACCAGGGGAACGTGCCGACCGAGACAGGGCAATACGGAGAGGTCCGCATCGCCGGAGGCCCCGTGCGTCAGGACTATTACTTCGAGTCCGCCTGGGCGCTCGTGGATGTGGGTACGGGCCAGCCCGTGACGTCCTCGGTGCTCCCCTCGCGCGTCCGGGCCCAGGCGGTGTGTCTGACCAAGAAGCGCTGGTCCACCCTGCCCCTCAACGGCACCTGCCAGTCCAATCAGGACGCTGACTGGGAAAACGACCGCCTGCCGGACCCCCGGAGGTATCAGCCCAAACCCGTCCACTACTGTGAGGACTACACCCGGGAGGAGTTGATCCAGAAGGGCGCCATCCTGTTCTCCTATTCCAAATTCCTGGATGCCGCGCTCTACCGGTTCAAGCACAAGACCACGAACCAGTATCTCACCACGTCGCAAATCATCATCCTGCCGCACCCCAATCCCACCAACGCCAACGCCCACTTCAAGACCCTCTACCAGCCGGATCCTTCCGTCTTTGCCGATGCGGGCAACTACGAGCTTGCCAACACGGGGCTGCCCGACAGCTACGAGGGGCCGCTGTTCAAGCCCAACACCCCTTCTCACCTTTTCGCGAGCTCGCCGGTGAGCACCGTGCAGCGCCACCACGCGCTGGGGGGCTTTCCTCCGATGCTCTATGATCAATTCCTGACCCGCCTGGACAACAACAGTGTCACGATGCCTTGGGGCTATGCCCTGGATGCCATCGAGGGGTATGCCTATAACGGCGCAGCCCCCCAGGCGCCGGTGCTCCCGTTCAAGCTGTATCAGAACGCGGCAGGCGATAGCCTGTCGACCCGCCACGCCAACCTCGTCCCGCAGGGTGTTGGCTTTGGCGCTGGCACGGTCATGACCCACCTTCGCCCGCTGGAGTACTACGCCGCGCCGGTGCCTTACTAACGCACCCTCCGGGTGGAGGCCTGGTGGATGATGTCCACCCTCAGGTCCTTCACCCGCTGCGGCTTGTTGCCCCCGTTGTCCCGGAGAATCTTGCCGATGCCGTCTCCGGCATTGATGTCTTGAATTACTTCTTCCGCCAGGGCCCGGTGGCCGCGCACCAGCTCACCACCTCGGGGCTGGCCCCGCGCGTCGTCTGGGGCTTCCCCGCCGAGAACACGGGCATTGGCGTCTGGTTCTATCCCCCCGCCCAGCCCACCGAGCTGGTGGTGGAAGGCCCGATGGAGCCCGTGCAGCTCGCCGATGGCCTGTGGGGCGTGAGCTCCGTGCTGACGAGCGACGCGCCGCTGCTGCGCATCAAGAAGGCCGTCCTCGGCAACGTGCGCAACGTCCGGGACTACTTCTACGGGGCCACCCTTCCCCCCGAGTTCGATTACGCGCTCCAGCAGGCGGCACGCGCCAGCACCCTCACGTTCAATGCGCTCGATGGGAAGCACCACATCCAGCTCCGGCTGGAGTACCTGGAGGGGACATCCGGCGCCGTGGAGGGAAGCCAGCTCGTTTTCCGCGCGGGCCCCAGCGGGAAGATCCGCCTGCGCACCACCGCCTTGATTGACTACACCCCGCTGACGCCCATTCCGCTGAATGAGCTGGTCACCGCCGGGGCCGCGAACAACCCCGAGGCCCTGAACGCGCTCGCCTTCCTCTCCTACCGGGAGAAGCTCCTGGCGGGCTCCTGGCGCTTCCTCACCTACTTCGGGCGCGACACCCTGCTGTCCCTGCGCATGCTCATGCCCGTGCTTCAGGCCCCCGTCATGGAGGCGGGCCTGGGCGCGGTGATTGACCGGCTCGGGCCCGAGGGCGCCGTGGCCCACGAGGAGGCGCTCGGGGACTACGCCTGGGTCGTCCGCACCGGCAACCAGGAGCCGCCGCCCCCGCCGCCCGGGGACATGTTCTCGCCCTGGCTCGACTACAAGATGGTCGACAGCGACTTCATCCTCCCCGCCGCGCTTGCCGCCTATGCCGCGAGCCCCGCGGGACAGGGGCACATCCAGGAGTTCCTCGCCCGGAAGACGCCGTCCGGCGAGAGCTACCAGAGCGCCGTGCTGCGCAACATCGAGCTCGTGGTCCGCAAGGCCCAGCCCTTCAGCCAGAACCCCATCGCCTCCAACCTGGTGGCCATCACCCACCCCGAGGTCGGCAACTGGCGCGACTCGGGCGCGGGCCTGGGCTTCGGCAAGTACCCCTTCGATGTAAATGCATCGCTCGTCCCCGCGGCGCTGCGGGGTGCCGCGAGCCTCTATGCGGCGGGGCTGCTCGGCGCGGGCACGGAGCGCGCCGCGACGCTCAACGCCATGGCGGAGGTCTGGGAGACGCATGCCGCCGGGTTCTTCCAGGTGGACGTGGACCTGCCCACGGCCCAGGAGCGCGTGCGCAGCTACGCCACGCGCGTGGGGCTGGAGGCCGCGCCCGCGGTGGCCTCGCTCACCGGGCCCGTCACGTACCGGGCCGTGTCGCTCGACGCGGCGGGCGCCCCGGTGCCCGTCATGAACACGGATGACGGCTTCCTCCTGCTCTTCAACACCCCGCCCGAGGCCTTCCTCACGGAGGCCGCGGGCCGCATCCTCCGGCCGTTCCCCGCGGGGCTGCGCACCGGCTCGGGCATCGTCGTGGCCAGCACGGCGCTCGCGGAGCCGGGCTCCTCGCTGCACAGCACCTTCACCCGGGGCGACTACCACGGCACCGTCATCTGGTCCTGGCAGCAGGCCATGCTCGCCGCCGGGCTGGAGCGGCAGCTCACGCGCACGGACCTGTCGCCGGGCACCGTCACCCCGCTCCGGGCCGCGCAGACGGCGCTGTGGCAGGTGATTCAGTCCGCCTCCGCGCTCAACACCGGGGAGCTGTGGAGCTGGGTGCCCCGGAATGGCTAGGAGTCTGTTGGGGTAACCGAGAGAACCTACTCGACGGGTAGGCGAAGACATGATGGGGTTGCCTACCCATG
>NZ_JAHXBH010000012.1:0-205067 GCF_020103775.1 Allostigmatella hybrida
GCGGGGCCGCGGCGGCCGGGTTCGCGGGCGCCCGGGGCGTGGGGGCCGGGGTGGCGCCCGGGTTGGCCGGCATGTTGAGCCGCAGGGGCTCGCGGGTATAGGCAGGCGGAGGTGGCTGCGCGGGCGGCGGCATGGCCGCGGCCACGCTGGGCGGCAGCGAGGGCGAGCCGAGCGGCGGCGTCTTCTTCGCGTCCAGGGGCAGGGGCTCCGAGGCCACCGAGCGCGCCAGCCGCTCCACCATGGAGGCGGTGAGCGCCGCCTCCTCGTCCATCGCCTCCGCGGGGGGCGGGGGCGGCGCCGGCGCGGCCGAGGCGGGGCGGTTGTTGAGCGAGGCCATCAGCTGCGCGAAGCGCGGGGACAGCGGCTGCTTGTAGACGGCGGAGATCCACTCCCGGACGCGCAGCTCGGTGGCCACCCACAGCTCCAGGGGCTTGCCGAGCAGAAACCCCACCTCGTCCAGCTCCTTGCGGGGAACCGGGTAGCCGCAGGCCACGTGCAGCGAGTTGCCGTCCAGCGACAGGGGCACCACGCACAGCCGGTCGGCGATTTTCGGGGGGATGAAGGTGGCGACGTCCGAGTTGGGCTCGAAGTCCGCCAGGTTCACGGGCCGGTAGCCGGACACCTCACCCAGCAGCTCGAGCAGGCTGGCCTCGTTGCCGACCCCCAGCTCCAGCAGCGCCGTGTCGATCGCGCCGCCCCGGGTTTGCTGCTGACGCAAGGCGGCTTCCGCCGTCTCCTGGGGGAGAAGGCCGCGCGCGACCAGGAATTGAGCGAGTCGGGCTGGCATGGGGGTCGCGGCATCTTACGGCCATGCGCGCAAGGTACAATGCTGCTTTGGGTCAACTCGGTTGAACGACAAACGTCGAAGTGAGTTTGTCATGAAGGGTTTGGCCGCGCTTGTCGAACAGGGCCATCCAGAATCCACCCAGGAACAGTCCAAAAGAGACCGCCGAGAGCATCGCCCGGACGATGGCGCGGCCGGGCGCGGGCGCCAGGCCGTGGGTGTCCACCAGCCGAAGCCCCAGCACGAGCCGCCCCAGGGTGCGTCCGTTCCACAGGAACGCCGCCACCGCGCAGTAGACGAGCGCCAGCACCAAGAGGAGGAAGAAGCCGGGCACCAGCACCGACTGGAGCGCGTGCATCCACGCCGCCAGGGTGTCCATCTCGGTGAGCCCCTGGGACGAGGGGGCCTTCACGCCGGTGATGGAGGAGGCCAGGGTGATGTAGAGCGCGGCCACCCCCACGATGGCGGCCGTGTCGATGCCGAAGGACAGCAGCCGCCGCCAGAGCGACGCGGGACGGGCGTGGATTTCCTGGACGCCCGGCGTGGCCTGAGGCGCGGCCGGGGCGGCCGGGGCCCGGGCGGCGCGCGGGACGGAGGCCTCCGCGGGCGGGGGCATCACCGGCAGACCCGGGGACGCATGGCGCGGCGTCGGCTCCTCGCCAGCGGCGGCGGCCGGAGCAGGGCGGGCCGTGGGCGCGAAGGTGACGACCGAGATGGGCGCCGGGGTGGGCCGCACGGAGGGCATCGCGGGAGTGGAGGGCGGCCGGGCCACCGGGGTGGGCAGGGGCGCGTCCTTGAGCGTCTCCGGCTCCTCGTCCAGGGGGGTGAAGCGGGAGGCGGGGGCCTGCGGGGCGGGGCCTCGCGGCAGATCCGAGAAGCCCGGCACGCTGGGCTGGGAGCCCGACGGGCTGCGCTCGGGGGTGCGGCGGTCAATCCGGATGTCCTTGTCGAGCAACGGAGGACGGGCCGGAGGAGACTGCCTCACCGTCACCGCACAGGCGACACATTCTCCGATGGAGGGCAGATCGTAACCGCATTTCAGGCACTTGGACAACGGAGCCTCCCGGTGGCACAGAGGGGTGCTACATGTAAGGACGTCCTTGCACCGGGAGCAAGAAAAGCGCGAGCCCCCGATGGTTCCTCGCTTGAGGAACCGTCAGGGGCTCGGCACCGGAACCCCTCCGTTTCCGGAAGGTGCCGGTCCCTTCACGGCCGGGTTAGGCGTGAATGCGGCGCCGTCCCGCGGCGCCCACCAGCAAGAGCACCACGATGGAGCCGATGACGGACATCAGGATACCCGTCGGGTGGATGTCAAAGAGCCGCCCGTCCCGCGCGAAGAGCGAGCCGACGAGGCCGCCCACCAGCGAGCCGACCATGCCCAGCAGCGTGGTGGCGATGAGCCCCATGCTCTGGCGGCCCGGAAGGATGGCACGTGCAATGAGACCCGCGATGAGACCGATGATGATGAATGCGATGATTCCCATGGAAAGCGCTCCTCTTGGAGAAGGGGCCCCCTCGGCCCGGATGTGAGGAAAGTAGGATCGCCGATGTAGGTGTGGCACCTCGGGGCCAGAGGTGGCTTGCCTCCCTGGCTGCTACCCGAGCGTGCCGTCCAGGTGGCCCATCACCGCGAGCGCCGCCAGCGCCGCCGTCTCCGTGCGGAGGATGAGCGCCCCGAGCGTCACCCCGCGCGCCCCCAGCGCCCGGAGCGCGGAGACTTCCTCGCGCGTCAGTCCTCCCTCGGGCCCGACGACGAGCGCGACCGGGGCCCCGGCGGGGCACGCGCGAAAGGCCTCGCCCAGCGGCACCGCCGTCTCCTCCTCGTCCAGCACCAGGAGCTGGGTGCCGGGGGCCAGCGCCCGCGCGGCCTCCAGCAGGGGCACGGGCGGGTGGACCCGGGGCACGTCATTGCGCCGGCACTGGCGCGCGGCCTCCTCGACGATTTTCTCCCAGCGCACGGTGCGCTCCCCGGCGCGCTTGGGCTCGAGCTTCACCACGCTGCGCGCGGTGGCCACGGGGTGGAAGGCCGCCGCCCCCAGCTCCGTGCCCTTCTGGAGCACCCACTCCAGCTTGTCCCCCTTGGGCAGCCCCTGCAGCACGCTGAGCGCGCGGCGCGCGGGGGTGCTCCGGGCGGGCCCCAGCGTGAGGCGTGCCTCGCGCGCGTCCACGGCGGCCACGCGCGCGTCGAAGGCGCGGCCCGTGCCGTCGAAGACCTCCAGGGAGGCCCCCTCGCTCAGCCGCAGGACATGAAGCAGGTAGTGGTGGCGGTCTCCGGAGAGCGTCACCTCGGTGGGCGGGTGCTCCGGAAGGGGAACGAAGAGGCGAACCAAGGGCGGGTCTGCTCCGGCAAGGGCGGGAAAAGCGCCCCCGGATTCAACAGGGAGCGCCGCCCCGTGTCTCTAGCCACGCGCGGCCCCGCGCCCCGCGCCCCACGCCCCGGCTCAGGCGCGGGAGGCGGAGGGCGCCGGGTGCCGCGGCTTGACGGCGTAGTCGCCCAGCAGCACGGCCACGAAGAACAGGGGGCCCACCAGGGCGTGCACCAGGTTGGTGAAGAAGGAGGGCGACTTCTTCTCCCACACGGCATGGCCCGCGAGCTGGATGAGCCAGCCGCCAATGGCGATGGCCACCACGGCCCAGACGGGCAGGAGCCGGCCCAGCGGGAAGCACAGCGCGGTGGCCAGCGACACGATGAGGCCCAGCTTCAGGTCGGCCCGCAGGTACCAGAGCGTGGCCAGCGCCCAGGCCACCATGCCCAGCGTCAGCGTGCCTCCGGGCAGCACCGGCACGGCCACCAGCCGCACCCAGTCCAGCATGGCGACGATGTGCAGGACGATGAGGGGGATGGCCACCTTGTGCGTCAGGCGGTTGGTGGGGTGCTGGTGCGACGAGGCGTAGTCGTCGAAGAGGGCCAGGAGGCGAGGGCTGAGCATGTGGGAATCCTCCAAGGGTTCAACCCCGGCAGGCTAAGGAAACTTCACGCCCCTGTCCTGGCCCGGTGCGTCAAGGCACCGGGTGCTCCGGAATTTCCCATCCAGGGGTGAAACCCCGGCCGAAAGAACCGCCGTCACGGTGAGCCGGAAGCGCGGCCGCGGGCGCCGACGAATGGCTTGACTACGGTTGTAGTCAGCCGTACCTTTTGCGCGACTACAGTTGTCGTCACTCGGGTGGTGCATGACGAAGAAGCCGGTGGGAGAGCAGGAGCTGGCGGTGCTGCGGTACGTGGCGGAGCACGGCCCGGCCACGGTGGGGGAGGTGGCCGAGCGCTTCGGCGAGCCGCAGGGGCTGGCGCGCTCCACCATCCTGACGGTGATGGAGCGGCTGCGGCTCAAGGGGTACCTGACGCGGCGCAAGGTGGAGGGGGTGTTCCAGTACGCCTCGCCGGTGGCGCCGGACGAGCTGCTGCGGGGCGTGGTGGATGCCTTCGTGCAGCGGACGCTCTCCGGCTCGCTGTCGCCGTTCGTCACGTACCTGGCCGAGGCGGAGGACGTGTCCGACGAGGAGCTGAAGCAGCTTCAGGATGCCGTGGCGCGGCTGCGCCAGAAGCGGCGGAAGGAGTAAGCGCGATGGGACCGCTGGCGCTGCAGGACATGGGACCGTGGTTGTCCTCGTGGGGAGAGGGGCTGTGGCGGGCCACCTGGCAGGGCGCCCTGGCCACGCTGGCCGTGTGGGCCCTGGTGAAGGCGCTGCCGCGCCTGCCGGCCTCGGTGAAGGCGGGGCTCTGGTGGGCGGTGGCCCTCAAGTGCGTGCTGGCCCTGGGCTGGCCGCGCCCCGTGCCCTTGCCGCTGCTGGCCGCGGAGCCCGCGCGGAGCGTGCTCGCCGTGCCGCCAGCGCCCTTGCCGCGTGCCCAGGTGGCTTTCCCGCCGGAGGACGTCACGCCCGGGGTCCAGGCCCCCGCGCCGGAGGGAGGTGGCTGGGAGGCCGTGCTGGGATGGGGGGCCCTGCTCCTGTTCGCCGGGTGGGCGTCAGGGGTGGCCTGGCAGCTTCACGGCCACGTGCGCTCGTGGCGGCAGATCCGGGGCATGCGCGAGCGCGCGCGTCCGCTCGCCCATCCGGAGCTGGAGGAGGAGCTGGAGTTCCTCGCCGCGGAGGCGGGGCTTCGCCATCCGCCGAAGCTGCTCGTGTCCAGCGAGGTGGCCAGTCCGCTCGCCACGGGCCTGCTGTCCCCGGTGGTGGTGCTGCCCGTGAAGGCGGTGGAGGGGATGCCGGTGGAGGCGCTGCGCATGGCGCTGGCCCACGAGGTGGCCCACCTGCGGCGAGGGGATTTGTGGATGGGCTGGACGCCCGCCTTCGCGGAGACGGTGCTCTTCTTTCATCCCCTCGTGCGCCAGGCCGCGCGCGAGTACGCGCTGGCCCGGGAGGAGGCGTGTGACGCCGAGGCGCTTCGCCTCACCGGCGCCGAGCCCGCGGACTACGGCGAGCTGCTCATCGCCTTCGGAATCATCCGGGCGCCCGGCACGGCCGCGGCCCTGGGCGCATCCGCTCACCTTCACGCACTGCACAGGAGGCTTCGCATGTTGGAATCCGTCGATGTCATGTCCCCCCGTCCCCGCCGGTGGCTGAAGGGCGCGCTGTGCCTGCTCGGGGTGGTGGGCCTCGTTCCCTTCCAGGTCGTCGCGCAGGATGCGCCCCCGGCCCCCGCCGCCAAGGCCGCCGTGCCTGCCACGCCCGCCACCGAAGCGAGCCCCCCGGCGGCGCGCAAGGTCCCGGCCGTGCCGCCCGCGCCGCCTCCATCGGGGGCCTTCAGGGCGCCGCCCATGCCGCCCATGCCGCCCATGCCGCCCATGCCGCCCATGCCGCCCGTGGGGGGGCCCCGGGTGCCGCCCATGCCGCCCATGCCGCCCATGCCTCTTGTGCCCCCCGTGGACGATGGGGACAGCTTCGTGCTGGTCACGGATGGCTCGGTCACGATGTCGGGCAGCTCGGGGGATCTGCACCTGGCGCGCACCCTCAAGCAGAAGGGCAAGGACCTGCTGTACGTGCGCCGGGGAGACAAGCCCTTCCTCATCCGTGACGCGAAGACCCTGGAGCAGATCCGCGCGCTGATGAAGGAGCCCCAGTCCATGGGCAACGCGCAGCGGGAGCTGGGCATGAAGCAGGGCGAACTGGGAAAGAAGCAGGGGGAGCTGGGCGTGAAGCAGGGGGAGCTGGGCATGAAGCAGGCCCAACTCGGGATGAAGCACGCGGAGCTGGCGCAGAAGCGCGCCATGCTGGCGATGGAGCACTCCCGGCTGGAGTCCGTCCGGGACGAGGCGGAGCGGGCCCGGCTCGAGGCGGAGGTGGAGAAGAAGGAGGCGCAGCTCGAGAAGGAGGAGTCCGGGATGGAGAAGGAGCAGGAGGCCCTCAGCCGCCAGCAGGAGGCCCTCGGCGAGCAGCAGGAGGCCCTCGGCGAGCAGCAGGAGAAGCTGGGCGAGGAGCAGGAGAAGCTGAGCCATCAGCACGAGAAGCAGATGCGCGAGGTGAACACGAAGGTGCGCTCCGTCATCGACAGCGCGCTGAAGCAGGGGCTGGGCGAGCCGCTGCCGTCCTGAGCCCCCCGCCGGGCGCTACGGCTGGGGCGGCGGGGTGACGCGCACGGTGAGGGTCCGCTCCTCGGGAGGGCTCGAATCGTCCGTCACCCAGACGTGGAGCAGGAACAGGGTCTCCTCGCTCACGGTGGGCGCCGTCCAGGACATCGTGGCGTGCTCCTCCTCCTCGGGCCCCCCGAGGGGGGCGAAGTGCCCCAGCGGAGCGGCCGGCAGGAGCTGGCCCCAGGTGAACCAGAGCACGTCCTCCTCGGGATCCTCCGCCTCCACCGTGTAGAGCCCCTGCTGTCCGGACTCCAGCGTGGTGGGCCCCGTGAGCTCGCCCACGACGGGGGCGCCATCCCGCCAGAAGACGATGACGTAGATGGCCCCCTTGGCGATGGCGCCCCGTCCGTCCGAGACGGTGACGCTGAGCATGTACTCCCGGTCCCACCGGTGGATGTCAGGGGCGGTCCAGGTGGGGTTGGGCACCCCGGTGTCACTGAAGGTGCCTGGCATGGCCTGGCCCATGTCCGTCAGGTCCTTCCACTCCCAGGTATAGGTGAGCCGGTCATTGTCGGGATCCGAGGCCTCGACGGACAGGCGGATGGAGGTCTGTTCGTCCAGGTCCGTGGCGGAGGCCGTGGGGACGGCGGTGAAGACGGGCGGCCGGTTGGCCACCCCCGGGGTCTCCGCCGCCGTTCCCAACAGTCCCATGAACGCCAACGGCACAAGGGATGACAGAAGGTAAGGGCGCACGGGAGAACCTCGGGAAGGGGAGAGACGGAGGTTCAGAGAAGATAAGAAGCGGCGATTTCCGGGCGCGGGGGCCTCCAGTCGGAGCGCACTGTTCAGCGGTGGAAGTCCAGCCGCACCCATTCGCCCTGGGCCGCGCCGGGCTCCGCGATGAGCCCCTGGGCGCGGTAGGCCGCCTCCACCTCCTCCTTCTGATGGGCGAGGACTCCCGCCAGCACGAGCCGCTCCTTCACCTTGGGCGCGATGAGCGGGGCCAGAGCGATGAGCGTGTTGGCCAGGATGTTGGCCACCACCAGGTCGAACGCGCCCGGCACCTGCTCCAGCCCCTTGCCGGACAGCTCCACGTCCGGCGTGCCGTTGACGGCGGCGTTCTCCAGGGAGAGCTCCACCGAGGTGGGATCATTGTCGGTGCCCACCACGCGCCCGGCGCCCAGCTTCTTCGCCGCGATGGCGAGCACGCCCGTGCCCGTGCCCACGTCCAGCACGCTCGCCCCGGGGTGCGTGGCCATGTACGTGTCGATGGCGGCCAGGCACAGGGAGGTGGTCGGGTGGTCTCCGGTGCCGAAGGCCATCTTCGGCTCGATGACGATGCGCGTGCGGTCCTGGGGCGCGTTGGCGGCTTCCCACGGCGGGCCGACCCACAGGCGCCCCACCTGCACGGACTTGATGAGCGCCTTCCACTCGTTGCTCCAGTCCTGCTGGGGCTTCTCCTCCAGGAGGAGGCGGGCCTCGGAGAAGTCCTCGGCCACCTGGTCGCGGGCGGCCTCGGCGGTCTCCGCGTCCTCGAAGTAGGCGATGACGATGGCCTCGCCGGGGTTGGGGCCGCGCACGCCGGGCATGGGAGAGTCCTCCCGGTCTCGCACCTCGAGGCCCGTGGCCCCCGCCTCGTGGAGCACATCCTGGACGGACTCGGACTGGGCCTCCGGCAACTCCACGGTGAGCGACAAATAGGTCTGGGACATGGGGGCCCTTTATCCCTGGTGTGGCTATGGTGGAAGGGCCATGAGATTGCTCGCCCTGGGGGCGCTTGCCCTGGTGTTCGCCTGCGGGGGGCCGCCCGCGCCCGATGCCGCGCTCTGCCGGGATGTGCTCGCCCGGGTGTGCCTGGCGCGGAGCTGTCCTGCCGTGGGCGAGCCGCTCGGGCTCGGCACCGGGGTGTGCCAGGCCACGCTGGAGGCGCGCACCGGGTGTGGCGAGGAGGCGTTCGTCCTCTCGGAGCCCTCGCGCGAGCGGCTCCTGTTCTGCCGCCAGCCCCTGGTCCGGCGCGGCACGGATCCCGGCAAGGCGCCCACCTGCGGCGAGGTGGCAGAAGCCTTCCGGGACTGTCCGGACCTGGCCGCCTTCCTCCAGGGGGCGCCTCCATGAGGTGGAAGGGTGGGGTGGCCGTGGGGCTGGCGCTGATGGCGGGGTGCGCGCCGATTCCGTTGGAGCGCCGGGTGGAGCGGGGGCCTCTGCTGCGCACCTATACACAGGAGGTGGAACTCGGGGAGCGGACGCTGGCGGCGGAGGTGGAGGCGCGCTGGCCCCAGCTCACCTTCCGGTTTCTCGCCGCGGAGGTGTGCCGCACCGAGCAGCACGAGGAGTTCATCGAGAACGTCATCACCGAGCAGTACGACGCCTCCGCGGCCCCCGCCCTCAGTGCTGGGGCAGTGAACACGGCGGTGGGCGGCATCCTGTTGCTGGCCCGGCCGCTGTTCTCGAATGCACCGGACCGGGAGGAGATCGACCGGGAGGGCCGCTATGGGCCCTCGGCCCGGAAGAAGGCCACGATGTGGGGCGGGGCCTTGGTGGTGCTCGGGGTGCCGTCACTGGTGACGGGCATCGTCCAGACCCTGCGCTCTGGGTCGCGGACGGAGACGCGCAAGGGCGACACCGTGGTGAGCCTGCGCGAGGCCCCGTGCCGCGTGACGCCCGCGAATGGCACGGTGGAGTTCGCGGGCGGGGTGGGGGCGCCACCGGCTCCCCGGGAGACGGCGGACGGGGCCCTGACGCTCACGGCGGAGGAGTTCCGGGGCATGCACTTCGCGGGAATGCTTCTCGACGGGGTGCCCGCGCTCCTCTCCAGCGAGGCACAGGAACGGGTGACGAACTTCCGGGTCTGTGCCCGTTTGTTGACGGAACCGGTGCCTGCGGCGGAGTGGGCACGCGCGGGTGTGGGGCAGCTTCACGCCCTGCGCCAGCAGGTGGCGGGCTGTGAAGGGATTCCCGAAGCCCCAGTGGCCGAGCGGCTGCGCGCACTCGACGAAGCGCTCGCGGCGCAGGCATACCGTGCGGAGGAGCCGGGAACGCCTCGTGTGGGCTCGTTCGAGGACGCGCTGGCAGCCTACAGGCCCTCGCTGCACCTGACACCGGACAGCGCGGCGCTGTCGCGGCTGGAGGAGCCGGAAGCGCTCCAGGGCCAGTCGCTGGTGCTGCGCGGCGTGCTGGAGCGCTACGAGGGGCAGAACATCGCAGTGGTGCAGGTGGGGCCCACGCGCGTGCTGGTCTTCCTGGAGGAGAACCCACCCTGGGGCACGGGCGTGCCCCGGGGCTCACGGGTGGAACTGGTCGGCGTGGTGATGGGCCGCCAGCGGCTCGGGACACTGGAGTCTCCCCTGGTGCGCGCGGTGTGGATGCGCACCGCGCTCTGAACTCAGCAGTTATAGTGGGATTGCACTCAGGCCGTGCATTGCGGACAAATACGAACAAGGCGATAGGTTTATACGAACAAGGCGATAGGTTTATACGAACAAGGCGATAGGTTTAATTGAAATTTACGGTTCTGGTTTCGTATGAAAATTCAGCTAGACACTAGCAGCGTTAGTGAAGTGATGAAGACAGATGAGGCGCTTGACTTGTTCGTTGCAATGGTAAGGAAAAAGCGCTGGAAAGTCTCGATATCAAGACTTGTCTTGGAAGAGCTGCTTAGTTGTTCTGCAGAGAAGCAAATAGCGGCATGTGGACAGCTTTTTAGGCTGGCCGAACGCTTGAGGGACGTATTCTTGGTTGCATGTTCGGCACGGCAGTTGTGGCCGCTTGAGTTAGATCAATGCATTTCAGCAGTTCTTCCTGCTCCAGATTTCTCAACGGCTATGTCGCAGATTCAGCACGTAGCGTTAACGGGCAAAATTGAGGGAACAGACCTGTCCCAGATTGCGCATACCGTGAAGGGGTGGAAGCAGGATAGGGAAGAGAAATCTGTACTGGAACGAGTTCAAGGGCGTGCGTTTTTTGAACAGCAGGGGATGTCTGCACGTGGCCTTGGAATTGAGCTTGGGAAGTATGGGCCTAGGAGTATTCCTGAGTGGTTTCTTGAAAGTGCACTCAGAGAATTGGCAGGCCGTCCTAGTTTCTTTGTGAAACGCTTCTATCGAGAGCGAGATAGATTCCTATCGCTCCGTGCATGGGCCGCCCTGAGCCATATGGTGATGTTTTCTGACTCGATTCCCCCTGATTGGCGAAATCAACATCCGATCACAAGCTGGATGAAGTCCGATCGCAATAACTGGTTTGATGCAGGGGTAGCAGCATCCGCTGCTTACGTGGACGCATTTGTCACGCAGGATGCTAATTTGACAAAGCGCTGCCGGTGGCTCCGCAAGCGCGAGTGTCTGACGTTCGAAACACTGACACTTGAGCAGCTTTACGCTCGGCGAGGATGACTGGGTTTTTGTATGCTGCTGTAGGTGTTGGGGCGTTCCCTTCCCTTCTATGGGGACTATCCTGAGCCCGGCAACCAGCAGGTGGGTGGCCATCACCACGGAGAACTCCCATGAATCAGGCGGGAATGGCGGTTCTATTGGTGCTCCTCACCGGATGCGCCACAACTCCAGGGACGGGAGGCTCTGGCCCTTTGTCTTCGTCAGGAGGCCAGCCTGCGGCGAAGAAAGAACTCCCCTGGCTCTCAGTGCCGGGCGGGCGGATGAAGACGACCCTCTTCTATGGTCCCTGGCAATGCCGCCAAGAATTCATGAACGGGTGCCGGAAGAAGTGCGTCAGTGAAGGCTTCACCCTCATGGGTTGTATCTGGCTGGCCGACCTCAAATTTGATTGGGAGGGAAGCCTTCTCTTTTTGCCTGTGCCAGTGAAGGCCGGGAGCCGCTACGGCGTTCATCACTGCTGCTGCAACTATTCCACGTTGGCGAAGGCGGAGAACGATGCTGCGCGCCAGGAATGGAAGAGCGCGATGAAGTCCTTTCGAAAAGATTGGAGTCAGCGGTTTGGAGAGTGGCCCTCAGCCGATGGCGTGTCATGGCCGGGGCACCACATCTGGGACCTTTGGCATGGGGGTGATCCCGTGGATCCCAACAATGTCTTCCCCGCGCAACCGGGCGTTCACGATCTCTACACCCGAGCTTACCCTGCCTGCTACGCAGGTCAGCCGCCCTGGAATACAGTGGGACCTGCTCTGCCCTACATGGACAATTGAAAATGGCCACATCTATGAGCAACCTGCTCGAAGAGGTCTCCCGTAGCCACTTTCCGTACCCGCCCTCCTCAATCGAGGAAATTGAGGCGTTCGAGCAGCGGGTGGGCTGGCGGTTGGATCCTGACCTGAGGGCTTTTTATCTGCACTGCAATGGGGCGGAGTTGATTGAGCGGTTACCGGATACCCCTTACCGTATCCTTCCTTTGTCGAAGATTGTCCGGGCGCGGATTGCCATCTACGGCGAGGATGACGACAAGTGGGGGCCACCCGCAGTGTATACCCTCTGCGACGTACAGGACGGGGACTTCGTCCTGATAGATGTGAGTCGACAAGAGAATGGCCGGTATCCTTTGATGGATGGCTACCACGAGGCGTGGCCGAACCCGGAATACTGCGGGCCTATCGCCAATTCCTTCGCGGAGTTTTTGGAGGCGGCGATGCTCGCTCGCCGCCCTGTGTATTGGTTGGGGAAAAGGTGATTCAACCCATGGTTCTGAGTTCGCGTTTCGCACTTTTTAGGTGACTCCGGCCGCAGCGACCCGAAGGGTATCGGGGAGCAGGACCAAGAGGTTTTGACGCCCCTGGTGCGCCGCCGGGGTCGCCGAAAGTGCAGGCTTCAAACAAGCCAGACGAAGCGTGGCCAACATGTCGGCAAAGGAAGGGCGGACCTTGTGGCGGTACCAAGGGCGAGCCACGGGGGTGTAGAGCCGATGGCCGTGCTGGGCAAACCAGAGCACCGTGAGACTGTAGAGGAGCATGGCCAAGGGAGCGGTTCTTCGGACCGCCAGGCGGCTCCAGCCCTGGGGCTCCTCGAAGCCCAAGTGGCTCTTGCTGCCTTGAAAGGCTTCCTCAATCGACCAGCGGCCCGCGTACTCGGCCAGCACCTGCTCCGCGGACAGCGCGAGGTCCGTGGAATAGAAGGCCTGAAGAGGACGCCCTCCCGTCAAGGGCTCCACGACCACGATTTTGAGAGGACGGTGAGGGACGCCATACCAATAGGCCACGGTTTCCACCCAACGCACCGTGTCCTGTCGGCCGTAGAGGTGGAGCGTCACTCGGCGGGCGCGTTGCTGCGCGAGCATTTGCTGCGGGGAAGGCAGGCGCAGGCCACGCTTGCGAGGCCGCCCTTGGGTTCCTGGCTTGCGCGCGGGAGGTGGGGCGAACAAGCGCGCATCCAAAGGCAATCGGCTGAGCAAATCACAATTCTCTGGCAGGTGCCCCAAGACGCTCTGGCCCCCGTAGGTGGAGTCCGCCGCGACGCGAAAGCGGCGCTCCGTCAACGCCGTGCAGAGGAACTGGAGCAACTCCACCGCCAACTCCGGCCGTGTGCGGTACTTCAGGTGCCATCGGGCAGCGGCCTTCTGGTTGAGGTAGAGCCGGAAGAGCACCGGCAGGCTGAAGAATCGGTCTGGACAGCAGGGTACCTGCACCCGTACCGCCAGCACCACCCAGCTATGGCCCCAACTCGTCACCGCATACCGGCGGCTGCTGGCCAACGGGTCATGGTGCATGCCCGCGCCGAATACCTTCAGGCCTCGCTTGCGCGCCAGCGTGTCATCCAACGTCAACGGCACGGGCCCTTCGCCCAGCAGCGGCAGCGCCAGGCGCACCACTGCCAATCCCACCTGGTCCAAGCTCCAGCGCGCCGTCGCAAACAGCCGGTAGTAGGCCGAGAAGTGCTTCGAGGTGCTGCCTGCGGCGGCCACCAACACCCCGGTGAGGGTCCGCCGTCCAGCGAACACCCAGCCCTGCACCACCGTGACCAGTGAGAGCAGGCTCGGCAGCGTCATGCTGGCCCCCATCGAGGCGAGCAATTGAAGAAACGTGCTTGGCAGTCCCATGACATCCCCCGTTGGCAGGAGGACGCTTCGCACGGAGTTCTTCTCTGGGCCGTCCTCCCCGCCGGATAGGCTCTCTGCTAAGAGACCTAACAGGTCCGACGTCCTCATGCAGAGAGCTTCTGTCCCCTGGCCCACCTCCAAGCAGCCCGCTCAGCCCTGCGGCGCATGCCTCCCCTCGGACGAGCCCCCTCTCAAAAGTGCGAAACTCGAACTGAGAAGGCGCTCACATGAAGGAGCGCTTTCATGGACTCCCATTGGTTAATGGAAAGAGAAAGCTACCAACCCGGATGGCATGCAAAGGGGGATTCTGGCCATGGCTGCTGGCACTGGAAGCCCTCTGCGCAGACGGGGGTAGTCTGTGGATCGCAAGCGGGTATGCATTTCCAGCCATCGCAGACCTTCCCAGCGGAGCAATGAGAATCCTTGCCGCACCGCTCGATGATCATCCGTGGCGCACTGGCTGTCGGTGCAGTACGAGTGCCGATACCGGGAGGCATATAACATCGGGCTCATGCGTCCCCCGTAGGAGCCCCAGGACCGGTTTCGGGTTGAATCAGTCGCCCCAGTATCAGCACGAGCGGCAGTGGCAGGAGCACAGCTGCACAGAGACTGAAGAGCGTGCGCCACGTCATCCACCGCAGTCGCGACATTTCTTGGCATCGAGGAGGGGCGCGCCCGGCCGTGTCCTGGCTCCGGGCGGCCCTTCCGTTCAGTTGTTACGGCCCGACGATGGCGAGCGCGCTCCGGTCGAAGTTGATGACCCGGCGCGCAGCCTCCCGGACATCCTCGGCCGTCACCGCCGCCACCCGCTCCGCGTAGTGCAGGAAGTTCTCCTGGCCCAGGCCGTAGCAGGCATCCAGGGCGATGATCGCCGCGCGGGCCCCGTTGCGCTGCAGGCCGATCTCGTGCGTGCCGATGAGGTGCTGCTTGGCGCTCGCCAGCTCCGCCTCGGGCACGGGCTCATCCCGCACACGCTCCAGCTCCGTGCGGATGCCCGCCAGCGCCGCGTCCAGCTTCTCGGGGCTCGTGCCCATGTAGACCGCGAAGTAGCCCGGATCCACGCCCTCCACCGAGAAGCTGCTAACGCTGTACGCCATGGAGCGCTTGTCGCGCAGCTCGATGAAGAGCCGCCCGCCCTGGCCCGACAGCAGCGTGGAGAGCACCTCCAGCGAGTGCCGCCACGGATCCGTGATGCGCGCTCCCGGGAAGCCCAGCACGAGGTGCGCCTGCGCCCGCGCCAGCACCCGCTTGTCCTGGCGTGCCGACTCGGGCGCCGCCTCCAAGGGCACCTGTGGCGCCGCGGCCGCCCGGCCCTTCGAGGTGCCGAAGCACTCCCGCGCCAGCGCCACCACCTCGTCCGCCTTCACGTCGCCCACCACGCTCAGCGTGAGCTGGGACGGATCCATGTGCGCCGCGTGCCAGGCGCTCAGCGCCTCGGGCCCCAGCTTCTCCACCGAACCCGTCTCGCCCTGCGAGGGCATGCGGTAGGGGTGCGTGCGGAACAGCGTCTTATTGAAGAGCTCGAAGGCCAGGCTCGACGGCTTGTCCTCGCGCGTGAGGATGTCCTGCAAGAGCAGGCCGCGCTCGCGCTTCACCTCGGCCTCCGGGAAGGCCGGGTTCAGCAAGCAGTCGGCGAAGAGCCGGAACGCAGGCTCGAAGTGCTTCGACAGGAACTCGCCCCGCAGGCCCACCGAGTTGCGCCCGCCCTGTCCGGAGAGCGAGCCCGCGTACGCGTCGATGAGGTGGGAAATCTCCTCCGCGTCATGGGTGGGCGTGCCCCGGGTGAGGGTGCGTCCCAGGAGCGTGGTGATGCCGTTGTCCGCTGCCGTCTCGTAGCGCAAGCCGCCCGGGAACACCGCGCGCACGGCGAACAGGGGCACGGCGCGCTCCTCGCGGATGAGCAGGCGCGCCCCCGAGGGCAGCCGCTCCTCCACCACCTTCGCCGCGCTCACCGCCGAGGCCCGTCCCAGCCGCATGGGCTGCTCGGACACCGCCGCCTTGGGCGTGCGGCGCTCCGTTCTCGGCGCGGGCGCTTCGTGCTGCGCCCGGTCGAGAATGGCCTGGGCCTGGGCCTCATCGAAGGCCGTGCCTTGTGGCAACAGCCCCGTGAGCACCGCGTTCTCGAAGCGCAGGTAGCGCTCGGCCACGGCCCGGATGTCCTCCGGGGTGAGCCGGGCCACCGCCTCGTAGTAGCGCGCCTCCGCTTCCAGCCCGTCCATGCTGGACTGGTAGTAGCCCAGCTTGCGCGCCAGGCCCTGCACCGTCTCGCGCTGGTAGACGGCCTCCGCCTCGATGAGCGCCTTCACCGTGGCGAGCTCCTCCGCGGCCACCGGCTGCGTGCGAAGTCCGGCCAGCACCCGCGCCGTCTCCTCCAGGGCGCCGGCCAGGTTCGCAGGCGGCAGGGTGAGCGACGCGGTGAACAGGCCCGCGTCCCGCGGCGTGTACGCCGAGGCGTGGATGTCGTTGACGAGGCTCCGCTTGCGTTTGACTTCCAGCGCCAGCCGGGACGAGTCCCCCTGGCCCGCCAGCATCGCCAGCACGTCCAGGGCGGGCACATCCGGGTGGCTCGCCTGGGGGATGGCGAAGCCCAGGTGCAGGTAGGCCTCCTTCACCTCATCCTGGCGCAGCAGCAGGCGTCGGCCGGTGGCGGCGGGCTCGGCCGCCCGGGGCTTGAGCCCCTCGAAGGGCCGGCCCCAGTCCCCGCCGAAAATCTCGTCCACCCACTGCCGCAGCTCCGCTTCCTTCATGTCTCCCACCACCGAGAGCACCAGGTTCTTCGGCGAGTAGTACCGGTTGTAGAACTCCAGCACCTTCTCGCGCGTGAAGCTGCGCACGCTCTCCTCGGTACCGATGACGGGGTGCCGGTACGGGTGGACCGCATAGGCGGTGGAGAACAAGTCCCGCGAGGCGCGCCGGGACGGGGTGTCCTGGCTGCGCTTGATTTCCTCGCACACCACCTCGCGCTCGCGCGACAGCTCCTCCGCGTCGAACGCGGAGCTGCGCACCGCGTCCCCCAGGATGTCCAACCCCATCCGGGCGAACTGGCTGGCGATGACGATGTGGTAGACCGTCTGGTCGAAGGACGTCCAGGCGTTGATTTCGCCGCCATGGGCCTCCACGTCCCGGGCAATCTCCCCCGGCCCCCGGCGCGCCGTGCCCTTGAAGAGCATGTGCTCATGCAGGTGGGCGAGGCCCGCCTGGTCCGGCCGCTCGTCAGCGCTGCCGACCTTCACCCAAACCTGGAAGGCCGCGACCTTGGCGGCATGCTGCTCCTCGAAGACGACGGTGAGCCCGTTGGGGAGGGTGTAGCGCAGGGGCATGGAAAGCGTCCAAAGCGGGACCCCACCTGTACGGAACCCAGGCAGGGTGTGGGTTTTGCCTTACTGAGTAACGCTTGGGCCGCCCCCTGGCGAGCCCGAAGCACGTCTGGAACCCCTCCAGCAGGCCATGCGTCCGATATCGGCCTGTGTAGTTGGAGAACACCCCGGACGGGGGCTAACCTGTGATTCTCATGGCGTCACCCATGGAAGAGGGGGATCCCCTCGCGGATCTGCGCGAAAGCCTGCTGGAGGGGGAAGTGTCCCTGGCGGCCTCTCCTTCCATGCACCCAGCGCCGCCCTCCATGACCCCTCCTCCTCTGCCTCCCAAGAAGGCGGTCCCCGTCTCCGCGTCCGTCCCCGCCACCTCCCCGGCCAGCCGGGCTTCGGGCAGCGTGCCCTCGGTGGCCCCGGCCAAGGCCCCCCGCCCCACGGGAACGGATCCCTTTGGCGAGCCCCCCGAGCCCCGGATGACCATGGGCGCGGCGCCCGAGGAGAAGCTCGAGTTCTTCCGCCAGGTGCTCAAGCAGAAGACCGAGACGCTGGCGCGTGCCCGCTCCCTCTATGAGGAGAAGGAGACGGAGCTGTTCTCGCTGCGCCAGTCGGTGAACCTCCTCCAGAAGGACGTCACCACCGCCAAGAAGGAGGCCCTGGACACCAAGGGCCAGCTGGGCGGCCTCAAGGACTTGCCGCAGAAGCTCACCGAGGCGAAGGAGTCCCTGGCCAAGCAGGAGAAGCGCGCCATCACGGCGGAGCTGCGCGTGGCGGAGCTGGAGATGGAGCTCCAGGGGGTGGAGGCGGACCGGAAGGACCTGTCGCGGGCCCTGGCGGACGTCGAGTCGGACATGCCCACCCTCCAGGACGAGCTGCGCCTGGAGCGCGAGGCCCGCGCGTCCCTCGCCGAGGAGCTCATCGGCGCCAAGGAGGCCCTGTCGCTGGCGCAGGACCGGGTGGCGGACCTGGCCGCGGAGAAGTCCGAGGCCCAGGGCACCATGGAGGCCGTGCAGGAGCAGTACCAGGCGGCCCTCGCGGACCTGGAGCGGATGACGGGCGAGCTGCAGGTGGCCACCGCCGAGCGCGAGGAGCTGTCGCTGCGCACCGGGCAGCTGGAGGCGGCGCTGGCCGAGGCCACCGGCTCGCTGAGCGCGCTGGAGAGCGAGAGCGAGTGGTCCCGCAGCTCGCTGGAGGAGGCCCAGGGGCGCGCCCAGCTCTCGGAGGTGGAGCGGGACGAGGCCCGGGCGGAGGCCACCGCGCTGCGCCAGCAGCTGGAGGCGGCGGAGGCGGCCCAGGCCACGCTCCAGAAGCGCGTCGCCGAGCTGGAGCGCAACCTCGCCTTCAAGGACGCGGACCTGGTGGGGGTGCGCGCGGCGCTGTCGGCCCGCACGGCGGAGGCGGGCTCGCTCATTGGCCGGGCGGAGACGGCCGAGTCCCAGATCGCTTCGCTCAAGGAGCAGAAGCAGGCGCTGGAGGCCGAGGTGAGCGCGGCCACCGAGCGGGCGCAGGCGGCCGAGGTGGAGGTGGCCTCGCTCAAGGGCGCGCTGGAGGCCAGCGAAGTAGAGCAGGCGA
The DNA here is from genome assembly GCF_020103775.1 of Allostigmatella hybrida. NCBI lineage: Bacteria > Pseudomonadati > Myxococcota > Myxococcia > Myxococcales > Archangiaceae > Allostigmatella > Allostigmatella hybrida. Next base: position 18,174 of record NZ_JAHXBH010000012.1, read on the forward strand.
TGCTGCGCGACCGGATGGATTCGGAAGGCGCGGCCCTGACCGACGCGGCGCAGGCCGCCGAGCAGCAGGTGGAGGAGCTGTCCACCGCGCTGGAGGAGGTCCGCGCCGAGCGCGAGGCCTCCGCGGCCCAGGTGGCCGCGCTCCAGGCGGAGCGGGATGCGCTGAGCGAGCGGGTGGCCACGCTGGAGGCGGGCGGGGCCGAGCAGGGCTCGCAGGTGGAGGCGCTCAACACGGCGCTGGAGGTGGTGCGGGCGCAGTCCGAGGACTCGGTGCAGCGGCTGAACCAGCGGGTGAAGATGCTGGAAGGGGCGCTGGAGGCGGCCCGGGGCGAGGCGGCGGCGGCGGCGAAGAAGGCCTCCTCCGAGAGCCAGGCCTTCGAGAACACGGCGCGCACGCTCCGCAAGAAGGAGGAGGAGGCCACGAGGGCCCGCGCGGAGCTGGAGAAGAAGCTGGCCCAGGCGGAGGCGAAGCTCCAGGGCACCAAGTCCGAGAGCACCGGGCTGGAGTTGAAGGTGGCCGAGCTGGAGCAGGCGCTCCAGGCGGAGCAGTCGGGCCGCGCGGCGCTGGAGCAGCAGCTCGTCGAGGCGCAGAGCGTCGCCCCGGCGGCGGGCCCAGCGTCCGAGGAGCTGCTGGCCGAGCGCGACAAGCTCAAGGCGGACCTCGCGGCGATGAAGCGCAAGCTGGTACAGGCGGAGTCCGCGCTGGAGATGGCGGCCAGCTACAAGGCGAAGGTGGCCCGGCTGGAAGCGCAGCTGAAGGCAGCCGGTAAATAGACGACGGATGCCGTTCACCTCTCCGATCGACGTGTACACCGGGATGCCGGCGGCCCGCTTCGGGCTGTACCTGCACTTCCCGTACTGCCTGGCGAAGTGCCCGTACTGCGACTTCGCGGTGGCGGTGGCGCGCCAGGTGCCAGAGGAGCGCTACGCGCACGCGGTGCTCGCGGAGCTGGAGGCGCGGCTGGCGGCCACGCCGTCGCTGCGCGAGCGGCCCCTGGAGTCGATCTTCCTGGGCGGAGGCACCCCCTCGCTGTGGCACCCGCGGTGGGTGGCGCACGTGCTGGAGGGCATCGCGGCGAGGATGAAGGTGGTGCCCGGGGCGGAGGTGTCCCTGGAGGCCAACCCGGAGGCGGCGGACGCGGAGCGCTTCGCGGGCTTCCAGGCAGCGGGGGTGAACCGGCTGTCGCTCGGGGTGCAGTCCTTCCAGCCGGAGACGCTGAAGGCGCTGGGCCGCGCCCACGACGCGGCGGCGGTGGAGGCGGCCTTCCGGGCGGCACGGCGGGCGCGGTTCACGGGGGTGTCCATGGACTTCATCTATGGGGCCCACGGCCAGACGCGGGCCCAGGTGGAGGCGGACGCACGGCAGGCGGTGGCGCTGGAGCCCGAGCACCTGTCCACCTACGCGCTGACGCTGGAGCGCGAGGAGCTGGCGGAGGACACGCCGCTGGCCAAGCGCCTGGCGCGAGGCGAGGTGGCACTGCCCCCGGACGAGGAGGTGGTGGGCATGGCCGCCACGGTGCGCGAGGTGTACGGGGCGCACGGCCTGCACCGCTATGAAATCTCCAACCACGCGCGGGCGGGGCACAGCTCCCGGCACAACACCCTGTACTGGACGGGGGGCGAGTACCTGGCGCTCGGCGTGGGGGCCACGGGCATGCTGCATGCGCCCTCGCCGCACCGCTACGTGAACCTCCGGAGCACGGAGGCCTACCTGCGCGCGGCGGAGCAGGGCGCCCTGCCGGAGGCGAGCCGCGAGCCCCTGTCCCCGGAGGATCTCTTCGCGGAGCGGCTGTCCATGGGCCTGCGGTTGCGCTCGGGTGTGGACTGGGAGGCCCTGTGCCAGGCCTACGGCCAGGACGCGGCCCCCCGCCGCACGGAAGTGGCGCGGCTGGTGAAGCATGGGCTGGCCGAACTCCGGGAGCAGCGGCTGGTGCTCACGGACGCGGGCGCGGACCTGCACAGCGCCATCTGCGCGAAGCTCCTCTGAAGACCACGAAGACTGTTCACTCGCGGAAGCGTCTGCTTGGCTGGCCCCTCCCTGATTTCACGGCGCGGACTCACCTACGGAGCATTGCCGGAGGGGAGGGGTCATGCGAACCGCAGGTTGGTGGATGCTGGGTTGGACGCTCGTGGCGTGTACCGATACGTCTTCCTTTGAGACCGTGACAGCACAGCGGCTCGAAGCCCTGCAGGAGCGTCCCTCCTGGCTTCCCGAGGGGAGACTGTGTGGCATGCCCCAGGCCTGCCGGGCTTGGGTGGGCGATTCATGCGGCTTGGCCACTGCCCCGGAGGGCATGGCCTGCTCCGTGTCCTCCTCGCTGCCCGCGGGCACGTGCGACGCGCAAGGCACGTGCGTCATTCCCCATGCGCCCTCCTTCTCCTGGGGCTGGCGGCCCCCTCGGCATCTCTCCCGGCTCGTGGGCCTCACCTCCCGGGGGAACCTGCTGATCGCGGGCGAGGCCTCCCCTGAAGATGAGCAGCTCGATGCGCCCTACACGGGCTGTCTGCTCACGGACTTCTCCATGAAAGGAGGCTCTCCGAGGCAGTTCCGGATGAACGCGGGCGAGGCCCCCTGTCAGCCCTGGGTGCTTCACCGGCGCTTCGTGGTGGGCAAGCGCAGCGTGCCAGAGTGGAACCCCTGGGAGGACAACCTCGGGCCCGTCCAGCACGTCTGGAGTGTGTTGGACCTGATGGGCGACACGCTTCCCCAGGACTTTGATCTGGATCAATTGATGACCGCCCGGCTCACGGCGGAGGGCGTCTCGGCGGCCCCTGCCCCGCTGCAGTGGGTCCAGGGCGCTCCCGGTCAGCTCGTCATCGTGCAGCGGCTGGAGGGCGGCAAGGTGTGGCTCGGAGGGCTGCTGCTTGAACAGCGCGTGTTCAAGTGGACGCGCCAGCTCGAGGGAACCCTGGCGGCCCCCGCCATCGCTGACGAACTCGGGCGGCTGTATGTGGCCCTGGCCCCCTCGACGGAGGAGCCGGGCCGCGTGGTGGCGCTCTCCCCGGAAGGCGCCAGCCGGTGGACGCAGCCCGGCACCGGCAAGCCCCTGGCCGTCTTCCAGGAGACGCTCTTCCTGGATGACACGAGCGTCCTCTCCACGGAGGACGGCCAGTCCCGGTACACGGGCACGGGTACGGCCCCACAGTCGTATGTCCTGCTGAGCCAGACGCATGCCGCGACGGTGACGCCCTGCCCGGGCATGGCCGCCTGCACACGGGTGGTGCTGATGAAGCGCGATACGGGCCAGGTGCTCGCCAGTGAGTCGCTGCTGGGCGTGGCTCCGTGGCTGGGCCAGGAGCCCGCGGCCTCGCTGACTGCCCAGGGCTCGGTGCTCCTGGTGCAGCGCGTGCCCTATCCGGACCTGGCCTCCCCCCTCTTCTCCCCGGTGGAGGGGTTGCGAAGCCACCTGGTGGAAGCCGGGCAGAGCCCACGCGTGCTGGGAGAGGCGCTGCTGCCGGGCGGAGAGTCCATCCAGGGCAGCCTCCTGTGGCGGGACGCCTGGGTGGGGCTCAAGCGGGACGCCTTCAACAGCGCCCCCTCGCCCGGCCTGTCCTTCGTGGGGCTGTCCCACGAGGCGCTGTCGGCTCCCGAGCGAGGGTGGCTGAGGCCCCGGGGCAACCTGGCGGGAGGCTACTCGCCGGAGTAGGCCGCTGGGGCGGCCGGGGCGGGGAAGTTGCGGCAGGCCGCCTCGTAATCGGCCCACCAGCTCTCCAGGGACTTCATGTCCGTGGCCCGGGGCTCATCCCCCGGGCCCGCCATCTTCAGGTACGCGTGCAGGAGCGGCCGGAAGTGCGGGTGCGCGCAGCGGTCGATGATGTCGATGGCCCGCCGCTTCGGCGAGCGGATGTCCATGTTGAGCGCGTAGCCCTGCTCGGTGACGACGCACTTGATGTCATGCTCCGTGTGGTCGATGTGCCGCACGTACGGCATGACGCAGCTCACCGTCCGCCCATCCCGCAGCCGCCGGGTGGAGGGCGTGTGGACGATGCTCAGGTAGGCATTGCGGAAGAAGTCTCCCGAGCCGCCCAGGCCGTTGACGATGCGCGAGCCGTCGATGTGGGTGGAGTTGACGTGCCCATACATGTCCACCTCGATGGGCGTGTTCATCGCGATGACGAACAGGCGGGAGATGATCTCGGGGCTGTTGGACAGCCACATGGGCCGGAGCACCAGCCGGTCCCGGCACCGGTCGAACAGGTGCTGGAAGCGCTGGCGCCCCTCGGCCGAGAAGGACACGGCGGTGGACGAGGCACACTCGAACTTCGCGTCGTCCTCGATGTAGCGCAGCATTCCGTCCTGGAACACCTCGGTCCAGAAGCGGATTTTCTGGAAGGGCGAGTCATACAGCTCGCCGATGATGGCGTTGGCCACGTTGCCCACCCCCGACTGGATGGGCGGCAGGCGCTTGCCCCAGTCGAACTGCTCCTTGCACTGGAGCAGGAAGGCGATGACGTTCTGCGCGATGCGCTTGTCCGTGGCGTCCGCGGCCTTGAAGGGCACCGGGTGGTCCGGCGTGCGGGACTCCACCACCGCCACCACCTTCTGGATGTCGAACTCCACGTAGGGCGTGCCGATGCGGTCGCGCACGTTCACCAGCGGCAGCGGCCAGCCCACCTTCGGGTGCACCGTGGGCAGGACGATGTCGTGGAAGCCCGTGTAGTTGGGCACCGCGGTGTTGACCTCCAGGATGATCTTCTTGGCGCGCGCGAGCGCCTCCACGCTCACGCCCACCGAGGAGGTGAGGATGATGCTGCCATCCGGCCGGATGCGCGACACCTCCACCACCGCCACGTCGATCTCCCCATAAAAGCCATACATGAGGTTGCGCGCGAAGGCGGACAGGTGCACGTCCGTGAAGTCCATCTCCCCGGTGTGGATGCGCTTGCGCGACGCGGCGGAGGACATGTACGGCCCGCGCTTGCTGATGTAGGGGGCGAGCGGCCCCTCCACGTCCTCCGACAGGGAGGCGCCCGACAGCAGGGTGATGCGCGAGTCCGGAGCCGTCTGGGAGAAGTGGTAGGCCAGGGCGGGGAGCACCGTCTTGGGCTCACCCGACTTGGTGAAACCGCTGATGGCGATGGTGTGGCCATCGGCGATGTGCTTCACCGCCTCTTCCACCGGAACCACCTTCGAGCGGAGAAAGGGGTTCTCGATGCGCTCCTGGAGCGTGCTCGTCACGGGCGGGGCCTCCTGAAAAAGAAAACGGCGGGGAAGGTCCGGTCGCCGGACCCGCCCCGCCGTGAAAACTCACCCTACTACTGCCACTGGTAGACGCGCACCCAGTCGATCTCGAACACCTGCGGCGTGCGGGTGATGAGGTCCGCCGTGGCCTGCGGCACGCCGTAGAACGGCGTGGTCGCCCCGTTGACGCCGGCCGGGTAGCCGCCGCCCACCGCCAGGTTCAGGATGATGTACTGGGGCTTGTCGTACTGCCACGCGCCGTAGCGGGTGACCTCCGCCTTCGTCACCGTGCGGTAGAGGTTGCCGTCCACGAACCACTTGATGTCGTTGGGCGAGTACTCGACGCGGTAGTTGTGCCAGCCGGCGACCGACTGCCCCGACGGGAAGGTGTAGCGCCCGTTGATGGGGGTGTTGCCCGAGTAGCCCGGGCCGTGCAGCGCCATGGAGACCCAGTCGCCGTAGCCGACGTTCTCCATGATGTCGAGCTCGCCGCAGTTGGGCCAGCCCACCGAGCCGATGTCATGGCCCAGCATCCAGAAGGCCGGCCACAGGCCCGGGCCCACCGGCATCTTCAGCCGCGCCTCGACGGCGCCATGGGTGAACTGACGCTTGCCTGCGGTCTCCAGACGGCCGGAGGTGAAGGGGTAGCCGTTGTTGTTCTCGCGGCGGGCGATGAGCTTCAGCGTGCCGTTGCTCACCTGCACGTTGTTGGCGGAGGTGGTGTACTGCTGCTGCTCGTTGTTGACGTGGATGTCGGTGATGTAGCTCCAGTTGGCGGTGTTCACGCTGGTGCCATCGAACTCCTCGCTCCAGATCTGCTTCCAGCTGCCCGTGCCGCCACCGCCGCCCACCACGCCGATGGAGAACGCCTCCCAGCAGCCCGTGGTGGTGCGGTCCGCGAACAGGGGCGCGTTGGCACCGCGGTTCGTGTCGGCCGCCACGTACTTGCCCGTGCTCTTGGCCAGCAGGCCGATGTTGCCGTCGGCGAACTCCACCCACGTGAAGCGCTCCCAGTCACCGACGCTGGTGCGGTCCGCGACGAGCCGGCCGCCCAGGTTCGTGTCGGCCGAGACATACTTGCCCGTCTCGGAGACGCGCAGCGCGATGGTGCCGCTGCCGGCGTCCACCACCTGGAAGTGCTCCCAGCCGGCCGTGGCGGCGCGGTCGGCGACCAGCGGCGCGTTGGCGCCGAGGTTGCCATCCGCCGAGACGTACTTCCCGGTGAGGCAGGACTTGAGCCAAATCGTCTGCCCGATGGGGGCCTTGATGCCTTGCTGCGCCTCCGCCGTGGGGGCGGGAGCAACTTCCGCCTCGGGCGTGCAAGCAGGGGCGCCCATCAGCAGCCCCCCGACGCCCATCATCATCACCCAACGGCTTCCCATCGCCTTCTTGAAGTTCAAAGCCATCCGACTCTCCTGAGGTGCAGTGCGCGCCCAGCCCGATACATGTGCCGTGACACATGCGCGGATACACCATGAAGGGCGTTTTTTCCAGCTTTTCGTGTTGTCTGATTTTGGCGGGTTTTGCCGCACCTCGCCATGGAGACTCACTTCAGTTTTTCGCCAGTCTTCTTCTCGTACCAACGTGTCGGCTGAAGAATCTGAATGTCGGTGCCCTGGGCTCCCGCCTCCACGCCCACGGCGAGCAGCCCCATCTTCACGAGCAGCACCGCCTGGGGCGGGCCGCCGGTGCTCTCGGCCTGGCCGCGCAGCTCCAGGCCCTCTCCGCGGGCATGCATCTGGTGCAGCTTCGCGCTGCGCTCTCCCAGGTCCACGGCCCCCGAGAGCTCCAGGTTCTTCGCGGTGAGCAGCGGCGAGAGCCAGCCGGGCAGGGCGCCCTGGTGGGTGAGCAGCGCCACGAAGGGCGAGGCATTGGAGAACTTGCCGGCGAAGCGGCCCTCGAAGGCGGGCGGGGCCAGGGTGAGGGTGGCCTCGGGAAAGGCCAGGGTGCCCTCCCAGTCCCGCGTCTGGTCTTCCTTCGTGTGCACGGAGATGTCTTGCAATTGCAGCTCACTGCCGTGGAACACGAGCGTGTCCCGGCGGCGGAAGGCCAGCTTGCGCGCGTCGACATTCAAGAGGACACGTCCCCGCATCGTCGCGCCAGCCCACTCGGCGTGCAGGGGCGCGGTGCGGACATCCAGGTGCACATCCGGCAGCGGCTCGTCCAGCCGGGGGGAGCGGGCGCCCAGCAGGACGAGCACCTCCGGCGTCTTCATGGACAGGGCTTTGCCCGCTTCGACTTGCACGGGGGCCAGCGTGAGCTTCAACCCGAACCGGTCCGCGCCGCCCTCCCGGGGGTACACGTCCGCGTGGAGCGTCCACGGGGCCGTCACGTTCACGGGGCCCGAGCTGACGGTGACGGGCTTGCCCGCGCCCTTCAGCAGGGTTCCCGGGGCCAGGCGGCCCTCCTTCACCTGGACCTTGGCCTCCAGGCTGCCCGCGCCCCCGCGCAGCCGCACGTCGGTGATGCGCGAGAGCAGGGGCTGTAGCTCCTCCAGGGCGCGCACCGTGGCGTTGAATTGGAGGTGGCCTTCGCGCATGCCGCCGGTGAGATCAAACCCGCCTTCCGGCTCCTGGCGGGGCGCTTCGATGCCAAAGCCCGCCGAGCCCTGCTGCACGTCCGCCACGGCCTCGCCCTGCAGGCGCAGCTGGCCAGGGCCCAGGCGCACCTTCACGTCCCGGGCGGAGACACGGTGGCCGGGCACCAGCTCCAGGTTCCCGGTGGCCTCCTGGATGCCGGTGAGCTGCACGCTCTTCCAGTTCAGCTCCCGCACGTCCTGGATGTGCACGTCATACAGCAGCACCTGCCACGGGTCTGGCGAGGGCGGGCGCGCGGGCTTCCGGGCCTCTTCCGGCACGGGAGGGGCGGGCGCGATGCGCACGTGCAGCCCGCGGACCTCCAGGGACTCCGCCTCCAGGCGCCGCCGCAGGAGCGACACGAGCGACAGGTCCACCGTCACATCCTCCAGGTCGAGCTGCCAGAAGCCGCCCCGGTCATCCTCTTTCCGCAGCGTCAGGTTCCGGACGTAGACATCCCCCGGCACCAGGCTCCAGGCGCGGGTCCAGCCGATGGTGGGGCTCCCGTGCGTCGCATGGTTGAGGAACGTGGCCAGCAGGCCCGTGAGGAGCACGCCGTTGTAGAGCAGCTCCAGGAGGACGAGCCCTCCGAGCCCCCACAGCCACGGGCGGTGCCATCGTCCCCTGGGACGGGAGGGCTGTGGAGAGGGCGTCATACAGGGCTTCTGGCAGGAGGCCCCCCACGCTCGCAAGCCGGGTGGGGACAGAACCCCCCGGTGGGGTGGGCGAGTGTTGCCACGCTGACCTTCCTGCACGGTGCCCTGGACAACGGACGGAGGCCATCTACCTTCCGGCGCGCAACCGGCTCCTGCGATGGACGGAGCCACTCGACACGGAGAAGCACATGACGAACAAGGCACTGCTGGCCGCTGCGCTGCTGGGCACCCTGGTGATGGGCGCGGGCTGCCACCGCAACACCAAGGAGAGCGCGAAGAACGACGTGGAGAAGGCTGCGGACAAGACCGAGGAGGCCGCGGACGACGCCGGCGACAAGATCAAGGACACCGCCGAGGACGCAGGCGACAAGATCGAGGACGCGACCGACAAGTAGCCGCCGGTGCATGCACCGCCTGGGGGGAGCGTGGCTCCCCTGGGCGGTGGTGCGGGCCCCTGGAAAGGCCCGCCAGAAGCTCAGCTCACGGGCGGAATGCGTGACAGGGGCAGCTCGCGCACGCGCGTGCCGGTGAGCGCGAAGAGGGCGTTGGCGATGGCGGGGGCCACGGGTGGCACCCCAGGCTCGCCGATGCCGCCGGGCAAGCCCTCGCTGGGGACGATCTCCACGTGAATCTTGCGCGGCGCTTCCCCGATGCGCACCAGCCGGTAGTCGTGGAAGTTGGACTGCTCCACGGCCCCGTCCTTCATCGTGATGGCGCCATACATCGCCACGCTCATGCCGAAGATGATGGAGCCCTCCATCTGCGCGCGCGCGCGGTCCGGGTTGATGACCGTGCCGGCGTCGACGACGAGCCAGGCCTCATCCACCGCGGGCTTTCCGCCCGGGCCCCGGACCAGCGACACCACCACCGCCACGTAGCTGAGGAAGCTGCGGTGCGCGGCGAGCCCCAGCGCCCGGCCGTCCTGCTTGCGCGCCTTCCACCGGGACAGCTCCGTGACGCGCTCGATGACGTGGCGCATGCGGCCCACGTCGATGGGATGCTCCTCCAGGGACCGGCCGTAGTTGCGCAGGCTCTTGACGCCCAGCGCCTCCACGGTGTTCACCACGCGCGGCGGGCCGTACAGCTCCAGCAGCACGTCCCGGGTGTCCTCGCCCCGGGCGTGGGCGATCTCGTCGATGAACGAGTTGACCGAGAACGCGTGGAAGATGTTGTACACGGACCGCATCCAGCCGATGCGCACGTGGGGGTTGGCCTCGCACGCCTCCGCGCGCAGGTTGGGCACCGCCAGCGCCAGGTCCAGCACGCCCTGCTGGAGGTCTCCCTCGGCCGGACGGTTGACGGGCCCGAAGATGGAGCCGATGGGCGGGAACGCCGTGCGGTGCCGCCAGGCGATGACCTTGCCCTGCGCGTCCATCCCCGCGCTCAGGCGCTGGGTGCTGACGGCGTGGTAGTAGTCGTGGCGGAGGTCGTCCTCGCGCGTCCACTGCACGCGCACGGGCACCCCGGCCTCCCGGGCGATCAGCACCGCCTCGGAGATGAAGTCCGCCTTGGACTTGCGCCCAAAGCCGCCGCCCAGGAACGTCACGTGGACGGTGACCTTCTCCTCGGGCAGCCCCAGCGCGCGCGCTGCTTCCGTGCGCGCCGCCTGCGGGTGCTGCGTGGGCGCCCACACCTCGCAGGTGCCGTTCTCGACGCGCGCCACGACGACGGGCGGCTCCATCGGCGCGTGGCACAAGTGGGGCACGTGGTACTCGGCCTCCAGCACACGCGCGGCCCCGGCGAGCGCACCCTCGGCATCGCCCACGTTGCGCACCACGGTGCCCGGGGCCCGCACGGACGCGAGCAGCTCCTCGCGGTACTTCGTGGAGTCGTACGTGACGTTCTCCCCGTGCTCCCAGGTGATGTCGAGCGCGCCGCGGCCCTTCATCGCCGCCCAGGTGTTCTCCGCCAGCACGGCCACCCCGCCCCAGGACTGGAAATGGTAGGGCTTCTTGGGCTCGGGCAGCTCGAGGACGCGCTTCACCCCGGGCACCTCGAGCGCGCGCGCGGCGTCGTACCGCACCACCCGGCCCCCCACCACGGGCGGACGGGCCACCATCGCGGTGAGCATGCCGGGCAGCCGCAGGTCGGCGCCGAACACCGCCGTGCCGTTGACATAGGCGGGCCCATCGAGGAGCGGCAGGTGCTTGCCCACCCGGCGCAGCTCGTTCCTCGGCCGCAGCGGCACCTGCTCGCCCTTGGGCACGCGCTGCTTGCCCGCCTCGAGCGCCAGCTCGCCGAAGCCCAGGGTGCGGTTGCTGCCCCGGTGGAACACCGCGTGGTCCCTCGCCTCGCACGCGTCCGGGGACACCTTCCAGCGCTTGGCCGCGGTGGCGATGAGCATCACCCGCGCGGTGGCTCCCACGCGGCGCATGTCCGTGTAGAGGCCGCGCACGCTGTTGGAGCCGTCGGTGTTCTGGTCGCCGTAGATCTTGTCGCCATCGGCCTGGACGATCTTCACCCGGGCCATGTCGGCCCCCAGCTCGTCGGCGATGAGCACGGGCAGCGAGCTGCGGATGCCCTGGCCCATCTCGGAGCGGTGGCAGACGATGGTGACCTGGCCGTCGGGGGCCACGTGAACGAAGGCGTTCGGGTTCAGGCCCGGGGCGGACTTCTCCTGGGCCTCGGAGCCCGTCTTGGGCTTGGCGCCCAGCTTGCCCGAGGGCTCGGCCGCGAGGGCCTCGTCGGGAAACAGGCCCAGGGCCAGGCCGCCCACGGACAGGTTCAGCGCCGCCAGGAAGGACCGGCGGGTGATGATCTGCGGCTGCTTGCTCATCGTGTCCTCACCCTTCCTCGGGCAGGCCCGCGGCCTTCTTCACGGCCGCGCGGATGCGCGTGTACGTGCCGCACCGGCACAGGTTGCCCGCCAGCGACTGGTCGATCTCCGCGTCGGTGGGCTTGGGCTTCGCGGCGAGCAGCGCCGCCGCGGTCATGATCTGCCCTGCCTGGCAGAAGCCACACTGGGGGACGCCCAGGTCCACCCAGGCGCGCTGCAGCGGGTGGCTGCCGTCCTGGGAGAGCCCTTCGATGGTGGTGACCGAGCGGCCCTCCGCGCGGCGCGCGGGCGTCACGCAGGCGCGCACCACCTGGCCGTCCAGGTGGATGGTGCACGCGCCGCACAGCGCCTGGCCGCAGCCGTACTTGGTGCCGGTGAGGCCCAGCACATCGCGCAGGGCCCAGAGCAGGGGCATCTCGGGATCGACGTCCAGTTCCTTCTCGACACCGTTGATACGGACTCGAATGCTCATGGCCTTGCCTCTTCGCTCGGGCACTCCGCGCCCGTGTTGACCCACGCCTCGATGATGGCCCCGAAACGCTCCTGGGTGCCCGGGGCGGGCTCGCGCCCCGAGCCCGGGCGCCAGCCCCAGCCCACGAGCTCGTCGTGCTTGTTGTGCTCGATGAGCTGCGCGAGCGTCTTGCCGCCGTTGCGGTCCTTGTCCTTCATCTGCTCGCAGATGGCGTGCGGGCTGCGGCCCACCCACGCCATCTCCTTGGGCGCCACGTGCCAGTTGGGCGCGCCGGGCACCCGCGAGAACTCCAGGTTCCGGTCCTGGTGGCACCCGGTGCACTGCAGGCCCACCACGCCCTTGTCCTCCGGGCCCCGCGTGACGGGCGGGTAGTGCGGCTGGCCCTGCATGCCCTGCAGGGGCGTGTCCCCGGCGGGGTGGCAGTTGGCGCACCGGGGGTGGAGCAGCACGCGGCTCGCCTCCAGGAAGAGCGCCCGGGAGCGCTCCTTCTCGTCCGGGATGACGCCGAACGCCTCGGGCGCCCGCAGTTCGCTGGGCGCCACCGGCGGAAGGGCATCGGTGGGGCGGGTGCCCGCCTCGGGTTGGCGCCGGCCACACCCGGCCGCCAGCAGCACCAGGACGGCCGTCCGCAGGGGGGCCGTGAACAGATAATGGGATGTCCAACGAACCATGGTTCCCCCTATACGCCGTCCGCGGGGGGCATGGGGGCCTTCCCAAAGGCGCTGCCCAGAAGTGGACCGATGGGGGCGCAAGGAATTTTTCCAACGCTTCCGGGGGTTTGAGAGGACCAGGGGAAAGCCCCCCTGCTTGCCCTTGGGGGGCGAGAGGCCGCATGCGAGAACCCCGGACATGAGCAAGGTGTTGCTGTGGATGATGCTGACCGCCTTCACGGGAAGGCCGCTGCTGTCGCTGGGGCTGCTCGTGGTGGGCATCTGGGTGCTGGACCGGTTCACCCTCCGCTTCCTGCCGAGCCCCGCGCGGTGGCTGGCCCGCTGGCACCGGGGCGGCGAGCTGGCACGCACCATCCTCGTCAACCCGCATGACCGGCGCGCGCGTGCGGAGCTGGCCGAGATGCGGATCAGCCAGGGGCGCCACGCGGAGGCGGTGGATCTGCTCACGCCCAACCTGGAGGCGGGAGACGAGGACGTGGACACGCTCTTCCTGCTGGGCGTGGCGTACCTGGGCATGGGGGAGCGGGCCAAGGGGGAGCTGCTCCTGGACGAGGCGGCGAAGCTCGACGAGGACTTCCGCATGGGCGCCATCGACCTGGAGCGCGGGCGGCTGCGGCTGAAGCACGGGGATGCGAAGGGCGCGCTGGCGGCGCTGGAGCGCTTCGTGAAGGGCCGGCACGGCACGGTGGAGGGGCGGGTGCTGCTGGCCCGGGCGCTGCGCCAGTCCGGCCGGGACGCGGACGCGGCGCTGATGCGCGACGAGGCCTGGGCGGAGTACGTGTCGGCGCCGCGGTTCCAGCGCCGGCGTGAGCGGATGTGGGCCTGGCGGGCCCGGCCCAGCCGCCCGCTGGCCTACGCGGCGATCGCGCTGGTGGCCATGGCGCTCGGCTTCCAGGTGATGCGCCAGTTGCCCGGGGCGCTGGGCGGCCCCGAGCACATGTATCCCCCCGATGCGTACACCGCGGGCGAGGACGAGACGTTCGAGTAGAAGCCTCGGATTTCGCGCCTCGCGGATTGTTTCATTCCAGTCAGGTTTCATACACTCCCGGTCTCCATCCCCGACGAGGCCCCGCGATGTTCCCCGCCCCATCCCACGTGCTGCGTCAGCGAGAGGGAACACTGGCCGACGTGCCGTTTCCGCTGCTCTTGAATGCGCTGGCGGCGGAGGAGCGCACGTGCACGCTGGAGCTGAAGGTGCGCCAGCGCGAGAAGCGCATCACCTTCGAGGATGGGGCCCCGGTGGCCTGTGTCTCGAACCTGCTGCACGAGACGCTGGGCAAGTTCCTCGTGGAGAAGGGCAAGCTTGGCGAGGCGGACTACCAGAAGGCGCTCTCCGAGAGCATCCAGACGGGGCAGGCCATCGGGACGTTGCTTGTGCAGAAGGGGCTGTTGAGCCCCTTCGACTTGTACAAGCAGCTCCAGGCGAACCTGGGGCTGAGCCTGCTGGACTGCTTCCGGTGGACGGACGCGCGCTACCGGCTCATCGCCGACGCGGAGCCGCCGGACACCAGCGTGCGGACGAACACCTCGCAGCTCATCCTCACCGGGGTGGCCAGCGTGATGCCCTCCGAGTCCGTGGCCACGCACTTCAAGTTCACGGAGACGCAGCGCTTTGCCCAGGTGCCCGGCGGCGAGGGGCCCAAGCTGTCGGCGAAGGACGCGCGGCTGCTGCAGGCGCTGCGGCTGCGGCCCACGTTCCCGGAGCTGGTGGAGCGCACGGGCCTGGACATGGACTCGGCGATGCGCCGGCTCTTCGCGCTGTGTGTCATCGGCGTGGCGGACTTCGCGGAGGCGGTGGATTCGCGGCCTGCCCCCGCCGTGGCCGTGGCGCCGGTGGTGGTGGAGCCCGAGCCGGTGGTGCCTGCGGGCCCCACGGGCACGCCCTTCTCGGATGAGGACGAGGCGGTGCGCGACGGGCTGATCAGCGCCTTCCTGGCGCACCGCAGCCAGGATCCGTTCACGCTCCTGGGGGTGCCCGAGGACGCGCAGCCGCTGACGCTGCGCAAGGCGTTCCTGACGCTGGCGGACCGCTTCAACCCGCTGCGCTTCCAGACGGTGGAGCTGAAGGAGAAGGCGGAGGTGCTGCTGGCCGCCTACGCCCGGGCGTTCGGCGTGCTGTCGGAGCCGGACCTGGCGGCGCTGTGGCGCAAGCGCCGGGCGGCCTCGCGCGAGAAGGAGCGGGCCTCGGCGCGGCCGACGACGGCGGAGCAATTCCGCATCAAGACGGACATGCTGGATGGGCGCACGCAGTTCGCCCAGGGCAAGGCGCGGCTGGAGGCGCAGAACTTCCCCGGGGCCTTCGAGTACTTCGAGTACGCGTGTGACATCGAGCCCCGGCCGCTGCACCTGGCCTACCGGGCCTGGGCGCGCTACCTGATGAAGCCGGAGGCCCACGGCGCGCAGGTGCTGCAGGAGCTCCGGGACGTGCTGCGCCAGGAGCCAGGGCTTGAGGAGGCCTGGTACTTCCTGGGCGAGGTGAGCCGGGGCGAGGCCCAGTGGGAGCAGGCGGAGGATGCCTACCGCAAGGCCTTCAAGCTCAACCCGAAGAACCGGCGCTACGCGGACCTCGTGCAGGAAACCATGAAGCGCACGAAGCGCTGAGGGGGAGCCCCGCCCCCGCGCCCTGCCGGCGCGAGGACGGGCCCCTGGCAGGCTTTAGCCGACGTAGCCGACGAGCTCGTCGCGATCGAGGAACTCACCCTTGGAGGTGTAGGGCGAGTACCACGAGGTGTTCTTGGTGCCGGCCTTGTCGTACTGCATGTGGGTGTGCGCGCCCGTGGCGTTGCCCGTGCCGCCCTCGTTGCCCACCTGGCAGCGGTTACAGGTCCGGTCGTACGAGTCGCTGGTCTTGATGAAGTGCCACTGCCGGAACGTGTAGCCGTTGGAGAAGGTGTGCTTGGCCTCGTTCTGGTTGCCGCTGCCGTTGCCGTTGCAGACGACGCCCGAGGTGTTGATGGTCACGTTCCAGGACAGCGAGGCCTGGACGGCCGTCTCGACGCCCCAGTAGTTGCACCGGCCGCTGGAGATGTCCACCGCGCCGTGGAACGTGCCGCTCGAGTAGTTGGTGGTGGCCGTCACCGTGCCGGGGAAGGGCGAGCCGACCGTGTAGGCGGCCGCGGCCGCGGGGATGAGCGCCAGGGACGCCAGCGCCGTCAGGGTGGTCTTCAGGGGGGTACGCATCGTTGTTCCTCGTTGTTCGTGTCGGACCGGTGAACCGGCCTCCGGGTGAACCGCTTCTCATCGAGCCTGCTGCAGCCGCTGCTTCTCCCTCAGGATCAGGCTCCACTCCTGGTGGTCCATGCCGAGCACGTGAATCCACGCGTCGATTTCGGGAGCGAGGCTGGGGTCCACGCCTCGCAACCGTTGGAGTTCGGGCACCGCGCTGGAGAAACCCAGCCGGGCGATGCTCTGGAGGATGGCCTTGCGCACGGTGGGCTCCGGCTCGCCGCGGTACATGCCGAGCAGGGCCTCGCGCGCGCTGCCCATCTCCGCGGCGGGGACACCGCCCAGGGCCTTGGCCGCCGCCCCGCGCACCTCGGAGGTGTCATGGCGTAAGAGCTGCTCCATCGAGCGCGCGGAGCCGGCGCTGATCGCCTGGGTCTCCAGCTGGCCCAGGATGTGCGCGGCCACCTTGGGGTCCGAGGTGGTGGAGGCCGCCGTCACCGCGGCATCCGCCGCCCGGCCGTCCCGTCCCCCGTACACCGCGTGGTTGTCCTCCACGAGGTTGCGCGCGGCCTCCAGGCGGACCTCGGGGGCGCCGTCCCGGACCAGGCGCTCGTACATGTCTCCGGTCCGCTCCAGCGCGCCGGTGCGCCGCAGGGCCCGCACCGTGGCGGCGCGCACCTCCGGGTTCGCATCTCCCAGGGCCCGCCGCGTCACCGCCTCCATCGCGGAGGGCTCCAGCCCCCGCTCGGTCCGCGCCACGAGCGCCGCCGCCAGGTGCTCGGCCATGACGGGGTTCGTCTCCCGCTCGAAGGCTGCCTGGAGCTCGGCCGCGGGCAGGAGCACGGCGGACTCGCTCAGGAGCTCGCGCAGGTAGCTCTTGTACGCCTCGGACGTCGAGCCGAGACCGCGGCGGATCTGCGTCATCAGTCCTTCCACCGAGCAGCTCTCGCCCAGGAGCCGGGGGGCGGCGCCCGGTGCCGTGGGCCCTGCCACGGCCGGCACCGCCGGTCCGAGGAGGCACAGGGTGAGCAGCCAGGAGGAGAACGGTTTCATTCGCGGGAAGCGGGTGCGGTTCATGGAGGGCTCCGGGCTTCAGTCCGTGTGCTCGAGACAGCCGTGGGGATTGTCGGTAGGCAGGCTGGCCCAGATCCGCTCGAAGTCGACGATGCCGCTGGCGTAGAGGCGCTCGAAGTCGCGGTAGTCCGCGAGGAAGCGGGAGTCCTGCTGGGCCATGTGCGCCATGACGGGCAGCGCGTTGCGGCCCGCGGTGCGCGCGGCGAAGCGGAAGAGGGCCCAGCGCACGCACAGCTCCGTCTCGGTGGTGAACGCCTGGGCGTAGATGTCGAGCGCCCGCGTCTTGTCCTCGGCCAGGGACAGCTCGTGGGCGGCGATCTGCCGCACATCCCCACTGCCCTCGGTGGCGAGGATCTTCTCCAGCCGGGCGGTGGCCTGGGCGTCGATGGGTGCGTCGGCGTGCATCCCCATCTCCAGGGCGAGGTAGCGCACGGGCATCTCCAGCGACTCGGCGCCCAGGGAGAGGAGGCGGTCGACATAGGGCTTGGCGTTGCCGGTGCGGGAGAGGTCCTCCTTCATCACCCGGCCCAGGGTCCGGGTGGCGATCCATCCTGCCTCGCCCGAGGCGGGGTCCTGGGCGAAGCGGGCGAGCCGGTCCATCGCGGCGGGCTCGAACCGGTGCTGCGTCTCCAGCGCGGCCAGCAGGCCCGCGCGCCGCCCGAGCTCCAGCTCCCCGTCGAGCCCCATCTCCAGGAGCTGCGCGGCGACCTGGGGCCGGTGGAGGGCCTGCGAACCCTTGAGCCCGCCCATGAAGACCTTGAACTCCTTGGCGGGGGCTCCGCGCACCCAGCCGAGCACCTCGCTGGCCCGCGCGGGGTCATCCCCGATGAGCTCGGCCAGCCGGCCCCGGAGGTAGTCCAGGACGAGCGGATCTCCCGAGGCCAGCAGCGGGGCCGCCCAATCCCGGAAGGTCTCGAAGGTCACCGCCTCGTTGAAGCGCTCCAGGTCCTGCCAGCAGGTGGTGCCCTCGAAGTGGCGCTGGCCCGGGGAGGCTTCCTCGGGCGGGGCCGGCTGGGCGGGGCCGGAGGGGCCTCCTCGCCGCACGGAGCCGCCTGGGGCGCTCCCGGAGGGGGCGTGCGCGTGCCCGGACGAAGCCTCTTCCTCGGCGTGTCCCTGGGCGAGAGAGCCCCGCGCGAGCAGGGCGAGCAGGGTCAGGACGCCAAGGGCGGCGGCCACCTGCGCCACGCGGCGGCGGGGGGACGGGGGCGGGGGAGCAGCGGGGCGCGGAGCAGGATCAGAGGTCATGTCGGGTGGCACCAGGCGGAGGTCCCACTGAGAAGAGGGCCCGGGCGCGCTGCCATCCCAAAAAAATCTGCGGGACGCGTAACCCCTGGAAATCACGAAGCTCTCCTGGGGGTTCCTGCTGGATTCTCCAAATTGTGATAAAGCTGTAAAATGGGCAAGATCGCTCCTGGGATGGCATGTCCGAGCGAGACGACCCTGAGCGACCTTCTCGGGGGGGGACTCCCAGAGGGACGCAGGGAGCAGGTGCTGGCCCAC
Organism: Allostigmatella hybrida; assembly: GCF_020103775.1. Lineage (NCBI taxonomy): Bacteria > Pseudomonadati > Myxococcota > Myxococcia > Myxococcales > Archangiaceae > Allostigmatella > Allostigmatella hybrida. The sequence goes on from NZ_JAHXBH010000012.1 coordinate 36,245, forward strand.
GTGGAGCAGTGTGTGGGCTGCCAGCGCGCCCTGGCCGCGGGCGCCAGCTCCCGGCCGGACCTTTTGACGGAGGCGGAGCCCGGGGAGGAGTTGATGCCCGGGGCCACGGTGTCGCGCTACGTGGTGCTGGAGCGGATTGGCCAGGGCGCCATGGGCGTCGTGTACGCGGCGAGGGATCCGCACCTGGCCCGGCGCGTGGCCCTCAAGGTGCTGCGCCCGGAAGGGCACCGGGTGGAGGCGCTGCAGCGGCGGCTCCTGCGGGAGGCGCAGGCGCTGGCCCGGCTCTCGGATCCCCATGTCATCGCGGTGCATGACGTGGGCACGAGCGGGGACCGCGTCTTCCTGGCGATGGATCTGGTGGAGGGCTGCACGCTGGCGGAGTGGCTGCGGGAGCCCCGCGACTGGAGGGAGGTGCTGCGCGTCTTCCGGGAGGCGGGGCAGGGGCTGGCCGCCGCGCACGCCGCGGGGCTGGTGCACCGGGACTTCAAGCCCGCCAACGTCCTCATCGGGCGGGATGGGCGCGTGCGGGTGACCGACTTCGGCCTGGCCCTCTGCCAGGAGGCGCCGGGGCCGTGGGAGGGGGGCGGGTCCGGGGAGGACTCGGGCCTGGCGCTCACCCGCACGGGGGCGCTGCTGGGCACGCCGGCCTACATGGCCCCGGAGCTGCTGGAGGGCCGGTTCGCGGATGCCCTCTCGGATCAATTCGGCTTCTGCGTGGCCCTGTACGAGGCCCTCTACGGCCAGCGGCCCTTCGAAGGGCACAGTCTGGAGGAGCTGGGCCAGTCCGCCCGCGCGGGCCGGGTGGGGCGGAGCGTGCGGGGCTCGCAGGTGCCCGCCTGGGTCCGGCGCGTGGTGCTCCAGGGGCTGAGCCCCCAGCCCGGGCAGCGCTTCGCCTCCATGGAGGCCTTGCTGGAGGCGTTGCGGAAAGGGCGCTCCCGGCACACGCGGCTCTGGGCGATGGGGGCGCTCACGCTGGCGGGCCTGCTGGGCATGGGGGTGGAGCACAAGGTGCACCAGCGGGAGGCGCGCTGCCGCCAGGAGGTGGAGCGGCTTGGCGCGGCGTGGAACCCCGAGCGGCGGGCGCGGGCGCGCGAGGCCTTCCTGGCGGTGGGCACGCCCTATGCCCTCGCGGCCTGGCAACACGCGTCCACGCAACTGGAGGCCTATGCCTCGCGCTGGCGCACGCTGCGTGCCGAGGCGTGCCTCCAGGAGGAGCGTGGCGCCACGGGCCCGTCCCAGTCCGCCGTGTGCCTCGATGCCCGGCTCTGGCGGCTCGCCTCCGTGACGGGGGTGCTGGAGCGGGCGGACGCGCGGACGGCGCAGAACGCGCAGCAACTGGTGGCCTCGCTGGAGGACCTCTCGGAGTGCGCGGACGCACCGGCGCGGCCCGGGCCCCCCCTGCCCCCGGAGGGAATCCGGCCCCAGGTGGACGCGGCGCGGCGGACGCTGACCGAAGCCCAGGCGCTGCTGGACGCGGGCCGGTACGCCGAAGGGCTCGCGGTGACGGAGGCCCTGCTTCAGCTCCTGCCTGGGCTGGACTACCGCCCGCTGGAGGCGGAGGTACGCCTTGTTCACGGCCGGCTTCAGGGCCTGGAGGGCGCGCTCCCGAAGGCCGAGGAGAGCCTCTACCGGGCCCTGTGGGCCGCCGAGGCCGGCCGGGACGAGGTGCTGGCCGCGCGCGCGTGGATCTTCCTCCTCTGGACGGTGGGAGAGCAGGGCGGGCGGACGGGCGACGCGGAGAAGCTGGTACAGCATGCGCGCGCTGCGGTGGAGGGGCTGGGGCGCGAGCGCTTCCCGGCCATCGCCACGGACCTGAACCTGCGCCTGGGCATCCTGCGGCTGAACCAGGGGTTGCTGGAGCAGGCGGACAAGGAGCTCCACCAGGGGCTGACGCTCTCGCGGGAAGCGCTGGGCTCGGACAACCTGCTCACCTCCTATCTGGTCTCCAGCCTGGGCCGGGTCCGCTCCCGCCAGGGCCGCCACGCGGAAGCCCTGGCGCTGTACCGGGAGGCCTGGGAGATGCGGGAGCGCCTCTGGGGGAGCGAGCACCCCGTCCTGGCCCTCCACCTCAACAACATCGCCATCGCGCTGCTGGCGCTGGGGCAGCGCGAGGAGGCGGTTGCCACCTGGCGCCGCTCCTTGAGGCTCCTGGAGGCGAACCGTCCGCCTGGGCACCCCAGCTTCGTGGCGCCGCTGACGAACCTCGCCTCGGTGCAGCGGAGCCTGGGACAGCTCGAAGAGGCGCGGCAGAGCCTGGAACGGGCGCTGCACATCGCCGAGCGCAGCAAGGGGCAGGACCATCCGCTCACGGCGAGCGTGCTCAGCGAGCTGGGCAAGGTGGCCCAGGACTCCCACCGCCTGGACGAGGCGCTGACTTATCACCAGGATGCCGTGCGGCGCGTTCAGCGGGCGCTGGGACCGGACACGCCCCGCGCCGCGGCGCCGCAGACGGCCCTGGGCGAGGCGTACCTCCAGGCGGGCAATCCCCGGGAGGCGCGGCGGGAACTCACGCGCGCCTTGCGGCTCTGGGAAGCGGAGACCGGCACGGAAGGGGCCTCCGTCTCCGTCGCGCTGCGGCCCCTGGCGGAGCTGGAGCGGGGCCAGGGGGCGTTTCGCCGGGCGCTCGAACACTGTGCGCGGGCGCTGGAGGTGGATGAGCGGGTGCAGGGCCGTGAGGCGCCGGATGTGGCGTTGGACCTCGCCTGTCTGGCGGAAGTGCATCTAGCCGAAGGGGAGTCCGCACGGGCCCTGCCGCTGTTGGAGCGGGCCCTCATGCTTCACACGCGCGCGCCGAAGGATCCCTTGGAGGAGGGCTGGACTTCCTTCCTGCTGGCCCGCGCCCTCTGGGCGCAGCGCGGGGAGGCGGAGCGGGCCCGGGCCCGCGCACTGGCGGAAGCGGCCCGGAGCCAGATGGAAGGGTTGGGCCTCCGGGCCCGGGAGCGAGCCCGCCAGGTCGTGGCCTGGCAGCGGCAGGTGGAGGCACGGTGAGCGAGGCAAGCAACGTGGGTTCTTTCTCGGCGCTGTTGATGGCGCATGCGGTGCCGCAGCGGCGCGCCGCGCTGGAGCAGGTGCCCGCGCTGGAGGCGCTGCTGGCGCCGCACTGCGCGGCGGCACGGGCCCAGTGGCCCGGCTTCTCCTGGAGCGCGGAGCGCTTTCTGCGCCACCTGGCCCGCCATCTGCCGGAGCAGCCCGGCGAGATGCTGCGCCAGCTCCACGCGGCGGACCTGTACCTGGCATGCGCGTGCGCGGAAGGGGAGCGGCTGGCGCTCCACGCCTTCGAGCAGCACATCCTCCAGCGGGTGCCCTCGCGGCTGGGCGCGCTGCCGGCGGCCACCGTGGATGAGGTGTTGCAGGTGCTCCGGGCGCGGCTGCTGCTGGGGCGTGGGGAGGCCCCAGCCCGCATCGCCGACTACTCGGGACGGGGGCCGCTCCTGGCGTGGGTGCGCATCATCGCCACCCGCGTGGCCGCCGAGCTGGTGAGCCAGCAGGGCCGCCAGGAGCTCTTCGATGAGCCGCCCGAGACGCTGGCCCGGATGCTGGCGGCGGATGATCCGGAGCGCGCGTTGCTCCGGGAGGACTCGCGCCGCGTGCTCCTGGAGGCCCTGCGGCAGGCCCTGGGGGCCCTGCCAGAGCGCGAGCGGACCCTGCTGCGCCTGCACCACCTGCATGGCCTCACCATGGACCGGCTCTCGGCGATGTATGGCGAGTCCCGCTCGGGCGTGGCCCGCCGCGTGGCCCATGCGCGGGAGCGGCTGTTGGCCCTCACGCACGCGGAGCTGGCGGGGCGGTTGAAATTGGCGGGTTCCGAACTGCAGAGCCTGCTGGGCCTGGTGCGGAGCCGGTTGGACTTCAACCTGCACCACCTGATGGAAGGGGTCTGAAGCGGAGGGCGGGGTGTCTTTCAGCGGATAGCCCCCCGGCGCTCCGGGAGGATGGTCCGTGTCTCCTCCTGCCGGCTACGTGCTGCGCCTCTTCAATGGGGGGAGACGCCATGGCAGTACCCGGAACGCAGGGCCGCCGCATCCGTCGGACGCACACTTCGCAAACCTTCATCCACCCCGGACCGGACCCTTTGGAAGGGGTCCGAGGGCTTTGCTTCCTGCTGCTGATAGGCCTGATGCCGGTCCCTGCCTGGGCACAGGAGCAGGCCGGAGTGTCCCCGCCTCCCGCGGAGCCCGAGGAGCAACTGGTCTTTCTGGTTCCGGTGGAGCCTGCGGCGGCGCCGGAGGAACCTGCGGCGGTGCCAGCAGAGCCCGCGGCCGTGCCGGCCGAAGCCCCGGTCATGCCCGCGGAACCTCCGGCTCCGGCCGTGGAGCCGCAGCCTCCTGTCCTGGCCCGGGGAACCCCGCTCCTGACGTGTGAGGCGGGCAGTCAGCAGGGGGTCTACAACCCGCCCCTGAAGCTGTCGCTCCAGGAGACTGTCCTCAGCGCGACAGGCCAGTTCCCGTCCTGTGTGTCATGGGACGCGGGCGGACCGGTCTCGGGCCAGTACACCGTGAGCGGCACGGGCCCGGCGAGTTGTTTGAGTGCCAGCCTTGCCACCCGGTCCCACATTACCTGGAGCGATGGGAGCACCAGCACGCTCGAGTTTGGCAAGGGCATGGATGCGAAGCAGGGCGGTGAGGCCATCACCGTCCTCGTCGGGCTCGTCATCGAGGGCCGCTACGCGGGCTCCCTGGCGGTGGGAGGCTTTGTGCTGGAGGCGGCCCCGAGCGCGCTGCACTGCCTGAGCGAAGGGGTCTCCAGCGCCAGCGGACTGTCCTTCCTCAAGATCGTCCAGCAGTGAGGAGGGGCGGAGGGCGGAATCCCTCACGTCTGGAGAATGGGGGCGGCCTGTGTTTCTCTGCGCCGCCATGTTCACTCGACCCCTGAGACGCATGGAATCCGCCCGGCGGTTTGGACTTCTGGGCGTGCTGGTCCTTCTGCTCGCGTGCCTGGGCTGGCCCTCCGAGGCCCAGGCGCAGGCCTGGTCGCTGAGCCAGGACCAACGCCGGGCCTTTCTCCATTACTACGCTCCAATTGTCTTCAAGCGGGCCAACGGCAACAAGGACCGCCATGGCTACGATTGGATCACGAACTTCAACTTCGATCAGGACAACGACTTTTCGAACAACAAGCTCCACTGGAAGAACATCCACCAGTATGTGAATGCGGCGGCCAGCGGCTCGGGCGCCTACGGCCATTGGCGCATCCGTCCCACCCTCTACACCTCGATCATCGAGTTCATGGACGGTGGGAAGAACCTCGTCCTGATCTATCACATCTATCACGCGCTCGATAAGAACGCCGCGGGCGACTACCAGCTCCATGACTGGGAGCGCGTGGAGATGCTCGTCAAGAACGTGACGGGCTCGCCCAGGGGCGGTGAGTACGTCGCGTATGCCGTGGTGACCCAGCACAAGCGCAACGTGGTCCGGCAGTATGGCAGCCCGGATCTCAACTTCATGCCCACCGCCACCGGCCAGCACCTGATGATCTGGCAAGCGGAGTGGTCCGACAAGCTGCTGGCGGCCCACGGCCAGGAACTGCGGTTCGTGACGAATCCGGCCGCCTGGGTTTCAAGTCAGATGAGCGCCGGGAGCGCCAAGGCCGAGGTGGGCGTGAACAACGACGGCAAGAAGAACGTGCACTACGCGTTCGTGCCCGAAGGCTCGCCCGGCGCGGTGTCCCAGTTCGCCGCTCAGTCCATCTCCTACTCGACGGCCTCCCAGCTCGCGAGCCGCTCCGACAACGGCAGCTCCGTCACCTGGCCCTCCGTCAAGCGCGTGACGTACGAGCTTCAAGACATCGCGGACATCTGGCCGTCGCACTGGCAATACGGTGGCTATCAGACGCACTGGCTGAGCGAGTCGCCCCGTGACTTCCTGCTGGAGAGCCCCATCGTCAACGAGGCCGGCCAGGTCGAGGTCAGCCCGGGCTTGCAGCGCTTCTATGCGAAGACCCGGGACATCGAGAACGAGGACGACCGCGACGGGTATCCCACGAAGAAGTGGCTCCTCGGTACCTACGAGCTGAACGCCAGCGCTTCGGACACGGGGGGCGGGGGCTCCAGCGAGTTCCATGACAACGCATGGGCCAGCACGGGGGTGGACTCCCGCGGCCGGACGCGCGCCAGCGCGAGTGGGTACACCGGCTCGCCCAACGCCTACTGGTGGCAGCACGACTACTTCGTCCACGCGGGCTCCACCGATTCGAACGATGGGGTGGAGGCGGGCTTCTGGCTGCCGGGGCCCTGGTACCTGGAAGCGAACGGCGGCTTCGACGGACGGTGGGTGCAACTGTTCGACGACAAGCCGGGACAGTAGTCCGGCCGCTCAGTCCAGCAGCTCCATCAGATCCGCCCGGGTGATGGCGGTGGCCCCCGAGGCCCCGCCAAGCGCTGCCTCGAAGAGGGCCCGCTTCTTCTCCTGCAGGGTCAGGATCTTCTCCTCCACCGTGCCCTGGGACACCAGCCGGTACACCATGACGGGCCGCTGCTGGCCAATGCGGTGCGCGCGGTCGGCGGCCTGCGCCTCCACGGACGGGTTCCACCACGGGTCCACGAGGAAGACGTGGTCCGCCGCCGTGAGGTTGAGCCCCGTGGCGCCCGCCTTGAGCGAGATCAGCATCACCGGTGGACCCTCCGGGGCCTGGAAGGAGGCGGCCACGCCGCCACGGTTCGCCGTGCTCCCATCCAGCCGGATGAAGGCGATGCCCGCCTCCCGCAGCGCAGGCTCGATGAGATCCAACAGCGAGGTCCACTGTGAGAAGACGAGCGCCTTGTGCCCGTCCTCCACGGCGGTGCCGAGCGCCTCCACCAGCGCCTGCACCTTGGAGGACGTCTTCGCCTGCTGGCCCGGCACGAGCGCGGGATGGCACGCCGCCTGGCGCAGCCGCAGGAGCGCCTCCAGCGCCTTCAGCACGCTGCCGCCCTCTTCGAGCTGGGAGACCACCTCCTCGCGCGTGGCGGCATACACCGTGTCGTAGACGGCCCGCTCCTGCTCGGTGAGGGTGACGTGCCGCACGGACTCGGTGCGCGGCGGAAGCTCGGGGGCCACGTCCCGCTTGAGCCGGCGCAGCACGAAGGGGCGGATGCGTGCGCGCAGTTGCTCGGCGGCGCCCTTCTGGTTGTCCGCGACGGGCCGCGCCCACCGCTCCTCGAACTCCTTCCGCCCCCCGAGCAGCCCCTGGTTGGTGAAGTGCATGAGGCTCCAGAGCTCCTCCAGCCGGTTCTCGATGGGGGTGCCGCTCAGGGCCACCCGGAAGGCGGCCTGTAGCCCGTAGGCTGCGCGCGCCACCTGGCTGTCCGGGTTCTTGATGGCTTGGGCCTCGTCCAGCACCACCGTGTCCCACGCCTTTGCTCCGAGCACCTCCGCGTCCAGACGCAGCAGCGCATAGGTGGTGAGCGTCACGTCGGCCGCCTCATCCAGCGAGCGCCCGGGGCCGTGGTAGACGGAGACCTTCAGCGAGGGACGGAAGCGCTTCAGCTCCGCCTCCCAGTTGGGCAGTACGCTCGTGGGCGCCACCACCAATGTGCCAGGCCCCAGCGTGCAGATGGTCTGCAGCGTCTTGCCCAGGCCCATGTCGTCGGCGAGCACGCCTCCGAGGCCTGCCTGCCGCAGGAAGGTGAGCCAGCTCACGCCCTGCACCTGGTAGGGGCGCAGCGAGGCGGTGAGGTCCTCCGGCAGCCGCGCCTCCGGCAGCCTCTCGAAGCCCTTCACCAGCGGCGCCAGCCGTTCGAGCCCGGGCGGAGGCGGATGCTCCAGCGCGTCACACAGGCCGGTGAGCTGGGGGAGTGCGTGGTTGGCGAGCCGTCCGTCCTTCCCGCGTGCCGACAGCAGGTCCGCCACGCGCTGGCCGTGTGTCTTCAGCCATGCGGTGGGCAGGGGGGCCCACCCACCTCCTTCCAGCGGCACCAGCCCCAGCCCTTCCTCCCAGGCGCGCATCACCGCGCCCGCGTCCACGGTGCGCGGCGCTCCGGGGTCGGCCCCCTCCACCTGGAAGTCGAAGGAGAAACCCACCTGGGGCACACCGGACGGGGAAGCGCCGGATTCCACCGAGAGGGTGGGGCGTAGCTGCACATGGGGGCTCACCACGCGCGCCGCGTCTCCGGTGAGGCCGCCGCGCCAGCGCCGCAGCTTGTCGGCGAGCTGCACGGCCTCCTTGCCCTGCACCGTCACGCGCCGGCCGGGCACCATGTTCAGCTCGTCGCGCAGCTCGTGGATGAGCTTCTGCTCGGCGGCCTCGTCGCGCACGGGCACCGCGCCCTTCAGGTACACCATGCGCCCGTTGTCGATGCGCACCGTGGGCGGCGAGCCGTACACCAGCGTTGGCAGCACCGAGAGGCCGGAGTCGAGCTGGTTGAGTTCCACGGAGATGCGGGGCTTGAGCGTGCGGTCGATGGGCGGCAGCCGCTGGCTCTTCACATCCACCGGCATGCGCCGCGCGAAGTCCGGCAGCACCTTGCCGGTGAGGTCTCCCATCTGCGCGGGCGAGAAGACGCGCTCCTGGGGCAGGTGCTCCAACCGGGCCCCCGTGAGGGGTTGCTCGCCGAGCCGGCACAGCGCGCCGCCGCACACCACCACCCCGGGGCACACCACCTCGGTGATGCGCGGATCCTTCTCCACCTTGAGCACCGTCTGCTCGCCCCGGTCCTCCACGGTGACACGCGGCAGCAGGGGCTCGCTGGAGACGGACACCAGCGCCCCCTCGAAGAGCACAGTGCGCGCCGGCTCCAGCACACGCAGCAGCGCCTCCAGGCGTTCGGGAGGGAGCGCGCCCCTCGTGGGCCGCGCGAGCAGCTTGTCCGCGAGCAGGTCGCACTTCTCCACCTGAATCCGCGCCGCCTCCACGGGGTTCTGCAGCAGCGAGGCCAGGCTGCGCGCCAGCAGCCGCGCCGTGTTGTCGGGGCGCACCAACAGGCGTTCGAGCTGCAACCCGCCGTCCATGCGCTTGAAGCGGTACACCATGCGCTCCGGCTTGGGCGCGGCTCCCGGGCGGGCCGGGGCCGCAGGTGCCGCAGGCCGTGACGCGGCGGGGGCACGGGGGGCACGCTGGGAGACGGAGTGGTGGAGCACGAGGGCCGCCGCCACCACGTGCTCGCACGGGTCTACCCGGCCCTTGCAGTCACACTCCCAGATGTCGTCCTCCGGGTAGAGCACGGTGGTGACGGGGGCAGGGCGGCCCGCGGCGCGCACCTTCAGGACGGCCTCTTCCGCGCCGATGGCCTGCACCGAGACGGCGCCCGAGCGGGCCAGGGCCATTCCAGCAGACCAGGTGTCCGGGCGGGCTTCTTCCCGGACGGCTTCGAGTAGCTCCGCGGTCACAGACATGCGCGGCCCACCCCTAGCCCCGCGGCGGCTGCCGCGCAACCACACCGCTGGGTTTTGAACGGGAGGTCCGGGCTGAGAATGTCCGCCCGTGTGGTCCGTGCTAGACCGCGCCGCATGCACTTCCGCCACCTGGGCAGCAGTGGTCTGATGGTCAGTGAAATCTCCTACGGCAACTGGTTGACCCATGGGTCCCAGGTCGAGGAGGCCGCGGCGGTCGCCTGTGTGCGGGCCGCGCTGGATGAAGGCATCACCACCTTCGATACCGCGGACGTCTACGCGGGGACCCGTGCCGAGGAGGTACTGGGCCGCGCCCTCCAAGGCCAGCGCCGGGAGGGGCTGGAGATCTTCACCAAGGTGTACTGGCCCACGGGGCCGGGCCCCAATGACCGCGGCCTGTCGCGCAAGCATATCCTGGAGTCCATCCACGGCTCGCTGCGGCGGCTGAAGACGGACTACGTGGATCTCTACCAGGCGCACCGCTACGACACGGAGACGCCGCTGGAGGAGACGATGCAGGCCTTCGCCGATGTGGTGCGTCAGGGCAAGGCGCACTACATCGGGGTGTCCGAGTGGACGGCGGACCAGATACGGGAGGGCGTGAAGCTGGCCCGGCAGCTGGGCTTTCAGCTCGTCTCCAGCCAGCCGCAATACTCCATGTTGTGGCGCATCATCGAGGCCGAGGTGGTGCCCACCTCCCAGGAGCTGGGCGTGGGGCAGATCGTCTGGTCTCCCATCGCGCAGGGCGTGCTTACCGGCAAGTACCGTCCGGGGCAGAAGCCGCCCGAGGGCAGCCGCGCCACGGACGAGAAGGGCGGGGCCAACTTCATCCAGCGCTTCCTCAACGACGACGTGCTCACGCGCGTGCAGCAGCTCACCCCCGTGGCCCAGGAGGCCGGGCTGTCGCTGGCCCAGCTCGCCGTGGCGTGGGTGCTGCAGAACCCCAATGTCTCCTCGGCCATCATCGGCGCCTCGCGGCCCGAGCAGGTGAAGGAGAACGTCAAGGCCGCGGGCGTGAAGCTGAGCCAGGACGCGATGCGCCGCATCGACGCCATCCTCGGCCCCGTCGTCGAGCGCGACCCGAAGAAAACCCTGGAGAACAGTCCCAAGAAGCGGCCGTGAGTCACTTCCAGCCGCTGAGGGCCACCAGCAGCGGGTTGTCCTGGTAGTCCTTCCAGAAGTCTGCGCCGAACTTCGTCAGCGCTTCGGGAGGAATCTCGAAGTGCCGCCATTCCAGGCGCTGGAAACCGGCTTGCTTCATCGCCTCCTTATAGGTGGCGGCGGACCAGCGGAAATATTCGAGCGCCGCGGGCGGGTCGGTGAGGAAGCGCGCCTGGGCCACGTGGCGTCCGTCCTCGAAGCGCTCGCTCACCACCTCGAAGCCGTATTTCGCCCAGTTCGACTTCGCTAGCTCGAAGCCCGGCTCGATGGTGAAGGCGATGAAGCGTCCGCCCGCCACCAGGTTGCGGTGGGCGCTCTGGCACATGCTCGTGAGTTCCTCCCGGGTCCGCGCGTAGTTGAGCAGGTAGATGGCTGTCACCAGGTCGAACGCCCCCAATTCGGGCAGGTGCGTGGCGTCGGACACCTGGTAGCGGATGCCCCGGGGCTGCTCCTGCTCGCGCTTCTGGGCCACGGCCACCATCTCCGGGGAGATGTCCACGCCCAGCACCTCGCTGGCGCCCTGCTGCTTCAGCAGCCGCGAGTAGTGGCCTCCGCCGCACGCCAGGTCCAGCACCCGCTTGCCCTGCAAGGTGCCCACCATCTTCAAGAACGTGTGCTGCTCCGGGACGGGCAGGGCCGCCGTGTTCTTGAACTGCTCGTACTTGCCGCCGATGTTGTCGTACTGCGCCATGGCTCGCTCTCCCAGGGAGCACCCCGGCAAGGGGCGTCTCCGTGGGCGGCATTGTGCGCCGGAAACGCCCGGCCCGGGGGAGGGCATGTCACAGCCTTTTCCGGTGATTCGTCTGGAGGGGGAAGTCTTTCCCGATGCCCCGAATGGAGCCCCGCCATGAAGCCCAGACTCGACCCCTACGCCGCCGCACCGCAAGTCCTCCAGGCCATGCTCGAGCTGAGCAAGAAGGTCCATGACAGTGGTCTCGAAGCGAGCCTGATGGAGCTGGTGAAGATTCGTGCCTCGCAGCTCAACGGCTGTGCCTTCTGCCTCCACATGCACACACGGGAGGCCCGTGCGCAGGGGGAGACCGAGGAGCGCCTCTACTTGCTGAGCGCCTGGCACGAGTCGCCGCTCTACACCGGCCGGGAGCGCGCGGCGCTGGCGTGGACCGAGGCGCTGACGCTCGTGGCCCAGACACATGCGCCGGATGCGGACTACGCTGTGCTACGGGAGCACTTCTCCGAGGCGGAATGCGTGAACCTGACGTTGCTCATTGGGGTGATCAACACCTGGAACCGGATCGCCGTGGGCTTCCGGTCCGTCCATCCGGTGGCGCAGCGCCGTGATGCCGCCTGAGGGCCCTCCCGAGGACGTGTTCAACCTCCTCCGCCCGCGCCTGCTCCGCATCGCTTACCGGATGCTGGGCACGATGGCGGAGGCGGAGGACGTGGTGCAGGAGGCTTATCTGCGCTGGCACCAGACGGACCCCGCCACCGTGCGCAATGCCGAGGCGTTCCTGGTGAGGACGGTGACACGGCTGTGTCTGGATGTCCTCAAGTCCGCCCGGGTCCAGCGCGTGGAGTACGTGGGGACCTGGCTGCCGGAGCCCATCGTCGAGCAGGTGGAGGGAGACGACTTGACGCTGACCTTGATGATGGCCCTGGAGCGCCTGTCCCCGCTGGAGCGGGCCGCGTTCCTGCTGCATGACGTGTTCGGCATGGACTTCGACGAGGTGGCGAAGGCCATCGGCCGGGAGCCCGCCGCGTGCCGGCAACTCGCCAGCCGGGCGCGGGCCCACGTGCGCGAGGCCCGGCCCCGCTTCCCGGTGCCGGAGGAGCAGGGGCGTGAGATTGCCTCTGCGTTCTACGCGGCGTCTCGCAGCGGGGACATGCATGCACTCCAGGAACTGCTCGCCCAGGACGTCGTCACGTACTCCGATGGCGGCGGCCGGGTCCGCGCGGCCCTCAACCCCATTCAGGGGCGCGAGAAGACCGTGCGCTTCTTCGACGGCTTGCACCGGCGTGGGTGGATGGAGGGGGCCCAGCAGGTGTACGCGGGGCTCATCGACGGGCTGCCGGCGTTCGTCACCGTCGATGCCGACGGCACGTGGCAGACCATGTCGTTCGCCCTGGAGGCGGGCCGCATCGTGGCCGTCTACATCACGCGCAATCCCGACAAGCTGCAAGCCCTCCGCCAGAAGCTGAGTTAGGGAGGCCCCCTATGACCAGGGTCCCAAACGTACTCCTCGGTGGGGACGGCCTTCATGTTCGTGAAGCCGTGCCGCTTGACGAATTGGGCGAATCGTTCAGAGACGAGGATGCGGCCTTGGAGACCACGGGGGCGGAAGACATCCTCGCCCTTCCAGGTGCCTGCCTCTAGGACGAAGCCGTGAATGGTGTCCCTTCCGGGGTTGCGGCACTCGGGACAGGTCACCGGTTCGTCGCGGCGGACACGGCTGCGGGTGTCATCGATAGCCCCGTGACTGAAACAGACGTTCATCGCCAAGTAGCGGGGCACGGCGTGGGGCTTGGGGCCCTTGTGCTTTCTCCGCACACGTAACACTTCGACGGTGTGAAAACCGCTCAGTCCGGTCAGCGCTTCCGCGCGAAGTGCGTCCGCCACGCGTTCTGAGAGGAGAACCTCATAGCCGGGGCCTTCGACGAAGTCGCCCAAGTCTTGGCCGTGAAGTTCCAACTCCACGCGGTAGGGGGGGCGCCATGTCAGCATGCCGGTTGCCTCATGGCACCGTGGGCAATGGGGCGCATCACCCCGGTTGACAGGCTCTTGCGGATTGAAGTGGGTATCGTGCGGCCCCCATTCATCAGCCTCAAGCACGAAGAACCGCGCGTCAGTGGGCAGGTTCGAAGCCATTGGGAAACCTCTTGAGCATGTCCTGACGGGCGTAGATCTCGCGCAACTTCGCCATGAACTGCTTCCGTCTGCCGACTCGCAGCACTTGCCCGGTTCGCCGTGGAGTGCGTTCCCGTGGAACACCCCACGATGAGGCTCATGAGCGTGGCTGACAGGAAGACAAGGCGCGCGTGGCCCGTCTGGTTCGTTGGACTCATGAGGGAACCTCTCGCTTCACGGGCTCTGGTCTGGCTTCTGAGCGGTCCATCCCGTTCGCGGCCCGGGCCAGGCGCTCGGACAGGCGGCGCAGGTGCTCGGCGAGTTCCTTCGGCTCATGCACCTCGAAATCGAACCCCATCCACCCCAGATGGAAGGCGAGGGTTTCGAGGCTGTCGCCGCCGGTGTGGACAAGGCAGCGCTCGCCCTCCAACGGCTCGATGCGGGCGGCCACGCCCGACAGCTGCTCGGAGACGGTGTGGGCGGGGGCATGCACCGTCACGCGGGCGCGGAAGCGGTAGGCCTCCGTCGAGACGGCTTGAGAGACGTAGGCGGCCACGTCTTCGGCGGGCAGCGGCCGGGCTTTGAACGCGCGTCCCGTCTCCAGCCCCTCGCGGATGCGGTCGATGCGGAACGTGCGCCATCCTTCCCGTTCCATGTCATACGCCAGGAGGTACCACCGGTGGCTGGTGTGTACGAGGCGGTAGGGCTCGACCGAGCGTTGGCTGGCCGTTCCATCGCGGCTGCCGTAGCCGAACCGGAGAAGCTCGCCATCGCGGCAGGCGTTGGCGATCAACGCCAGCATCCCGGCATCGACCGTGGGCCCCGCATCGCCGAGCCGCACGCTCACGGCCTGGAGCGCGTTCACCCGGCGCCGCAGCCGCTTCGGGAGCACCTGCTCCAGCTTGCCGAGGGCCCGCACTGCGGCCTCCTCCAGGCCCTTCACCGGTCCGGCCGCCGCCGTGCGCAAGCCCACCGCGACGGCCACCGCCTCGTCGTCTTCCAAGGGCAGCGGGGGCAACTCCTTTCCGGCACCGAGCTGGTAGCCGCCCCCGACGCCCGCCGTCGCGTGGACCGGATAGCCGAGGGTCCTCAGCCGGTCCATGTCCCGGCGGACGCTGCGCTCGGTGACGCCCAATTCCTGCGCCAGGTCTCCGCCCGCCCAGAAGCGCCGGGACTGCAACAGGGACAGCACCCGGAGCAGCCGGGCCGAGGTCTGGACCATGGGAAGGCGCCTCTCGATCGCCGGTCAGCCGGCCTTCCGGGCCCAGGCCCCGAACACCATCTCCCAGAGGCAGGTGCCGTTCGTCTCCCGCCGCTCCGTGGTGAGCCGCTCGTCGAGCGTGCCGGCTGCGAGCTCTTCCACCGTCGCGACCCCTTTCTCGACGATGCGGCCCTGCATCGCGCGGACAATCATGCCGATGTGATGCGTCTGGTCCGGCGTCAACACGGTCGCCTCGGCGCGGACCCGCTCCACCGTGAACCCGGCCTGTACCAGCGCCGGGGCAAGGTGAAGGCCCATGTGGATGTCGGCGCCCTCGCGCGCGACCGTCTTCCACATCCAGCCACTCACCTGCTCGTGCAGTGGCATCGCGGGCCGGCAGATGGGCATCGCGGTCGAGTCGTGCTCCTGGAGGACGATCAGGCCGCCGGGCACCAGCAGGCTGGCAAGACGCCTGAGGCAGGCGACGGCATCCGGCTGGTACATCAGCACGCGCCGGCAGGTGATGGCGTCGAAGGGGCCCAGCTCCGCGGGCGGTGAGGCCAGATCGGCTTGCACGAAGCGGACATTCGCCAGGCCGAGCTCACGGGCGCGCTCACGTCCGGCCTGGAGCGGCGCCTCCTCTCGGTCAACGCCTGTGACGTGTCCCTGTGCGCCCACGAGCTGAGCCGCCAGGAAGGCCACATCGCCGCGCCCACAGCCGATGTCGAGCACGCGCATGCCCTCGCGCACGCCTGCGTCGGTGAGCAGCCGCCGCGTCCATTCTTCCGGATGGTTCATAGGTTGTCGCGCTCTTTATCGAGGACCGAACCTGTCCGCAATCGCTCCTACGGTGGCTGCATCCACCGGGCAGGCCCCCAAGGGGACCGCCCTCACCCTGGAGTGCTCACCATGAACGCCTCTTCCTCTTCTCGCGCGGGTCTTCAGACGTACAAGGGCAGCTGTCACTGTGGGGCCGTGCGCCTGGAGGTCACCTTCGATGCGAGCGCCGGGACGAGCCGGTGCAACTGTACCTTCTGCACCAAGGGTGCGTGGTGGGGCATCCACGTGAAGCCGGATGCCTTCCGCTTGCTGTCAGGTCAGGAGGTGTTGCGTACCTACTCGCGCTCGGCGCAAGGGGTGAGCCCCCGGTTCTGCGGGGTCTGCGGCAACGGGCTCTTCGGGTACGGCGACGTTCCAGAGCTGGGAGGGGCGTTCTGCGCGGTGAACCTCCACTGTCTGGATGACGTGGATTTCACCGGCATCCAGGTGACGTACCTGGACGGACGCCATGACACCTGGGCGACGCTCGCCGTGGCGCCCTACGTGAGCCCATTCTCCGCATGAAAAGCAGGGGGCTCCCCCGGGAAGAGGCCCGGGGGACGCCACCGTCCGGAATCAGAGATCCCAGAGATACGCTTCGAGCGCCTTGCGGTCGGCCAGGGACAGGCCCTTGTAGAGGTTCACCGCGGTTTGCGCCTCCCCGCCGTGCCAGAGGATGGCCTCGGCGAGGCTCTCGGCGCGCCCATCGTGCAGGAACTGGATGCGGTTCTGATCCGCCGCGGCGTGAGCGTTCTGCCAGAGCAGGTTGATGTTGCCCGGAGGGAAGTCCCGGACGTGCGAGTCCGTGGCATGCTTCACGTTCTTCAGGCCCCAGAGTGCGGGGGTCCGCCACTTCTGGCCAAAGCCGTCCGGGGAACCATCCGAGAGCCCCGTGCCCATGTCATGCAGCAGCAGGTCCGTGAACGGCTGGATGGTTTGCTGCGACAGCTCGGGGAACGGCGCGGTTCCGGTGACCATGCTCTTCACGTGGCAGCGCTGGCAGCCGAGCCGGTCGAACACGGCCTCGCCCTTGACCACCTCTGGGCCCTTCGTTCCGGACGCGCTCGTGGGGTACATGCGCGGAGGGACGCCGAGCAGCGAGAGGTACGCTTCCATGTCCGCGATGGCCTGAGCGGACAGCTGGCCCTTGCCGGCCGTGCAGCGCCCGCCGCAGTCGTTCGACGGGAAGCGCGAGCTGAGGACGCCTAGGTCGTTGTTGAGCGCGGCCTGAATCTGGTGGGAGAGGGTCGCCTGGTCGGCCTTCCAGCCGAAGCGGCCCATCTTCCCGTCGATGGTCCGGTAGGTGCCGCCGTTCTGCTGCGCGAACTGCTTGAGGGTCGCCTCGGGAACGGCCGCGAGCAGGCCGAGCCCGATCATCGCCTGGGGACGGCGAGGGGAAAGGCCCAGGTAGCTCTGGGAGAGGGAAGAGTTCACGGCGAAGCGCGGCTTCTTCAGCACCACCTCGGTCCCGTCGGCCAGGCGCTCCACGCGGGTCTCATACGAGGCGACGGTGAGGGTGCCCTCGGAGTGGGCGCCCTGGGTCTGGAGCTGCTTGCCAAAGACTCCGTGGGGACTGCCGGTGCGGGTGTCGAAGGTCCGGGCGACGGTGTGGTGGACGGGCGTATTGGTGCCGGGAAGCAGGCTCGTGCCATTGTTGATGTGGCAGGCGCTGCAGCTCCGGACGTTGTAGGCGCTTGACGCGTGGTTGCTGCGGCTCACGCGGTCCGCATCGAAGAAGATGGTGGGCTTGTCATCCGCCTCGTCGGTCGCGTGCTCGCCCGAGACAAAGTCGGTGTGGAACCAGGTGCGGCCCGTCATGAACCGTTGCGAGTTCGAGGGCAGTATGTTGTTCGCTTGTTGCTGGAGGGCCCGCCAGGGCTCCACGCGGGTGGTGGGCGTCGTCGTCCAGCCACCGGCGTAACGCTGGGTCGCGGGAACCGCGTTGGGGTTGAGCGGGTCATCGATGAAGAGCCCCCCCTGGCCGATGCGGATCCGGAGGAACTCCGAGTAGTAGGCCGAGATGTTGTGCGGGTTCTTGGCCTTTTGCGCCGCCCACCCGCTGAAGCTCTCGCTCAGGAAGAAGCGGAACTCGAAGGTGAGGATCTGCCCGGGCTGCATCTGGTTCGCGAACGCCGCGAACTCGCCGGGGCCCAGGGTGGCCTCGAAGACGCGGGCATCCCGCACGTGGGTCATGCGGATGTTGAGCGCGAACTTGCTGCGCTCCGTCTCGGAGGAGGCGCTGGGGTTGCCAATGTAGATGGCGGAGAAGTCGGGGCCGCGCGTGGGGATGTAGTCCTGCGGCCACTCGGTGGTGAGGGTGAACTTGATGCGCTTCTCGCCGGTGGGCGTGAAGTCCTCCACCTTGAAGCTCGACTGGCGGCCTTCCCAATAGAAGGGATTGTACTTGGAGAAGTCCTGATCGTTTTCGTGGCGGCGGCGAGGGCGGCTCGACCCTTCCGTGACGATGACGGAGCCGAGCGATTGGGTATTCGCGCGGACGCCCACTTCATCGAACTCCGCGTCCGCGGAGTCCTGGGAGAAGGGGGCGTCCGAACACGCCAGAAGGCCAGACGTGAAGAAACACAGGGCATACGTCCGAAGCAAAGCCACCTCCAGGGGATGGGAAGGCGGCAAGCTTAGGTAAGGACGTGTTTATTGCAATCCAGGGGAGACAACAAAAACAGTCGAAACGTTACTTCTGCTGTGCGTCAAAGAGATCCGCGTCCGGGCCCTCACCGCCCGGGAGTCCGTCGGCACCCCGGCTCCAGACCACGGGACGTTCTCCGCGGAGCTCATACCCGTAGGGGTTGCCCCAGGGGTCGCGCGGAAGCTGCTCCAGGTGCTGGTTGTCCACCAGTGGGCGGAGGCCCTCCTCCGTGGAGGGAAAGCGCTGATGCTCCGCGTGATAGGCCCTCAAGGCCCGGTGGATGGCCGCCAGGTCCAGGCGTGCGACGTCTGGCTTCCGTCCGGCCTCTTGCCTGTGCGCGCTCAGCAACTGGCAGCCAGCGGTCAGCAGGCCCGAGCCCAGGACGATGCCCAGGCAGGTCAGGGTCCAGAGCAGCAAATCGCGCAGCAAAGCCTTGGCGTTCAGCTTCGGATGCGGCGGGGGAGGAGCGGACATGCGCGGGGACCTTTCAAACCGCGGGCCTGCTCCGATCGCCGGGCAAGTCCTCATCTCCACAGGCTCGGGCCGGCGCTGCTCGTCTCATCTGTCCGCAGGGCCTTGTGCCCAAGAGACATTCTGACAGCGCTTCGGTCACGGCCCAGGGAGTCGAACCCCATCGAGGAATCGTCTACGCTGTCGTCACGTGCTGTAGGGGCTCTGGGGGGAGCAGCCGGGCAGTCAAGAGTCTCCCGAGGCCCAGGAGATTTCCGCCATGCAACCTGTCTCGTGGACATGCGTTGTTCTCGCTGTGCTGCTCCTGGCTCTTCCTGCTTCGGCACAACGGCCACCGTTGCCCTGGACGGAAGGGGAGGACACCGCCGTGGGCGAGTTGTTCACCTACGCCTCGGGCCAACTGGTGCGCGCAGGCCTCCCTGTCCGCAAGGGCTCGGGCGCCCTCACTCCGGACTCCGGACGCTCCTGGGCCCCGGCGGCCGAGCCCGTGGATGGCTATGACTTCGCCGTGATTTCAGGCCGAGGCCCCGTTCCGGCATCACCCTTCGCGTGTGTCCTCACCACGTCACCCGCATCGCTGACGGTTCATTTTGGGATCCTGGGCTGCTTCAGTCCTCCCATGGGCCTGCTCTCCGTGCGCATGTCTCCGGACGGAGCCGAGTTCTCGGGAACGCTTCCGTCACGGCGGCCAGGCGTACCCGAAACCTTGAAGTTCGGGCCGAGGGTCTACTCGCCCGAGGAGGGCGAGCGCCTCGTCCGTGCGCTTTGGGAGGCGGCAACCCGTCAGAAGACGCAGATCGATTGCGGCTCGACGTCCGCACACACGGTCATCATCGAGTGGTCCTGTCCTTCAGGGCCCATCCAGGAGGGAAAGATGAGCCTGCGGTCATCTGTCTGTTCGCCGTTCGGGCACGAGGGCTACGCGCGTGCCCGGGGCGTCCATGACACTGCCTTGGAGGCGCTCAAGGCTACGGCGTCACCGTGGTGACGAACTTCGTCTTGCCGCCCTCGACCTTGAGCACCACCGCCTGCTTCTCCGCGTCGCGCTGGGCGTTGAGGGTGATTTTGCCCGCCACGCCCGGGAAGTCCTTCGTCGCGGCGATGGCATCGCGCAGCGCCGGGCCGGACAGGTCCGGTGCCCGCTTCATCGCATCCACCGCCACCAGGGTCGCGTCGTAGGCCAGCGCCGCCACGGTGTCCGGAACGGAGCCATAGGCCTTCTGGTACTTCTCGATGAACACCTTGAGCACCGGGTCCGGGTTGTCCGCCGCGTAGTGGTTGGAGAAGTAGCTGCCTTCCACCGCCGAGCCGCCCAGCTCGAAGAGCTTGTCGGAATCCCAGCCATCTCCGCCCAGCAGCGGCACCTTCATGCCCAGCTCCCGCGCCTGGCGCGCGATGATGCCCACGTCCGTGTAGTACCCCGGCACGAACACCGCATCGGGCTTGCTGCGCTTCATGGCCGTGAGCTGTGCCCGGAAGTCCGTGTCCCCCTTCGAGTAGCTCTCCGTGCCGGTAATCTCGCCGCCCATCTCCTTGAACTTCGCGGAGAACACATCGGCCAGGCCCAGCGAGTATGCGCTCTTGTTGTCCGTGAGGATGGCCACCTTGGACACCTTCAGGTTCTCCTTGGCGAACTTCGCCATCACCAGCCCCTGGAACGGATCGATGAAGCACACGCGGAAGATGTAGTCGCCCTTCTGCGTCACCTCGGGCGCCGTGGAGGAGTAGGAGATCATCGGCACCTGGGCCGGCTGGGCCTTCTCCGCCATGGCCAGCGACACGGAGGACGCCGCCTCGCCGATGATGACCGCCACCTTGTCCTGGGCGATGAGCCGGGTGACGGCCTGGGCGGCCTCCTCGGGCTTGCCCTGGCTGTCGTACACCCGCACCGCCAGCTTCTTGCCCTTCACCCCACCCGCGGCGTTCGCCTCCTGGATGGCCATCTCGATGCCGCTCCGGGCCGAGATGCCGAAGGTGGCCTCGTTGCCAGTGAGGCTGCCCACCCCGCCGATGAGAATGGTGTCGGACGTGGACGGGGGAGCCTCCGGGGCCTTGGCCGCCGCGCCGCCTTCAGAGGGGGAGGGGGTGGGCTGGCTCTTCTTCTCGCACGCGATGAACGCGAGGGCGAGGGTTGCGAGGAGCAGCGGGAGTTGCCTGCGCATGGTCGGTCTTCCTCCAAGGGGAAGCCCCCTCTTCACCACGTCATCCGGACCGCTTCAACCCTGGACTCCTTGGAGAGGGAGCCAGCAGACAGGGGATGTTGGCGATATAATGTGGACCGTTTTAGTCCTGTTTAGATAAAGAGTCCCCCCAGCGAGGGAACCGATGTTTCGAATGAGCAAGATGACCGATTACGGCCTGGTGTTGCTGACCGAGCTGGCGCGCGAGGCCGGTACGTGCACGGCACGCGAGCTGGCCGAGCGCACGCGCGTGCCGCTGCCGTCGGTGAGCAAGGTGCTCAAGGGGTTGCAGAGCGCCGGCGTGCTGGTGTCTCACCGGGGCGCCATGGGCGGCTACGGTCTGGCGCGGCCCGCGGCGGCCATCCCGCTGACGCAGGTCATCTCCGCGCTGGAGGGGCCGGTGGCCGTCACCGCCTGCGTGCAGCACACGGACGGGGAGCCCTCGTGCGAGCTGGAGTCGGTGTGCCGCATCCGCGGCCACTGGCGCGTCATCAACCAGGCCATCCAGGAGGCGCTCGGGCGGTTGACGCTCGCGGACCTGTGCGCCCCGGAGCTGCGCGTCGAGCGGCTGGTGGGGCTGAACCTGCCGGTGCGCACGGACGCGGGAGGAGCGTCATGAGCACTGAAGCCCTTCAGGAACTCACCCGCCGCCCCTACGAGGCGGGCTTCATCACCGCCGTGGAGTCGGACACGCTGCCCCCGGGGCTCAATGAGGACGTCATTCGCCTCATCTCCTCGAAGAAGGGCGAGCCGGCGTTCCTGCTCGAGTGGCGGCTCAAGGCGTACCGGCACTGGCTCACCCTGAAAGAGCCCACCTGGCAGAGCGTGCGCTACCACCCCATCGACTACCAGGCCATCCGCTACTACTCGGCGCCCCGGCAGAAGCCGAAGCTCGACAACCTGGACCAGGTGGATCCGGAGATCCTGCGCACCTACGAGAAGCTGGGGATTCCCCTGGAGGAGCAGAAGCGCCTGCAGAACGTGGCGGTGGACGCCGTGTTCGACTCCGTCTCGGTGGCCACCACCTTCAAGGACAAGCTGGCCAAGGCGGGCGTCATCTTCTGCTCGTTCTCGGAGGCCGTGCGCGAGCACCCGGAGCTCATCCAGCGCTACCTGGGCTCGGTGGTGCCGTACTCGGACAACTACTTCGCGGCGCTCAACTCCGCGGTCTTCAGCGACGGCTCGTTCTGCTACGTGCCCAAGGGCGTGCGCTGCCCCATGGAGCTGTCCACCTACTTCCGCATCAACGCGGCGGAGACGGGCCAGTTCGAGCGCACCCTCATCGTCGCGGACGAGGGCAGCACGGTGAGCTACCTGGAGGGGTGTACCGCGCCCATGCGCGACACCAACCAGCTGCACGCCGCCGTGGTGGAGCTGGTGGCGCTGGAGGGCGCCTCCATCAAGTACTCCACGGTGCAGAACTGGTACCCGGGTGATGCCGAGGGGCGCGGGGGCATCTACAACTTCGTCACCAAGCGGGGCATCGCCCACCGGGGCTCGAAGATCTCCTGGACGCAGGTGGAGACGGGCTCTGCCATCACCTGGAAGTACCCCAGCGTCATCCTGCGCGGGGATGATTCGGTGGGCGAGTTCTACTCGGTGGCGCTCACCAACCACCGCCAGCAGGCGGACACGGGCACGAAGATGGTGCACATGGGCCGCAACACCCGGAGCACCATCATCTCCAAGGGCATCTCCGCCGGGCACGGGCAGAACACGTACCGGGGGCTGGTGCGCGTGCTGAAGAACGCGGAAGGGGCGCGCAACTACACGCAGTGCGACTCGCTGCTGCTGGGCAGCCAGTGCGGCGCGCACACGCTGCCCTATATCGAAGTGAAGAACGCGTCGGCGCAGGTGGAGCACGAGGCGTCCACGTCGAAGATCGGCGAGGACCAGCTCTTCTACTGCCAGCAGCGCGGGATTTCGCGCGAGGACGCGGTGTCGATGATCGTCAACGGTTTCTGCCGGCAGGTCTTCAAGGAGCTTCCCATGGAGTTCGCCGTGGAAGCGCAGAAGCTGCTCGGGCTGAGTCTCGAAGGAAGTGTGGGTTAATCATGTTGCTGAGCGTCCGGAACCTTCACGCCCGCGTCGGGGACAAGGACATCCTCAAGGGCATCGATCTGGAGCTGCGGCCCGGCGAGGTCCACGCCATCATGGGCCCGAACGGCTCGGGCAAGAGCACGCTCTCGCAGGTGCTGGCGGGGCGCCAGACGTACCAGGTGACGCAGGGCGAGGTGCGCTTCGACGGCAAGGACCTGCTCGCCCTGTCCCCAGAGGACCGCGCCACCGCGGGCGTGTTCCTCGGCTTCCAGTACCCGGTGGAGATTCCGGGCGTGGGCAACCTGCACTTCCTGCGCACCGCGCTCAACGCCCAGCGGCGCGCCCAGGGGCTGGAGGCGCTGGATGCCATGGACTTCCTGTCGCTCGCCAAGGAGCGCATGAAGCTCGTGCAGATGGATGCGAGCTTCCTCAACCGCTCGGTGAACGAGGGATTCTCCGGCGGCGAGAAGAAGCGCAACGAGGTGTTCCAGATGGCGGTGCTCCAGCCGCGCCTGGCCATCCTCGACGAGACGGACTCCGGCCTGGACATCGACGCGCTGCGCATCGTCGCGGGCGGGGTGAACGCGCTGCGCTCGAAGGAGCGGGGCCTGCTCGTCATCACCCACTACCAGCGGCTGCTCGACTACATCGTCCCGGACCATGTGCACGTCATGTCGGCGGGGCGCATCGTCCTGTCGGGGGACAAGGAGCTGGCGCGGGAGCTGGAGAGCAAGGGCTACGCGTGGGTGGACAAGCTGGGCGCCCCGGCGGCGCGGCAGGTGCGCCCATGAGCGGAGGGCTCCAGCACTACCTGGACGTGGCCCAGCGCTTCCAGGCGGAGCGGGGCGCGGATCCGGTGTGGCTGCGGACGCTCCGGCATGAGGGGCTCGCGCAGCTCTCCCAGGCAGGCTTTCCGACGACGCGCCATGAGGCGTGGAAGTACACGGACGTGGCGCCCATCGTGTCGCGGCCATTCGTGCCGGCGTGGCCCGGCAAGCGCGTCCACCTGGAGGCGTGGGTCGAGCAGCTCGTGCTGCCGGGGCCCCGGCTCGTCTTCGTGGACGGCCGGTTCGCGCCCGAGCTGTCCTCGCTGGAGGGGCTGCCCGCCGGGGTGTGGGTGAAGTCCCTGCGGGAGGCCATTCAGGAGGACGGCGAGGCGCTGGAGGCCGTGCTGGGGCAGCATGCCCGCGCGGAGGCCCATCCTTTCGTCGCGCTCAACGCGGCGCTCCTGGAGGAAGGTGTCTTCCTGCGCGTGGCGCCGGGCACGGTGGCGGCCCTGCCCGTGCAGTTGCTCTTCCTGGTGTCCGGGGATGGGGTGGCGCAGGTGCTCGCCGCCCCGCGCATCGTGGTGGATGTGGGGGCCAACGCCGAGGCGGCGCTGGTGGAGTGCTACGGCGGGGAGGAGGGGGGCGGCTCGTTCACCAACGCGGTGACGGAGGTGGTGCTCGGGGAGAACGCCCGCCTGCACCACTACAAGCTCCAGGCGGAGACGGAAGGTGCGTTCCACCTGGCGAGCCTCCACGCCCGGCAGGCGCGCGACAGCCGCCTGGCCTCTCATGCTTTTTCGCTGGGCGGCGCCCTGGCGCGCAACGAGGTGTCCTCGGTGTTCGGAGGCGAGGGCGGGGAGTGTGTCCTGAATGGCCTGTACGTGGGCCGGGGCACCCAGCACCTGGACCACCGGACGGACCTGGACCACGCGGTGCCGCGCTGCACGAGCCGGGAGCTGTACAAGGGCGTGCTGGATGGGCGCTCGCGGGGCACCTTCCATGGGCGGGTGCTGGTGCGGCCCGATGCGCAGCGCACGGATGCCACCCAGTCCAACCGCAACCTCCTGCTCTCGGAGGAGGCGCTGGTGGACACGCGCCCCCAGCTGGAGATTCTCGCGGATGACGTGAAGTGCGCGCACGGCGCCGTGGTGGGGCGCCTGGACGAGCAGGCGCTCTTCTACCTCCGGTCGCGGGGCATTCCGCGGCCCGAGGCGGAGCAACTGCTCACGTATGCCTTCGCCAGCGAGGTGATTGGCGCGGTGCACCTGGAGCCCCTGCGGGCCCGGGTGGAGCGGCTCGTGGCGGGGCGATTGCTGGGGGTAGCCCGGCGGGAGGCAGACGCATGAGCCAGCAGGGATTGGATGTGGCCCGGGTCCGGGCGGACTTTCCCATCCTCCTCCAGGAGGTCCGGGGCCGGCCGCTGGTGTACCTGGACAGTGCCGCCTCGGCGCAGAAGCCTCAGGCGGTCATCGACGCGCTGGTGCGCTTCTACACGCACGACAACGCCAACGTGCACCGGGGCGTGCACCTGCTGTCCGAGCGTGCCACGGAGGCCTTCGAGGAGGCGCGCGAGAAGGTGCGGCGGTTCCTCAAGGCCCGGGAGTCGAAGGAGATCGTCTTCGTGCGCGGCACCACCGAGGCCATCAACCTCGTGGCGCAGACGTTTGGCCGCAAGCATGTAGGCCCCGGCGACGAGGTGCTCATCACCGGGCTGGAGCACCACGCGAACATCGTCCCCTGGCAGCTCCTGTGCGAGCAGCAGGGCGCCACGCTGAAGTCCGTGCCGGTGAATGAGCACGGGGAGCTGGTGTTGGATGCGCTGGACGCGCTGCTCACCCCGCGCACGCGCATCCTCGCCCTCACGCACGTCTCCAATGCCCTGGGCACGGTGGTGCCGGTGAAGGAGCTGATTCGCCGGGCGCACGCGAAGGGGGTGCCGGTGCTGGTGGATGGGGCGCAGGCGGTGACGCACTTCCCGGTGGACGTGCAGGACCTGGACTGTGACTTCTACGCCTTCTCCGGCCACAAGCTCTTCGGGCCCATGGGCATTGGCGTGCTGTACGGGAAGAAGGAGCTGCTGGAGGCGATGCCGCCGTACCAGGGCGGCGGGGACATGATCCTCTCGGTCACCCTGGAGAAGACGGTCTACAACCGCATTCCCTACCGGTTCGAGGCGGGCACCCCGGACGTGGCGGGCGCGGTGGGGCTGGGGGCGGCCATCGACTACCTGGAGGCGCTGGGGCTGGAGGCCATCGCGGCGCACGACCGGGAGCTGCTGGCCTATGCCGAAGAGGCGCTGGGCGCCGTGCCCGGCATCCGCATCCTGGGGCGCGCCCAGGAGCGCTCGGGCGTGGTGTCCTTCGTGATGCAGGACATCCACCCGCATGACATCGGCACCATCCTGGACCGTGAGGGCGTGGCCATCCGGACGGGGCACCACTGCGCGCAGCCGTTGATGAAGTGCTTCGGGGTGGCGGCCACCGCGCGGGCCTCGCTGGCGCTCTACAACACCCGGGCGGACGTGGATGCGCTCGTCCGGGGGCTCCACAAGGTACGGGAGGTGTTCGCATGAGCTCGGAACTGAGAGACCTCTATCAGGAGGTGGTGCTCGACCATGGCAAGCGGCCCCGCAACTTCCGCGACGTGGAGGGGGCCAACCACCGGGCGGAGGGCTTCAATCCGCTGTGTGGGGACCAGCTCACCGTGGCGCTGAAGCTCGAAGGGGACGTCATCCAGGACATCGGCTTCCAGGGACAGGGGTGCGCCATCTCCCGCGCCTCGGCGTCGCTGATGACGGGGGCGGTGAAGGACAAGACGCGCGAGGAGGCCGAGCAGCTCTTCGCGCAGGTGCACCGGCTGGTGACGGAAGGGCCCGAAGGGGTGGATATGGATGTGCTGGGCAAGCTGACGGTGCTCTCCGGGGTGAGCGAGTTTCCGGCGCGGGTGAAGTGCGCGAGCCTCGCCTGGCACACGCTGCGCGCGGCGCTTCACGGGCAGGCCGAGCCCGTCTCGACGGAGTAGGAGGAGCGCATGCGAGGGTTGGTGGTGCTGGAGCGCGAGTGCGAGGCGACGCTGATTCCCAGCGGCGAGCGGGTGAAGGTGCCCGAGGGCACGGACCTGCGCGTGGTGCAGACGCTGGGCGGCAACGTCACCGTGCAGTCCATCTCGGACGGTCAGCTGCTGCGCATCGACGCGAAGGACGCGGCCCTGCTGGGCGAGGAGTTCGCCGCGAAGTCCGAGGCGCCGCCGGCCGGGGAGGGCACCTCCCGCGAGGGGCCCTTCGACGAGGCGAACGTCTGGGAGCAGCTGCGCACGGTGTATGACCCGGAGATTCCCGTGAACATCGTGGAGCTGGGGCTGGTGTACCAGTGCCAGGCCGCGCCATTGCCGGAAGGGGGGCAGCGGGTGGACATCCAGATGACGGTGACGGCGCCCGGCTGCGGCATGGGGCCGGTGCTTCAGGAGGACGTGCGGCGCAAGGTGCTCAGCGTGCCGGGGGTGAAGGAGGCCCACGTGGACCTGGTCTTCGAGCCGCCCTGGGACCAGAGCCGCATGTCGGAGGTGGCGCGGCTGGAGCTGGGGTGGATGTAAGGCCGCCTCAGTGGCCGGTGCCGCGCGAGTCCGGGCTCAGCTCGAAGTCCCCGAGCCCCCGGGGCAGCTGCACCCGGAACATGGTGCCCTGGCCCAGGGTGCTCTCCACGGTGATGTCCCCGCCCAGCCCGGCCACGATGCCGTAGCAGACCGACAGGCCCAGCCCCGCGCTCTTGCCCACCCGCTTCGTGGTGAAGAACGGCTCGAAGATGCGGCTCAGGTGCTCCGGCGCGATGCCCTGCCCGTTGTCCTGGACCTCCACCACCACCCGGCCATCCTCCTGGAGCCGCGTGGCCACCCGGAGCACGGGCTCCGGCCCAGCGTCCTTCAGCGCGTAGGCGGCGTTCACCAGCAGCCCGAAGAACACCTGCTGCAGGCCCGTCTCGCTGGCGGACACCATGGGCACCGTCTCCAGCTCCCGCACCAGCCGGGTGCCGGGCTCCAGGAGCTCCCGCACCTCGGCGAGCGCCTGCTCCAGGACTTCATGCAGATCCACCTGCGTCCTCGGCGCCTGGTCCAGGCGTGAGAAGAGCTTGATGTTCTGGATGATGCGCCGGATGCGCTCGGCCCCCTCGAGCGACTCGTCACACGCTTCCCGCAGCTCCTGCACCTCCGCCTGCTGCAACTGCGCGGGGTCCGTCTCCAGCGTGGAGCGCAGGTGCCCCAGGTTGGCCAGGATGAAGCTCAGCGGGTTGTTGATTTCATGCGCGAGCCCCGCGGACAGCCGTCCGAGCGCCTCCAGCCGCTGCGCCTGCGCCAGCCGCGTGTTGGCCGCCTCCAACTGCCGCGTCCGCTCCTCGATGGCGCGCGCCAGGTCCTCCATGCGCAGCCGGCTGCGCAGGAGCAGCTCCCACTTCTCGGTGAGCGAGTACGCCAGCTGGCGCACCTCGATGCCATCGAAGGGCTTGCGCAGGATGAGCAGCCGCTGGCTGAGCCCCAGCCGCTGCATCATTTCTTCCCACGAGTAGTCCGCGTAGGCCGAGCAGATGACGACCTGCAGATCATTGTCCTCCGCCCACAGCCGGTACGTTGTCTCCACCCCGTCGATGCCCGGCGGCATGCGGATGTCCACGAAGGCCACCGCGTACGGGCGGTGCTGCTCGCGCGCGGCGCGCGCCATCCGGATGCCCTCCTCGCCCTGCGTGGCGGTGTCCACCTCGAAGCCGGGCAGCGGCGTGGGGCGCTCGTCGGCGCCGAACAGCTCCGTCTCCATCGCGTTCAGCGAGCCGTCCTCCGAGGGAGGACACAGAATCTTGCGGAAGTCCTCGTGGATGGTCCGGTTGTCATCGATCACCAGGATGCGGCGATTGGTGGATGCGGATGTGCTCAAGACCGGCTCTCCTAGCCCACCCTCATGGAGTCTTCGTACGGGGGGGACGGCGGTTGCCAGGGGGCGCCTGGTCGGCTTCCGCACGTCGGGGAGTATTGTGTTCAGATGTTGGCGCTTTGTTCAAAGCACTTGAATGCAGGGTGTAGACCTACCCAGGCGGTAAGACACCCCGGTTGCCCTGCACGCCCGCTGTGAGCGGGCGCACACCGTGCAGAAGCCCCGCGCCCATTGGACGCGGGGCGTCAGCCCGGGCTCAGAGGGCCAGGAGCGGGCGCTCCCGGAGCCCCTCGCGCAGGCCGAAGCCCAGCGCGGCGAGCGCCAGCCCTCCCAGCACCCAGCGCGGCCAGCGCCGGGACTGCTTCGCCGCCTGCGGCTGGCGCAGGGCCAGGTGCTCGGCGAAGAGGGCCGTCATGGCCGCATCGAAGGCGGGCAGGTCCTGCGGCCCCCGGCTGGAGACCCAGGTGCCGTCGCGCACCACGGGCGCGTCCTCCCAGAGGCCGCCCGCGTTGCGGACGTCGTCCTGGATGCCTGGCCACGAGGTGAGGCGGCGGCCGCTGACGAGGCCCGCGGAGATGAGCAGCCAGGGGCCGTGGCAGATGACGGCCACCGGGCGGTCCAACCGGTCGAAGTCGGTGACGAACTCCCGGGCCAGCTCGCTCTGGCGCAGGGTGTCGGGGTTCGCCAGCCCGCCCGGCAGCAGCAGGGCGTCATAGTCGGCGGCCTTCACCTTCTTGAGCACGGTGTCCACGGACACCTTCTTCCCGGGGACCAGGTGGTTCATGCCCCGGATGGAACCCGGGTGCAGCGAGAGAATCTCCACGCACGCACCCTGTTGACGGAGCTTCTTGACGGGCTGGGTCAGCTCCACCTGCTCGAACCCATCCACCGCCAACACGGCGACCCGTAGCCCCTTGAGCTTCTTTCCCATCGTCTCTCCCAGTGGTTTGGCTCCGCTCGCGCTGGAGTCTCTCCGCACGGTGTGTACGCTCCCCCGTGAGGTGAATGGCCTGAAGAGGCCAGGCAGCCAGGCGGATGCCGCGCTGCCGTCTGGGCGCTCCAGCAGCGCGCGAGGTTCTCCATGCACCGCAGAAGCCCCTTGTTCCCCCTGTCCTCCCCCTTGCGCGGCACCTTGGCCGCCGCCACCGCGCTCCCCGGGCTGCTGCTCTTGCCGCTGGGCTGCGCCTCCTCTCCGGGCGCGGCCCCCCGGGAGGAGGCCGGCTCCCCCCCGCTCCAGGCCCGGCGCAAGTGGGGCCTCGTCATTCACGGCGGCGCGGGCGTCATGTCCCGCGACACCCTCACCCCGGAGCGGGAGGCGGAAGTGCGGGCCCGGCTCACCGAGTCCCTCCAAGCGGGCCATGCCATCCTGGCCAAGGGGGGCACGAGCCTGGATGCCGTGGGGGCGGCGATCCGCGTCCTGGAGGACTCGCCCCTGTTCAACGCGGGCAAGGGGGCGGTGTTCACCCACGATGGGCGCAACGAGCTGGATGCCTCCCTCATGGATGGGCGGACGCTGGCGGCGGGGGCCGTGGCGGGGCTGCGCCACGTGAAGAACCCCATCGACCTGGCGCGGCGGGTGATGGAGCGCTCGCCGCACGTGATGATGGTGGGCGAGGGGGCCGAGGCGTTCGCACGCGAGCAGGGCCTGGAGCTGGTGCCCCCGGAGTACTTCCGCACCGAGGAGCGCTGGGAGCAGCTCCAGCGGGCCCTGGAGAAGGAGAAGGCCGCGGGGGGAAAGGCGCCCGCCACGGGCGTGTCCCCCCGGCCGGAGGATGGGAAGTTCAGCACCGTGGGCGCCGTGGCGCTCGACCAGGCGGGGAACCTGGCGGCGGGCACCTCCACGGGGGGCATGACGAACAAGCGGTACGGGCGCGTGGGGGACTCGCCCCTCATCGGCGCGGGCACCTACGCCAACGCGCACTGCGCCGTGTCGGGCACGGGCCATGGGGAGTTCTTCATCCGCCACACCGTGGCCCGGGACATCTGCGCCCGCGTGGAGTACCTGAAGGTGCCCCTCCAGGAGGCCGCGGACACCGTCGTGCGCGACGTGCTGGTGAAGGCCGGGGGCGAGGGGGGCGTCATCGCCCTGGATGCGCAGGGGGCGGTGGCCATGCCCTTCAACTCCCCCGGCATGTACCGCGGCTACATGGGGGAAGATGGCCAGCCCTTCGTGGCCATCTTCCAGGAGTGAGGCGCCGCGCCTATTTGACGAGGACGAGATCCCGCGTCTGGAGCAGGTCCACGTCCCCGGCGAACTGCGAGAAGGCCTCGTAGCCCTTCACGGGAATGCGGTTGCGCGGCAGGCGCAGGGACTCGGTGATGGTGAGCACGCGCCCCTCCTGCTTCTCTGAGCGGGTGAGCTGGCCAAAGGCGCTCTCCACCTTCAGCGACGCCTGAGGGTCCGACAGCCGCCAGCCCTCGGGCAGGGTCGTCTTCACCTCGGTGTCGCTCGCCTCGGAGGCGTCGATGAACAGCGGGGTGTCGCGGGAGCTGAGCTGCACGAAGCGCCGGCCGAGCAGCGCCGGGAAGCTCACGGGCCCCATCACGAGCCGGTTGGGGCCCTCGGCCCGGGCGAAGCGCGGCACCTTGAACTCGTAGCGCAGGGTGAGCGGCGCGCCCACCTCCTCGGCGTGCTCCAGCTTCACGGAGGTGAGCTCCGCGCCGCCGAAGTAGCGCGCCACGGCGCCCTGGAGCGCCTGCTGGCGGTTCTCCGCCGACAGCGCCTCGAAGGCATCGGCGAGCTGGGCCGCCTCGAAGTCCGAGTACACCTCCTCGCCCCGGCCGGTGAGCAGGCCATCCTCCTTCACCTCCAGCCACAGCTTCACTTGCTTGGAGGGCGTCTGGCGCAGGGGCGGCGTCTTCACCTTCTCCGCGGCGCGGCCGGGCTCGGGCAGCAGGTACGCCTCGCGCTCGCCCATGGACGGCTCGGGCAGGGCGCCGAAGGGGCCGAAGCGCACCGAGGTGTCCAGCCACACCGGGGCCTCCCCGGGCAGGTCCACCCGCAGGGCCACGAAGGTGAGCAGCGCGTCGGCGGGGAAGAGGTAGGGCGCTGGGTCCGTGTAGAAGGTGCGCACCATGGCCAGCCGCACGGGGATGCCCAGCACGTCCAGGCTCGCCTTGAGGAGCATCAGCCGGCTGCCCCGGTCCTGCGCCACCGTGGTGGCCGCCGACTGGGCGAGGCCCGTGTCCCGTCCCGGAATCTGCTTCATCACCGCCGCGTGCAGCGCCTTCACCGCCTCCAGGCCCGTCTTCTTCCCGGCCACCCGGCGGGCGAACGCCTCCACCTCCGAGTTGCGCGCGGCCCGGTCGAGGAAGCTGTCCGCGTAGTTGGCCGCGGTGCTCTCGCTGCCCAGGGTGCCCGCGCCCACCATCACGAAGGGCAGGTACTCGTTGGCCGACTGGGGCGCGTCCGGCTCGGGGATGAAGGGCGGCACGCGCCGGGCCTCGTAGGTGAAGATTTCCCGGTCCCCCTTCACCTCGGGGGCGGGCGCCTTCATGCCGTGCGCGTCCACGCGCATGCCCGTGCCCTTGGGCGCCACCACCGTGTACGTGGCCCAGTTGTTCGGCATGCCCGAAATCTGGAAGTAGAAGGCCGAGGCGGTGAAGCCCGGCTGCGCGGGGCCGCGCGAGGGCTCCGCGAGCAGGTACTCCACCTCGATGTAGTCACCCACCTGCACGCCGGGGAGGCTGATGGCGTCCTTGCCCGCGATGGCCTCGGGCTCCAGCACCGTGCCGTCCGCTTTGAGCGTGCGCAGCGCCAGCACCTGGGCGCCCTGGGGAATGTTCACCTCGGCGATCTCCTGGATGCCGCTCTGCTCCAGCGCCTTCTGGATGATGTGGATGCGGTTGATGAGCGTGCCGTCGGGGAACACCTGGACGGCGGCGGCATCCAGCACGTACGCGGCGGCGCTGTCCTCCGTGCCGCGGGAGGCCTCGTACGCCGCGATGGCCTGCTTGCCGTCGATGGCGAACTCCTGGAGCAGCTCCTTGCCCGTCTTCGCCCGGGCCACGGCGCGGTGCAGGGACAAGTCATTGCCGTCCAGCGCCAGGGCCTGCTCGCGCAGGGCCAGGGCCTCGGCGGCCGCCCCCGCGTACTCGCGCACATCCGCCAGCTGCTTCAGGATGAAGGCGCTCCGGGGCCACTGCGCGGACAGCGCCCGCAGGGTGGCGGTGGCCTCGTCGTAGCGGCGCTGGGACACGTACAGGTGCGCCAGCGTGACGCCGAGGCTCGGGTTGCCCGGGTCCCGCGTCAGCAGCTCCGTGTAGCCCTGGATGGCGCGGGCGGTGTCCCCGCGCAGGCGCGCGTGCTCGGCGGCGCGGCTCAGGGCGCCCGAGCAGCCCGCGGAGTCCGCGACGAGCTTCTCCATCAGCTCCACCGCGTCCCGGCGCCGGGCCAGGGTGTAGCGCAGCCCCAGCGCGTCACACAGGTTCGGCCAGGCCGTGAGCGCCGCGGCGAGGGACTCCTCGGCCTGGGCCTCCACGCCCAGCGCGAGCGCGGCCCGGGCGCGCAGCAGGTGCACGGGGAAGGCGGTGGGGCCCGCGGCCTCCCGCGCGCGCTGGAGCGTCTCGAGCGCCACGGCGGGCTGCTCGTCCCCGAGCGACAGCTCCGCGCGCAGCAGCAGCGCGGCCACGTCCTTGGGGTCCTTCGCGAGCGCCGTCTCCAGCTCCCGCGTGGCACGCCCGCGCGACACCTTGGTGGGCACCGTGCGGTCCTGCGCGGCCAGCTCCGCGCGCAGCGTGAGCAGCGCGGGCGTGGCCGCCTCGGCCGCCAGCCCCTGCATCAGCACCCGGGCGCCATCGGCGTCCCGGCCCATGCCGTCGCGCACCGCGAGGAAGGTGGACAAGAGCCCTCCGGCCTCCTTCTCCAGCGCCGCGGCGAACTGCCGCGCGCCCGGGTAGAACAGGGGCGCCTCGGTGAAGGCGGGAGGGGCAGCGCTCCACGCGGGCGCGGGGCCGGTGGCCGCCGTGAGCCGCGCGGTGGTGGGGCGGCCATCGGCACGCGGCAGGGTGAAGGAGAAGTTACCGGTGGTGTTGTTCCGGGTGAGCGTCGCCACGAAGCGGTAGCGCCCCGGGGAGAGCGTCATGGCGCGGCCCAGCACGGTGGGCTCGGCGCGGGCAAAGGGCCGCCGCTCGAAGAGCAGCGTGCCGTTCATCCACAGCTTGTGCGCGGAGGACGAGACGGTGCGGGCCAGGTACACGCCGCCCTCGGCCACCTCCGCGTCGAAGGCCAGCACGTACACATCCCCCTCGTTGGGCTCCCCATCCAGGCGGTGCCGTCCATCCGGGGCGTGCAGGGGGCGCGGGGTGAGGGGGCCCCGGAGGCCCTGGAAGGGGCCCGCGAGCGAGCCGTCCTTCTCGGGCGGGGTGAGCGTGTCGAAGCCCAGCAGGCGGTGGGGCGAGAAGGGGCCCACCACCGTCACGTGGGTGGCCGAGCCCGCCTCCCGCAGCGCGGCCTCGGTGGCCTTCATGTCCCCGCGGATGTAGGCAATGGCCATCTGCGCGCCGCGCAGAATCTGGGCAGCCTCGCCGAGGGCGCCCGCCTCGAGCGCCTGGCGCGCCCCCTGGAGGATGCGCTCATCGGACTCGGGCGAGGTGCCCGTCTGGTCCAGCACGTAGCGGGCGGCGGCCGTCGCGAGCGGATGGGTGGGCGCGCGCACGCACAGCTGCAGCGCGGTCTCCAGGGCCCGGTCCACCGCGGCGGTGCGGCGCGCCAGCAGGTGCTGGCCCATGAGGGCGTAGGGCTCGGCGGGCGCCTTGGCAGCCGCGGCGTCGAAGTGGCCCTGCGCGGCGGCCACATCCCCCTTCACGAGGTAGGCGTGAAAGCCCGCGAGCGCGAGCGTGCGCGCCTCGCTGGTGCCCTTCTGGGCCTGCTGGGCGGCATTCTCCAGCAGCTGGGCGGACGGAACGGAGGAGTGAGCGCAGCCGGACAGGCCGGCGGCGAGGGCGAGCAGCGCGAGAAGACCGCGAAAGGTTCCCATAAGGCCCGAAGGGATAATGCAATCCCCGGGGCAGGGCTACATCCGCATGCAATCCATGTCGGCCGGTGGCCGCTGTTACCGCCGCTTGCCGCCCTTGGGAGGGGGCGCCTTGGGGGCGGGCCGCTTCACCGGCGCGGGCTTGGCCACCGGTTTGACGGCGACTGGGGCGGGCCGGGGCACCGGCGCCGGGGTGGCCACGGGGGCAGGGGGGGCCTGGCGCAGGCTGTAGCTGAGCGCCTCGATGCGGCAGGTGCCCTCGATGCAGCCGGCGGCCGGCCGGGGCTCATCTCCCAGTTGCTTCTGCCAGGCCGGGCCAATGATGAGCGGCTCGGCGATGGCCCGGCGGTCCTTGCCGGTGCCCACGAAGGCGCGCAGCACGCCCTCGGCGTCGATCTCCATCTCCAGGTGGGCTTTGCCCGAGGGGGAGAACAGCCCCAGCATGGTGCCGCGGCGCTCGCCCAGGGCCCACTCCAGCGCCAGCGGCGCGCCGGCCCCGTGCTGGATGAGGGCGACGTAGCGCCCCGTGGAGCCCACCAGCATGAGCGCGGCCTGGGCATCGGGCGGCGGGCCGTAGAGCACCGAGCGCAGGCGCGCCGACAGGGTACGGGGGGGCGGCTCGGCGAGCACGTCCGCCTTGAGCACGGCGATGTCCCCGTCCAGGTCCACCACGTCCACCACGGCCCGGCCCACGCGCGACTGGCCCTCCACCGCGGGGAACACCAGCGCCTTGGGCTCGGACACCACGGGCCTGCCCGCGGTGAGCAGCGACAGGGCGTCGGGGCCCTCGCCGGCCACCACCAGGCGCTCGGCGCCCTTCGTCAGCCGCCCGGGCAGCGAGCGGGTGGAGTGGGGGCCCAGGTCCGCGGTGAGCGCGGCGCCGGGCATGATGCGGGGGCGCTTCTCGCCGCTGCGCAGCCACGCCACCCCCAGCACGCCCACCGCCGAGAGCACCAGCAGCACGGCCACCCCCTGGGCGGCCACCCGCGCCGCGCGCCGCGCCCCGCGCTTCACCCGCCCCCAGAACGTGAGCGGCTTGGAAATCTGCGACAGGGTGAGGGGCGCCAGCGGCTCCAGGTCCGCCATGAGCGCGCTCACCGTGGGGTAGCGCTCCTCGGGGTCCGGCTTCAGGCACCGGGTGACGATGCCATCCAGCCGCCCGTCGATCTCCGGCTTGTGCTTGGAGGGCGGATCGAACGTGCCCAGGGGCACCTCGCCCGTGAGCAGCTCATAGAGGATGACGCCCAGGGAGAAGATGTCCGCGCGCGCGTCCGCCGTCTTCGCGTCCACGCGCTGCTCGGGCGCCATGTAGGACAACGTGCCCATGGAGACATGGGTGCTGGTGAGGTTGAAGCGGGTGTTGGCGTCGTCCACGAAGGAGGCCAGCCCGAAGTCCGTCACCTTGGCGATGTTGCCGGCCTGCTGGTCGAAGAGGATGTTCTCCGGCTTCAGGTCCCGGTGGACGACGTTGCGGGTGTGCGCGTACTGCACCCCCCGGCAGATCTCCATCATCATCCGCAGGGACTCGGGGATGGTGAGCAGCGGCGAGCGCATCAGCTCGCGCAGCGACGGCCCATCCACGAACTCCATGACCAGGTAGTACGTGTTGTCCGTCTTCCCCTTGTCGACGATGTCGACGATGTTGGGGTGGGACAAGGTGGCCAGCGCGGCGGCTTCCTTCTGGAAGCGCGCGACGAAGTCGGCCTCCTTGGCCAGCTCCGGGTTCAACAGCTTCACCGCCACGGTGCGGTTGAGGGACAGCTGGGTGGCCTTGTGCACCTCGCCCATGCCCCCCATGCCCACGAGCTTCTCGAGGCGGTAACCGGGGAGGGAGTCAGCGTTGCGCGGCCGGCTGATCGCCGTGGTGTCCAAAGAAGGCATGTGCAGAGGGCGGAGGCTAGCAGACCTGGGGATTTTGAGGATCCCCTTGGTGAGAAGCCCAGCTTCGCCCTCTTCCGGCCTAGGCCGGGGTTACCGGTTCACGCTCAGCGCCATCATCTCGCGCAGCTGCGAGCGCGTCTGGGACAGCGAGGAGCGCATCTGCCGGTGGCGCAGCGCCGAGCTTAGCCCGCTCGCCAGGGACTTGAGCAGGATGACTTCCTCGGCGCTCCACACCCGGCCCTGCTGGCAGTCATCGAAGCCCACGAAGCCCCACCACTCCTTGGAGGGCCGCAGGGGCGCCAGCATCAGCGAGCGCGTCTTGTGGTCATCCAGGAGGAACTTCATGCGCGGGGGCGCGTCCTTGGCCAGGCAGTTGACCAGGTGGCCCTGGGAGAGCAGCTCCGACCACTGCGGCGCCAGTTCGCGCAGGCACAGGCTTTGAAGCGTGGAGGACTCCAGCGGCGAGGTGAGCCCAGGCACCGTCCACGCGTAGCGCGCATCCGTCAACATCCGCCCGCGGATGGGGTAGGGCTGGTTCTCGTAGATGTAGACGCGGTCCACCTTCAGCGCGCTTCCCACCATGGACAGCGCCGAGCTGGCGTGGAGCGGCGTGAAGCCCTTCTCCAGGAGCAGCTTCGTCGCATCGGAAATCTTCGTGAAGAGTTCGATCATGGGGCGTCGCTCCGGTGGGGAAGGGAAGGAGGTCCAGACCGGCTGGGGAACCTCATGTATCCCTTGAGACCCGAATAAACCTGATTTCGTTCATCCTGTCAAATAGCATTTATGCTGTAAGAGGCAGGCGCTGGAGCTGGGGTTTCCCTGGAAAGGCGGCCCAGACATCTCCGGAGAGGTGGGACGGTGCCCGGGAGAAACCTCCACGCGCCCTCCTTCTTGCCGGGGCCACCGGCCTGGGAGGACAGGGCTTGCGACAGGCATTCACAACTTGGGGTGCCAATCGTGTGGAAGGCTTCCCCGGCGGGGGGCAGGGGCTTTGACGACTCGCCCTGTCTTCTGCAATCTGTGGGCATGCGGTTCCTCTTCATTGGCGCGGTGGCCTGGGGCGTAGTGGGATGTGCCCAGGGCATCCCCCCCGCGCGCCTTCAGGCCCACATGGTGGCCGCGGAGCAATGGCAGCGCCGTTACCAGGAGGAGCGGGCCCACACGGACGCGCTGGCGGAGCGGCTGGCGGCGGCCGAGGCGGCCCTGGAGCGCGTGGCGTCGGAGCTGGCGGAGGTGGATCAAGCCCGGCTGGTGCTCAACGAGGAGCTGGAGCGCTCCGAGGTGGAGCGGCACACGCTGGAGGACTTCGTCACCCACCTGCAGGCCCAGAAGCGCGAGCTGTCCGTGATGCACGAGGAGCTCTCCGAGATGCACGAGGAGGTGACCGACGTGTGGTACGAGTCGGCGCTCTCCCGGGCGCGGCGCTACAGCCCGCCCCCGCCTCCGCCCCCGGCGGCCCCCACCGTCGAGGGGACGCGGGAGACACTGCCCTGAGCGCGCTGTGAGCGTTCGCGTTCCCCTGCGAGGCTACAGGGCGGGGTTTCTGTTCGCGGTGGCGCTCCTGTCCGCCGTGGCGGCCTTCTCCCTGTGGACCGAGGTGCGCACCGGCCAGCAGGTGGACCACCTGGTGAAGGAGGCGCTGGAGCGGGCCAGCCTGATCGGGCGGATCCGCGTGGAGACGTTCTCGCTGGAGAGCGCCATCGAGGCCCACGTGCGCGCCATGGACGACCGGCAGCGCCAGGCGGCCAACGCGGTGATGGAGGACATCCTGGGCGGCATCCGCCGCTCCACCGAGGCGTACACCAAGGACTTGCCGCCCGGGGAGACCGTCACCTGGCAGCGCTTCAACGCGGCCTGCCAGGCGCTGGCGGACCAGGTGCGCGCCACCGCCGTCTTCTCCCACCGCCGCGAGGCAGAGCGCGCCCGGGTGCACCTGACGGAGCGCATCCGCCCGCTGGTGCTGGAGGTGGACGAGCTGGCCACGCAGCTGGCGCAGGAGAACGCGGAGGAGGCGCGCGAGCTGGCCGCCCACACCGCCTCGCTGCGCATGCGCAACACGGCGCTGGGGGCAGGGGCCACGCTGGTGGCGGTGCTCATCTCGCTGCTGGTGGGCTGGCACATCACCTCCGTGCTGCGGCGCCAGGAGACGACGATTCAGCGGCAGCTGGAGGACCTGGGGCGCGCCAACGCGGAGCTGGACTCCTTCACCCACCGGGTGGCGCACGACTTGATGGGGCCACTGGCGCCGCTCAAGGGCTACCTGACGCTCATCCGCCGCACGGGCGGGGTGGTGGACCCCGGGGCGCTGGAGATGCTGTCCCAGTGCGAGTCGAGCGCGGGGCGCATGGGCGAACTCATTGAAGCGCTCTTGCGCTTCTGCCGGGCCGGGCGCCGGGGGGAGCACACGGCCAGCGAGCTGGACACGGCGGTGAGCACGGTGCTGCTGGAGTTGTCGCAGACGGCCACGGCGCTGGGCGTCACGCTGGAGCGGGAGCTGGCGCCGGGCCTCGCGGTGGACTGCCCCAACCAGCTGCTCCAGGTGGTGGCGCGCAACCTGGTGTCCAACGCGGTGAAGTACACGGCGGGCCAGCCGCAGCCCCGCGTCACCGTGCGAGTCTTCGCGCACGGGGACGCGGCGGTGCTGGAGGTGGGAGACAACGGCATGGGGATGAGCGCGGAGACGCGGGCCTCGCTCTTCCAGCCGTTCTTCCGCGCGCCCGAGGCGCGGGACAGGCCGGGGCATGGCCTGGGCCTGGCCACCGTGAAGCGGCTGGTGGAGGCGCACGGGGGCCAGCTCGCCGTGACGTCCGAGCCGGGCAAGGGCACCACGATGGAAGCCCGCCTGCCCCGGGTGAAGCCGCCCCTGCTGGATGTTGAACCCCTTCCTTCCCGCCGTCAGGTCTCCTCATGAGCCCCGCTCGCATTCTCGCCGTCGATGATGATCCGCATGCCCGGGACCTGCTGCGGCGGCTGCTCGGCACGCTGGGCGAGGTGATGCAGGCCGCGCACCCCGAGGGCGCCGTCGAGCGGCTGACGGAGGACGGGCCGTTCGACCTGGTGCTCACGGACATGGCGATGCCCAACCCGGGCGATGGCCTCCGGGTGCTGAAGGAGGTGAAGACGCGGCTGCCGGACACGCCGGTCATCGTGGTGACGGCGTTCGGCAACGTGGAGGGGGCGCTCGACAGCATCCAGCAGGGGGCGTTCGACTACCTGGCCAAGCCGTTCGACGTGGACGCCATCATGCGGGTGGCGCGGCGGGCGCTGGAGCAGAAGCGGCTGGTGGAGGAGAACCGCTCGCTGCGCAAGCAGGTGGAGCGCAGCACGCTGGTGGGCCGCAGCCCCGCGCTGCTGGAGGTGTACAAGCAGGTGGCGCGGGCGGCCACGAGCAACGTGCCGGTGCTGATTACGGGCGAGACGGGGACGGGCAAGGAGATGGTGGCGCGCTCGCTGCACAAGCGCTCGCCGCGCGCCTCGGGGCCCTTCATCCCGGTGGACTGTGGCGCCATCGCCGAGTCGCTGATGGAGAGCGAGCTGTTTGGCCACTCGCGCGGGGCCTTCACGGGGGCCACGGGGGCGCGGCGCGGGCTGTTCGAGGAGGCCAGCGGCGGCACGCTGTTCCTGGACGAGATTGGCGACGTGGGGCTGAAGGTGCAGTCGCAGCTCTTGCGCGTGCTCCAGGAGGGGGAGATCCGCCGGGTGGGGGAGAGCGCGCCGGTGAAGGTGGACGTGCGGGTGGTGGCGGCGACGAACAAGGAACTGCAGGCGCGGGTGGCGGAGGGGCTGTTCCGGGAGGACCTGCTGTACCGGCTGGACGTGGTGCACCTGCGGCTGCCGCCGCTGCGCGAGCGGCGGGAAGACATCACCGCGATGGTGGAGCACTTCGCGGCACTGCACGCGCGGGGCGGGGTGCGGCCGGTGGTGACGCCGGAGGCGGTGGCGCGGCTGACGGCATATGAGTGGCCGGGCAACGTGCGGCAGCTGGAGAACGTGGTGGCGCGGGCGCTGGCGCTCAACGTGACGGGGGTACTGGGGCCCCAGGACTTCCCGGAGCCCATTGGGGATGCGCCCAAGAAGCTGACGGGGCTGGCGGAAGACATGCCGAGCCTGGCGGAGCTCTCGCGGCGGTACGCGGCGCAGGTGCTCCAGCACGTGGGCGGCAACAAGAGCGAGGCGGCGCGGCTGCTGGGCGTGGACCGTAAGACGCTCTACAAGCTGCTGGAAGCGGCCGAACCCGAGGCGACCTGAGGGCCCGGCCGCGGTGGCTCACTCCGCGAAGTGAACCACAAGGCCATTGTCGCCCACGGCCCAGATGTCATTCATCGCCTTGGCCGCGATGTCTCGGAGAGGCTGGGGACCGTCATAAAGTGGGTCAGGGGCCCAGCCACTCGACTTGAGAAGACGGATGCGCCCATCCATGTCGGTGACGTAGACGGAAGCCGCGTCCAGCGCCACCACGCTCGTGTAGTCGGCAACGGGAGTACCGGCAGGAAAGTTCACGCGGGACCAAGTTTTATCTCCATCCCATTTCAGGACGAGCCCCTTGTCTCCCACGGCATAGGCCACGCTGGGCGACGCCATCCACACCGCAGTCAGATAGCCGCCATACCCGCTGGGAACACCTGCCACGGTATGCTCTATGAGTGCGGTTTCGTTGCCGGTGCCAGGGTGGCCTGAAATGATTGGGTTGGAGCGAGCCCGGTCGTGCTCGTTGGAGCCGCCTACGAACAGAAGGGGCCCCGAGCCGTCGAGCGTGTGGACCCCAAAGTAAGTCGGAGACAAGTCGAAGAGTCGACTGACCTGACCGCTCTCTTCCGTCCACGAATAGAGTTCTCCCCATGCACTCACGGCGTAGAACTGTGTAATCCCGCCTTGGGAACGTCCAATCACACTGGTCAGAGGGGTGTTTTCTCTGACAGTCCGCTGGTCATGGCAGATGGTGCCGTCATGCCATGCGACCTGTCCGTCATTGCCTGCCAAGACGACGATGCCGTTCGTGGTGGCCCAAGTGGCCTTCCAATGCGCGCTGCCGCACGCTCCGTCCAGGGAGGAGAAGTTCCCGCCAGCGCTCTTGCGGACCGCGAGCTTGCCTCCATCGCCCGCCACCCACACCCAGCCATTGGAGGCAATCGAGACGCTCTTCCAGTTGCGGTCCTTGAGGGCGGGATCATCCGGGAAGGTCTTCCAACCCTTCCCCAGGCAGGCATCGTCCTCATCCACGGTGCCATTGCAGTTGTTGTCCCGGGCGTCACAGGCCTCGAAGTTCCCCCGTGCGTTGAGGGGATCCTGATCGTCGCAGTCGTTCCTGTTGGCGACGTTTCCCGTGGGGTAGGGGTCCGCGGGGCACTTCAAGCCTGCGCCGGTGCTGCGTTCATCCCCTGTTCCGTCGCCATCGGCGTCCGGGTAGTAAGGCTGCTCCTTGGGCGGCGCACCCGCACAGGCCAGTCCATTCTTGCCGCCGTTGCAGACCCACGTTCCACTGGGACACGGATCCGAGCAGGTCTTCCCTTTCAGAGGAAAGCCTTCGTCCACGGTGCCGTCGCAGTCGTCATCCACCTCGTCGCACGTCGTCTCGGTGAAGTTCTGGCGGGGATAGACATTCGGATTCGAGTCCAGGCAGTCCGAGTGGTCCTGAACATGCTTCGCGGGCTGCGTGCACCGGACGAGGGGGGCGGCGCTCAGGTCTCCGAAGGTGTCTCCATCCTGGTCGGGGTACCAGTTCGTGGCCACGCCTTCATCGGTGTCGCCATCGCAGTCATTGTCCTGGTCGTCACAGATCTCGGTGGCGCCGGGATGGGTATTGGGCGCCGTATCGGTGCAGTCCGTGCCGCCTTCGTCGGTGGAAATGTAGCCATCCCCATCCGCGTCTGGTCTCGCCAGGTCGAACTCTTGCTCGATGACCTGGGTCTCCGGAAGGATCACAGTGAGGTTCTTCTTCGCCAGCATGGAGTCCTGGCACGACGGGCTTCCGTAAGCGGTAGCCGTAAGGTTCAACGTCCGGCTCCAGCCATCCTTGCGGAACACCGCGAGGACTGCGCTTCGGGGGTCCTTCTCAAGGTCCTTCAGCTCCGCCGTCGTTTCGCCTTCGCCGTTGCTGTCCCGGGCGGTGACCACGATGCACTGGGCCTTGAAGTTGTACGTCACCGTCAGCTTGACGGCGGCCTCACGTGCACCGGGGGAGCGGCTGCAGCCGCTCAGGAGCACCAGGGACATCAACGAAAACAGGGCGAACCGGAACATGGGGCCCATCCTACCCCGTGCCCGCCACGAGGCGAGCGCGCACGCACTTGTCGCGTGCGAACGGTCCGGCACGGCTCCCGGTGCCCGCCGCGCCGGGCTGCCGGTAAGGTGGTCGCCCCATGTCTCCATGCCTGGAACGAGGAAGCCCGCATGCCCCAGTATGACTTCGACCTGCTGACGATCGGCGGTGGCTCGGGCGGCACGGCCGTGAGCCGCCGGGCGGGCACTCTGGGCGCGCGGGTGGCCCTCTGCGAGGAGGACCGGGTGGGAGGCACCTGCGTGCTCCGGGGCTGTGTCCCCAAGAAGCTGCTCGTCTACGGCTCCCACTTCCGCGAGGAGTTCGAGGACGCGGCGGGCTACGGCTGGTCCGTGCCGGAGCCCACGCTGGACTGGAAGAAGCTCCAGGCGGCCAAGGACCGGGAGATGGACCGGCTCCACCATGTGTACAAGCGGCTGCTCCGGGACGCCGGCGTGCGGCTCATCGACGGGCGTGCGCGCATCCTGGATGCCCACACCGTGGAGGCTGGGGGCCACCGCTACACGGCGGCCCACTTGGTCATCGCCACGGGCTCACGCCCCTCCATCCCCGGCATGCCGGGCAGCGAGCACGTGCTCTCCTCGGACGGCGTGCTGAGCCTGCCGGAGCTGCCGCGCCGGATGATCATCGTCGGCGGGGGCTACATCGGCGTGGAGTTCGCCAGCATCTTCAACGGCCTGGGGGTGCAGGTGACGCTGCTCGTCCGGGAGGACACCGTGCTGAAGGGCTTCGACGAGGACGTGCGCTCGGTGCTCTCCCAGGAACTGCGCAAGAAGGGCATCGACCTGCGGTGTGGCGTCTCCGTGCGGGATGTGGAGAAGAGCCCGGACGGAACCCGGAGCGTGCTGACGAAGACGGGGGAGACGCTGGAGGCGGAGGTGGTGCTGTTCGCCACGGGCCGTGTCCCCAACACGCGGGGGTTCGGCCTGGAAGAGGTGGGGGTGAAGCTGGACGAGCACGGGGCCGTGGTGGTGGATGAGTGGTCCCACTCCTCGGTGAAGAACATCCACGCGGTGGGGGATGTGACGAACCGGCTCAACCTCACCCCGGTGGCCATCGCGGAGGGGCGGGCGCTGGCGGAGACGCTCTTTCACGGCAACCCCTCGCGGGTGGACCACGGGGTCATCCCTTCGGCGGTGTTCACCCAGCCTCCCGTGGGCACGGTGGGGCTCACCGAGAAGGAAGCGCGTGAGAAGCACGGCGCGGTGGACGTGTACGTCTCCAGCTTCCGGCCCATGAAACACACCCTGAGTGGGCGCAACGAGGGCGCGATGATGAAGGTGGTGGCGGAGCGGGATTCCGGCCGGGTGCTGGGCTTCCACATGGTGGGGATGGACGCCCCCGAGATTCTCCAGGGGCTGGCGGTGGCGTTTCACTGTGGTGTTACCAAGAAACAGCT
Source organism: Allostigmatella hybrida (assembly GCF_020103775.1). NCBI lineage: Bacteria > Pseudomonadati > Myxococcota > Myxococcia > Myxococcales > Archangiaceae > Allostigmatella > Allostigmatella hybrida. The sequence continues at coordinate 80,092 of NZ_JAHXBH010000012.1, forward strand.
CGATGCGACGGTGGGCATCCACCCCACGGCGGCCGAGGAGTTCGTCACCCTGAGCGACAAGCGCTCCGAGCCATAGGGGAACGCCACGTTGCTGGAGCCGGTCCGTCCCATCTATTTTGCACGCCTCGAAGCGCAACCCGAGTACCGCCGCACCCTTACGCGTGAGCAAGAAAGCAGCTTCCCTCTCAGACCTGAAGGCTGCCCCGTCGCGCGCCGCGCCTTCCTCGAGCGTGTGGCTGGTGGATGACAGCCCCACGCAACTGGAGCGGGCCCGCGAGGTGCTCTCGAAGCACCACGTGCTCGAGACCTTCAGCGACGCCGAGCAGATGCTGGAGCGGCTTTCCCTGGGGCAGCCCCCCGATGTGCTTCTGCTGGATTGGCAGTTGCCGGGCATTTCGGGCCTGGAAACGTGCCGCTACGTGCGCGAGCACTACGACGACGTCACCCTCCCCATCCTGATGCTCTCCACCCGGGGAACCCACGATGACTTCACGGAAGGGTTGCAGGCGGGAGCCAACGACTACGTCGCCAAGCCCTTCCACGACGCGGAGCTACTCGCTCGGGTGGCCAGCCTCCTGCGTGTCCGTGCCCAGGGCGAGCGGCTGAAGGAACGCGAAGCGTACCTGGCCACGACGCTCTCCAGCATCAGCGATGCCATCGTCACCACGGACCGCGCCGGACGCGTCGTCTTCCTCAACCCCGTGGCCGAGCGCATCACCGGCTGGAGCACCTCGGAGGCCCAGCAGCGGCCCGTGGCCGAGGTCTTTCGCATCATCGACGCTGTCACGCGAGAGCCCGTCGAGAGCCCTGTCGAGCGAGCGCTCGCGCTGGGAACGGTTCAGGGACTCGCGGGGCCGACGCTGCTCATCCGCAAGGACGGGACGGAAGTCCCCATCGAGGACAGCGCCGCGCCGATTCGCACGGGGCCGAATGACCTCTCCGGCGCCGTGCTCATCTTCCGCGATGTCTCCGGACAGGTCCAGGTGCGTCAGCGCAACGAAGCCCTGGCGGAGCGGCTGCGAGCCAGTGAGGCGGAGCAAGCCACGCTGCTCGACGCGATTCCCGTCCTCGTCTCGTTCGTCGGCGCGGACGAGCGTTACGGCCGCGTCAACAAGGCGTATGAGGACTGGTTCGGGCTTTCGCAGGAATACCTCCGGGGTCAGAAGGTCCGGGACGTCATCGGGGAGGCGGCCTACGCCGTGCTGGGCCCCTTCGTGAAGCGAGGGTTGGCGGGAGAGAGCTTCTCCTTCGAGCAGCATGACGTGCCCTATCGCCTGGGAGGCACGCGGGACGTGAAGGTGTCCTTCATCGCGCACCGCGAGCAGGGGCAACCCGTGGCTGGCTACGTGGCGCTCCTCCAGGACATCACGGTGCAAAGGAAACTGGAGCAGGAGCATGCGCTGCACGCGCGAAGGCTCCAGCAGCAGGCGGAGTTCGAACAGCAGCTTATCGGCATCGTGAGCCACGACCTGCGCAACCCCCTGTCCGCCATCCTCCTGGGGACTGAACGGCTGAAGCGCCTGGAAGGACTGGAGCCAAACGCCATCCGGACCGTGGACCGAATCCACGCGTCGGCCTCCCGTGCGGTGCGGCTGGTGAATGAACTCCTCGACTTCACCCAGGCCCGTCTGGGCGGTGGCATCCGGATCGAGCGCACCCCCATGGACCTCCATGCGCTCACCCGGAGCGTCGTGGAGGAAGTGGAAGAAGCCCACCCTACCGCCCAGCTGACGGTGGTGACGAGCGGCGACGGGCAGGGCTCGTGGGACGCGGACCGGCTCTCCCAGGTGATTCAGAACCTGGTGACGAACGCCGTGAAGTACGGCCAGCCTGGATCACCGATCCAGGTGTCGCTCCACGGAGACGGCAACCAGGTGACGCTGCGTGTCCACAACGAAGGCGCCCCCATTCCCCCCGAGCGCCTTCCGGGCCTCTTCCAGCCCCTGGAGCGGGGCACCGATGCGGTGGACATCGCGAGCCGCAGCGTGGGGCTTGGCCTCTTCATCGTGAAGGCGATCGTCGACGCGCACCAGGGACACATCGAAGTGACGTCCGAGACGGGAGCGGGCACCACCTTCACGGTGACCCTGCCGCGGAGGGTGGTAGGCTAGGGGCTCCCCTTCCGCCCGTTCAGAGAGCGACTTCATGGTCTCAGCCATCTTCAACCCGGCCCGTTGGAAGGCCGTGGACGGCATCAACTTCAAGGACATCACCTTCCACCGCGCGGTGGACCAGGGCACGGTGCGCATTGCCTTCAACCGCCCCGAGGTGCGCAACGCCTTCCGTCCGCGCACGGTGGACGAGCTGGCCCGGGCGCTGGAGGCCACCCGGTTCATGACGGACGTGGGCTGTGTGCTCATCACCGGCAACGGGCCTTCGCCGAAGGATGGCGGGTGGGCGTTCTGCTCGGGGGGAGACCAGCGCATCCGCGGCAAGGATGGCTACAAGTACGAGGGCGACGAGAGCGCGGCGGACCCCGCGCGCCTGGGCCGGCTGCACATCCTCGAGGTGCAGCGGCAGATCCGCTTCCTGCCCAAGGTCGTCATCGCCGTGGTGCCCGGCTGGGCGGTGGGCGGTGGCCACAGCCTGCACGTGGTGTGCGACCTGACGCTCGCGAGCAAGGAGCACGCCGTGTTCAAGCAGACGGACCCGGACGTGGCCAGCTTCGACAGCGGCTACGGCTCGGCGCTGCTGGCGCGGCAGATTGGCCAGAAGCGGGCGCGGGAGATCTTCTTCGTCGGCAGCAACTACTCGGCGGAAGAGGCCTTCCAGATGGGCATGGTGAATGCCGTGGTGCCCCACGCGCAGCTGGAGGAGTTCGCGCTGGAGTGGGGCGCGGAGATCAACACCAAGAGCCCCACGGCCATCAAGATGCTCAAGTACGGCTTCAACCTCCCGGACGAGGGGCTCGTGGGCCAGCAGCTCTTCGCGGGCGAGGCCACGCGCCTGGCGTACGGCACCGAGGAGGCGCAGGAGGGCCGCGACGCCTTCGTGCAGAAGCGCAAGCGCGACTTCAAGCGCTTCCCCTGGACGTACTGAGCCAGGCCCCGGCGGGCCGACGCGGAGTTCAGCGCGGGCCCGCGTGGACCTTCACGACCTTGGTGTCGGCGATCATGTCGTGGAGGCAACGGCGGTTGTCCTGGAAGATGAACAGGACATCCACCAGGTTGAACAGGCCACACGCGGTGTTGATGGCGCTGGGGATGACGTTGCGCAGGAAGAGGAGCCGGCCGAGGGAAACGGGACTGCCATCGGAGCGCACCACCCGGATGTTGCGCATCCGCTTGCCGAGGCTCTGGCCGGACTGGGAAATCAGCACGAGCTGATACGCGCTCACGGCGAGGGTGCCGCCCACGGCGATCAGCAGGGCCAGGCCTATGGCCCGGTCCGCGGAGCCCCCGCCCGAAGCCAGGAGCATGACCACCATGGAGGCCAGCAAGGGGATGCCCAGGACGAAGGTGTCCACGAGGTTTGCCCAGAAGCGGTCGCTGCGCTCCGCCAGGAAGTCCAGCTTGGACACGCACAGGGCGCAGTACTCCAGCCCATCCTCGCCCACGCGCTGGCACTGCCCACACGCGTAACTGCCACAGCGCGAGCACACGGTGCGGGCCGTGCGCGTGGGGTGCTGGGCACACTGGGCACCCGAGGGCTGGACAGGGGGCTCGGTCCACGAAGGTTCCATGGGGACCGCATCCTTCCGCACCGCGCGGGGGGCCGTCCATCCCATCCGGGGCGAAGGGCCTCAGCCCAGCACGGAGACGGTGACGCGGCGGCGGTGAGGGGCCGTGCGGTGCTCCCACACGTAGAGCCCCTGCCAGGTGCCCAGCTTCGCCGCCCCGTCCTGAATGGGGATGCTCAGCGAGTTCTGCGTGAGCACCGTGCGCACGTGCGCGGGCATGTCGTCGGGCCCCTCCGCGTCGTGCTGGAACATCGGGTCCCCGTCCTTCACCAGCCGGGCGAAGAAGGCCTCCAGGTCCTTGCGCACGTCCGGGTCCGCGTTCTCGCAGAGGATGAGCGAGGCGCTGGTGTGGTGCAGGAACACCGTGCACAGCCCCTGGCGGGCCCCGCTGGCGGCCACCGCCTGCTGCACCTCGGGGGTGATGTCGTGAAACCCTCGCCCCCGGGTGGACACCGTCAGCTCTTGCGCGTGGTACACGGCGGCTCCTTCCGCTAGCGGGGCGGCAGCCTCGCCACGAGGAAGTCCGCCAGCTTCTCGAGCTCCTCGGGGTCGATGGTGTGCGGCCCATCGAAAGGTAGGAACTCCACCGCCAGCCCCGCCTGGGTCAGCATGTCGCGCAGGCGCTCGGCCGCCTGGAAGGGCAGCACCGTGTCGGACCGGCCATGGGCCTGGAAGACGGGCAGACCTTTGCGGCCCGCCGCCTTGGCTTTCCACTCGCTGGTCGCGATGAGCGTCCCGGACAGGATGCACAGGCCCGCGGGGGCCTCCTCCAGCCGGAGCGTCACGTCCGTCGTCACCATGCCGCCCTGGCTGAAGCCGCCCAGGACGATGCGGCCATAGGGCAGCTTCGCCGCGGCCGACACGGCGGACACCAACCCCATCAACGCCCGGCGGGCCGCGGGCAGCCCCTCGGGCACGGTGAGCGCGTAGGTGTCCCAGTCACGCTGCTGGCCCATGAGCACTTCCTGGGGCAGGTGGAACCAGGCGCGGCCCGAGGGCATGCCCAGCGCGGCCAGAGACAGCGGCGCGCCGGGGAAGATGAAGCGCACGTGCTGCGCCAGCGCGGGGCGCAGGTTCATCAGCTCCGGTGCCAGGGGCACCAGGTCCGTGGCGGGCGCCCCGAACCCATGGCAGAGGATGACGGCGAGCTCCGGGGGACTGCCCTCCGGCAGGGCCTCCACCACCTGGCAGTCCAGCTCGCCCAGCCGTGTCGAGATGCGTCGCAGGGCCATGGGGGCTTACGGCTTCTTGCCGGTGATGGTGACCTTCTTCACGGTCACGTCCTTGAGCGGCCGGTCGCGCGGGTCCTTCTGGACCTTGGAGATCTTCTCCACGACGGGGTAGCCGTCGATGACCTCTCCGAAGATGGTGTGCCGGTTGTTGAGCCACTGTGGGTTGGTGGTGGTGATGAAGAACTGGCTGCCGTTGGTGCCGGGGCCCGCGTTGGCCATGGCCAGCAGGCCCGGCTTGTCGAACTTGCGGCCGCTCAGGAACTCGTCCTCGAAGGTGTAGCCGGGCCGGCCCGTGCCGTTGCCCAGCGGGTCTCCGCCCTGAATCATGAAGTCCGGGATGACGCGGTGGAACTTCGTCCCGTCATACAGGGGGCGGTTCGTCTTCTGCAGGTTGGAGGGGTCCTGCCACTCCTTCTGGCCGCTGGCCAGGCCCACGAAGTTGGCGACCGTGAGGGGCGCGTCCTTCGAGAAGAGCCGCAGGGTGATTTTCCCCTCGCTCGTGTCCATGACGGCGAAGAGCTCCTTGCCCTCCAGCGCGTCCTTCTGCCAGCCGGTGGCCTGGGCGGCCTGGGCGGCCACCTTCTCGCTGTGGGCCTTGGCGGCGGCCTCCTGCGGATTGACGGCGGGCTCAGGGGGCGCGGGGGGCGGCGCGGCGGGCGCCGGAGGCGGCGGGGTGGCCGCGGGAGGAGGCTTGGCGGCGGGCGTCTCCTTGTCGCAAGCGGTGAAGGCGAGCAGCAGTCCAAAGGTCAGGAATCGGGTGCGCATGGCGGGCGCATACTACCGCTCCCTGGCCGGGATGGGAGGTTCCTCACTCCAGGGCGAGCGCCACCAGGGCCTCGGTCAGGTCCCCCGGGTGGTAGGGGGTGAGGCCAGGAATGCCCAGCATCGCCGCCTGCGCGTGGTCCAAATCGTCCAGGCGCACCACCCGGGAGCCGGGAATCTCCGCGTCCACCGTGGCCACCAGCCCATCGCTGGCCAGCCCGTAGCGCTGGCGCAGGTAGTGGGCCACGGGCCACAGCGGCGAGCGCTGCGAGTCGCGCGAGGTGGCCAGGGACACCGTGGGGAGGTCCGCCGGGTACGGGTGGCGGCGCACGAAGTCCATCCGCGCGGGGTAGCACAGGTCCTCCACGCACCGGGACACGCCGTAGAAGAGCAGCGGCAGGGCGATGTCCACCACCCGGCGCATCTCGGGCGAGGCCATCAGGTCATGCGCCACGGGCGAGCCGCCATAGGGCGCTTGCAGGGCCACCACCGCGCGCACGTGGGCGCGCAGGTGCGGGTACAGGGCCAGCGCCGAGAGGCTCTCCACGGCCCCCTTGCTGTGGCCCACCAGCACCACCGAGCGCCCGAAGAAGGCCGCGTCCTCCAGGGCCTTGCGCACCTGGGCGAGGTTCGCCTCCAGCGGGGCCTCCGTGTCCACGGAGACCGAGTGGGTCTCCAGCCCCCGGCGCTCCAGGCGCAGCTGGTTGGCCTCCAGGTAGCCGAACAGCTCGTCCCCGAGCATGCCCTTCACGAACAGGTACAGGTGGCGGCCCGCCTCGGCCGGCAGCACGCGCTCGCCCCGGCGGACCCGGGCGTACAGCTCCCGGAAGCGGGGCGTCGCCTCGGTGGTGGGCGCGGACTCGGCGTGAAACCAGCCGGGCAGTCCCGCGCAGCCCTCCCCCCACCAGTCCTGCGCGGGGGGCAACCCCCGGAGCGAGCGCACCAGCCGGGCCACCGCGCTGGCGGGCGGGACAGGGGGGGCCCGGGGCCCGGGGAAGGGCAGGGTGGAACGGGGAGGGGTCTCCATGGGCAAAGCGTACCGGCCGGGCCCCACATCCACCACGGTCCCCCCCTGGAAGGCATGGCCCTTCTGGGCGGTCCCCGTGTTAGAAAGCAGAGGGTCAGGGGAGGACTGGACGCTGACGACGGGACAAGAATGGCTGGTGGATGTGAGCGGCTGCTCGCCCGAGCAGCTCAAGAGCCTCGCCGTGCTCGCTGCCCTCTTCGAGGAGCTCATCGTCCAGATGGAACTCAAGGTGGTGGGACAGCCGCAGTGGCACGTGTTCCCGGAGCCGGGAGGAATTACGGGGTTGACCTTGCTGGCCGAGAGCCACCTGTCCATCCACACCTTCCCCGAGCATGGCTTCGCGGCGCTCAACGTCTACTGCTGCCGGATGCGGGTCAGCCCGGACTTTCCGGCGCTGCTGGCCCGGCACCTGGGTGCTCAGTCCTGCCATGTGCGTGAACTGGCGCGGGGGGTGAAGGCGTGACGCAAGGGCAATGTCCCTCGTGTGGGGCGCCCGTGGAGTTCACCGCGGGCTCGGCACAGGTGCTCATCTGCGGCTACTGCCAGACGGTGGTGGCCAAGAAGGGCTTCAACCTCGAGGCGCACGGGAAGATCGGCGCCATCGTGGACACGGACTCGCCCCTGCGGCTGGGGCTGGAGGGCCGCTATGACCGGGCGCCGTACCGGCTGGTGGGCCACCTCCAGAAGGACCACGGCGCGGGCCCCTGGGACGAGTGGTACGTGGAGTTCGACAACGGCCGCACCGCCTGGCTCAGCGAGGCCGAGGGGTTCTTCTACCTCCTGTTCGAGTCGGGTGTGGAGGAGGGGATCGCGCTGGACGAGCTGCATCCCGGGGAGCGCTTCTCCCTGCGCGGCCGCTCCTACGTGGTGGAGGAGCGGGGCCATGGGCGCGTGGTGGCCGCCGCGGGCCAGCTGCCCAGCGACGTGGATCCCACCGAGGACAGCTACTACGTGGACGCCACGGGCCCCAGGGGGGCCCTCATCACCCTGGACTTCGGCACCCGCGCGAGGGAGCCCGAGGTCTTCGTGGGCCAGCGGCTGAAGCTGGAGCAGCTGGGCATCCCCATGGACCAGGTGCGCCCCAAGGCGCGCAAGGTGTCCCTGGAGCACGCGCGGTGTCCCCAGTGCAATGGCGCCCTGGCGCTCCGGGCCCCGGACAGCACCAAGCGCGTGGCGTGCCCGTACTGCGGCGCGCTCCTGGATGCCAGCAAGGGGCGGCTGGCCTTTTTGCAGCTGCTGGAGAAGCCGGACCACCCGCCGCTGATTCCCCTGGGCGCCAAGGGCAAGCTCGACGGCGTGGAGTGGATCTGCATCGGCTTCCTCATCCGCTCGTGCACGGTGGAGGGCACGCGCTACCCGTGGGAGGAGTACCTCCTGTTCAACCGGGCGCGCGGCTTCACCTGGCTGATGCAGTCCAACGGCCACTGGGTGTACCTCAAGCCGCTGGATGCCGGGGCGGTGTCCCTGGCGCCGGGCAGCTCCGCGTACCACGAGGGCCGGCGCTACAAGTCCTTCCAGACCGTCACCGCCGTCACGGAGACGGTGCTGGGTGAGTTCTACTGGGAGGTGTCGGCCGGGGAGACGGCGCAGGCCTCCGAGTACGTGGCGCCGCCCTACTCGGTGAACGTGGACGCCACGGAATCGGAGGTGTCCTACACCTTCGGGGAGTACCTGGCGCCCGCCGTCATCCAGGAGGCCTTCCAGCTCAAGGAGCCCCTGCCCCCGCTGCAGGGCATTGCCCCCAGCCAGCCCAACCCGCACAGCTCCGCGTCCACGTGGAAGTGGTCCGCGCTCTGGATGGTGGCGCTGGTGCTGCTCTTCCTGGGGGTGAACCTCCTGGCCGCCAACGAGCTGGTGCTCGACACGACGGTGCGGCTGGAGCCGGAGGCGGTGTCCGGCCAGCCCAGCGCCATGCACTTCAGCGAGCCGTTCACCATCCCCAAGCGGGGCAACGTGCGCGCGGAGGTGTTCTCGTCGGTGAGCAACAACTGGATCGGCATCCAGGGGGACCTGGTGAACCAGGAGACGGGCGAGGTGCGCAGCTTCTACCAGGAGCTGAGCTTCTACTCGGGGCAGGACTCGGAAGGGGCCTGGTCCGAAGGCAACCGGGACAACACCGAGTACCTGTCCGCGGTCACGCCGGGGACCTACGTGCTGCGCACCACGGCGGCCTTCCCCTCGGCGCTCCTGCCCCAGCAGCGCGCTTACAAGGTGAAGCTCACGAGCGATGTGCCGCGCGGCACCTGGTTCTGTTTCGCGCTGGTGCTGCTGCTGCTGGGGCCGGTGTTCGCGTACCTGCGCTCGTCGAGCTTCGAGTCCGCCCGCTGGGCGGACAGCAACTAGGGTGGATGCAATGCGGAGGGGCTCAAGGCGATGAAATACTTCGGTGGGTTGGTGCTGCTGCTGTACGGGGCCATGGCCTTCTCGGGCTGGGAGCCCTTCACCAACGAAGAGCGCGGCAAGGTGTCCGGAGACGTGCGGCGGGGCCCGGGTGGCGTGCTGCTGTGGACCGGCGGATTCCAGGGAGGGAAGTGATGTTGCTATTGGGTGCGGTGGTGAGCGTGCAGGGGCTGCTGGCGAGCGTCATCTACTCGCTCATCGGGCTGGCGGTGTTCGTGGCGGGCTTCTACGTCATCAAGCTCATCCTCCCGTTCGACGTGAACAAGGAGATCGAAGCGGACCAGAACACGGCGCTGGGCATCGTCATCGGCTCCTTCATCATCGGGCTGGCCATCATCGTGGCCTCGGCCATCTCGGGGTGAGCGGTGCCCCCCATGCCGTGCCGCGAAGTGACGTGAAGACGTGAACAAGACGCTGCTGTTCGTCACCGTGCTGGTCATCGCCACGTGTGGGCTCATCTACGAGCTCATCGTGGGGGCGCTGGCCAGCTATCTGCTGGGTGACTCCATCACCCAGTTCTCCACCGTCATCGGCGGCTACCTGTTCGCCATGGGCATCGGCAGCTACCTGTCGCGCTTCATCGACAAGGGGCTGGCGCAGCGCTTCGTGGAGATTGAGCTGGGCGTGGCGCTGGTGGGCGGGCTGTGTGCCCCGCTGTTGTTCCTCACCTTCACGCTGACGGATGTGTTCCACGTCGCGCTGTATGGCAGCGTGCTGGTGATTGGCACGCTGGTGGGGCTGGAGATTCCCCTGCTGCTGCGCATCCTCAAGGACCAGGTGCAGTTCAAGGACCTGGTCAGCCAGGTGCTGACGTTCGACTACCTGGGCGCGCTGGCGGCGAGCGTCTCCTTCCCGCTGCTGTTCGTGCCCAAGCTGGGGCTGGTGCGCACCTCGCTGCTCTTCGGGCTGCTCAACGCGCTGGTGGGGCTGTGGAGCACGTGGCTCCTGGCGCCAGTGCTCGGCAACCCCACGCGGCTACGGGTGAAGGCGGTGGGGCTGTCGCTGTTCCTGGTGGTGGGGCTGGCGCTGGGCGACCGGCTGACCACCTTCTACGAGGACCAGCTCTACGCGGACGAGGTGGTGCACGCCTCCAACTCCCCGTACCAGCGCATCATCCTCACCCGGGGCAAGCGGGGCTTCTCGCTGTTTCTCAACGGCAACCTGCAGTTCGCGAGCATCGACGAGTACCGCTACCACGAGTCCCTGGTGCACCCGGCCCTGGTGCGCGCGGGCTCGGTGGAGCGGGTGCTCATCCTGGGAGGCGGGGACGGGCTGGCGGCGCGCGAGGCGCTGCGCTACCCGGAGGTGAAGTCCGTCACGCTGGTGGACCTGGACCCGGCCATCACCGGGCTGGCCACGGGCTACGCAGAGCTGGCGGCGCTCAATGGCCACGCGCTCTCGCATCCGAAGGTACGGGTCATCAACACGGACGCGATGAAGTTCCTGGCGGAAGGCGAGGGGCTCTTCGATGCCGTCATCGTGGACTTCCCGGATCCGAACAACTTCTCGCTGGGCAAGCTGTACACCACGGGCTTCTACAAGCTCCTGAAGCGCCGGCTGGCGCCGGAAGGCGTGGCCGTCATCCAGAGCACGAGCCCCCTGTTCGCGCGCCGCTCGTTCTGGTGCGTGAACGAGACGCTGAAGGCCGCGGGCTTCTGGACGGAGCCGTACCACGCGCTGGTGCCCTCCTTTGGCGAGTGGGGGTACGTGCTGGTCTCCCATGGGCCGGTGCCGCGCCGCCGCGCGCTGCCCCAGGGGCTGTCCTTCCTCAATGACGCCACGCTGGTCTCGCTCACCCAGTTCTCCCCCGACATGGGCCCGCTGCCCGCGGAGGTGAACCGGCTGAACAACCAGGTGCTGGTGCACTACTACGAGGAGGAGTGGAGCCGGTGGAACTGACGCGGCGGGAGCTGATTGCCGCATTCCTGGGCTCGGCGGTGGCGGCGGGCGCGTGCCAGCGCTCGCGCCCCCGGGCCCCCGTGCCCGGCGCGCTGGTGGACCGGGCGATGGAGACGGGCCACCGCCTGCGCGGCGGGCCGTTGCCGCGCGCGGAAGGGGCGGAGCCTGTCGAGGTCCTCATCGTCGGCGCGGGGATCGCGGGCCTGTCCGCGGCCTGGCGGCTCGCGGCGGCGGGCGTGAAGGACGTGCGGGTGGTGGAGCTGGAGGACGAGGCCGGGGGCACCTCCCGCTCGGGGAAGAACGCGGTATCCGCCTTCCCGTGGGGCGCCCATTACCTGCCCGCGCCGCTGACGGAGCAGGGGGCGGTGCTGCGGCTCCTGCGGGAGCTGGGCGTCGTGTCCGGGATGGACGCGGAGGGCTACCCGGTGTTCCCGGAGGAGCTGCTCATCCGCGAGCCGGACGAGCGGCTCTTCTACAAGGGCGCCTGGTACGAGGGGCTGTACCTGCGCGCGGGCGCGAGCGGGGCGGACCTGGCGGAGCTGGCCCGCTTCGAGGCCCGGATGAACACGTTCGCCGCGGCGCGGGACGCGAAGGGGCGCAAGGCGTTCGCCGTGCCCACGGCGCTCAGCAGCGATGATGCGGAGTGGACGGCGCTCGACGCGGTGACCATGGCCCAGTGGCTGGAGGCCGAGGGCTTCCGCTCGCCCCGGCTGAAGTGGCTGGTGGACTACGCGTGCCGGGACGACTACGGCACCACGGCGGAGGGCGTGTCCGCCTGGGCGGGCATCTGGTACTTCGCCGCGCGCCAGGACGGGCAGGGGGAGCGCAGCGAGGGCTTCCTGAGCTGGCCCGAGGGCAATGGCCGGCTGGTGCGGCACCTGCTGGGGGCGGTGGCGCCGCGGCAGGTGGAGCGCCAGGTGCTGGTGCACACCGTGGAGCCGGGCGTGGACGGGTGCCGGGTGGAGGCGCTGGAGGCGGGGACGGGCAAGCCCCGGGCGTTCCAGGCGCGCCAGGTGGTGTTCGCCGGGCCGCGCTTCGTGGCGGCGCACGTGGTGGCGCCGTGGCGCCAGCGGCGCCCGGAGTGGATGGGAGCCTTCGCCTACGGGCCGTGGGTGGTGGCCAACCTCACGCTGTCGAGCCCGCCCCAGTCGCACGGCTTTCCGCTGGCCTGGGACAACGTCTTCTACGAGAGCCGCAGCCTGGGCTACGTGGCGGCCACGCACCAGATGCTGCGCCAGGACGACTCGGGGCCCACGGTGCTCACCTGGTACCTGCCGCTGGCGGGGTTGGACGTGAAGGCCGAGCGGGAGCGGGTGCTGGCGGCGGGCTACTCGGACTGGGAGGGGCTGGTGATGGCGGACATGCTCCCGGCACACCCGGGCATTGCCGCCCAGGCGCAGCGCCTGGAGGTGATGCGCTGGGGCCACGCGATGATCCGGCCCACCCCCGGCTTCATGTGGGGGCCGGCGCGCTTCGCGGCGCAGGAGAGCCTGGGCCGGACGCTCCACTTCGCGCACACGGACTTGGGGGGCATGGCCCTGTTCGAGGAGGCGAACTGGTTCGGGGTGAAGGCGGCGGAGCGCGTGCTCGCGGAGCTGGGCCGCCCGCAGGCCAGTTGGCTGTAGCCCTTACCCGCTCGCGGCCACGTGCCGCAGCTCGGCGTACAGCCGCGCCAGGTCCTCCAGCCGGTAGTGGGCGTTGAGCCCGCTCGGGTTGGGGAGCACCCAGAGCCGGGCCTCTCCCAGGGGCTCGGGCTGGAGCCCCAGGACGGCCTCGGGGCGGTTGAACGCGGCCCGGTAGGCGCTCACGCCCAGCACGGCGATGAAGCGGGGCCGGTAGCGCCGCACCTTGTCCACGAGCTGGCGGCCGCCCTGCACCAGCTCCCCTGCGGACAACTCGGCGGCGGTGGCCGTCGCACGGTCCACCACGTTGGTGATGCCGTAGCCGAGCCCCACCAATTCGAGTTGCTCGGCGGGCTTCAACCGGCGAGGGGTGAAGCCCGCCGCATGGAGGGTGGGCCAGAAGCGGTTGCCCGGACGGGCGAAGTGGTGGCCCACCACCACGGAGTACAGGCTGGGGTTGATGCCGCAGAAGAGGACGCGCAGCCCTGGGGCGATGACATCCGGCATCGTCCGCCCCACGGCCGCGTTGAGTTCCGCCCTCGTGGGTCTTCGAGGAGGCTCCATGGACAGACAACCTAATGGGTTGCCAGGGGGCCTGTCTACCGGGTCCGTCCCCCGCCCCGCGCGGTCAGTTCTCCATGAGGCACTGGAGGCCGTCTTGGTTGTTCGTGAAGGTGTTCTTGTACATGGAGGCGACGATGTTCGTCTTCACGGGCGTCGTTCCGGGGATCGCGCCCACGTTGACGCTCACGCCGCAGGCCCTTGAGTCGCTGATCGTGGAGTTGGTGATGAAGGGGCCAATCTCGTTGTACACGTTCAGGTTGCTGGCCTTGGTCTCGACGTTGGTCCCGGCGTGGGAGACGACGACGTAATCGAGCTTGGTGCCCGAGGCGAACCAGAGCTGCAAGCCGCGCCACAGCCCAGGGACGGGCGGGGTCTGCTCGGGGACGAAGCGGATCATCGAGGTGGCGGTGCCCACCGCGATCAGGGCGCCCGGCTTCGTGGCACCGACTGAAATCTCGAGCCCTGCGCCCACGCGAACCTCGGTCCCGGCGAGCAGGGTCAGCTTCGGGGTGGAGTCCCCACCGATGTGAATGCTCGCGGTGGCCACGTAGGGGATGCCCAGCGCGGGCCACGTCTGGGTGGCCGTGACCGCTCCCGAGAAGAGCTCGACCGCATTGTTCGTGTTCCCGGAGAACGTTCCGCCCACGGGGAGGGTTCCCGCGGTGTTGGCGGCGATGCGCACCGCGTACCCCTTGCTTCCAGAGACGCTGAGCGCCTCCGAGCCCGCCCCGAAGGCGCTGCCATCATCGGCCACCAGGACACCGATGGTGGCGCTGTCCCGCACCGACACGTGCTTGAGCACGGGGACGGCCTGGTTGACCAGCGTGAGGCACGCGCCCCGGCCGCCCGCATGTCCGCAGCCGCTCAGCGTCACGTGGCTCATGGACGAGCCGCCCTGGCTCGAACCGAGGACCAGACCGTTCCACGAGCCAGCAGCCGCTCCCGGGGAGGCAGTGAGCTGAATGGGCTGGGCCTCGGTGCCCACGGCCTGCAGGACGCCATCGATGTAAAGCGCGGTGCCCGCTTGAAACTGGACCTGGACCCCGGCCTCCAGGGTCAGCGTGCTGCCCCCAGAAACCTGGATATACTTGCTCACCACATGGGGATTGTTCTCGGCGCGCCACGTCTCGTTCGAGGTGATGTCCCGGTCGTGCGAGGACAGGGAGGCCGTGACCATCACGGGCGCCTGGCCCTGCTGGGTGACACCTTTCGCTGTGGCACTGGCCTGAATGGTGACGTCACCCTGGACGAGCGCCGTGACCTTGCCCACCCCATCCACCGTGGCCACGGCCGTGTTGGTGGACGTCCAGGTGAAGCCAGCGACCGTGAAAGGCTGTCCCTTTTGATCCTTGGCGGCGGCCGCGCATTGCGTGGATTGGCCGGCCGTTACCGACGCGGGCGCACAGGTGACCGTGACCGAGCTGAGCTTGGGATCTTCCGCGGGATTCGGGGGACTCGGGTCGTCATCGCCACACCCACTGAGGACCAGCAGGGCGGACAGACAGAGGGCGGCTTTGGGGAGGGACATGGCGTGTGAACTCACTTTCAGGAAGAAGCTGAGGAGGCGGGAATCTACCGTCGGCGGAGGAGTTCCAGGAAGAACCGGGGGGCCTGCGTTGCGGCACCGTGGAAGGCTTTGTACCCTGCTGGCATGAGCGAGGATGTTGTCGGCAGGCCTTCTGACGTCCGGGCCCAGGAATCCACGGTCCTCTCGGAGCTGGAGAGCATCAGCTCACAGACGGCTTACGACGGATTTCTTGCCGCCGCCAACGCCCTGGAGCCCCACCTCCTGGAGGAGTGCGGTGCCGACATCGTCCTGGCATATCACAACGTGGTGCGAGGGGTCGAAGCGGTGCTGGGCAGAGGGGCCATGCTCATTGGCCGCCTACCCGATGTGAATGCCGTGGAGCTGTCGCGGATTCCTCTGCTGGTCCAGGGGCTGGCCTACGCTGCCCTCCAGGTGGAACGGGAGCGCCATGCGTCCCAGTTCGCAGCCCTGTTCGAACAAGCGCAGCGGTGGCGCCGGAAGCTGCGCAAGGCCGCGGAGGCGCTGGCCGAAGCGGAGCTGTTCACCGCCGCTGACATCGACGAAGTCCGCTTGTCTGGTCGGCGGAGCACGTTGGAGGACGGGCTGGCGCTCGCGGCGCTGTTCCGGCGCAACGAGCAGAAGACCGCAGGCCGCTCACCCCTCACGGGCGCCGATGTGCTGGACGCCGAGAGCACCTTCGGCCAGCTGCGAATGCTCCTCGCCCCACAGGGCGAAGGCCCCGGGGAGAACAGCACCGCCGCCTTGCTGAAGGCCATCGAGATGCGTGACCGGTTCTGGACCTTGTTGCTCGGTCGGCATGACATGCTCTGGCGGTGCGGTGCCTGGCTCTTCGGGCAAAACGTGGATGACACGGTTCTGCCACTTCCCTCCCGGCATGCGGCCGTTCCAAGACCCCGGCCCGAGCTTCCGGTGCGCGCGCGACAGGGCTCCGCGGCGGAGACGCGGCGAACCAGCGAGCCTGCGGCCCTCGCGCCCGCCCGGGAGGCGCCGCCGGGGCGTGACACCACGCGGCATCTGCGCGACCTTCAGAACGAGCTGGAGCGCAAGGCCCGGTTCTTCGTCCGGATGGGCGTCCTACCCCGCTCCCGCTGACGGGGTTCAGGGACTGGGGACCCGGGTCGTCGCTTCCTCTTCGGTCTTCGTGATGACGAGCACCTCGGCCCGGCGGTTGAGCTGGTGCTCCTGCTCGGTCGCGGGGCGGGAGCTGATGGGCCAGTCCGAGCCCATGCCCCGGATGCGCACCCGCGTTCCCGGAATGCCCTGGTCGACCAGGTACCGCCGGACCGCCTGCGCGCGCTGCAGGGACATGAACATGTCCGAGGTCTCGGCCTTCTCCGTGTCCGCATGCCCTTCGACGATGATGAGCCCTTGTCCCGGGTGCTCGGACCACTGCAAGACGACCTGATCCAGCAGGGGCACCACGCCCGTCAGGGCGGAGCTACCTTGGGTGAAGCGGACCTCACCTCGCAACACGAGCCGCTCCTGGGCCGTCGGCTGATAGGGCCGTAGCGGCTCCTGCGCAGGCTCGTTCCCGGCGGCTCCATCCTGGCGCTCGCCCCGGGTGAGGGAGTTGAACTCCCAGGTGCTGACAGGACGCAGGGTGTTCTCCACTGGGGGGGACGTCGGCTTGGCCATGGAGAGCTGAAGCTCGTGGTCCCTGGCCTCGTCGATGAAAGAGATCGGAGGAGGGGGCTCTTGGCGGAAGGACACGCCCGCGAGCATGCGGAACTGCGCGGCGCCAGGGGCGGCGCCCAGGCCGGGGCCGCCGAGCAAGAAGGCATCCAGGCCGACCAGAAGGGGGAAGCGCAGGCCGCCCAGCACTTCCACGGAGGTCTGGCGCGCGACGATGGCCCGGAGGCCGAGCTCACCCCGCGTGCCCTTGCCCGTGGTGGCCAGAGAGGCGCCCAGGTGGATCTCCGAGCGCGCGCCAGGTTTGGCAACCCCTTCCGTGGTGGTCAAGAGGATGGAGGGCCGGAACAACACACCCGCCTCGAAGGAGGGGTTCAGTCCCCGAACCACCGCCCCCACCACCATGCGCGCATGGAAGCGCGGCTTGTTATCCCCCGCCAGGGCCTGCTCCGAGCCGAAGGGCAGCCCGACGCCCAGGTCCGCCGAGAGGTCCACCGGTTGCCGGTAGCGGCGAGACAGCAGCCCGAGCCGGGCTTGCAACACCGGGGTGCTCAGCCCCTGAGCAGTCAACCGTTCGAGTCCTATCTCGTTTGGATCATCGCCTTGCTGCCAGAGGACGAAGGGCACCTGCGCGCTGACTTCGAGCCATGGCAGGAGGCCATAGCTGGCGGAGAGCAAGGCCGTGGCCCTGTCACGGACAACCTGGAGGGTCCGCTCGCCGTCGTCCAGTTCCAGGGGCATGCGCTGGTAGTGACCCAGCAGGCTCACGCTCAGTCCGCCTGGGACCATGAGCTCACCGTTACCGATGAGCACCGTGCCGCGGCCTGTATTCGTCTGGAGACGTTCCAGGTTGAAGCCAGGCAGCTGGGCTCCGGCTTGAGCCGAAGCTTGAGTGCCTACCAGCAGGGCTACGGCCATTGCCCCCCTGAGAGATGGTATGCTCATGTCCAGTTTCAAGCTTACCGCTCTTTATGCAGGGAGATGCAAGTGCTCCGACTCAGCGTCCTGGCCGTGATGGGGTTGGGGTTACTGGTCTCTTGTGGGCCAGCCGAGCTGCCGTCAGCCGAGTCACAGCACGCGCAGTCCGAAGCCTTCGCGGCCCTGCTGGCGGACGCGGGTGAGGACGGGGGAGACGCGGGCGACGACGGGGGAGACGCGGGACTGGACGATGCAGGCGCTGATGCTGGGAGCCCAGATGCGGGCCCTCAGGATGCAGGGCCTCAGGATGCGGGCCCCCAAGACGCAGGACCTCAGGACGCGGGCCCTCAGGACGCGGGCCCTCAGGACGCGGGCCCTCAGGACGCGGGCCCTCAGGACGCGGGCCCTCAGGACGCGGGCCCTCAAGATGCAGGCCCTGACGCTGGGAGCCCGGATGGAGGAGGGGCCTGCGCTGTCGGCAATGCGGTCGATGGGGGGCATCCGCTTCGCTTCGAGCACGCCACGCTGAACTTCGCGGACATCCCTGTCGGGCAGCCCAAGACGGAGACGATCCAGTTGTTCAATGACAGTTCAGCGATGATCAACGGTGAGTTGAGCTTCAGTGGCCTGGCGGCGGGGAATCCCTTCGTCACGGCTCCAGGTGTCGACTTAACGTTCAAGGTCGAGCACCCGTCCCTCATCAAGGTCACCTTCAAGCCTGATGTGAGAGGAAGCTTTGCGCGCAACCTCACGGTGACAAGCGTCGAGGGCTGCTCGTGGTCTGCCACGATCGCGATCACGGGCAGGGGCGTGGCGCCGGTGCTCGCTCCCACTCCGTTGACCGTGGATCTGCCAGACACCCCCGTCAATGATAGCAAGTCATCGACTGTGACGGTGAAGAACGAAGGGACCGCCACACTCGAAGTAAGAGGCGTGAACAAGACAGGACTCCACCAGTCGCTCTTCCAGATAACCCCGCATGATTTCGATGTGCTCGCGGGCCAGAGCCGAGCCGTGAACGTGAAGTTCGTGCCAGGCGCCAATGAGGTCACCGCCACCACACAGCTCACCTTCGTGAGCAATGATCCCGAGAGCGAGCAACAGGCGGTCACCCTCAATGCCCGGGGCGTGAATCCCCGATTGGCGGTGCTGCCCGGCAACCTCTCGTTTGGCGAGCGGGTCCTTCATGACGCGGGCGTCCTGAGCCTGACGGCCACCAAGAGCGGCTTGGGGACGCTCCGGGTGACCGATGTCTCGATTGTCGGCACCGGAACGGACCAGTTCACCGTCAATCCCAAGGTCTTCTCCATCGGAGAGGGCGCTGACGGGGGCGTGAACCTCACCGTGACGTTCAATCCCAGCGCTCCGGGAGACGCGGGGGTGACCTTGTCCTTCATCAGCAACCAGACCACGGGAACCTCGCCCACGGTCAGGGCCACGGGCCGGGGCATCTCGCCCGAGCTCGAGCTGTCCGCCTCGGCGATTGCCTTCGAAGAGCAGCAAGTCAACACGGGCAGGTCGGAGCTGCTGACGGTGACAAACCACGGAACGGGAACCCTGGTTCTCAATGCCTCGTTCAGCAGCAACCCATTGGGTGTCTTCGAACTCCCGCCGACAAGGCTGGAGGTTCCAGAGAAGCAATCCCGGACGCTGGAGGTGAAGTTCCGTCCCACGGCCGAGGGCCCGGCCACAGCCCAGGTGACCTACTCGACGAACGAGGTGGGAAGCCCCACGGGAACGATTTCGCTCAGTGGCAGAGGGGTCAATCCCGTCCTCGCGTTCAACCCCAGTGATGCGGGGTTCCCCGAGCAACTGGTGGGCTCCGACGGCGGCACGTTGACGATCATGGCCACCAACAACGGCTCGGGCACCATCCGGGTCTCGAAGGTGGTGATGACGGGGGATGCGGAGCACTTCAAGGTGTCTCCCTCGGCATTCAATGTGCCATCTGGCGGCGACGCAGGCACTCCGCTCACGGTGCAGTTCGCGCCCAAGTTCAAGGTAGATGCCGGGGTGGTCCTGACCTTCGAAAGCAACCAGGCCGCGGGGCCGATGGCCGCGGTCAACCTGCATGGACGGGGCGTGGAGCCCAACTACACCGTGCCTGGGCAGTTGGACTTCGAAGAGCAACTGGAGAACGTCCAGGTTCAAAAGACGCTGCGCTTCGCGAACACGGGGACTGGCACCCTCCAGATCTCCGGGATCACCCTTCAGGGCGCAGACAAGCCCTACTTCGATGTCCTACAACGCTCCCTCTCGATTCCGGAGAATGACTACAGGGACCTCGGTGTGACGTTCAGGCCGGACTTTGCGCGCCTGTTCGATGCGCAGCTCGTCTTTGCCAGCAATCAGCCGAACAGGACTTCGGGAAGCGTCATCCTCAAGGGCAAAGGCGTCTCGCTGGGGTACTCGCTGTCGGCTTCGTCCTTGGATTTCGGATCCATCTGGCGGGGAACCAGCAGCAGTCTGCCGATCGAAGGGGTCTTGACGGCCACGAACACAGGGACGGGAAGCCTCACCCTCACCGTTCGCGTCGATGGCGGTGGCTCGGCTTTCACGGTGAGTCCGCTCCCCATCACCGTGCCGCCGGGGCAGCTCCGAAACATTCCGATCACGTTCGCCCCTTCCGAGGAAGGCCTGGCTCAAGCCAGCCTGAAGATCGAAAGCAATATCTACGGAAGGGTGGACACCGTCTTGTTGAAGGGCACAGGGGCCCTGCCGAAGTTCCAGGTGGAGCCGACTTCCCTGGAGTTCGGGCCTATGTACGCGGGGGGCACGGCCACGGTGCCGGTGACCATCCGGAACCAGGGAAACGTGCCGCTCCGGCTGGCCGCGAACGGGATTTCCATCTCCTCGGCGGCCACCTCGATCTTCAACCACACGGCCAGCCTGCCTCGGGATATCGCCGTGGGGCCCTCGGGGGTTTACACCTTCAATGTCCGGTTCGCGCCCAAGACTGCGGACGCCTTCACCACCCACACGGGCTCTCTGACGATCGAAGTGACCCCCGTGACCCCCGCGACCGGGCAAGGCCCGGCACCGTCCGATTCCAAGACGGTGCAAATGTCGGGAACCAAGGCCGTCCTACCGGAGCTGAGCATGAACTTGCCGGGAGCCAAGCATAACTTTGGCTCGGTTCAGGTCGGAGCCGAGTCGAGGTTGACGATCACGCTGAGCAACTCGAGCCCCGCCCCCGTCTATGTGGCAGGCATCACCGAGGCGCTGCCCAACTTCCACGTGGTGCTCGTGGATCCCCTGACCCAGCCCATCACGAATACCTCTCCCTGGACCTTCCAGGTGCTCTTCGCGCCGACCCAGGAGGCCTCTACGGGGGAGCGGACGCTCAACGTCAACTTCCTGGGGTTCGAGGCGAAGCCGTTCATCGTGCAGGGCTCGGGCGTCGCCGCGAAGATGAGCTTCGACCCGCTGGTGCTCGACTTCAAGAACCAGCGGGTGGCGACGACCAGCGGTGCCAAGCTGGTGTTGATCAAGAACGAAGGGTCCACGGATCTGGTGATCTCGCAGATCCTTCCCTCGGACCCGGTCTTCAGTTTCACGGCGGTCGAAACGCTCACGGAGGAGGGGGAGCGTCCTCTCGCGGCGCTCGATGGCGGCACGCCCAACCCACCCGATGGCGGCTGGATCGTGGGACCGCAGAAGCACCTGGCCGTGTTCGTGCAATTCACCCCCAAGGAGCTGGTGGCCAAGGAGGAGCAGCTCATCGTCCTCAGCAAATACTTCTCCGCCGGAGATGGAGGCTTCCCGGCCTTGAAGGGGAACGGCGTGGATGGCCGTCTGGTGCTGGCCTCCGATGGTGGCCTCGTGTTCGATGGGGTGGAGGTGGGCACGTCCGGCACCCAGTTCGCGCGGCTCGTCAACGTCGGCAACTACCCGCTCCGGCTCGAGAGCATCGATGCGTCGGTGGGCTCCGCCTTCAACATCTCCCGGGAGTGTGAAGGGGTGGTGCTGGAGCAGGATGGCGGGAGCTGTCCGGTGGGCGTCACCTTCACGCCGCCCTACCGGGGAGGCTTCGTGGAAGACGCCGTGGTGACGAGCGATTCACCGACCAATCCCGAGCTGCGGATCCAGTTGTCGGGCAAGGCCGTGGCCGCGGACATGAAGCTGCTGCCGGGCGAGCTTCGCTTTGGCCCGTCCAACCTGGGAGAGGCGATCATCAAGGAGTTCTCCGTCGTCAATGATGGAGAGCGGGATCTGCTCGTGTCGCGTGTCGCCATCGAGGGCAATGCTGCGGATGCCGGCACGGAAGGCAGCTTCCTGGTCGATGAGTCGGATGGCGGCTCGCAATTCCGCGTGGACGCGGGAGGCAGCGCGTCGGTGCGGATCAGCTTCACGCCTCGGACAGGGGGCAGTCACGTGGGCCGCGCCGTGGTCTACAGCAACGGGGTGAGGGGAGATGGGGGGACGAAGGCCGTGCAGTTGGAAGGCAGCGGCGTCGCGCCCGCGCTGGAGGTGAACCCCGATGGGGGACTGCTGTTCGCCAACACGCCCGTGGGTGGGCATGCCGTGCTGCCCCTGATCGTGACGAACAAGGGTGAGGGACAGCTCAAGCTGAGCAACATCGTCGTGAGTGGGCTGGACAAGGGCACCTTCGAGGTGTCGCCCTCCAGCCTGAAGCCACTGGCGGCGAATGCCTCCGCCACGCTGACGGTCACGATGAGCCCGCAGGCGGAGCGGCAGTTCTTCGCCCAGGTCGACCTCACCTCGAATGAGCTCAGTCGGCCATTGGTGAGCCTGCCCCTGTCGGGAGCGGGGGGGAGCCGGAAGATCCAGATTCCCCCGCTGCTGAGCTTCGGCTTGCAACTGGTCAACAAGGCGTCGGCCAAGCGCACCGTGACCCTGGTAAACCGCGATCAGCAGCCCGTGGTCATCAAGCGGCTGGAGATCGAACAGGAAACGGTGGGTCAGTTCGTCCACGACGAAATCCCTTCCGATTACATCCTGGCGCCCTATCCCCTCGGGGGCGCCGACGCGGGGACGTCCTATCACCAGCTCGACCTGAAATTGGTGTTCACGCCCACGGCGGAAGCCAAGGTGAGCGGCAAGCTGAAGATCTACATGGACGATTCTCCGGAGCCTCGGGTGGTGGAGCTGCGGGGGGAGGGCACCTCCTCGGTGTTCTCGATGTCTCCCCCCGTGTTGGAGTTCGGGGTGGTGCGCAGTGGACGCATCGAGGACAAGTCGCTCACCATCACGAACATGAGCGATGAGCCCGTGACGCTCTACGGGCCCTCTGTGTCCTACAGGACGGGCGAGGGCTTTCTGGTCCCGGACTGGAGCCAGGGGACCCCCCGGAGCTTGGACGGGGGCGCGTCCACCTCCGTGAAGGTCTCCTACGATGCCAGGAAGCAGATGTTGTCGGATGCGACGCTCATCTTTGGCTCCGAGCCCCTCCAGCGTAAGGGCGTGGAGGTGGCGATGAAGGGCCAGGTCATCGACCTCACGGTCGAGGTGAATCCGTCCAGCCTGGACTTCGAGCGGGTGGACGTCGGGGCTCCGGCCGAATCCCGGGAGGTCGTCATCACCAACAAATCGTCCTCGGCCCAGAAGGTGGATGTCACGCAGCACGAGGGCTCGCCCTTCGAATTGGACAAGGCCGCCCTGGCCAGTCCGATTCCGCCCAACGGGACTGCTTCCTTCACGGTGACGTTCGCCCCCAAGACGACCGCCTTGGCGGAGAGTGAGCTGTTTGTCTCTGTCCAGGATGTGAAGCAGCCCGAGGTGCGGCTGTCCGTGCGAGGACAGGGCCGCAGCCTGACGGGACAGGGCGGTGGGTGTTCCTTCGGCAGCACCGGGGTGGGGAGCGCCAGCCTGCTGGCGTTGATGGCCCTGTGGGTCTGGGCCTCCCGTCGGAGGAACGGATAAGCGGATGGCCTTCGATGTGAAAAAGATCCTCGAACAGCTGGAGGCGGGCGCGCCCGCGGGCGCCGGGGTGCCCTCCTGGCAGCAGGAGAGCTGGGAGGATCCCGAAGGGTTCATCGCGGCCCTGGCGGCCGCCCACACCGGTAAGGGCGCCCCCCTGAAGAGCCTGACGGGCCAGCACTACGATTTCTTCCATGATCTCGTGGTCCGCCATGGCACCGTGGACCGGGCGGCGCTGCGCGTCTACGACAGGCGCGCCGGCTGGCAGGTGCTCAGCTACCGGCAGCTTCACGAGCAGTCCGCGCGGCGGGCCACGGAGTGGGCCCGGCAGGGCGTCAAGGCCGGGGCCAAGGTCTGCCTGGTCTACCCGGTGGGCAGTGAACTGCTCGTGTCCTTCGCCGCGGCCCTGTGCCTGGGCGCCTGCATCAGCTTCCTGCCCGCCCACGGCAAACGCTTCCTGTCACGCCGGTTGGCCGCGCTCGGGCCTGACCACCTCGCCGCGGAGCCCCACCAGGCGGCGCTGCTGGAGGGCTTCGAGAAGAAGCTGCTTCAGAGCCGGGGCCAGGATGCCCCCGCATTCACCTCGCATACCTACAAGCCCGCCGAGCCCGTGGGGCTGCTCTTCTCCCCGCTGGTGGAACCGCCGGACACGCCCGCGTTGCTCCTCGCGGCGGATGCCTGGGGGGGAGCGCTGGTGGATGGCCTGCTCACCCTGGGGCTGGGGGCTGGCGAGCACCTGGCGGCGCCGGGCTATTACCTGCTGCAGCACCTGCCAGCCTTTCTGTTCGCCACGCTGCTGCGCGGGGCCACCTATCTTCACTTGGAACTGGCGGACCTCGAGGCCCAGCCAACGCTGCTCGTGGAGCACCCGCTGCGCGCGCTGGGGGTGACGCCGGCCCTGCGCGACGTGACACTGCGGGCCCGGACGCCGCTGAAGAACGTGGCCCACTGGTTCCGCAACCCCGAGGAGCCGCTCGATTGGCAGTCCTGGCGCGCCTGGGTTCAGCAGTGCGGCCTGGGCGCGGTGCCTTCTTCCAACGTGCTCGTGGACCCTTCCGCGGGAGGCGCCGTGCTGGCCTCGCCCCGGAGGGTGCGAGACGTCCATACCGAGACCCCGCCGGCCGCTGGGCGCCGCTGGGCGTTGCACGATGTCAACATGAGCGGTCAACAGGCCCCAGGGGATGTGGGCATCTTCACCCTGGTGCCGAATGACGAGCGTCCGCCCCCCTACGTGGTGCTCACGCGCTCCTATGGCCTGTACCACTACGGAGGCCCCCGCCTGGCCAGACGGGAAGGCCGGGTGTACCTGTCCGCCGAAGTCGCGGAGGTGGTGAGGACCTTGCCCTTCGTGCGGGGCGCCACGGTGGTGACAGCCCCGACGGGTGGGGTCGCGGGACATTACCGTTATGTCTTACTTGTTTTCACGGGCTCACAAGTAGAACAGCGAGGGACCTGGTCGCAAGAGATCCGGCGCCTCCTGGAGCTTCAGTTCGGGGGGGAGCACCTTCCCGATCGGATCGAGTTCGCGCCCCTTTATGCTCGCCAGGTCGATGGGCAGGTAGATGAGCGATGGTGTCACGCCCAATTTCTCACGGGCGCCCTTCATCGGAAGAGCCTGGACTCGCTCTTCCAGGCACTGACCAAGCTCAGGGGGCGCCTGCTGGAAAAAGAAGAGCGGGGTATGTGAGGATGGTGCCTCCCGTGAGCTTCTAGCCAGGGAGGATTCCATGGGTGTCCAGGTCGTGACAGGGGCGATGTTGCAGTGCAGCTTCGGGGTGGCCCCCTCCTCACTGATGGTGCTTCCCACCAACAAGGTGATGGCCACGACACCGGCGGCCAACATCATGGACAACAAGCCCCTGGCGAACATCCTGCCATTCGGGATGTGTACGTCGATGGCGAACCCCATGGTGGCCGCGGCCACCGCGGCGGCCCTGGGGGTGTTGACGCCCATGCCGTGTGTGCCCGCGACGGCGGCGCCTTGGGTCCCTGGGTGTCCCAAGGTGCTGATCGGCAACATGCCGGCCGTGGACAGTAACTGCAAGCTGATGTGCAACTGGGGCGGAGTCATCCAGGTCGTCTCCCCCGGACAGGTCACGGTGCAAGATGGGTGAACCCGCGAAGGTGGTAGCCCCGTTGGCGCAGGGGCTTCTGAACAGGACGCTGGAGGCCGAGGCCCCCGACCTGGAGAGCTCGGATGAGCGGCTGGAGAAGGTCAACGGCCTGGTGTCCCGAGGGGACTACCTGGGGGCGGCCCGGGCCGCCGAGGCGATGCTGCGCGAGGAACTCTACGACGTGAGGCTCGTGGGGCCGTACCTGCTCGGTCTCTTCCTCGAAGGCGGGCTCCAGGCGCTGCCGGAGATGTTTCACTCGCTCTCCAGCACCCTGCTGCGCAACTGGCAGTTCTTCGGCCCCAGTAAGCGCAAGGACCTCTTTGCGGACGGGGGCCTGCGCTGGCTGCTCAAGGTGCTCAACAAGCACATCGAGCACCACGAGCGAAGCAAGGATGAGGCGTGGCAGCGCTGGAGCACGGCCTCCAACCGCGAGCCCCTGGAGCAGGCGCTCGCGCTCAGCGAGGAAATCTTCTCCTCGTTTGGCCAGGCGATGCCCCGCAACGGGTGTGAGGCGCCTTTCCGCCGCCTGACGCAATGGATGGAGGGGCACCTCATCACCCTGCCTTCCGAGCGGCCTCCACCGGAGCCAGAGATGGAAGAGGAGTTGGAACCGGAGCCCGAGGCTCCCGCCCGCAGGGAGGCCGCGACGCGCCCGGTGGTCCGCGAGGCCGGGCCCACGATGCCCGTGTCGCCCGCGATGGCGGAGCTGATGCGCAAGCTGGCCGCGTTCGACACGCTCGTTCAGCGCGGGGATTTCCAGCGGGCCAGCGTGGTGGCCGCGGACGTGATGGCGGTGATGGAGCGCTTCGATCCGCGCGTGTACCTGCCTGCTTTGTTCTCCCGGTTCTTCGCCGGGCTGAGCACGCATGCCGAGCAGGTAGAGTCGCTGCTGCAAGGCACCGAGTCCCTGTCCTTCCGCGCGCTCGATCAGCTCTACCGGGTGGATCTCGAGACCTTCCTGGCGTCCGCGTCAGGGCAGGACACTCGCGAGGCGGAGGAGTAGGGGCGTGGAGCAGTCCGTCGAGGCTCGCATTCGCGAGCGCATCCGCAGCTTCGACATTCCAGCGTTGCTGGAGGTGCTGCGCGCCTCCGGCTATGGCGGTGCGGAGATCGAATACCGCAGCCACCGCACCACGTTGCACCAGGCGCACCTGGTGCACGACATCCAGTTCCACCGGCAGCCGCGTCCGCGCATCATCATCACGGTGAACGTCGGCCTGCTCAGCGCGCAGTCGCCCTTGCCGTCCTTCCTCATGCGGACGATGGATCAGCTCGACCACGAGCGGCTCGAGCGCTTCGTGGGATTCTTTGATCACCGGCTGCTCCAGGACTGCTTCGCGGGGCTTCATCCCGAGCGCGAGGGGGCGTTGTTGCCCGGGTGGCCGGAGACGGCCCGGGATCGGCTGCGCCTGCTACGCCCCACGTGCCCGAGCACCCTGCACTGGCTCTTCAGCAAGAGCTTTCCAGAAGCGGAACTCTCGGTGCGCCGTGAGACGCGCAAGCAGCGGCTCCCCGCGCGCGCGATGCGGCTGGGGGCCAGCGCGCTGGGCGAAGGGGACACGATGGGTGGGTTCGCCTCCGTGGCCACCGGGGGCATGGAGGTGAGGGTCCACTGCAACGAGCCCCTGTCCAGCAGCGGGGTGCCCTGGGCGGTGGAGGCTCGCCGACGGTTCGAGTCGGAGGTGTTGCCGCTGCTCTCCGATAAAATGCTGATGCTCACCGTCATCCTCGTGCTGCGCGATCAGGAGGGGTTCCTGCGCATCGAGCGTGACAGCCACCTGGGATATGATCCGTTGAAGGGCGTTCCTGCCCAGGCCCAGCACGTCCTGCTTTTCTCGGGAGACACAGCGGGTTCTCAAGCGGGGAACGCCATGAGGCCCTCTTGACCCTTCGATACCACTTGTCCTTAAATGACCACTTAGAACATGGCGGGCCATGTCCTGTAAGGGCGGGTAAGGGCGGCGGGCTTTCTGGAAATGTGAACCGCTTTGTGTAAGGAGAACCCGTGCCGATTCAGGACAGTCTGCCCAAGTCTCGCATTACCCTCACCTATCGCACCAACCTCAACGGAAAAGAGGAGGACGTCAAGCTTCCCTTCCGTGTCGTGGTGATGGGTGACTTCTCGAGTGGGAGTTCCACGGATCGCCAGACAGACCTGGAAGAGCGCAAGCTGCGGTCGGTCACGGGCTCCAACATCAACGAGCTGATGAAGGACATGGGCATGTCCCTCTCGTTCGATGTGCAGGACAAGCTCAGCGCTGATGGCAATGGCCAGATGGCGATCAACCTGCCCATCGACCGGATGAAGTCTTTTCACCCGGATGAGATTGTCCACCACGTGCCCAAGCTCAAGTCGCTGCTGCTGCTGCGCAAGCTGCTGCTGGAGATGCAGGCGGATATCGACAACCGCAAGGATTTGCGGCGCAAGCTTTACGAGCTGTTCTCCAACAAGGAAGAGCTGCAGAAGTTGCTGCAGAGCGACCAGCTCAAGAGCTACGCGAGCATGCGCCTGCCTGACTCGGCCAAGCCTGCCGCGCCGTCGGCAGTTCCGGGTGCCCCTCCCGCGCTCGCCGCCGACACCGTCTCCGCTGTGGCTCCCGCCAAGGTCACCTGATTTTCTATCTTTTTTTCTTCGTGCCGAGGAGCCCCTAGCTCATGGCTGACAATAAGAATTATCTCAAAGAGTTGTTCCAGGTTCGCGGCTTCGAGGTCCCCCTCCAAGCCCAGCCCATCGTGGGAACGGGGCTGGTGCCCGCCGCGCAGAGTGACCTGCAGATGGCTGGGGATGAGCGGTTCATGTCCTCTCTGGCCGCGTTGCTCTACAACGTCGACCCCATCGAGGATGAGTCCGGGGAGGTCCGCTTCGACAAGGGCGAGGTGATGAAGGCCATCGCGCGCATCGATGGCCTCATAGAGTCACAGATGAACGAGATTCTCCACGCCGAGGAGTTCCAGGCGATGGAGTCTTCTTGGCGTGGCCTGGATGATCTGGTCAACAACACCAACTTCCAGGCGGACGTCACCATCGACATCCTGGATGTCGCCAAGGAAGAGCTGAGCGAGGATTTCGAGAAGAACTCAAGCAACATCTTCTCCAGCGCGCTGTTCGACAAGATCTACATCAAGGAGTACGACCAGTTCGGCGGCAAGCCCTATGGGGTGATGCTGGGTCTGTACGAGTTCTCCGCCTCCCGCGCGGACCTGACCTGGCTGGAGCGCATGGGCAAGGTGGCCAACGCCGCGCACTGTCCCTTTGTCTCGGCGGCCAGCCCCAAGTTCTTCGACTGTGAGAGCGTCGAGCAGCTTGAGTCGCTCAAGAACCTGGACGGCGTGCTGAACCACCCGCGTTACAGCAAGTGGATGGAACTGCGCGACAAGGAAGAGGCGGCCTACATCGGGCTGACGCTGCCTCGTTACGTGGTGCGGCTGCCGTGGGATCCCGACCGTAACCCCTGCGACGTGCTCAACTTCAAGGAGGACGCGGAGGGTGACTCGAAGAAGTACCTCTGGGGCAATGCGTCCTTCCTGATGGCGCGCAACCTCGTGAAGGCCTTCGAGCAGTCGGGCTGGTGCCAGTCCATCCGCGGCCCCAAGGGGGGCGGCTTGGTCACCGGTCTGCCGGTGGACTCCTTCACCCTGCGGGGTCAGAAGATGATCCAGGCGCCGGTGGAGATCGCCATTCCCGACTATCGCGAGTACGAATTCGCCCGGAACGGCTTCATTCCGTTGGTGCACCGCAAGGGCTCCAGCGAGGCGACGTTCTTCAGCACCCAGTCCATCAAGCGGGCCAAGAAGTTCAAGGACCCGAAGGACTCGGAGAACGCGCAGCTCGTCACCAACCTGGCCTACACCTTCTCCATCACCCGGTTGGCGCACTACATCAAGAGCATCGCGCGCGACAACATCGGCAGCACAGCCGACGCGGGCTACGTCCAGCGGCAGCTCGACGCCTGGCTGTCGGGATACATCACCACGGTGGTGAATCCGGACGACATGACGTTGCGGCGCTTCCCTTTCAAGGCCACTCAGGTCATTGTGGATTCCCGGCCTGGGGAGCTGGGCTGGTATGATTGCAAGGTAGCGGTCCTGCCGCACATCCAGTTCGAAGGCCTCAACGTGGAGTTGATGTTGGAGTCCCGCCTCGGGTAGCCAGGTTTCCTCGCAGTCTTCACGCCGCAGTCAAGTCATAGGAGGGGAGCAATGCCTCAGTTCTCGCGTTCCCTGGATGTGTACCAGGGCTTCAACTTCAAGAAGGACAAGCAGGCGTCAATCGGTTTCGTCACCGAGATGAAGATCGGCGATGTGCCCCTGGTCGCGGACCAGACGACGCTGCTGGACCCGGAGCAGCCGGGCAAGAACCTGGCGGCGGTGGTCGGTGTGCTCAACCATTACCTGTGGGAGACGGGCAACACCGACGCCATGTACCTGTCCATGCAGGTGTCCACCAACAACAAGCAGGTGGTGGCTGCGGCGCTGCTGGGGACCCTGTCCAACGTCGAGGTGTCGTTCAAGTACACCATCTACGAGTACGACCCGCTCGTGAAGAAGTACTACAAGTCGAATTACATCGACAAGGCGCTGACGGGCATCCTGGAGAAGAACGGGGATGACCTGAACCTGTCGGTGGCGGATGATCCGTCCTCCGAGGTCCAGGCGCCCAAGAACTTCACCCTCCAGGTCGGCATCAAGCCCCACACGACGGAGCAGGCGATCAACCTGGCCACGGGTTCGAGCAAGAACATCGTCAAGAAGTGGGGCATCACCGAGGCGGCCTAACCGCCGCACCACGTCAGGAAAGCCTCCCATGCAGCGCCACAAGCTCGCGCGGGTCCGCTGGCAAGTTGGCCAGACGCTCCTTCCCGAGCACTTCCGTGCCCAGGACGAAGCGCTCTCGTCCGAGACGCGGCTGCATGCGGAGCTGTCCGGGCTGCCCCAGGTCGGCATCGCCTCGTTCTCCTGGAGCGAGGCGCTGCTGGCCGAGGGCAGCCTTTCCGTTTCCGCCCTGACCGCGGTCCTTCCAGGAGGCTTCCTGGTGGACGTGCCGGGCAATGCCGTCCTCGCGCCCCTGTCCCTAGAGGCCACGGGCCGGGCGGAGGTCTCCGTCCACCTGCACCTGCTGGAGGAAACGCGGGGCGCGGAAGGGGTGCCGCTCTACGCGGATGAGCCTGCCGGTGTGCAGCGCTACGTGCGCCGGTTGCTGCTCTCCAGCGAGCAGTCCATGGACCGCGCGCTCTCCTCGATGGAGCTGGTGGTCTTCTCGAAGAATCTCGAGGGGGCCTGGAGCCCCGCCTCCCGGAAGATTCCCCCCCTGTTGCTGGTGGGGGCCAACCCGTTTCTCAATGAGCTGCTGGGCGAGCTCGACATGTTGATGGAGAAGGCCCACGGCCAGCTCCGCACCCTGTTGCTCGACAGCTACCAGCGCACGGAGCGGCTGGCGAGCGCCCGCAGGACGCTCCTGGAGGTGCGCCGGTTGCAGTCCATGCGCGCGGACATGCGCGGCGGCATCTGCCCCCACCCCTACGTCTTCTTCGATGCCCTGCGCCGGTTCTACGTCGAGGTCTGCTGCTACCTGGAGTTGGATCCGGATGGGGTCTGGCCCGCGTACCGCCACGATGACCTGGGGGCAGGGCTGTGGGGGTGGATGGAGCTGCTCAACCGGGCCTTCCGCCCCGAGGACACACGGCTCACCTACAAGCCGTTCGAGAGCAAGGAGGGGCAGTTCGTGCTGAACCCGCTGCCCGCCATGGAGGAGGGCGTGCAGAGCGAGCTCTACCTGCTGGTGCGGAGCGAGGACCCCAGCCAGCCCCCGTCCATGGAGGGGGTGAAGGTGGCGAGCCCCTCCCGCCTGTCCGCGGTGCGTCGGCTGGCGCTCCGGGGCATTCCCTTCCAGCACGTGGCGCACCCGGCGTTTCCCCACGCCTTCGGTCCTGAGATTTCCTGGTACAAGCTGTCGCTGGGGGAGGAGTGGCAGTACGCCGTGCGCGACAATGGCATGGCCTTCTATGCCACCCCCTCTTTGCAGAGGACCCAGGTTTTTCTCTTCTGGCGCAGGGCGTGAGCCATGGCGCGCCCGTCCTTTCTCGACAAGTTCACCAGCCCCTGGCAGCGCTCGGGAGACGAGGGTGAGCTGCACCAGGTGTGTCAAAACATCGAGGCCGTCCTCAACACGAAGGAGGGCTATGGGTACTTCGTCGAGGGCTTCGGGCTGGGGCGCTACACGGAGAAGTTCGGCACCCGGGACCTGATGAAGACGTTGACCGAGGAGATGCTGCGCTCGGTGGCGTGCCATGAGCCTCGCCTGCAAGGCGTGGAGCTGAAGCTGCGGGGCCAGGACTCTGGCCTGTGGTTGCACTTCGTCTTGACTGGCTCCCTGCAGGGCTCTGCCTGTACGCTGCGAGTTCTCTTCCACACCATCAGTGGCCAGGTTCGGGTGGAAGCCGTCGAGGAGGAGTGATGGAGAGCGAGCTCGGTGAACGGCTGTCCATGTCGCTCACCCTGACCGTGGGCGGCAACACCCACAAGGTCACGGCTGGCCACATCAAGCGCTTCTCGCTCCAGCTCTGGAGCTGGGGGTGGGAAGGCGAAATCGAGTTCCTGCTGACGGACACGAAGGGCCGTGGCGGCACGCAGAAGGATGCGCTGCTCGCGGACTTCATCAAGCAGGACCTCATCGCGGTCACGCTCGAGCTGAAGGCCGCCCTGCCGGAGACGTCCGGCCGCCCCAGCCAGACGGCCCTCAAGGTCCAGGGCTTCGTGAGCGAGAAGACGCTCGCCGAGGAGGCCGTCTCCACGGGGGAGAGCAGCCTCATCCTCCACCGCCGGTACGGCATCCGTTTCCAGGATGCCGCGCGGCTGCTGTGGCGGCAGCACTACCCCTGTGCCCTGTACACCGCGAAGACGGTCAAGGACGTGCTGGAGGAGCACAAGGGCGAGAAGATCGCCCTGACCTACGACTGGGACGCGGGCCTGGGCACCTCGCACCCCCTGCTCTTCGTGGGGTTGGATCCCCAGGGGGGCGCCAGCTTCTATGACTGGGTGCTCTGGTACGTGCAGTCCCACTCGGGCGTCTTCACCTACGACTACACGGCGCAGGGCTACGCGTTCGCCGGGGCCAAGGTCGCCACGGGGACGCCGATGCGGTTTCACGAGGACAACCTGGAGCGGCTGGAGGTCCTGCTGCCCGAAGTCATTCGCCACGACGTGACGGTGCTCAACGCCGTGGCCGAGGGGCCTCAGCGCCAGCCGGTGACGCAGACGCAGGCCGTCTCCGTCTCTGGCATCCGTCAGGATGTGCTGCTGTGCACCTCCATCGCGGACGAGGTGCAGGCGCGGGTGGATCTGGAGACGGCTCGGCTGAAGGCCCGGGGCCCGGAGCTGGAGCTGACCTGGCGCTCCTTCCCCGAGAAGGCGTTCGCGCCGGGCGCGCTGGTGAAGTTGCCGGCCGATGACGCCTGGGGTGCCGCGGGGATCGCCAAGGATGCGGTCCTGCGCGTGCGCAGCATGTCGCTGTCCGGCGAGGGCACGCCCGAGATGGAGAGCGAAGTCTACGGCGACGACTACGCGCTCTTCGCGTCGTTCCGGATGAGCACCCGGCTGGAGCCCAAGGAGGAGCCTTCCGTGGATCTGCCCGCCTGGCAGGCCCCGCTCTATCCCCGCTACGTGGAGGGGCTCATCGTCAGCGAGCAGGGCGAGGACGCGCACGAGACGTGGCAGGCCTATACGGATCCAGACACGTCACTGGATGACTACAAGGTGAAGGTGCCGCTCTTCGCGAATCAGATCATCCCGGCGCCCTTCAACCCCAACCTGTTGCCGGGCCACTTCTACTTCCCCGCGTACAAGGGGGAGCGCGTGTTGGTGGCGCTCGACTGGAAGCGTGCGTGGATCAAACGCTTCCTGGACTGGCGCACCGGGGTGCGCATGCCGCAGGAAGGGCAGGGCGTGCAGCTGATGGTGGGCAAGACGCCCGAGAGCGGCACCGCGCTCAAGCACTTCTACACGGACGACAAGCCCGTGTTCCTGATGCAGCGCACGAACGCGAAGGACACGCAGAAAATCCAGCTGAACGAGGGCACGCTGCTCATCCAGGTCAAGGAAGAGCCGGCGTGAGGGCCGGGAGCCCTGGGCTCCCCCACCGAGAAGGCGAGGAGCCATGGGCAAGCTTGTCTGCACCGTCGAACTGGACAAGGAGAAAGGCGTCACCGTAAAGGTGGAGAATGCCGACGCCCAAATCACGCAGACCCTGGTGATGGACGGCGAGAGCATCACCATCACGGTGAAGGGCTCCTCGGAGACGAGCACCGTCGTCCAGAAGCAGGACAGCGTCACCATCACCTGTAAGGACTTCACCGTGGATGCCACCGGGACGCTCACCCTCAAGTCGAAGGACGCGTCGAGCTGGACCAGTCAGGCCACGCTCAAGCTGGAGAGCACCCAGGACATGACGTTCACCTCCAAGGCGAAGCTCACCCAGAGCGCCACCTCGGACGCGAAGCTGTCGTCCAACGCCAACGTGGCCGTGGAGGCCGCCTCCCAGTTGGATCTCAAGGGCATGCAGACGAGCCTCACGGCCTCGGGCGGAGAGAACAAGGTGGAGGGGATGACGCTGAAGATGTCCGGCAAGACGCAGGCGGAGCTGTCCTCCGCGATGACCAAGGTGGCCGCGCAGGGCAAGCTGGGCCTGGAGTCCGCGGGGCTCGCGGAACTCAAGGGCGCGATGACGACCGTCAGCGGCTCGCTCGTGAAGTTGGGGTAAGGGGCGGTGAGCGATTCCTCGGACCGGATCTACCAGGACTACCTGAGCGAATTGGATGCGCTGGAGCGCTTCCGGCAGCGCTTCCTGGAGTCACACCCTTCGGTGCCGCTGGACCGGGAGGACCCGCACGTGCGGCGCCTCATCGAGTCCATGGCCTTCTTCGCGGTGCAGACCCGGCTGGCCACGCAGCACAACCTGCGCTCGACGTGGCTGCGCCTGTTCTCCTCCTTCTTCGACTTCCTGCTCAAGCCGCTGCCCGCGGTGGCCATGGTGCAGGCGCTGCCCACGGAGAAGATGACGGAGACGCTGGTGCTCCAGCGGGGCACCGAGCTGAGGCTCGCGCCCGCGCACGGGGCGGCAGGCAGCTTCCGCCTCCGGCGCAACCTGCGCGTGCTGCCCATCGCCATGAGGGGCATGCAGGTGCTGCGCCTGGACGATGGCCGCTACCGGCTGCTCGTCCACTTCGAGTCGGCCTTCCCCCGGAGAGACCCCGTGGGGCTCTTCAGCCTGTACGTGCGCCACCTGGACGAGTACCGGCCCTCGCTGGCCGTCTTCCACGCGCTGCGCAAGCACCTGCAGCAGCTCAGCGTGGTGTACGACGCGCCGGCCGACGCGTCCTCCCAGGGCATGCCGTGCGAGTACACGTTCGGGGACGCGCCGCCCGAGATGGAGGACGCGGGCGACTTCGAGCACCCCCTGCAGCGCGTGCGCGGCTTCTTCCAGATGCCCGAGCAGGGGCTCTTCCTCCACGTGGCGGTGCCCTCGTCGCGCAAGGAGTGGACCCGCTTCAGCCTGTGCCTGGACCTGGACAAGGCCTGGTCGGTGGGGCGCTCCACCCACCCGGACTTCTTCCAGCCCTTCGTCGTGCCGGTGGAGAACCTCAAGGCGGAGCCCGCCCAGCCCATCTCCGCCGATGGCACCCGCTCGGAGTACACCATCCGCGGCATGACGGCGGGCCGGGAGCTGGAGCTGCATGCCGTCACCGGCGTGTACGCGCTGGGCCGCTCGGGGCGCACGCCCATGCGCCCGGCCTTCCTGCCCGGAGAGGGCCCCAGCTACGAGCTGGAGGAGTCGCTCGACGAGGAGATGCGCCCGCGCCACGGCCTGCTGGTGCGCTTGCCGGAGGCCTTCGTCGAGCCGCAGAAGCTCCTGGTGGAGGCGCTCTGGTACCAGCCGCGCTTCGTCTCCGAGGCCTCGGGCCGGGTGACGGTGTCCACGCCGGGCCGGCACGTGGAGGGGCTCAAGTGGCATCTGGTGGGCCGGCTCGAGCCGCACCGCGACAGCGCGCTGCGCAACGACGTGACGGGGCTCACCCGGCTGCTGTCCTGGAAGGTGAAGTCCACGCTGGAGCGCAACGAGCTCGCCGCGCTGTTGAGCTACCTGGGCACCCCCGCCGAGGAGCCGTTCCGCCGCGTCATTCCCTGGATTCGCGAGCTCAAGGCCACGGTGGCCCCGGACGGTGCGCTGCGCGGCTCGGGGCTGCTCCACGTGTATGAGTTGTTGCTGGAGCCATTCGATGCCAGCGCCGAGCCGTTGGTGGCCTGCTTCCTGGAGCAGGTGCAGCACCTGCTGGAGGCCTGGAATGGGGAGGCGTCGGTCCTCTTGCGGCCCACGGTGGCAGGCGGCGGCGCCTTCCCGCTGAAAGCGAGCTCATGAAACTCGAGCACTGGCAGACCGTCCTGCGCACCCACCGCCAATCCCTGGCGTTGATGGACCAGTCCCTGCCGCGCGAGCCCGCCGTGGGGGAGTCCCGCACGCAGGTCCGGGTCGGCATGCTGGGGCTGGCCATGCTCCAGAAGCAGCTGGAGGCGGAAGTCACGGGCCTGTGCAACGTGCTGGGCACCGCCTACCGCGAGGAAGAAGTCCAGGAGGCCAAGCGCCCCTTCGTCTATCTGCTCGACGAGTTGGTGCTGCGCCGGCTGGCGGAGGGTGAGCAGCTCGACTGGCCCTTCCTGCAATACAAGCTGTTCCACTCGGATGCGGGCGGAGATGCCTTCTTCGAGATGGCCGACGAGAAGCTGGCCATGCGCAATGCTTCGATCCTGGTCTTCGAGATGCTGCACTTCGCGCTCACCGCGGGCTTCCAGGGAAGGTACGCGGAGAACACGGCCCGGCTGCGCGAGTACAAGGAGCGCCTGGCGGCCCGCATCCCGAAGCCCGAGGCCGTGCCCGCCCCCCCGCCCCCGGAGGCTCAGCCCCCGCTCGTCCACTCCTTCCCCATGCGGTACTACGCGGCGTCGGGGTTCGTGGTGGTGGCCCTCCCGGTGCTACTCTGGTGGCTGTCGAGATGAAGGACGAGGCGCCGAAGATGCACGAGTCCCAGGACCCCCGGATGTTTCTGGGTCGGCTGGAGCAACTCATTCAGTCCGAGCTGGGTTCGCTGGGTGCGGGCGTGGAGCCCTTGCTGGGTGAGGTGCGCGCGGGGCTGGCGGCGCTCTACCCGGAGCCGGGTGGGACGCGGCTGGCTCCCAAGGAGCAGGAAGCCCAGCACGCCAAGCTCCTTCAAACCTTGGACGGTCTGGAGGATGTGCTGGAAGCACTCCAGTTGGCCGTGCGGACGGGCCGCTCCAGGACGGGCGCGGCCCGAGGGAAAGGCTGAGCGTGGCAGACCCAACCCAGGCGGTGGACGCGGGCGCGAAGGTGCTCGGGGCGGACGCTCCGGCGGCCAGCCCCGAGGCGGGGACGTTCGAGAAGTTCTGGCTGGCGGCGGCCCCCTACCTCAAGTGGGTGCTGCTCGCGCTCCTGCTCGCCCTCGTCGTCTTCGCCGCGGTGAAGCTCTACCAGTGGTGGCGCCGTCGGCGCGCGTCCGTGGCCTCCAGCGGTCCTCCGCCCATGGCGACCCACCGGCTGCTCAAGGTGTACCGGGCCTTCCTGGCGGGGCTGCCCCTGGCGAACCGGGCCGCGGTGTTGGATTTGCCCACGGTGGTGGTGCTCGGGCCCGCGGGCAGTGGCAAGACGCTGCTCATTGGCCTGGATGTCGACTGGCAGCGCCAGGCCCGGCAGTTCCTCCCCAGCTACACGTCGGATTCCCTGCTGCAGGTGTACCTGGGCCCGGACTGCGTGGTGCAGGAAGTCTCGGCCCCGCTGCTGGAGGATGAGACGTTGCAGGCCCGCGGGGCCCTGCGCCGGCTGTGGGGCAAGTGTTTCAACCGCCGCCAGGGCGGCCTGGCGGTCCTCGCGCTGGACATTCGCTGGCTGGCGGAGACGCCCCCCAACGAGCAGCGGCGCATGGCGCAGCTGCTGCGCGGCAAGCTCAACCTCATCTCCGAGGCGTGTGGCCGGCCCGTGGAGACTCGCCTGTGCCTGACGCACATGGACGGGGTGGAGGGCTTCGAGGACTTCGCCCGGCTGCTGAAGCAGCACGGGGTGGCGAGATCCTTCGACATGCCCAAGCAGGGCGAGGAGTCCCGGCTGGCGACGCTGCTGGAGGGCCAGGAGCAGTACCTGGCCCTGGGGCTCACCTCGCTGCCGGTGGATGCGTTCGAGCGGCTGGAGCGCTTCTATTCGCAGGGCGGGCGCTCGTTCGCGGCGCTGGGCCGCTTCGTCGCCTCGCTGCTGGAGGGGGACACCCTCTCGTACAAGCCGCGCCTCACGCGCGTGTTCCTGTCCTCGCCCATGCCCGAGGCGCGCGCCGGGGGCACGCTCTCGGTGTTGCCGGAGGAGGGCAGCACGCAGGCGCCGCACAGCCTCTACCTGCGCACCCACCGGCGCCGCGCGGCGTGGATCGCCGCGGTGGGCTGTCTGCCGGTGCTGGCCGCGTACGCGAACTTCTACGTGCTGCTGGGCGATGCGCAGGAGCAGGTGGTGCGCTTCGAGAGCACGGTCTCGCAGATGCGCGAGCAGGGCCTGGAGGGGCGCGGCGAGGTCGTCGAGCAGCAGGTGAAAGAGGCGGCCAATGCGATCAGCCACCTGTGGGGCGCCGCGAGCTGGTGGCCCCCGCTGAACTCGAGCTTTCCCGAGGAGATGCTGGACCTGCGCAAGCGCCTGGCCCAGGGCATCCGCGACAGCCACCTGCGGCCGTCCCTGGAGCGCTGCCGCAAGAGCCCTCACGATTGCCGCCCCGAGCAGGTGGTCTACCTGCTGGCCGCCCTGCATGCCTCGAACAAGAACGGGCTGGGGGACTTCGTGAACTCCAGCATCCAGCCCCAGCACTCGCGGCGCTGGAGCGGCGGCCAGAGCAGCGCCACGAGGCCGGGGGCGGCGCCCGCCTCCGACGCGAACCGCACCTGGCTCACCGCGCTGGAGCTGCGCGAGCCGCTCGTGGCCACCTACGTGCTCGCGAGCGACGAGCCCTGGGAGCGCACCCCGCCGTGCCGCCGGGGGGCCGCGCAGGTGGCCGAGTCCGCGGAGACGGACTGGTCCTGCTGGCCCTACCCGGAGCGGCTGACCGTCGAGAGTCAGCTCAAGCCCTGGTTGGACCACCTGATGTTCCTGCGGCAGACGCTGGACGAAGGCCCCAAGGGCCTGGCCCAGCTGGAGCTGCGGCGGGAGGAGCGGGAGCGGCTGGAGGCGCAGCTGGCGGACCTCGATGTCTATGCCGCGTTGCCCTCCGTGCTCAGCCTCATCGACACCGCGGGCATCCAATCCAATACCCGCCACTTCCAGGGCATCGAGACCACGGTCCAGGCGCTCGACTGGCTGCGGACGAACCGGGACACCCTGGCCACGGTGCTGGACATGGAGAAGGAGGCTTACTCGGGCTTCCTGGCGGTGGAGAAGATGGGCCCCTCGGAGTTGCTCACCCGGGATGGGCTCTGGCTGACGGGCAACAAGAAGGGCCCCTACCGCATCGAGTTGCTCCAGCAGTCCTTCGAGTTCCGGCCCCCGCAGCTGTCGCGCGAGCTGCTGCAGGCCCTGCTCGACTTCTACGAGAAGGCGGGCCGGCTGAACATGGGCCCCCAGGCGGCCCCCCGGCCCGGGCAGTTGATTCTCAGCCGGACGCCCTTCGATACGGATCTCAAGCCGCTCGTGGATGACTTCACCCAG
Organism: Allostigmatella hybrida; assembly: GCF_020103775.1. Classification (NCBI taxonomy): domain Bacteria; kingdom Pseudomonadati; phylum Myxococcota; class Myxococcia; order Myxococcales; family Archangiaceae; genus Allostigmatella; species Allostigmatella hybrida. The sequence goes on from NZ_JAHXBH010000012.1 coordinate 119,108, forward strand.
CGGCTGAAGAACGTGCAGTTGCCGACCGACGAGGCCGTGAAGCGCGAGGAGTACATCCAGAAGCGGGTGGGGGTGTTCGCCCAGGGCTACCGCGAGGGCCTGTTCCACAGCCTCCGGACCTACCGCTTCGTCGTGCCGCGCAAGGCGCTGTTCGACGAGCTGGCGCGGCTCACCCAGCCCTCGTCGGACCAGGTGGACATGCTGCGGGATGTGGCCACCCGGGCCAGCCTGGAGCCGCTGGAGGGGCCCTACTATGAGCCGCTGCGCAACGCCGTGGCGCCCTTCCGGCCCATCGTCCAGCTCATGTCCACCGACAAGAGCGGCTTCTACGCGGCGCTGGCCCCCTACCATGCGCTGATCGCCCAGATGCACGACGAGCTGGACGCGAGCACCCGGCGCGGCCCAGCCGCGGCGGCGGGGGACAAGAAGCCCGCGGAGGCCCCGGCGCCGGTCAAGGAGGCCGCCCCGGAGGCCGGGGTCGAGGTGAGTACCGCGGACCTCTCGGACATGCTCACGCCGCTGGAGCGGGTGGCCCTGTCCATGCTGCTGGAGGAGGAGGGCTCCTACCTGCGCAAGGCCCAGGAGTGGTTGGATCAACAGGGCCTCTCGGGCGAGCTGCGGCAGCCGTTCCTGGAGCCCTTCCTGCAGGTGCAGCGCCTGGGCAAGGCGGAGCTGGAGAGCACCCTGGCGCGGCAGTGGGAAGAGGCCTCCGGGCGCATGCTGCGGTCCATGCTCGAGCGCTACCCCTTCAACCCCCAGTCCCCGCAGGACGTGGACCCCGGCGAGCTGGAGGTGCTGCGCCGCAAGGATGGCGCCTTCTGGAGCTTCGTGAGCCAGATGTTCTCCCGCGTCTGCGTGGAGCGCGGCACGCAGTGGTCCCTGCGCGGCCCCCTGCGCGAGAAGCTGGTGTTGCCCGAGCAGATGCTGCTCACCCTGAGTCGGCTGGCCCGGCTGGCGGCGCTGTTGTGGGATGACGAGGGGCGCTCGCGGCCGCTGATGCTCAAGGTGCAGCCCCAGCCCCTGCCCGCGCCGCCCCTGCCGGGCGTCTTCGTCACGATGTCGTCGCTCAAGTGTGGCAAGACGACCGCCTATGGCTTCAACCAGATTCCCACCTGGCAGGACTTCCCCGTGAACTGGTGGGACCAGCAGGTGTCCTCCATCGTGCTGGAGCTGCGCTCGCCCGCGCGGGATGCGCCCCAGTACGTCTCGCTGCCCTGGAACCGCTCGACCTGGAGCTGTTTCCGGCTTTTCGAGGAGGCGGCCCTCACCACCGACCAGCGCCGACAATGGAGCCTTGCATTGCAGGGCATCGCCGGGGACAAGAGGGGGCTGGAAATCAGCTTCGGGCTCAAGGGTGATCCCTGGGTGCCTTTCCGGGAGGTTCCTCGGTGAGTGGGAGTGTGTACGGGCCCCTGGGCCTGGTGGCGGCGGCGGTGGTGCTCGGCGCGTGTGGGCCCAGCCGCCTCCACCTCAACATCAAGTCGCCGCCGGGGACGAACCTGGGCCGGCCCATGTACATGTTGATTCGCCAGGTGGACCCCAAGCAGTACGCCAACGAGGAGTACTCCGAGGTCGCCTCCAAGGTCGGCTCTCCGGACAAGAGCGTGCTGCAGACCGCGGTCCTCTACCCGGGCACCATCCAGCGCTTCCAGGTGCAGCCCCCGCAGGAGGGCGCCCTGGCCGTGTCCTTCCTGTTCACCGCCCCGGATGGGAACTGGCAGCTGTTGCTCAGCCCCCCGCTGCCCAAGGCGGTGGATGTGGAGCTGACCGTCAGCCGCATCATGAGCGACTCGGTGCCGCCGGCCATTCCCATGCAGGAGGCGCCCAAGGCGCCCGAGGCACCGAAGCTGCCCGGGGCCTGAGGCGGGCGCCTCCGGTCAAACGCTCCGCCGGGCCTGCTGGAGCTCGGCGAGCGCCGCGTCCACCGAGGCGTGCACCGGGGCGAAGCGGCCCTTCACCTGGCCGCGGGCCGAGGCGAGCTGCTGGCCGGTGCCCTCGCCCAGGGCCGCGATTTGGTCCGAGGTGGTCTGCTCGCCCGTCTCCAGGCTGCCCTGGAGCACGCCGAGCTGCTGCCTCACCTGGGCATCGAGGGCGTCCACCTGGGAGCCCACCCCGGCCGTCAGCGCTTCCACCTGGGAGGTGACTTGCTGGCGCAGGGTGTCCACCTGCTGGGACACTTGGGCCACGAGCTGCTCCTGCTGGGCCGCGGCCTGGTCCACGATGCTCTGGACCGATTGGGCCACGGTTTGGATCTGCTGCACGAGCTGTTGCTGCAGCGTCTGGACCTGCTGAACGGACTGCGACTGGAACTGCTCCACCTGGGAGACGAGCTGGCCCTGCACCGTCGTCATCTGGGTGGCCACCTGGCTGGAGAGGGTGCCGAGCTGGGTGGAGATTTGGGTGACGACCTGGCCGATGGACTGCACGGCCGGGGTGACCAGCGGCTTGGGCAGGTCCGCGGCGGGCACGGCATCCAGCATCTGCCCCGCGCGGCCCAGCAGGCTCTCCAGCGTGCCTGTCACCGTCTTGAACAGGGACTGGAGCTGCTCGAGCTTCTCGGGCAGGGCGGCGAACAGCGTCTGCAGCTGCTTCTCCAGCTGGGTGAGGGTGGCCATCAGCGTGTCGAGCGTGGCCGAGGCGGCCTCCGTGGCCTGCTTGACGGGGGCCTGGAGGGCGGCCAGGGAGGTGCCCGCCGTCTGGACGAGCGCATCCAGGGTGGCGGTGCCCTGGGTGATGAGCGCATCCACCTGGGCTTGCACCTGCTCCAGGGCCTGCTCCACCGCCTGGATGCCGCGGGTCTGTTGCTGGACCTGGCCGCTCAGCGTCTGTTCCAGGGTGTCCAGGCCCTGGCCCAGCCGCGCGTTCTGGGCTTCGAGGGAGCTGCCCAGGTTCGCCTCCATCGGCTCGAGGATCGCGTGGGTGGAGGCGGTGGTGGACTTCACCTGGGAGCGGAGCGGCACCAGGCGTTCCCAGAGCGGGCCCACGTGCTGCTGGGAGTTCGCCGGGGCGTCCGCCGCCAGCTCGGCCTCCGCGGCGTCGAGCTTCGCCGTGAGGGCGCTGGCCTCCGCGTCGGCCCCGGGACGCAGCGAGGAGAGCTCCGTCTGGAGCTGGCCCACCTGGCCTGCCGCCGCCTCCCGGAGGGAGTGCAGGCGGGCCGTGGCCCCCGTGCTGAAGGACTCCAGCTCGCCCCGGAGCGCCGCTACCTTGCCTCGCAGTTGCTGCATGGGTGTGCTCCGTCCCCCGGCGGGTGTGTCATCGCAGTTTCTCGAGTGAAGCCTTGGCCTCGGCGGCCTTCCCCGTCAACTGCCCATTGCCCTGGGAGAGCTGGGAGGAGGCCTGCTGGAAGCCGCCCTTGGCCTCGGCCACCTTGGCGCCCACTTCCTTCTTGGCGCCGCTGAGCGCGGTCTTCGTCTCGGCCTGGGCTTCCTTCATCTTCGTGCGCACGGCGCCCATCGCGGCCTGGTAGGCGGTGGTGCTCTCCGTCATGGCCTGGCCCGTGGAGGCGGAGAGGTCCGCCTTGGCGGCGTCCACCTGTGGGCTGACGTCATACGTGGGGGTGGGCGCCGCGCTGCCCGGCGTCTCCTTCACCTGGATGAAGAGGTGGCCCTCGCCCATGCGCACCACCTGGGTGTCCCCGCCGGAGGTGCGGTGGATGCGCCACACCGGCTTGTCGTCCTGGAAGTCGTGGGTGAAGGCCGTCTGGCTCTCCTTGTTCCAGCCCAGCAGCGCCTGGTCCCCCTGGCCATCCTGGGGCGTGCGCACGCCTTCCTTCCAGTCGATGAAGCGCACCAGCTCGGCGTGCTCGAAGTGGAGCGCCACCAGGACGCGCGTGTTCTTGTACGGCGGGAAGAAGAAGTGGCCCGGGAGCTGGTTGGGCTCGGCCGGCACGCTCACCGTCTTGTTCCACAGCGGCACCGTCATCCGGAAGGAGTGGAGCGAGGTCTTCTCGTCCTCGACGATGAGGTAGCGCCGGTCCTGGGCATCTCCCCCCGGGCTGTGCACCAGGCCCTCGACATGAATGGGGTAGCGCGGGGCGCGGTAGGGGGGCAGGGTGGTCAGCGTCTCCGAGGCGGGTTCCATCCGGACCGAGAGGAGGCACTTGTAGGTGGCGATGGGGGTTTGCTGATCCTCATGGGCGCCCTCGTTCTGAGCGAGCGCCTCCAGGTCGAGGCTGACCACCCGCTGGTCCTCATCGAGGCCTTTCAACCCGGAGGGCCACATGGGGCCCTCCAGGCGGAGCAGGGCCCCGGGAAAGATGTCCACCGTGGGAAAGTGCTTGAATGCGATGTCGAGCTGCGACTGCCGGGGCTTGAGGCGGGCCTTCTCCAGCTTCTGCCGTTGCTCGGCCTCGGTGGCCAGCGGGGTCCGCAGCATCACATCGTGGGACACGCCCGTGACGGCCTGGGGCTGCTCGAGCACCGCGGTGGAGGGGGCCTGGGCCACTGCGTTGAGCACCCGGGTGCTGTGCCGGATGGGCAGCGGCAGGTGGACCTTCATGTCCTGGACCTGGAGGCCGCTCAAGGGGGCCGCTTGGAGCGGCGAAGGCTTGTCGGCCGTCAGCCAGTACTGGTTCAGGTGGCTGTCGTAGCTCCAGACGCCATTGTTCGTGGCCACGTACCAGAGGACGAAGTCGTAGAAGCTCACCCCCGGGGCATCCGCGCCCAGGGCGAGGCACAGCATCGGGTGCTTCTGCTTGAGGACCGTCCAGTCGTAGGAGAACTGGAGGCTGGCCTTATGCGCTTCGAGCACCTCCATCATGGAGGTGCCGGTGTACAGGTCGATGGGGCGGTGCTGCCGCCAGAGCACCTGCGCGGGATCGGCGAACTCGAGCGTGTACCGGCGGAAGAGGTGCTCGGAGCCCTGGTAGATGCCATGGCTCTCCGAGGTGATGCGGCGGCTGCGGACAAGCCCTTGCAGCACCAGGGGCGTGGGCGGCGAGGCATCCCCAGCCGCCACGGACACGCGCACCTGAATCAGATCCGGCTTCTGGAGGGCGGTGAAGAGCGCCGAGTCCTTTTTCTGCAGGGAGGACCAGAAGGTGACCGACGCGTTGAAGCCGTGCGCGGCCAGGTGCACCGAGAGGTGCTTCACCTGACCGCCCGGAATGGAGAAGGATTGGCCTCCCAGGGTGAGCGTCAGCTCGATCTGGAGTCCCTCTTGGACGGCCGTTCTCATGGCGGAGACCTCCCTCTCTGCCGGTCATCTTCAAGGATGCATGGAGGCCCGTCAACGCAGCGGCACGGTGAACTCGAGCTGCAGCGGCGTGCCCGCGAGCTCGGGCCGGAGGGTGGCCCTCACGTGCAACCCTTTTTCCGCGTTCCCGAGGGGCACCACGCGCGCCTGGAGCGGACAGGGCTTCCCGGAGCCCAGCGAGAGGAACGCCTCGGCGGCTGGGGCGAACGCGGCGGCCACCGCGTCAGGGTGGGTCCCTTCGGGCAGGCTCTCGGCGAACGCCTGGCTCAGGCGCAGCAGCCGGCCGGTGAGCAACTGGGCCGGGAGGTGCGCCGCGTCGCGGCCCCCGTACAGCGAGGGCGCCGTGGGCCCCAGCATCACCGCGTTCGAGTCCCAGCAGCCGCTCACGCCCAGCAGGCCCCGTGACGCCAGCCGCTCCTGCTCCCGGAGGGAGAGGACGGCCTGGGTGGCCACCGGGGAGTCAGTGTCTGGATGCCACACCGCGGGCGCCTGGCTTCCGCTGCCGGGCCCCACGAGCCGGGCGAAGGTGCGGGTGTTCCGGAAGCTGGCGGTCAGCAAGGCCGCCACGGCGAGCGCGGGGCTGGCGAAGCACTCGCGGTGCACGGCCCCCTGGCGCTCGGCCCTCATCACCACGGGATTGAGCGCCGCGTAGAGCCAGCGCGAGGATTCCTCGGCGCGCAGCGCCTCCGTCCAGGCGCCGCCCGTGGCCACGGCCGTGGGCACGGAGGCCACGATGGGGACCCAGGCCTGTTCGCCCAGCGCGGCCAGCGGCCGCAGGGCCTCCGGCCCGTCGAGCGCATCGGCGATGAAGCAGGCATCGGGGCGCTGGAGGGGCTCGGCGTCCAGCCGCCGCGCCAGGGCCTCCTCCAGCTGATGCGGCGCCACGTCCAGCACCTCGATGTCCAGCTCCGGGCAGGTGGCCCCGTGCCCCCCCAACCAGTGCAAGCCGCGCCAGGAGGACTCCAGCCGGGCCACGGCCGGGGACTGGAGGATGTCGCGCGCGGTGGCGAAGAGCGCCTCCTCGAGGACGGCCAGCGCGGCCCGGTGCGCGCTCTGGGAGGAGCGTGCCCCGTGAAGGGCCTGGACCATGTCCGAGGCCAGGTGGCCGGGCCCGAGCGCCGCCGCGAGCTGCGCCCGCTCCTCCGCGGACAGCACGCGCTCGCCGCGGAGGGCCTCTCGCAGCGTGCGCAAGGCGCTCAGGCCAGGAACGGCGCCGATGACCTCCGCGAGCTGGAAGTCCTCCAAGGATGCGAAGGAGACCTCGTGGAAGAGCGCATCGCTGGAGCCGATGCGGTCCCGGACCGTGACGCTCACGGCGCGGGCGGCCCGGTGGAAAGGCCCGGCCCAATCCCTCTCATTGAGTGAGAAGGCGTGCCCCGACGGCGTGGGCAGAAAGGCCCCCGCGACCAGCCAGCGCACTCGGGGGGAAGGGGGGAAACGAAGCATGGGGCTCCTGAAGGGCCGAACTTCTCAAAACTTGAAAACAAGTAAACGTTGACAGGCCCTGGGGGGCACATTTACTGTTCTACAAGATTTTGCCGCTACGGCTGCAATGCAACGCGGGCCCTTCTATGGGGATGGGCCTTCTCGGGGTGCGAACATGACGAAGCATGGTGTGGTTGGTACGATTGCTGGCGCCTTTGTCGTCCTGTGTGGGATGCCTGCCCTCGCGCAGACGCGGACGCCCTGGCAGATGCACAACGGCCTGGAGGTCTCGGCCACGAACCCCCACGGGCTCAAGAAGTTCACCTGTAACCCCACGGTCCACGGCCAGGAGTGCGAGTACGACGTGGCCACCATTCCGCCCCAGTCGGACTCGGCCTGGTCCATCGCGCCCAACGGCGAGACCATCGGCTTCTCCATCCCGTCGCGCGTGTGCCATGCGCCCATCACCTGCTTCGGCTACGGCGACTTCACCTACTTCCAGACCCTGGTGGATGTGCCGGCCAACGTGGCGGTGACCCAGTTCACCATCGCCTTCAACGGCATGGACGATGGCTCGCGCGTCACCATCTTCAACTCGCAGTACCCCGCGGGCTTCGTCATCCCCGGCAGCTACGTCTACTTCGGCGGCTCCGGCACCACGAACCTCGGCCCCTACGTGAAGTCGGGTGAGACCAACCGCGTGGTCATCACCCAGGTGGACGACTGCTGCTCGGAGAACAACCTCCAGAGCGCCAAGGTGGTGCTCAATGGCCAGCCGGTCGAGTCCAGCTGTGAGTCGGACGCCGCGTGCGATGACGGCAACTCCTGTACCTCGGACATCTGCGGGGCGGACGGCAAGTGTGTGAGCCACGCGCTGGCGTGCGTGGGCGGCAACCTCTGCAACCCCCAGGCGCCGACGGCCAACGCCCTGGCCTCCTTCAGCCCCAACAGCGCCTCCCAGCAGTCCACCAGCGCCTGCACGGTGTTCCCCACCAACATCCAGATTGCCCTGAACGGCCCGCAGCACCAGCTGCTCGAGTGCGGCGTGGACTCCTGGGTGGACCAGGGTGCCGTGGCGTCGGATGCCTGCGGCGCGGTGGAAGTCGTCACGCACAACTCCGGCCATGACGCGTACGGCCCCGGCCCGAACACCTGCTCCGAGGGCACCTACTCGGTGCAGTACCGTGCCCTAGACGCGCAGAACCACGAAGTGCAGGTGGTCCGCTCGGTGCAGGTGGAGGACACCCTGGCCCCGGTCCTGACGCTCAAGGGCTCCTCGCACGAGTACCACAAGTGCGGCAGCCAGTGGGTGGACCCGGGCGCCGACTCCTTCGACGAGTGCTACGGCAACATCTCCGCCGAGGTGAAGACGGCCGGCTACGTGAACGGTTGGGTGCCGGGCATCTACACGGTGACCTACTCCGTGACGGACAGCGGCGGGAACTCCGCGGTGCCGCAGACCCGCACCGTCGAGGTCGCCAACTGCCCCTGGTAGTTCCCAGGACAGCGCAACGCTTCTAAAGGAGGGGTTGGGGGCGGCCGAGGCCGTCTCCAGCCCCTTCGGCGTTTTCGGGCCGGTGCTGGTAGCCTTGGGGGTGGATGGCCCGCCTTCTTGCCCCTTCGCAGCGCTGGTTGTTCGGCCGGGAGACCGACCTGGCCGTCTTCGCCGGAACCGCGCTCCTGTCCGTGGCGCTGGTGGCCGCGGCGCCCTGGCTCGGCGCGGGGGGGGACACGCCCCTGTGGGCCTGGGCGCTGCTCGTCGTCGGGGTGGACGTGGCGCACGTCTGGTCCACGGTGTTCCGCACCTATCTGGACCGGGAGGAGCTGCTCCGGCGCCCGGCGCTGTATGCCCTCGCCCCGCTCGCCGCCTACGTGCTCGGTGTCCTGGCCTATCTCGCCTCCCCGGGGCTGTTCTGGCGGCTCTTCGCCTACACCGCCCTGTTTCACTTTGTGCGCCAACAATATGGCTGGGGGGCGCTCTACGCGCGCAAGGCCCGCGTCTCGGACGCGGAGCGGCGGTGGGACGCGGCGGCCCTCTACGCGGCCACGCTGGGGCCCGTGGTGTGGTGGCACGCAAACCTGCCGCGCGAGTTCTGGTGGTTCGTGGAGAACGACTTCGTCTCGGGTTTGCCGCAGTGGGTGGGCACGCTCGCGCTCGGGCTGCATGCATGCGTGCTGGCCGGGTGGGCGGGCTTCCAGGCCCTGCGGGTGGTGCGGGGCGAGGGGCTCCAGGCGGGCAAGGTGCTGCTGGTGCTCGCCACGTGGGCGACGTGGTTCGGGGGCATCGTGGTGGCGCGGGATGACTTCGCGTTCACGGTGATGAACGTGCTGCTGCACGGGGTGCCGTACTTCGCGCTCCTGTTCCGGTACGCGCGCGGGCGCCACGCCGAAGGGGGCTACGGGCCGTGGGCGCCGCTCTTGCGCGCGGGGCTGCCGGGCTTCCTGCTGTTCCTGGGGGCGCTGGCGTTCGCCGAGGAGTTCCTGTGGGACCAGCTCGTCTGGCATGAGCGGTCCTTGCTCTTCGGGGACGGCGGCCTCGTGCTGCCGCCGGACGTGCTGGCGCTGGTGGTGCCGCTCCTGGCGCTGCCCCAGGCCACGCACTACCTGCTGGATGCCTTCATCTGGAAGGCGGGAAAGGACCCGGCGCTGCTCGGCCGGCTCGGCTGGCGCGCCCCCGTGCGGGAAGGTTCGCCATTGGGCACGGCCGCGCCATCTCCAGTAGCCATGGCGCACTCCCCGGACTAATTCGTGGGGCCTATGCCCCGACTCCTGCTTGTCTCCAACCGGCTTCCCGTCACCGTCAAGACAGAGAAGGACCAGGTCTCCGTGGTGCGCAGCGCGGGGGGGCTGGCCACCGGCCTGAGCGGGCCGCACGAGCGCTCCGGCGGGCTGTGGGTGGGCTGGCCCGGAGATGTCTCCCGGCTGTCCCAGGCGCAGCGGGCCAAGGTGGACGAGCAGCTCGCGGGGCTGCGCTGCGTGCCGCTGTACCTCAGCGCCAGCGAGGTCAGCCGCTTCTACGAGGGCTACTCCAACCGCGTCCTCTGGCCGCTGTGCCACTACCTGGTGGAGCGCGTGCCGCGGCAGGACCGGGACTGGGACTCCTACGCCAAGGTCAACGAGCGCTTCGCGGAGCTGGCGGCGAGCCACTACCAGCCGGGCGACACCATCTGGGTGCATGACTACCAGCTGATGCTGGTGCCAGCGCTGCTGCGCAAGCGCCTGCCCGAGGCGCGCATCGGCTTCTTCCACCACATTCCGTTCCCCTCGAGTGAGATTTTCCGCACGCTGCCCCGCCGGGAAGCGCTGGTGCGGGGCCTGCTGGGCGCGGACCTCGTGGGCTTCCACACGCCCAGCTACGTGCACCACTTCTCCAACACGATGCTGCAGGTGCTGGGGCTGGAGACGGAGGTGGACCACGTCACCTACGAGGGCCGCACCGTGCGCCTGGGGGCCTTCCCCATGGGCATCGACGCGGAGGCCTTCGACCGCCTGGCCCGGGAGCAGAGCACGCTGGAGGAGGTGAAGGTGCTCCGGGAGCGGGCGGTGGGGCAGCGGCTGCTGGTGGGCGTGGACCGGCTCGACTACACGAAGGGGATTCCCCGGCGGCTCCTGGCCGTGCAGCGCGTGCTGGAGCGCGAGCCCTCCCTGCGCGGGCGGCTGCGGTTCATCCAGGTGGCGGTGCCCAGCCGCACCCAGGTGGAGGACTACGCCGCCTACCGCGAGCAGGTGGACGAGCTGGTGGGCCGCATCAACGGCCTCTACGGCAACATGCACAACGTCCCGGTGCACTACCTCTACCGCTCCCTCAACGAGAAGCAGCTGGCGGCGCTGTACCGGGGGGCGGATGTGATGCTGGTGACGCCCATCCGGGACGGCATGAACCTGGTGGCCAAGGAGTTCTGCGCGGCGCGGCCGGACGAGGACGGGGTGCTGCTGCTGAGCGAGTTCGCGGGTGCCGCCAACGAGCTGTGCGAGGCCACGTTCGTCAATCCCTATGATGTCGAGGGCATGGCGGACGCCATCCTGAAGGCGCTGGAGATGCCCGCCTCGGAGCGCCAGCCGCGCATGCGCGCCCTGCGCGAGCGGGTGAAGGCCCACGACGTGCACTGGTGGGTGGGCCGTTTCCTGGACACGCTCCAGTCCATCCCCGCCCCGGCCCAGCGGGAAGTCAAAGGCGGGACCCAGGACGTCATGGCGCGGCTCAAGGCGGCCGGGCGGCGGGTGCTGCTGCTCGACTACGACGGGACGCTCGTGGGGTACGTGGCGCGGCCGGAGCTGGCCACGCCGGATGCGGCGCTGAAGTCGCTGCTGGCGCAGGTGGCGGCCCTGCCCGGCACGTCCGTGCACATCGTCAGCGGCCGGGCCAAGGAGACGCTGGAGGCGTGGCTGGGAGACCTGCCGGTGGGGCTGCACGGCGAGCATGGGCTCTGGTCCCGGCCGAAGCCCGGCGGCGAGTGGAAGATGCTGGAGGGCGTGTCCACCGATTGGAAAGCGCAGGCGCGTCCGTTGCTGGACTCCTTCAGCGCACGCGTGCCGGGCTCCTTCGTGGAGGAGAAGACCGCGTCGCTGGCGTGGCACTACCGGCAGGTGGATGCCGGCTATGGCGCCTCCCAGGCCCGCGAGCTGCGGCTGAAGCTGATGGAGGTGTTCGCGCAGGGGCCGATGGAGGTGCTGCCCGGGGACAAGGTGGTGGAGGTGCGTCCCCGGGGCGTGCACAAGGGCCGCGTGGTGACCCAGGTGATGGAGGCGCTGGGGCCTGGAGTGATGGTGGCGGCCTTCGGCGATGACCGCACGGACGAGGATCTGTTCGGCGCGGTGCCCGAGGATGGGATTTCCGTCCACGCCGGCGGCAGGCCCACCCGCGCGGCCTACCGGGTGTCCGGCCCGGACGAGGTGCGGCGCATCCTGGCCTCGTTGCTGGAGCGGTGAGCGCAGTTGCCCGGGAACGAAGGAACGATTACTCCTGCGCCGCAAGGAGAGCGTTTCATCGATGGAAACCCCTCGTCCGCCGCGCGGAGCCCCTGTGATTGGGACCGCGGTGCTGCTCCTCCTGGTTCCTTTGTGCTCCTACTGGGAGACGGTTTTTCATCGTTTCGGGTTTCGCGATGACTACTCCATCCTCCGCGAGGCCCGGGAGGAGCCCGGCAAGATTCTGAGGGTGTGCTCGTCGCAGGGGCGCATCCTCTATGGCTGGCTGCTGGAGATGTCCGCGCGCGCGGCGGGGGACATCGAGGGGCTGTGCTGGATGCGGCTCGCCAGCGTGGTGTGCCTGGGGCTCTTGGCCTCGGCGGTGTTCCTGCTGCTGCTCCGGGCGGGGTGGTCGCTGGCGCCGGCGGCGCTGCTCGCGGCCTTCATGCCGCTGACGCCCTCGGCGCAGGTGCTGGCGAGCTGGGCCATCTGCTGGCCGCACGCGCTGGCGTTGTTGCTGGCCACGGGCGCCTTCGCGCTGGCGGATCAGGGCCTGCGCGCCGGGACGCGCCGCCTCGTCCAGGCCGGCGGGGGGCTGGGCGCGGTGCTGCTCATGGCCGCGGCCACGCTCACCTACCAGTCCAACAGCCTCTTCTATGTGGTGCTGGTGGCCGCCACGCTCGTGGTGCGGCGGCAGGACACGTTCTGGGGCAGCGTCCGGTGGCTGGTGCGCCACCTGTGCGTCGTGGGCGCGGGGCTCGGCGTGGCGTTCGCCGTCTCCCAGGCCACCTTCGCGGCCCACGTCTTCACGCGCTCGCCGCGCATCCGCTTCGAGACGCACTGGGTGAGCAAGGCCATCTGGATGGTGACCCAGGTCCTGCCGGATGCGCTGGCGCAGCCGGTGCTCGATGGGGCCCGGGGCACCGCCGCGGGGGTGTACTGGCTCATGGTGCTGGGGGCGGTGGGCGTCATTTCCGTGGGCACCGTGATGGAGCGCCGGCGCATCGGCCCCGCGGGCGGCTGGCGGTGGCTCCTGGGGATGGTGGCGCTGTCGGGCGCGGCCTACTCCGTCAGCTTCCTCGCGGCGGAGCGCTTTCCCACCTACCGCACCATCTACGCGCTCACCGGCGTGTGGAGCGTCTTCATCGCCGCATCGCTGGTGAACATCGGCCGCCTGCTGCCCGGAAGGGGCCGGCAGGTGGCCATCGCGGGGCTCGCGGGCTTCGTGCTCGCGGGCGCGCTGCTCGCGCGGTGGCAGTCCTTCGAGCTGTTCGCGGTGCCCCAGGGCCGGGAGCTTCAGCTCATGGAGGAGGGGGTGCGCAAGGCGGTGCTGGCCAAGCGGCCCCGCATCTTCGTCATCACCGCGACCCAGGATGACTCGTCCGCGCCGCTCCGGTACCGGGACGAGTTCGGCTCCGTCTCCATCGACGCCGAGTGGGTGGCCAAGGAGGTGCTGAAGTCGCTCATGAAGGAGCGCTTCGCGGGGGCCACGGACGTGTACACGCAGTACTCGTTCGCCGCGGGGCCGAAGGTGCCGGAGCCCAAGAGCTACGACATCCTCATCGACATGCGGCGGATGCGCGAAGCCCGGCCGTGAGGAGGCACCTCCCCCACGGCCGGGACCGCGCCGGGCTCAGCGCGAGGCGGTCTTCCCCGCGGGCGTGAGCAGCACCTTGCGGCCGAAGGCCCGGTCCACCCGGCCGAGGAACTCGCGGAACGCCAGGTAGTCGTCCGACTTCACGCGCGCCCGGGTGAGGGCCACCTCGCCGTCGGCGATGAGCTTGCCACCCTCCTGGCGGAAGGTGAGCCGCAGCCGGCCGAAGGGCAGCTGCTCCTCCAGGGCGTCCGGCAGCTCCGCCACGGTGTAGCCCTGCGGCAGCGTGTAGCGCAGCGTGAACTGGTTCATCCACGGGCTCTGGAGCTGCAGGTCGAACCTGCGCTGGGCCAGCGAGGCGTAGGCCTGCTGGTAGGTGCGCCCCGCGCCGAAGGGCAGGAGCCGCAGGGCGCCGCCGGGGAGCACCTCCGAGTAGCGCGGAATCGTCATCCGGAAGTCCATGGCCACGTCCTCGTCCAGGAGCGTGGTGTCATTGAGCTTCACGTCGTGCACGGTGAGCCCCGGGAAGCTCTGCGCCCAGGCGCGCTCGAAGGTGGACTTGCGCGTGGCCACCGCCCGGTAGGCCCGGCGGTAATCCGGCGCGCTCAGGCCGCTCACCTTCGTGGCCCCCATCACCTCCGCGGAGCCGTCCGGCTTGAGCGTCACGTCCATGGTGAGCCGCGTGGTGTTGTCCTCCGCCTTCGCCTCGGGGGTGGTGAGGAAGGTGCTCTTGCCGCCGGGCTCCACGATGAGGACGTTGGCCACCCGGTCCGCGCTGGGCAGCTCGCGCGCCCCGTGGAACTCCGCCGTCCCGTCCAGGAAGAGCTGGTACTTGGGCACGTAGACGATGGCGTGGTTGAAGGCCGCGAGGCTCGCCGGCTCCTCGCCCAGCGCGCCCAGCGTGCGCATGCGCAGGAGCACCAGCCGCGTGTCCACCCCGGCCACCTTCAGCATGGCGTGGATGAGGCTGGCCTTGTCCTTACAGTCGCCGAAGCGGCGCGCGAGGATGCGGTCCACCCGGTACGGCTTGTAGCCGTGGATGCCGAACTCCAGCGCCACGTAGCGCGTGTTCGTCACCACGAAGTTGTACACGGCGCGGATGACGGCCGAGTCGTCCTTGCGGTCCACGCCCTTGAGCACCCGCTCCACCGTCTGGCGCAGCTCGTCGTTGGGCGTGAGCTGGTCCTTCACCAGGCCCCAGTAGTAGCGGCCCACCTGCTCCCAGGTCTGGTAGGTGGACACGTGCAGCGGCACGGCGATCTCCGCCCAGCCCGGCATGCCCGGCTCGGGCACCACCTTGGGCACGTTCTTCGCCGTCCACCGGTAGAGCACCCGCCCGCCCTCCAGCTCCTCGCGCGTGTTCGCCACGCCCGCGAGCTTCGCGCTGTTCGAGTACAGGGGCCGCTCGCGCGGCATCTCCACGAGGTACTGGTAGCGCAGCTTGGGGTACACGTTCTGCACGTGCTCCACCTCGCCCCAGTAGTCCGAGAGCAGGTTCTCCTGGGCCGTGTCCTCCAGCTGGTACTGCAAGTCGAGCACGTCCCCGGGCGCCAGCGTGGGGAAGGAGAGCATCTTGGCGCGGGCGTCGTAGTACATGCCCGTCCACGGCTCGTTGATGTTGCGCTCCGTCTCGCCGTAGCTGTCCACCACCGAGCCGTCCGGCTTGGTGACGCGGGCGCGGAGGATGCGCACCTCCTGCCGGTCCGGCGAGTAGGTGACTGGGTAGCTGCGGAACGCGTCCACGCCGCGCTGGTTGAGCACCTGCACCACCATCTGGTGCGTGCGGCTGGACAGGCCGCTCGTCTGCACGCGCACGAAGGTGTTGTCCACCACGTACACGGCGTCCTCGTTGGGGTAGGCCTCCGCCTCCTTCACCAGCGGGGCGGCATCCATCACATAGCGCGTGCCCGCGTTGGCCTCGCCCTTGAGCGTGCGCACCGTCTCCTTCAGCGCGGGGTTCTGCGGGCGCAGCACGAGCGAGCGGGCGAAGGCGGCGAGCGCCTCGTCCCGGTGCCCGGCGCTCATCAGCGCGCGGCCCTCGCGCTCGTACACCTCGGGCTCGTCCGGCGAGAGCGCGCGGGCCTCGGCGAAGTTCGCCCGGGCCGCGTCGAGCTTGCCGTTGGCGGCCCGCAGCTCCGCGAGCCGCACGCGCGCCGCGTTGTCGAAGGGGTTGAGCGTGAGCAGCTGGGCGTACTCGCGCGCGGCCTCGTCCACCCGGCCCATGTCCGCGAGCTGCCCGGCCAGCAGGGTGCGGCTGGACGTGTCATCGAAGCGCAGGGCCAGCGCCACGCGCAGGCGGTCCAGGACTTCCTGCTGGCGCTCCAGCTTGCGCGAGGCCGTCACCGCGGCGCGCACCACGCGGGGCACGTTGGGCATGCGGCGGAACGTCTCCTCGATGAGCGTGTTGGCGCGGGCGGTGGCCCCCAGCGCCTCGTGGGCCCGGGCCAGCACCAGCCGCGCGGAGGCCGACTCCTGGGCCTTCTCCATCACCGGCTGCAGCAGCTCCAGCACGCGCTCGGGGTGGTCCCGCTCCAGCTCGTGCTCGGCCAGCTTCACCCGGGGGGGCACGGCCTCGGGGGCCACCCGCACGGCGGCCTCCAGGAAATGGCGGCGCAGGTTCAGGTCATCCCGGTGGTTCGCGGCGGCCAGCAGCTGCAGCTCCATGTCCTGGGGCGCGGCGCGGGCGGCGCGCTCGGCCTCCACGGTGGCGGTGTGCTCGCGCTCGTCATAGGCCCGGAAGAAGGAGAGCACCGTGGCGTACTCGCCGCGCAGCGTGGCGTCCTCGGGCTTGCGGGCCACCAGCTCCTTCAGCGTGGAGGAGAGCGTGGGCAGCACCTGGGGCGCGGGGGCCAGGCCCCGCTCCAGGGCGGGCGGGGTGGCGGGCAGCGTGGCGCGCACCGTGCCCCGGGCCAGCGACTCCTGGCGGAGGTAGAAGCCCAGCGGCCCCGTCTCCTGGCACACCTTGACGAGCACGCGGTTGAGGCCCTTGCGCAGGCGCACGGCCACCCGGCTCTGGTCCGGCCGCGGCATGTTGTAGCGGTCCTCGCGCGCCACGGGCTGGCCGTTCACCCACAGGCGGTAGGCGCCGGAGGTGCCCACGCCGAGCGCCACGCGCGTCTCCTGCGCGGCCTCCAGCCAGGTGAGCGCGTACGCCACGGCCTCCCTGTTGGGGCGCACCGCCGACGCCAGGTCCACGTACCCGTCGGTGGGGCTGACGGCGAGCCTTCGCCAGGACACCTGGCGGCCCTTGGCCCCGGCGAACGTGGCGTTCAGGTCCACCGTGGCCGCCTCGGGGCCGAAGTCCGTGTCACAGCCGGACTTGCCCTCGTTGTCGAAGCCCCCGGTGACATAGAAGTCCCCGACGAAGCCCATCGCGCGCTGAATCTCCGTGGCGCGCACCATGCGGCCGCGGGCGCGCTCCAGGTCCATGAGCAGCAGCGTCGCCGTGGCGCGCGTGTTGGGGTCGGTGTTGCGACGGCCGATGACCTGCGCGTAGGTGCTCACCAGTGGGGTGATGTCCTCCAGGTCCTCGGCCAGGCTGTGCAGGCGGATGAGGTAGGCGGCCCCCCGGGGAGAGGACGCGAGCTCAAGCGCCTGGGTGGTGTAGGTCTGAGCCGCCTCAGCGGCGGGGCCCGTGGGTTTGGCCAGCACCAGCAGCGGGCAGGTGAGGACGAAGAGGGCGGCGAGCCATGGGAAACGCAACATCCGTTGGATTCCTTGTCCAGTCATACGGGGGGAGTCTCCAGCCCGGGAGAGGGCTGACGCCGATGAACAGGCATCGCGGTGGATGCCTTCCCCTGCATGTTGCTCCGGACGGCGGACAGGCAGCCGGCAAAAGTCACGAAGTGTGGAAAAAGATCGCCCCGGCGTCCTCCCGAGAAGGGGGACAGGCCGGGGCGAGGGGACGGCGGCGGGAGCAGCGCTAGAGGGGCCGGAGCGCCCGGGGGCGGACCATGAAGCCGGTGGGCACTTCGGCGCAGGCGGCGAACTCCTCGGCCGCGAGCAGCTCGGAGGCCGAGAGGATGCGGTCCACGTCCAGCAGCAGCACCAGGCCCTCCTTGTGGCGGCCCATGCCCGCGATGAAGGAGTCCATGTAGACGGTGGTGCCGAAGGAGGGGGCGGGGACCACCTCACGCGCCCCGAGCACCACCCGCTCGCCCACGGAGTCCGCCGTCAGCCCCATGCGCATCCGCAGGCCCTCGCGCTGCACCTCCACGATGAGCACGCTGGTGCGCGCGGCGGTGGAGCAGAAGGCCTGGCCCAGCCGGGGGCCCAGGTCCACCACCGGAATCTTCCGGCCGCCCAGACCGATGGCGCCGCGCATGAAGCGAGGGGCCGAGGGTACGTGCGTCACCGCCACGTCGTGGAGCACCTCGCGGACGCAGAAGTCCGGGACGGCGTAGTGCTCACCTCCGAGCTCGAAGGTGCAGTACTGCTCGGCCTGTCCCGGCACCAATGCCAGCGTCATGCGTACCTCGGTCTTGGGGAAAGCCACCTTATGGCGCTCGCTCGTCCGCAGTGAAACTGTGAAACTCTATATGTTGTGTAATTCTCAAGATCAACCAACGCGATAAAACACTCCCTGTACGCGTTTAAGAGGGAAAACAGGTCTGTCAGGGATTGGGGGCGAAACATCTGTCGCACTTCAACGCACCGCGCAAGCCCGGGCCAGGGTGAGCACCTCCACCGGGCCCGCGCCCCTGGCGCTCAGGGCATCGGCCGCGGCCCGGGCGGTGGCCCCCGTGGTGAACACGTCATCGAGCAGCAGGACGGCCTGGCCCTCGGCTGAACGGGAGGCCTCGAAGGCCCCGGCGACGTTGTCCGCGCGGGCCGCTTCATCGAGGCCCACCTGGCGCGGGGTGTCGCGGATGCGGGTGAGCAGGCCCACGGGGGCCTGGCGGCCGGTGGCCCGGGCGAGCGCCCCGGCGAGGAGCTGCGCCTGGTCATAGCGGCGCTCGCGGAAACGGTGGGCATGCAGCGGCAGCGCGACAATCCAGGAGGGGGCCCGGGCGAGGAAGGCGCGGGCCTCGTCCGCGAGCAGCGCGGCCAGGGGCGCGGCCAGCTCGGGGTGGTCCTCGTACTTGTAGCGGTGAATGGCCCGGGAGAGCGGCCCCTCGTGGATGAAGGGCGCCCAGACCCGGGTGAAGGGGGGCGGATGCCGCAGGCAGCGGGGACAGGTGAGGGCGGGGAACGCGCCCGGCTCGGCGCACGTGCGGCAGCAGGCCGGCGGCAGGCGCTCCAGGGCGGTGTCACACGTCTCGCAGAAGAAGGCCCGGCTGGGCAGCACCTTCGCGCAGGCCAGACACGCCGGCGGGTACAGCAGCTCCGCCCACCCCGCCAGGGTCTGGGTGAGGGCCTGGCCCCACGCCGCCGGAAACCGCCTTCGCCCTTCTGCCCTCATGGACGCCTCCCGGGCCACCCGCGAGGCGGCCCCGGTGGCCCCCAGCACGGGGCGGGCCAACCGGGGCACCTTCCCTCGGGGAGGGCTCCGTCCGGGAGGAGGCGTCCCGCGGGGCGGACCTGGGTCTCGCCCCGGGACTTCGCTTCAGGACGGCGCGAGGGCTACGGCAGGAGCCCCATCCGGTTCATCTCCTTGGGCTGCGGCAGGCCCATCACCTTGCAGAGCGAGGGGGCGATGTCGGCCAGCACGCCCGGGCGCAGCTTCTGCCCGCGGAAGTCCGGGTGGATGAGGTGGAAGGGCACCGGGTTGAGCGTGTGCGAGGTGTGCGGCTCGCCCGTGGTGGGGTCCCTCATCATCTCGCAGTTGCCGTGGTCGGCGGAGATGGCCAGCACCCAGCCGTTGCGGCGGCACACGTCGCCCAAGTGGCCCAGGCACTCGTCCACCACCTTCACCGCCTGGATGGTGGCATCCAGCCGGCCGCTGTGGCCCACCATGTCCGGGTTGGCGAAGTTGACGAGCGCGAAGTCGTACTTGCCCGAGTCGATGCGCTTGACGAGCTCGCTCGTCAGCTCCCGGGCGGACATCTCCGGCTTCAGGTCATACGTCTTCACGTCGCGGGGCGAGGGCACCAGGTGCCGCTCCTCGCCGGGGAACACCACCTCGCGGCCGCCGTTGAAGAAGAAGGTGACGTGCGCGTACTTCTCGGTCTCCGCGGTGCGGAACTGGCGCAGCCCCGCGCGTGAGAGCACCTCGGGGAAGATGTCCTGCGGCTGATCCGGCCCGTAGGCGACGGGCAGCTCGAACGTCTCATCGTACTGCGTCATGCACACGTAGCGGCCGAGCTGCAGCCCGCCCCGGTCGAAGTCCTTGAAGGTGGGGAACGCCAGGGCGCTGGTGATTTCCCGGGCGCGGTCGGCGCGGAAGTTGAAGAACATCACCACGTCGCCGTTGTGGATGCGCCCCACGGGGCTGCCGTCGCCCTGGCTGATGACGGTGGGCACGACGAACTCGTCGGTCACCTTCTCCGCGTAGGAGGCGCGGATGGCGGAGAGCGCGTCGGGGGCCTTGGGGCCCTGGGCGTGCACCATGGCGTCATAGGCCAGCTTCACGCGGTCCCACCGCTTGTCGCGGTCCATGCCGTAGTAGCGCCCGGCCACGGTGGCGATGCGGCCCGCGTTCGTGTCCTTGAGGAAGCGCTCCAGCTGCTCCACGTAGCCCAGGGCGCTCTGGGGCGGGGTGTCGCGCCCATCCAGGAAGGCATGCACGTAGACCTGGGCCAGGCCGCGCTCGCGCGCCGCCTTGAGCAGGGCGAACAGGTGGTCCATGGAGGAGTGCACGCCGCCCGGCGAGACGAGCCCCGCCAGGTGGAACGCCTTGCCGTCCGCCTTGGCCTGGTCCATGGCGGCGCGGATGACGGGGTTGTTGCCCAGCTCACCGGACTCGGCGGCGCGGTTGATGCGCACCAGGTCCTGATAGACGATCCGGCCAGCGCCGATGTTGGTGTGGCCCACCTCCGAGTTTCCCATCTGCCCTTCCGGCAGGCCCACGGCCATTCCGGAGGTGTGCAGCTCGGTGAAGGGAAAGCCGTTGGAGATGCGGTCGAGGTTCGGGGTACCGGCCTGGAGGATGGCGTTGTCCTCGCGCTCCTGACGGATTCCCCAACCATCCAGGATGCAAAGCAGGACCTTGTGCGCTGGTTTCATGGCCAGAACCCTAACCACCCCCGGGGCGGGAAGTGGGGAGAAAAGTGAGGGCTCCCCCGCCCGGCCGGCCCCCGCAATCGTTTGTGGGTCCACCGTCCGCGGCGCGCTCGCGGCGGGCGCGCCCGGAACCTGCTATCCCGGCGGATGGGCTGGACCGTCGCGTCCCTGCGCTGGAGTTTTCATGTCTCGTGCCGTTCGTACCCTCCCTGTCCTGGCGCTCGCCGGGATGCTCACCCACTGCGCGGCGTCCCCGGCGTCCCGCGCCCCGGGGGACTCCGCGGACGTGCGCTTCGCGTGGCCGGAGGGCTTCACCACCCAGGTGGTCTCCACCACGGTGGAGACGCGGGGGGATGCGCCCGTGCGCACGAAGACGATGCGCTACCGCCTCCGGCTGGAGGGCACGGGCGAGGAGCGGAAGCTCATCACCGATGAGGTGACGATCGATGCGTCTCCGGCCGAGGGGGAGGACGCGCAGGACGAGGGGCAGGCGCCGTCCACGCCCGCGCTCGTGCTGGGGCCCCGGGGGGAGCTGCGGCGCATCGAGGGCACCGAGCAGGTGGTGGAGGAGATGGCCCGGGAGGCGGAGGCCCAGGCTCTGCCGGAGGAGCAGCGGGCCCACATCCTGGCGCTGGTGCGCGACGCGATGGAGCAGTCCTCGCGGTACCGGTGGGAGATGCTGGTGGGCAAGTGGGTGGGGCTCTCGCTGAAGCCGGGCGCGGTGCTCCAGCGGCCCAGCCTGGTGACGCTGCCCATGTTCGGCAGCCGGGTGGACACCGTGGAGCGCGTGAGCGTGAAGGAGCCCACGGCGTGTGTGGAGGGCGCGGCGGAGCAGCGGTGCGTGAAGCTCGTGCTGGAGTCGTCGTTGGACCCCGCCCAGCGGGAGAAGGCCGCGAGTGAGCTGGTGCAGCAGGTGAAGTCCTTCATGAAGGCGAATGCCGGGGTGCCCGAGGCGTCGCTGCCGGAGCTGACGGTGAGCACGCTGAAGCTCGACACGCTCGTGGAGTACACCGTCGAGCCGGGGACGCTCGTGCCCTACCGCCAGCAGGTGTCGGGCAAGTCGCAGGTCGTCCTCCAGTCTCCCGAGGGCGAGGCGCAGAACTTCGACATCCAGAGCGAGCGGACCGAGGTCTTCATCCCCGTGAACCGCTGAACGGCGCCGCGCCTGCCCAGGTTGGACCGAGCACCTCCCAGAGGGAGGTGCCCGGTTCACGCTGGAGCTTGCCGCCGCAGGAGCCTCTGAGGCTCAGGGGCTGTAATCGAGGCCGTGCCCGGTGGGGTAGAGCAGGGTGGAGGTCTGCCCGGCGTGGGGGATGGCCACGGGCAACCGGCCCGCGGGGGGCGCTGTCCCCACCAGCACCTTGGCCAGCGCCTGCATGGAGACGGGGCGGTAGCCGTAGGTGGCCACCTGGGTGGAGACCTCCGGGAGGTAGGCGGCGTCGTAGGGCTCGCGCACCGAAATGGCCACGAGGGGCTTTTGCGTACCCTGGAGGGCGCGGACGAGGTCCTGCTGGGCCTGGGACGTCCACACCCGGTGCGTCAGCACCAAGATGAGGTCCGCCTGCGCGGCCAGGGCGGTGGCCTCCTCACGCTTCGCTGGGGCCGGGGCCGCGCCCGTCTCCAGCCGTTGCACGGACAGGCCGTGCTGGGTGAGCGCCTCCGCCAGCGTGGAGGTGGGGCTGTCCCCCCAACCCGTGACCAGGACCTTGCGCACCTCGGGCTTCAAGGGCAGCACGCGCGCGTCATTCTTCACCAGGGTGATGGAGCGCCCGGCGATGGCGCTGGCGGCGGCCAGATGCTCCGTCGAGCCCACGCGCCCCAGCTCCGCCAGGTTCACGAAGGGCTGGGAGAGCACGCCCCGCTTCTGCTTGAGCGTCAGGATGCGGCCTACGGAGACATCGATCCGCTCCTGGGAAATCTCGCCGGTGCCCACCGCGTCCAGCACGGCCTGGTAGGCCACGCCCAGCTTCGAGGGCATGAGCAGCATGTCCACCCCTGCTTTGAGCGCCTCCACGGGAACACGCGCGGGACTGTCGTCGCCGTACGGTTTCGCGCCCTGCATGGCCAGGGAGTCGCTGAACAACACACCCTGAAAGCCCAGCTCGCCCCGGAGCAGGTCCGTCATGATGGCGGGGCTCAGCGTCGCGGGCAGCCCCGAGTTGTCCAGGGCCGGGAGCACGATGTGCGCGGACATGATGGCATCCACGCCGGAGCTGATGGCGGCCGCGAACGGTGGCAGGTCCGCCGCGGCGAGCTGCTCCCGGCTCCGGGTGATGATGGGCAGCCCGTAGTGGCTGTCGACCTCGGTGTCGCCGTGCCCTGGGAAGTGCTTCACGGCGGCGGCCGTGCCGCCCTCTTGGAGGCCGCGCACCTGGGCCTGGGCGAAGGCGGAGACCTGGCCCGGGTCCACCCCGAAGGAGCGCACGCCGATGACCGGATTGAGGGGGTTGCTGTTGACGTCCACCACCGGGCCGAAGTTCTGGTTGATGCCCATGGCCCGCAGCTCGCGCGCGGTGATGACCGCGGCCTGGTGGGCATCGTCCGTGCTGCGCGTGGCGCCCAGCGCCATGTTGCCCGGAAACTGGGTGGCGGGCTCGGTGATCCGGACGACCACGCCATGCTCCTGGTCCGTGGCGATCAGCAAGGGAATGGGCCGCGCCTGGCGCAGCGCGATTTCTTGGAGCCCATTCGACAGCCCGGCGATCTGCGCGGGCTCCTTCAGGTTGCCAGCCCAGCTGAAGTAGATGATGCCGCCCAGGTGATAGCGCTCGACGAGCTGCTCGGCCGTGTCGAGCCCGTGGTCGGTGCGGTTGCCCGCCACCATCGCGGGATCCGTGTCCGAGACGCTCTGCCCGTAGGCATACGTCATGAACAGCTGACCCACCTTCTCCTCCAGGGTCATCTCCTTCAACTGGCACGTCACCCAGTCCGGGGACGACACCGCCTGCGCCAGCCGGCAGTCCAGGGCAGGCGGCAGCTCCGCCTCCTCACCGCACCCCATGCTTGCCAAGCCCCAACCACCCATCACCACCGCGAGCCAGACACTTCGGATTCCGCGCATGAAAGACTTCCTCGATTCACTGCTTAGGGGGGGCGGAATCTACTCCATCCGGCGGGCCGCACATGGCGCGGCGGAGGGGTTGTTGGCCGCCCGAGGGAGGCTGGTCTAACGTGATGGCCCCGTGTCCCAGGTCCCTTCTCAGTTTGGCATCGACGAGTTTCTCCTCGAGCGGTTGATGACGCAGCGCGCCCGGGTGAGCGAGTGGATCAACCGCTTCCGGATGGGCGGGGCGCTGGGGTGGCTTCTGTTCGCACTGGCGTTCGACTGGGGAATGCCCGCGTGGATGCTGGGCGTGTACCTGGCCTTCGCGGCGGGCCTGTGGTGGGCGGCCCGCCGTCTGCCCGTCCTGAGCGGACACCTCGTCCTGGGGGTGGTGGGCATCGACATGCCGGCCATCCTCGCCATCCAGCTCTCGGCCCTGGAGCACACCCCCAACGCCGTGGCCATGGCGCTGCTGCCCCTGGGCATCTACGTCACGCTGGTGATGGTGGTGGCGATGCTGGAGCTGTCCACGTGGCGGGTGGTGCTGGCCACGGCGGTGGCCATCGCCTGTGAGATGGTGCTGTGCGACCAGGCCGGGATTCCCCGGGATGCTTATCCCCATGCCCTGGTGCTGGTGCTGGTGGTGGCGGCGGTGGCGGCGTCCTTCGTCAGCAGGCAGGTGCTGGAATTGCTCCAGGCGGTGTCCCGCGAGCAGACGCAGCGCACGCGGCTGGGGCGCTACTTCTCCCCGCAGGTGGCCCGCCGCATCGCGGAGCTGGGGCCGGGGGCGGACGAGGGCCAGCACCGGGAGGTGACGCTGCTCTTCTCGGACATCCGGGGCTTCACCACGCTGGCGGACCAGATGGAGAGCCCCCAGGTGGTGGCGCTGCTCAACGGCTACCTCACGCGCATGGTGGAGGTGGTGTTCCGCCATGGGGGCACGCTCGACAAGTTCATGGGGGATGGGCTCCTGGCATACTTCGGGGCGCCGCTGGAGCTGGCCTCCCATCCGCAAGCGGCGGTCGAGTGTGGCCTGCGGATGCTGGAGGCGCTGGAGGCGTTCAACGCCGAGCGCCAGGCGAAGGGGGAGGCCCCACTGAAGATTGGCATTGGCATTCACACGGGCCGCGTGGTGGTGGGGACGATGGGGCCGGAGCAGCGGCGCGAGTACACGGTGATAGGGGATGCCGTGAACCTGGCGAGCCGCATCGAGGGGCTGACCAAGAAGGTGGGAGTCCCCATCCTGGTCTCCGAGGCCACCCGGGCGCGCTGCACGGGAGACTTCGAGTTCACCGCGGCGGAGCCCCTGCCGGTGGCGGGAAAGCCCGCGCCTGTGGTGACCTTCATCCCCCGGCGCCCCCCAGCTCCGTAGGACTTGGGGCCCAAGGACATCGAAGGAGAACCTTGCCCCGGGGACACGCAATGACCCGTGCTCGAAGTGGCTGGTGGCATACCGTCGCCCAAGAAAAGGATTACCTTCTCCTGTCACTGGGATGCGCCCAGGCCCCCTTTAAAGTGGCCTTGCTCGCGCTCAAGGATTTTGAGCGCCGCTTTCTGCGGGATGCACGAACGCCGGCCGAACGTGTGCATCTCCAGCGGCTCACCACCAAGGACATTCTTGTGCAAGCCTATGGGGATGCACGGCCCTGGCCGGATTTCGGTCCTCATTTGAGGCGCATGATGCGGTTGGGATATCCGAACCTTCGAATCCGCGTCTTGATCGCGTGTCTCTACGTCCAGTCGCTCGCGCTGTTTCCTCAACGGGCGCGAGAGGCCTTCAGGTTATTGGATGACGCTGAGCGCCGGGTCAAGCGCATGCCCAAGGCGAACTCTTCCCGGCAGCAACTCCTCGATGGCATTGCCGGCGCGCGACGAGTAGCGGAGGAGCAAGGTCTCTGGCCGCCTCAATCACCGGTACCAGACTAGAGCCGGGCCTGCGGAAAGTGGGGCCCCATCCTGGTCTCCGAGGCCACCCGGGCGCGCTGCCCAGGAGACTCTTGGCATTCAGGTTGGCGGGTGCGTGCTAACCTCGGATGAATGTTCGCACTGATTCTTCTTCTGGTGGCATCGCAGGCCCCCGCTGTGCCTGGGGAGACCTCGCTGGTGTCCTCTTGCAAGCAAGGCATGGCCAGTGCATGTGCGGCCCTTCGCCAAATAGAGCCGAAAAAAGCAGCTGAGGCCGAGCGTGCATTCCAGGTGTGGAAGATCGCAGAAGAGGCCCGGGAGCAAGAGGAGGCCCGTGTTGAGGCCGAAGCCTCGCCCAGTGCTCCTGAACCGCCTGATTGCAAGGGCCAGGACCATCATGTCATTTCCCGTCCTATCGCCAGGCAACTGGAGCGTCATGCAAGTCTTCGCGGGCTATACAAGGCTCGTGACTCGCGTTTCGTAACGCGCGCCAAAGACGAGAAGTCCCATTGTGGCTATCAGACATGGCATCGAGAGGTAGACGAGGAAGTTATTGCGTGGCTTATCCGGTTTCCCAAGGCTACGCGGAAGGAATTCGAGCAGCTCTTGAGAGATATCTACAGCCGTTCAGAGATGCGAGCGAGGTTTCCCAATGGCTTCTGAGACTCTCGCAGAGCCAAGATTTTTTGTGCTCGACGATGTCTTGGCTGGAGAATACGACACTAAATTCGATCCAGTTGAGCCCTCCAACCTTGGAGATGCCCCTCGTTGCCCACAGTGCGGCACCCTGCTCGGGATGCTGACGTGGCTGCCACCCTATCGTGTGGATTTGGAGGTGTACGGCAAGCAACCGGGTGACTTTGTGACGGGACCTGGAGGGGATAGCTTCTTGATCTCCGAGCGCATGGCCATGGCGTTCCAAGCGGAGGGATTGACGGGATTACAGGGCTTCCATCCGGTGGAGATCAGCCGGGTTCGGAAGAAGCGCAAGAGTTCTCGTCCAGTCTCTGTGCCGCGTTACCTAGAGGTCATTGCCTGCTTCGGACGTGCCTACCTAGATGAGAAGCGTAGCCTCCTGAGATACGCAGAGGCCAGAACGTGCGACGAATGCCGGTCAGCGGACCTGGACACAATCCATGGGTTCACATTGAAGCCGGAGTCATGGCGAGGTGAGGATGTATTCCGGGCGCGAGGCTTGCCGGGAGTGCTTATTGGTTCCGAGCGCTTCGCTGCATTCGTTGCGCGTCACGAGCTGAAGAACATCAAGCTGATTCCTACCGAGGAGTACGTTTGGGATCCGCGACGTTTGGGCCCTCCCAATTCCAGCGTGACTTGAACGGATGTTGGGAGGGGCCAGCAGTTTTCTGCCGAGCCCTCCTTGCTGTCGAAGCACAGCCCTCGGAAGTGGGTGGCGTCGAGCATGGCGAGTCCCCCAATCAGTCTTCTGGGGATGCGGGCTCATCCTCCTCTTCGTCAAAGGAGGGATAGGCAGACACGACCAGGGCCAGACGCCGCTCCGCGAACCAGTGGAGGACCTCTGGAGAGAACAGGGCGCGCCGGGTGAAGTGCTTCTCCTCGCCTACGGTCATTCCAAAGTCGATGAAGAGATCCACGGTGAGGCTGGCGAGTTCCCGCAGTACGGGCGCCAACTGATCCGCAGCCTGGCGCGTCTGCGCGAGGGCTTTCTCGAAGTTATCATCCTTAGCCAGGGGGATATTGAAGCCCGAGGTGTCGGCCGTGCGCTTCGCCGACTCCCGGTCGCCTTTCCTCCAGACCGTGTCAGGCTCAAGCCCGGGATGCCGATTCAGGAAACCCTCCACGTCGAAATGGGCCGCCATCGCACGGCACACCACCCAGATCATGGGGTGACGTCGCAGCCGATCCGCTGCGGGCCCACGGCGAGGTCGTCAATCCACCAGTCGGTGGGCACCGAGAGGCCCTGGTAGAGGAAGACGCCCGTTTCCAGCACCGTGAAGTTCGAGGCCTTCTCCTTCACTGGGGGCGTGGACGTGGGCGGATCAGAGAAGACGAACTTCTCGGGCCAGTCGAGCTCCTCTCCGTTGAGCCACACGCGTGGGTCCGCGGCCTCGGGAGCGTCGCCGTTGGCCCCGTCGAAGTGCCATTCGAGGCAGGTCCACTCGTTGAGCACCAGCGGCGTGTCCGAGACCTGCACCCACTCGGGGAAGCCGGGCGGCTCGGGCGGGTGCCAGATGGACATGTACTTCTGCTGGTAAGTGGCGACCTCGTACCAGTCGAGCGTGTCGAAGGCGCCCCCCGTCTGCCCGGGCCGGGGGTAGCGGGCGTTGAAGAGCCCCGCGTGCGACATGGGACGCTCGGGCGTCGTGTAGACATAGGCCCGGCCCCAGAGCACGGGACCGAAGTTGGCGGGCAGGTTGAAGCGGAGGGTCTTCTTGGGGCCGCCCTGCGAGCCCTCCTTGCCGCCCACCATCTCCTTGGCATGCAACGCGTACTTGCCAGAGTGCGGGCGCGTGGTGTCCACCAGCAACTGGCCGCTGAACTCGTCGCGGTACGGGGTCCAGCCCGCTGGCACCGTGCCCTCCTCGAAGTCCCAGCACAGCGTCCCGGGGACCTTGCAGCCCGTGGGAGGGGGAAACGGGCTGACGTCGTTGTCGGTGCAGGCAGAAGCGAAGGTCAGGACACACAGCGAGCTCAGCGTTGCGGTTCGGATAAGCAATTTAGTCACCTCAGGGGCAAGCCTACCGTGCTCCCTGGAACAGGTTGGCGGAGAAAGGTGAACAGACGTCCAGAGGAGGGCTGACGCGAGAAAACCCGGCAGGTAGGATGGAGCCATGGACACGTTGCTGCCCGAGGCGCTGCCGCCGGGGACCCCGCTGGGCTCATGGCGGGTACAGGGACGGGCGGGTTACGGCACGTACGGGGCGGTTTACCTCGCCCACAAGAAGGGATGGCGAAAGGGGCCTGCGGTGGCCCTCAAGCTGGCGCGCTTCCCGGAAGATCCCCGTTTCGACCGTGAGGCGGAATTGCTCACCCGGATCCAGCATCCCAGCGTGCCGCGTCTGCTGGGCAGAGGAAGGTGGAGAGGGAGTCAGGAAGGGGAGGCGCACCCCTTTCTCATCATGCAGTGGGTGGAGGGGCTCCGGCTGTACGACTGGGCCAAGGACCATCCACAGCCGCTGGACCATGCGCCGCGCCTGCTGGCCCAGGTGGCCCGGGCCTTGGCGGCCACCCATGCGTGCCAGGGGCTTCACCGGGACGTTAAAGGCGACAACGTCATGGTGAATTCCGAGGGCCAGGCCTTCCTCATGGACTTTGGGTGCGGCACCTGGAAGGGCGCCGCGTCCCTCACCGAGGGGGCGCTGGCGCCGGGCACCCGCATTTACCGCAGCCCCCAGGCGCTGCGGTTTCACTGGGACCACCGCCGCTCGCAGGGCATGCATTACGAGGCCACCCCGGCCGATGATGTGTATGCCCTGGGGGTGACGGCCTACCGCCTGTGCACGGGTGTCTACCCACCCCTGGCGACTGACCCCTCCCTCGTGGGAGATGATGGGCGCGAGACCCTGGAGGCGTTGGTGCCTCCCGGGACGTTGACCCCGATGGCGCCCGGACTGGAGCACCTCATTCTTCGCATGCTCTCCGAGAATCCTCAGGACCGAGGCAGTGCCGCCGAACTGGCCGCTGCCTTGGATGCGGTCGCGGACAGTTCCAAGATTGGTACCCATGCCTCCGTGAAGGTGGCCGCGCCTGTGGTGCTGCCAAGAAGGGCGCGTCCTGCGGCGAAGCTGAGCGACTACGGGATGGCCTTGCCCCTGGTGGCCATCTCCGTGACCGTGGGGCTCCTCATCCTGGTCTCAGGAAACCTGAACCTGGAGGGGGTTTGGGCCCCTTCCTCTGTCATGAGCGATGGAGGAACCCGGGGCGTGGCAGATGCCGCCATGGAGGAGGTGCTTATGTCCAGCATGGCGCCAGCGTCCAAGCCTGGCGGCTTGCACCTCGAAATGCCCAAGGAGCCTCTTCCAGGGCAGCGTCGTCCTCCCTGTCTTCGCTCGCAGATCAATATCCGGGGAGGTTGTTGGGTCGAAGTCGCCAGAGCTACACCTCCTTGCGAAGAGGGCTCTTACGACTGGAAGGGGGCCTGCTATGCCCCGGCGGCTGCACTTCTGCGCCCCAGCACTTCGGACACTCCATAAGGCGAACAGCACTTCTGCTTGGCGCTGGAAGCAAGGTTTTTTTGGAGGACTTGCGATACTTGTGTGTTAGGCGGCTTCGCCGCAAGTGTTTGCTTACGACCTGCATACCCTGAAAGTGAGGCTGAATAAATGTCCACTCGTTTCCCTGCCAACCTTGTGCCGATCTGTGTTCTGGCCGCTTCCTTGGGCTCAAGTTTGGCGCTCGCCCAAGGTGCGCCGCAGTTGGTTGTGCTAGGGGTTGATGTGGATTACCCCGTGGCGACGCTGTATGTTAATGGCGAGAATTTTACCAATGGAGCAAGCCCAGTGCTCAAATTGGCGGGTGTTCAAATCCCGCTGCTGTCATCCAAGGAGAGTGAGCTTGCTGCGTCACTGCCGGTGACCTTCGCAGGTGCAGTGGGTTCTTACCTGCTGACAGTGTCAACAGGAAGTTTGCCTGCTCAGAACGATACGATGGTTGTGACATTGGGTGCATCAGGGCCTCGTGGACCCATAGGGCCACAGGGACCGAGAGGAGAGGCGGGCCCTGTGGGTCCGCAAGGGCCCAAGGGAGAAGCGGGGGTCGCGGGCGCTGTAGGTCCCACGGGACCGCAGGGGCCTAGAGGAGAAGTTGGCCCCTCGGGACAGCAAGGGCCCAAGGGTGAAGCGGGGCTCACGGGGGCTTCAGGTCCCCTGGGGCCGCAGGGGCTCAAAGGGGAAACAGGTGCTCAGGGCCCTGTTGGTCCACAAGGGCTACCTGGAATTATCACTGCTATCTATACGGCTCAACAGACTGGTGATTTAAAGGTGACAGGTTTTCATTGGAGATCTGTTCCTGGCACAGCCATTAATTTTAATTTGCCCCAAAGCGCAACAGTCGATTTGGAGGCTAATGGTTCGATCAATGGGGTGGCAGGTAATAAGGGTAATGCTGCTCATTGTGGGCTCCGGTTTCTTGTTGACAATGTTGCCTACGGAGACTCCTCTTGGGGCGATGTGATTGTGGGATGTGGAACCGGTGCCGAAAGCGGTTCGTCCGGCTGGTATTGTCCGTGGTACATGCGGCGAACCCTTCAGTTGGGGGCAGGCAGTCATGTTGCCACCGTTCAGCAAACGGGCTGGGCTAACACTACAAGTGGCTGTTCAAGTTATGCTGCCGACCATTCCGCTGCGCGCTTTCGTGTCGTGATTCGATGACCCGAACCGGTGCGAGAAGCATTGAAGCCTGTTCACACAGGAGTTCAAGGTAAGTAGATTAACCGGGTGATGGTCCTGCTTGGTTTTTTGGTGCATGCCCCGAGGGTCGCCTTGGAGCATCACTGAAACCCCAGAGAAGTAACCGGGGAGTATTCGTCCTAAGGTGTTGGTCCTTTCCGGGACGTTGACCCCCTCTGGTTCCCGAACTGGAGCACCTCATTCTCCGCATACTCTCCGAGAATCCTCAGGACCGAGGCAGTGCCGCCGAACTGGCCGCTGCCTTGGAGGTGCTCGCGGACGGCCCGGGAAGGACGCGTCCTCCAGCCAAGCTGAGCGATCGCGGGCTGGTCTTTCCTCTGTTGGCCATCTCCGTGGCCGTTGGGCTCCTCGTTCTGATCTCGGGCAACTTGAACCTGGAGGGAGTGTGGGCTCCTCCCTCCGTCATGAGCGATGGAGGAACCCGGGGCGTGGCGGATGCGGCCGTGGAGGAGGTACCCGTGTCCAACATGGCACCCGAGTCCGAGCCGGGCGGGCTGAGTCTCGAAATGCTCAAGGAGCCTCTTCCGGGACAGCGCCGCCCCCCTTGTCCTCGGGCTCAGAGCAACATTCGGGGAGGCTGCTGGGTCGAAGTCGCCAAGGTCTCGCCGCCTTGCGGAGATGTCTTTTACGAGTGGAAGGGGGCTTGTTACGCCCCGGTGGCAGCGCCCCAGCGCCCCAGCACTTCAGACACTCCGTGACGCAAAGCATCACAGAAAAACCAGCGACACCCCGCGTTATCCCAAAGACGTATTTTTGACAGAATGTCTGTTGTTCTTTACTTCTCGTGAGCCCTGGGGCCGAGGTCATCCCTATTCCCAGGCGCTTGGAGAAGCCCCCATGACGAGCCGTACCTTGAAGTTCTCCGCCTTGAGCCTCGCGATCCTGCCCCTGCTGTCCGGTTGTGGAAGCGACTCCATCAAGGACGACATCCAGGGCAAGTGGGTCAGCACCGGGTGTGAGGTGCGGCCGACCGAGGAGGAGGACTCGAAGCTCTACGTCATGCGCGAGTACGACATCAAGGAGTCCACCTGGTCGGGCACGCTGACCTTGTTCGCGGACCCCGCCTGCAAGACGCCCATGATCGTGGCCCTCGCCGAGGGGCCGTACTCCGTGACGGAGGATGAGGCTGCGGTGAAGGACACCCACGAGGCCACGTTTACCCTTCAGACGATGAAGCTGACGCCCAAGGCCGAGTTCATGATCGATGTGCTCAAGGAGGCGAATCCCGGGACGTGTGGCAACGCGTCGGCCTGGAAGCTCGACACCGCTCAGGACGTGACGTCCACGAAGGGCTGTGGGGTAATCGGCGTCGACCTGGAGCGCTGCGGCGTGGAGTACGAGCTGGTGAAGGTGGTGGACGACACGCTGCTGTTCGGTGCCCGCCCCGCCGATGGCAGCGGCGCCTGCTCGGCCTCGAAGCGCCCCACCACGGAGAGCTTCCAGCCCGCGCTCAAGAAGGCCGACTGAGTCTGGACGCCGTCCCTCGGGGCGGGCTCACTTGTGGTAGGGCTCGCCCTTGAGCAGGGTGAAGGCGCGGTAGATCTGCTCGATGAGCACCAGCCGCGCCAGCCGGTGCGGCAGTGTCATCCGGGACAAGGAGAGCGTCAGGTGCGCCGCCTGGCGCACCGAGTCCTCCAGCCCCTCGTCCCCGCCAATCACAAACAGCAAGTCCTTGGCGCCCGTCTGGGCCTTGCCCAGGTAGCGGCTGAACTCCACCGAGTCCAGGGACTTGCCGCGCTCGTCCAGCGCCACCAGCCAGTCCTGGGGCTTGCGCCGGGCGAGGATGGCCTCCGCCTCGGCGGCCTTCGCGTCCCCCGGCTTCAGCTTGCGGCCACTCGCCTCGGCCAGCTCCACCAGCTCGAAGCGGGTGTAGTGCTCCAGGCGCGAGGCGTACTCCTGCACGCCGGGCTCGAACAGGCCCGAGCGGTCCTTGCCGATGGAGAGCAGCCGGACTTTCAGGCCAGCTTCTCCCGCGGCGCGTCGGCCCAGAGGCCTTCGAGATCGTAGAAGGAGCGCACCTCGCCCAGGAACAGGTGCACCACCACCTCGCTGTAGTCGAGGAGCACCCACTGGCCCGTCTCCGTGCCCTCCGTGCCCGTGGCGCGCAGGCCGTCCTCTTCCTTGAGCTTGAGGTGGACGTTCTCGGCCATGGCGCTCACCTGCCGGTCGCTCTCGCCGGAGGCCACGACGATGTAGTCCGTGTAGGACGTCTTGCCGCGCACATCGAGCACGAGCACGTCCGTGGCCTTCTTGTCCACGAGCAGCTTGGCCGCCTTGTGCGCCAGCGCCTTGGCGCGCGGGTTCTCCGCGGGCGCCTCGGCCTTCTCTGCCCGGGGCGG
This sequence comes from Allostigmatella hybrida, assembly GCF_020103775.1. Lineage (NCBI taxonomy): Bacteria > Pseudomonadati > Myxococcota > Myxococcia > Myxococcales > Archangiaceae > Allostigmatella > Allostigmatella hybrida. The sequence goes on from NZ_JAHXBH010000012.1 coordinate 152,003, forward strand.
GGCCTTCTTGCGGATCGTCTTCGGCAGTGCGCCCTTCTTGCGTGCCGCGGGCTTCTTCGCCGCCGCCGTCTTCTTGCGCGCCGCGGGCGCCTTGCCGCCAGTCTTCGCCTTCGAGGAAGTCTTCTTCTTTATTGCCATGTGGGGCCCACCCTAGCGCACCTGACCTTGCCCGTGGACGATGTACTTCTGGCTCGTCAACTCTCGCAGCCCCATCGGTCCAAAGGCGTGCAGACGGCTGGTGGAGATGCCGATCTCCGCCCCCAGCCCCAGCTCCCCCCCGTCGTTGAAGCGGGTGGAGGCGTTCCAGAGGACGGCGCTGGCCTGCACCTCCCGGGTGAAGCGGGAGGCCGCCTGGGCGTCCCCGGTGACGATGGCCTCGGTGTGCTCGCTGCCGTAGCGCCCGATGTGGGCCAGCGCCGCGTCCAGGTCCTTCACCACCCGGACGGCCAGGATGAGATCCAGGAATTCCCGGCCGTAGTCGTCCTCCGCCGCGGGCTTCACGGGCACCCCGGCGCGGGAGAGCACCCCCACCGTCGTGGGACAGCCGCGCAGCTCCACCCCCTGGTCCGCCAGCGCCCGCCCCACCTCGGGCAGGAAGTGCTCGGCGATGGCGCGGTCCACCAGCAGGCACTCGGCGGCGTTGCACACCCCCGGCCGGCTCGCCTTGGCGTTGAGGGTGATGCGCGTGGCCATCTCCAGGTCCGCGTCCGCGTGGGCGTAGACGTGGCAGACGCCCTGGTAGTGCTTCACCACGGGGATGCGGGCGTTCTCCACCACGAAGCGGATGAGCCCCTCGCCGCCGCGAGGAATGCACAGGTCGATGAGCCCCTCCAGCTTGAGCAGCTCCAGCAGCGACTCCCGCTCCCCGGTGGGGACGAGCTGGAGGGCGTGCTCGGGCAGCCCGGCGTCCTTCAGGGCCTGGGTGAGGGCGTGGGCGATGGCCGCGTTGGTGCGCGCCGCCTCGCTGCCGCCCCGGAGCAGCGCCGCGTTGCCGCTCTTGAGGCACAGGGCGGCCGCGTCGCTCGTCACGTTGGGGCGCGCCTCGTAGATCATCAGCACCACCCCCAGCGGCAGGCGGACCTTGCGCACCTGGAGCCCGTTGGGGCGCTTCCAGGTCTCCGTCACCTCGCCCACGGGGTCCTTCAGGCCCGCCAGGGCTTCCACGGCGCGGGCCATGGCCGCCACGCGGGGGGCATCCAGGAGGAGCCGGTCCAGGAAGGCGGCGTTCTTGCCGGCCGCGCGCGCGGCGGCCACGTCCTCGGCGCTGGCGGCCAGGATGGCGGGGGCGGCGGCCCGCAGGTGGCGCGCCATGCCGCGCAGGGCCTCGTCCTTCTGCTGGGTGGGGGCGTTGGCGAGCACGCGGGAGGCGGCCCGGGCCCTCTCCGCCAGGGGACGCACGTCTTGCTTGGCAACCGTCATGCCTCTCCTCTATCACCCCTCCATGAGCGATGCCCGGTTGCAGCAGTTTCAGCAGATGGTGGCCGAGTTTCCCGACTCGCCCATGAGCCACTTCTCCCTCGGCAAGCTGTACCTGGAGCGCCGCGAGTACGCCGAGGCGGTGAAGAGCCTGGAGGCGGCCACCCGGTTGGATCCCACCTATGCGGCGGCCCTGGTGTCGCTGGGGGATGCCCACGCCGGGGCGGGGCAGGTGGCCCCGGCGCGCGAGGCGCTCCTGCGCGCCCGCCAGGTGGCGCTGGACCAGAAGCACCCCAGCCTCGCCGAGGAGATCGACGAGCGCCTCGCGGACCTGGGCTAGAAGCGCGGCGTTTTCAGCGCGGCCAGCCCTTGATGGGCAGGGCGCCCTGGGCCTCGCTGCGGATGAAGTCGGCGCGGTGCCGGATGTACACGTCCGGGTGGGAGGCGGCGGCCTTCAGCACCTCGCGCATCTGGCCCTGGAGGCCCGCGTCCAGGGTGGACCAAGCGATGCCGGCCAGGTTGGAGATGGCGCTGCGCCGCACGTCGAGGTCCGTCTCGCGCAGGAACGCGTCGAGCAGCCCGCGCGCCACCTCGCGGCCCGCCGCCGCGTCCGGCGGGGAGCACCAGTAGAGCGCGCGCATGGCGCCCGCCTTCTCGGCCTCGTCGCCCAGGCGCATGTAGCCCAGCAGCCGCTCGAAGACGGAGGCGTTGCCCACCGCGCGCACCGCCGCCTCCACGAAGTGGCGGTTGCGGTTCGCGTCCTGCTCGAAGAGGGCCGCGCACAAGAGTGGCTCGAGCAGCGCGGGGGGCAGGGACTCCGTCATGCGCACGAGCCGCACGACGAACCACTTCTTCTGCCCGTCATAGAGGGCGTGGCTCAGCCAACGCAGGTCCTCCGGCGAGGCCTGCAGGTAGTGCAGCGCCATGGCGGGCAGGCACGCGGCCTCCTCGCGCACCGGGGCGGGAATCTCCTGTCCGTGCCTGCGGCCCTGGGCGTCCGTGCAGGCCAGGTGGAAGCGGCTCAGGCGCAGGTAGGCCTCGCAGCGCGCGTCCCAGCCGCGGGTGTCCGGGTGCGTCTGGGCCACGGCCTCCAGCACGGCGCGCCGCAAGCCGGGGCGCTCGATGCCCAGCATCTCCAGGACGAGCTCCCCATGGCCCGGCGCGGCCGGGGCCACGCCCGGCGCCGTGGGCAGTCCCCTCCGGTCCAGCCGCAGCGCGAGCAGGAGGGCGCCGGAGGTCTGCAGCCCCAGCATGTCGCTCTCGTCCTGGGTGTGGAAGAACACCTCGGAGGCGGGGGCGGACAGGGCCGGGGCCTGGGCGGCGGGGGGCTCCGGGCTCACGGCGAGCTCCTCGAGCGGCCGTTCGATGCGGCCGGGGCCCAGCCCCAGCGCCGTGCACGCCATGCCCGCGGGGCCGGTGTCCCGCACCAGGGATTGCAAGAGGTCTCCCGTCGTCAGATACGGGCCGCGCGAGGCCCTGGCCGCGCGGACCAGGACTTCTCCCAGCTCGCGGCCGAATCCCTGCTCCTGCGCGTAGGCGGACCAGTCCGACGTCATCTTCGTCTCCTCGAAGCGGGAAGTGCGGTGCAACTCTCTACCGTGAGCAGAGGGCCCTGTTCTGCTCTGGAACGTAAGGCTCGGCCGCGCGATGCGGGAGCATGGACCGTGCGTTCTGCCGGGCAGGTGTTGGTTGAAGATAGGGTGCTCACAGCCGCCAGGTGAGGCCCAGTCCCGCCACCTGCCGGAAATAGGACAGCCCGTTCTGCGGCAGGCGCGTGCCATACAGCGCGTAGGACAGCTCCACGTCCAGGTGCCCGCTCACGGGCCGCGCGAGCTTGAACGAGAGGGAATTCTGCGCCTCGTCCTCTTCCACCAGGAGGATCTCGGGAGACAGGAAGATTCCGTCCGGATAGCTGTTCAGGCCGGCCGCTCCCTGGGCCAGGAGCGTGAGGCGCCACGGCAGCCGCACCCCCGCGCTGCCGCTCAACCGGTGCCGCAGCACGGTCTCCCCCCGGCTGTTGGAGCTGAGCTCCTGGTAGGTGTACGTCAAGCCCAGCGCCACGGGGCCCCGGTACGTGTAGCCCATACCCACCGTCAGGGAGGAGTCCTCCCGGCGGCCGGGGGCGGTGTCCTCCCGGCCCGGGTAGGGCGTGGCTTGCACGCGGTAGTCCCGCGCGCCGTACTCGCCGAAGGCCGTGAGCGTGTGGCGGCGGTTGAGGCGGTAGCGCCCCTGCACGCCCAGCTCGGGCCCGCCGAAGTTGGCCTGGGGCGCGGGGCGGTACACGAAGCGGTGGGCCCCGGCGCGCACCCGCAGCGCGAGCCGCACATCCGGGGCGTACTCGGCGAAGGCGTTGGCGCCCAGGTCCGAGTAGGCCCGGCTGCCGCCCCGCCGGTCCTTGACGCGGCCCTCCACGCCCAGCCCCCACCGGGCGCCCAGGGCCACGGAGCCTTCGGCGGCCGCGGCCTGCACCAGCAAGTCCTCCTCGCCCCGGTCCAGGAACTTGCGGCCGCCCAGCTCGTAGCGGCCCACCAGCTGCGCGCGCTCCCCGGTGAGGCTGCCTTCGCCCACCGCCAGCAGGCTCAGGACGGCGTCCGGCTGGGGGGAGGGGCTCTGCGCGTCGGAGAAGTCCCGGAGGGGATTGGAGTCCAGGGAGAGCCGGCCCGTGAGCCGCAGCGAGCCCCTCTTGTCGGCCGCATGGCCGCGGGAGGCGGCCAGGAGCAGGAGCAGGAGGGGAGCGAGCAGAAGGCGGGGCACGTGCGCGCACCATACCGTGTGCCTTGCCCTCGCGCGCGCCTCACCCGTGACGCGGCGGGGAGCGCTCGTTACAGTCGCCCCATGCGCCGCCGTGTGTTGCTGTCCTGGATGGGGGCCTGCCCCCTGCTCGCTGCCTGCGGCCCCTCCTCATTCAAGACGGAGCTGCGCGGGGAGACGGCCGTCCCGGCGGCCATGCCCGGCGCCCTCACGCCGCTCAACGCCTTTCCGGCCATTGGCAGCTTCGCGGCGCTCGACTTCGACGAGAACCAGGACTTCAAGAACCAGGATGTCTCCAAGGACGAGGTGGACTCCGTGCGGCTCCAGTCCCTGGAGGTGCGGCTGCTGAGCCCGGGCGGCGCGGACTTCGGCTTCCTGGACACGCTGGAGTTCTTCGCCAAGGCGGGAGACCTGGAGGTGCGCATCGCGCGCCGGCGGGGCATCGCCCAGCTGGGGCTGCAGGCCCCCTACCCGGTGCTGCGCATGGAGCTGGAGGATGAGGAACTGCAGCCCTTCATCGCCGCGCCCTCCATGAGCATTCTCGTGCGCGGCCGGGGCCGGCTGCCCGAGCAGGAGATCCGCCTCCAGGCGGTGGTGCTGCTGGGGGTGGAGGTGGGCTTCTTCTAAGGCCCGCCCCGCGGCTCACTCCAGCTCGCGCACCTTGCGCTCCAGGGCGCTCGCGCGGGAGTCCAGCTCACGGGCCAGCGACTCCAGCCGCTTCGCCTCGGCCTCCAGCGTGGCCAGGTCCTCGAAGTCTCCGGCGGCCAGCTCCTGCGCTCGCACCCCTTGCACCTGGGGCCGGTGGTCACGCGCATGCGCCGCAACGGGGGACGAGGCGGGGGGCGCCGCCGGCACCGGAATCCCGCCCACCTCGGGCAGGGGCGGGTCCCCGCGCCCCGGGGAGGTGTCCACCGGAGTGTCCGCGGGGGGAGGCGCGGTGGGAGGCGCGGTAGGGCCCGGCGCCCCCGCCACCCCTTCGGGGTTCCCCTCCCGCTCGTCGAGCTGGGGGGAGAGGCCCGTGGCGCCCAGGCGCAGCCGCATGTTCCGGTCCTGCTCGTCGAACATGCGCTCCTCGCCGAGGAAGTCGCTCATCCGGCGCTCCAGCTCGCGCTCCTCGCGGACCTCGGTGATGCGGGACTTCAGGGCCGTGAGCCGCTGGCGCACCTTGTCGCCCGAGTCCCGCAGCGCGTCGGCCTGCTCCAGCAGGTCCGTGGGGTCATCGCTCGCCTCCGCGCGGCCCAGGGCCGGCACCCGCGAGGCGGGCAGCGCCGCGCGGACCGCTTCCCGCTCGGCCCGCAGCGTGCGCATCCGGACCAGGAGGGTGGCGCGCTGGTTCCTGTCCCCGGTGGCATCCCACGCGGCGCGCGCCTGCTCCAGCGCCTCGGACAGCGCCGCATGCAGCGCCAGGTGGGCCCGCTCCGACTCGCCCTCCGCGCCGGCCACCGCCTGCGCCAGCCCCGTCAGCTCGCCGCTCAGCTCCTGCGAGCGCCGCAGCGCCTGCTCCAGCTCGGGCCCCGCGGTGAGCCGCCCCTGCCGCTCCGCCTTGAGCGTCTCGATGCGCCCGCCCAGCCCGTTCAGCTCCTGCCGCAGGGCCTGCTGCCGCTCGCGCAGGGTGCGAACCGCCGTGCGCGCCTGCTGCGCCGTGCCGCGGCTGGCCTCCAGCCCCGTGGCGCCCCACGCGGGCGCCCCCAGCAGCAGGCACAGCAGCAGGCTTGGCAGGCGGAGCGTCATTAATTGGCTCCACCTAGCAAGGAGGGTGCCACGGGAAACCCCGTCCAGCGCCTTCCGTTGAGGGCAGAAGCCCAGCCGTTCCGGGGGCTTCGGGGCCCGGCCGGGGTGCCGGTGAGAGGGGGCACATGGTGGAAAGTCATGGTGCGGGCCGCGGGACGATGGATTTTCGAGGGATCAGCCGTCCTCGGGCCGCTCCCCCTTGGAGATGAAGCCGTATTTCTCCAGCTTGTAATACAGGGCGGAGGTCTTGATGCCCAGGAGCCGGGCCGTCTCCGTCTTCACCCTGCCCGCTTTTTCATAGGCGCGGGCGATGAGTTGGCGCTCCAGGTCCTCAAGGATGTCCGGCAGGGGACGGTCGCCCTGGAGCACGGGCAGCCCGGTGGCGTCCGTGCGCGACTGGGGGCTGCCCAGATAGGCGGGCAGGTCCGCCTCGGTGAGCTGCTCGCCCTCGGCGAAGACGAGCGCCTGTTCCACCGCGTTCTCCAGCTCGCGCACGTTGCCGGGCCAGGCATGGCGGGTGAGCGCCCGCAGGGCGCCGTCGTCCAGGCCCGTCACGCGCCGGTTTACCCGGAGCGCATGCTTGGCCACGAAGTGCCGGGCCAGCGTGCCGATGTCCTCGGGGCGCTCGCGCAGCGGGGGCAGGAGCAGCGGGACGATGTGCAGCCGGTAGTAGAGGTCCTCCCGGAAGCGGCCCGCCTTCACCTCGGCCTGGAGGTCCCGGTGGGTGGCGCTCACCACGCGCACGTCCACCTTGAGCGTCTCCTCGCCGCCCACGCGCTGAATCTCTTTCTCCTGCAGCACGCGCAGGAGCTTCGTCTGCACGGATGCGGGAATCTCCCCGATTTCGTCCAGGAAGAGGGTGCCCCCGTCGGCCAGCTCGAAGCGGCCCAGCTTGCGCTTCACGGCGCCGGTGAAGGCGCCGCGCTCGTGGCCGAACAGCTCGCTCTCCAGCAGCGTCTCGGCCAGGGCCGCGCAGTGCACCACCACGAAGGGGCCGTCCTTGCGCGGGGAGAACTGGTGGAGCATGCGCGCCACCAGCTCCTTGCCCGTGCCGCTCTCGCCGCGCACCAGCACCGTGGCGTCGCTGGCGGCGGCCTTGCGCACCTGCGTGAGCAGCCGCTGCACCGGCTCGCTGTCGCCCACCAGGTTCCCGTGGGTGAGGGCCGCGTCCGCCTCGTGCGCCGCGGTGCGCGCCGTCAGCCGCTCCACCTGCCGGCGCGTGCTGGCCAGCTCCAGCCCCTTGTCCACCTTGGCGCGCAGCACCTCAGGGGCGAACGGCTTGGTGATGAAGTCGTAGGCGCCCTCCTGCATGGCCCGCACCGCTGTCTCGATGGTGCCGAAGGCCGTCACCACCATCACCACCACCGCGGGGTTCAGCGCCTTGAGCGCCTGCGTCACGGCGATGCCGTCCATCCCGTCCATCTTCAGGTCCGTGACGACCAGATCGAAGGGCGTCTTCTTGTAGGCGGCCAGGCCGTCCGTGCCGGAGCGCACGGCGGAGACGGTGTGGCCAGAGCGCGTGAGGGTGAGGGTCATCCCCTCGCGCAGGGTGTCGTGGTCATCGATGATGAGGACGTGGGCCATGGGGCAGGGGGCCTTCTCTTCCACTGAACAGCGGGCGCGCCACTAGAGCACACCCGCATTGGCTACCGGACATGCAGGAGCCGTACCGGGGTGAGACCAGAAGGCACTGGCCAGGAAGGCGCCTGTGCGCTTTATCCCTGCCCCCTATGTCCGACACTGCCGCTTCCCTGGAAGAGCTGCTCGCGCGCCATGTCCCCGCGGACGCCAAGGAGCGCGAGGACCTCGAGCGCATGCGCGCACTGGCCTCCACGCTGGCCCAACCCTTCTCCCGGGCCCAGGCCCCGGCGCACTTCACGGCCAGCGCCGTGGTGGTGGACCCCACCGGGACGCGGGTGGTGCTGGTGCACCACGGAAAGCTGAAGCGCTGGCTCCAGCCCGGCGGGCACGCGGAGGTGGGGGACGGGCAGAAGCTGGAGGCCACCGCGCTGCGCGAGGCCCGTGAGGAGACGGGGTGCCAGGTGCGGCTGCACCCCTCGGCACCCCGGCCCCTGGATGTGGACGTGCACGGCATTCCGGCGCGGCAGGAAGAGCCCGGGCACCTGCACCTGGACGTGCGCTACCTGGTGGTGAGCGAGAACCCGGAGGCGCTCGCGCACGACCCTGCCGAGTCCCTGGGCGCGCGCTGGATGGGGTGGGACGAGGCCCTGGCGCTGGCGGACGAGGCGCCCCTGCGGCGCATGCTGGAGAAGGCTCGCACCGTGGTGGGGGCTGACTGAAGCCCGGGGCGCCCCCAACCTGGAGTTCGATATCTTTTCATGAGACTTCACTAATAGTCAAAATTTCTCGTGTGGTTTAAAACACACATGGCCGCTTGACGCCTTATTCCAGCGTGAATAAAACATTTGCCATCGCTCGGCTGCCTACCGAAAGGTCGGACAGCAGCCGTCGCCTCTCGCGATGTTGACCAGGAGTGAATATGTCGCCCGTCGTTCAGAACACCGATCTCTTGACGAAGACTGCGCCCCCGCCGGTGGTGGCCCGTCCAGCCAACGAGGTGGTGGCCCGGCGCTACAGTCCTCCTGCCCTCAAGCCCACCCCACACCCGCAGTGGATGGAGGGGATGCTGGCGACCCTGCAGCCCGAGTGGGAGGCCGCCTGCTGGCCGAGCATCTTCCGAGACACGGCCGCCGGGAAGCACCCGCCGCTCGTTCACTGGCAGCGTGTGCTGTCGAACTTCTTCTTCATCGTCGAGAGCTTCCCCAAGTACATGGGGCTGTCGCTGGCGAAGACGACCTACGGGCAGCGCCCCGGCGATGCGAGCTCCCGGCGCTGGCTGCTGCAGAACCTGGGCGTCGAGGCGCGTCACGCCGAGTGGTACCTGGACTGGATGGTGGCCATCGGCGTGAACCCCGATGAGGTGTTCGCCCGCAAGCCCCTGCCGGAAATCCTGGCCCTGCACGAGCACCTGCTGGAGATGTGCACCCGGGGCACCCTGGCCGAGGGCGTGGCCGCCTCGAACTGGGCCATCGAGGGCGTGACGGGGGTGTGGACGGAGAAGTGCGAGAAGCCGTTCCGGGAGTATGCCCGGGACGGGGTCCGCATCGACGGCGTGTCGATGATGTGGCTCAAGGCGCACGCCCGGTACGACGACGCGCACCCCGAGGAGGCCCTGGAGATCATCAAGTCCGCGGTGGAGCCGGGCAGCCCGGAGTGCGAGCGCGTGGTGGCGGCGGCGCGCAAGTCGCTGACGCTGTACACGGCGGCCATCGAGGCTTGCTGCGCGATGTGAAGGGGTGTGAGAGGGTCCACCCCGGTGTCCCCCGCAGTGGCTCTTGCCGCCTGACGGTGTAGTGTTGGGGCGGATGCAAGCCGTGCGCATGCACTCGCGTGCGCACCCCAGGGGGACTGGGTGGTCATGGATACCTCTGACGCGAAGTTCGTAGGCTCTCTTTCCCGGCGCGGCCTGGGCATCTTCATGAGCCGGGTGCTGCCTGCGGCACCCATCGCGGCCTACCTCAACGGCATGACCGTGGGGGTGGCCGGCGAGGACGGGCTGCTGGCCGTGGCGGCCGTGCTGCCCTGCATCATCCTGGGCCTGGGCATCGCCTACCCCTACCTGGTGCTGCGCTTCCTGATGCGCTCGGCCCTGCTGCCGCGCCAGGACGACCGGCCCGGGGAGCGGCTGGCGCGGATCCTCCGCCTGCCCTGGCGGGGCGCGTTCTACTCCTCGGTGTTCGCCTGGACGATGGGCGGCTTCTTCTTCGCCCTTCCGGTGTGCCTCTACTTCGACAAGCCCCTGAACCGGGTGGTGATTGGCACCATCGTCGGGGTGTGCTGCGGCGTGGTGCTGATGTTCCCCATCGGCCTGGGGCTGGAGAAGCTCCTGTTCCCCGTGGCCCTGCAGGAGCGCAAGGCCCACCCCAACGCCCTGGTGGTGGGCGGCGGGGTGTTCTGGCCGCGGCAGTCCTGGTTCCTGCCCTTCACGTTCGTGGCCTCGCTGCTGGCCACGGTGATGCTGGGCAGCAGCGTGGTGGCCGTCAAGCTGATGAACTTCCGCGACGCGCTGCGCGCGGAGATTGCCCTGGATGGCGGGGGCCAGTCCGCGGCGAAGCTCCAGGCGCTGGGCAGCACGCTGTTCACGGAGCTGGTCTTCGCGCTGCCGTGGGTGTGCGGCCTGGTGCTCATCCTGCCGGGCATCACCGCGTGGCTGCTGGCGCGGCGGCAGGCCGAAGGGGCCGCGGCGGTGCGCGTGGCCATCGAAGGGCTGGCCGCGGGGCGCATCACCGCGCCGGAGTGGGTGTCCACGGACGAGATTGGCGAGCTGTCCGCCCAGCTCAACAACCTGCTGTCCCGGCTGCGGCAGATCCCCGAGACGCTGCACTCGTCGGCCACGCGGCTCGTGGCGGCCGGCAAGGATTTGACGGACGCCAACTCCGAGCAGGAGCAGAGCCTCAACCAGCAGGCGGCGGCCATCCAGGAGACGCAAGTCACCTCGCAGGAAATCAAGCAGACCTCGCAGATGACGGCCGAGCGGGCCGAGGCGATGCTCCGGGTGGCCAAGCGCGCCGAGGAGCTGGGCCACGAGGGCGAGGCCGCCATCGAGCAGAGCATGGTGGGGCTGTCGGCCTTCCAGCAGTTCGTGGAGGCCATGCAGGAGAAGCTCAACCGCCTGGCCGAGAGTGCCTCGCAGATTGGCGACATCACCGAGGCGGTGAAGGACATGGCGGACCAGTCCAACCTGCTGGCCGTGAATGCCGCCATCGAGGCGGCGCGCGCCGGCGAGGAGGGCAAGGGCTTCGCGGTGCTCGCCCGCGAGGTGCGCGCGCTGGCGGACCAGTCCGTCAAGAGCACCACGCGCATCCGCAACATCCTCAATGAAGTCATCGAGGCCATCGAGGGCGCGGCGTCCATGGCGGCCCAGGGCTCGCGGGACATCGCCGACGGGCTGGACCAGATGCGCGCCTCCAGCAACAGCCTCCGGGAGCTGTCGCGCCTGTCCCAGGAGAACTCGGCGGCGATGCGGCAGATCGTCGCGGCGGTGAGCCAGCAGAACGCGGGCATCTCCCAGATCTTCGGGGCCATCGCGGACCTGTCGCAGATCATGGACTCCACGCTCAAGCGCCTGGAGTCCACGCAGCAGGCCACCGGCACGCTCCACGCGGTCTCGACCGAGGTGAGCGAGATGGCGCGCCGCTTCACCGTGAACTGAGCCGGGCAGGCAGGCGTCCAGGCAGCCGAGGGCCGCATGGCCGGGCAGAGGGCGCACGGCCTGCGCCCGGTGGCCCGGAGGGGCCCCACACGGGCCCTGCCAGACTGTTGAGGCGTGCACATGGTGGGGAGGACGCATGGGTGCCCCCATGCAGGAGTCCCTGCCCATGGCTTCGCCTTCCACGACGGTGGTCCTGTCCCGGCACGCGCTGGACGCGGTGCTGTTTGATCTCGATGGGGTGGTGACGCGCACCGCGCGGGTGCATGCCGCCGCGTGGAAGCGGCTCTTCGACGCGTACCTGAAGGAGCACGCGCGGCGCACGGAGCGCACCTTCCAGCCCTTCACGGACGAGGACTACCAGCGCTTCGTGGATGGCCGGCCCCGGCTGGAGGGCATCCGCTGCTTCCTGGAGAGCCGGGACCTGGTGCTGCCCGAGGGGACGCCCGGAGACGGCCCGGAGGTGGACACGGTCCACGGCTTCGGGGCGCGCAAGAACGCCTATTTCCACGAGGCCCTGGAGCGCCAGGGCGTGGAGGTCTACCCGCCCGCGGTGCGCCTGCTGGAGCAGGTCCGGGCGGCGGGGTTCCGCACGGCGGTGGTGACCTCCAGCCGCAACGGCGAGGCCGTGCTGAAGGCCGCGGGGCTGGAGCACCTGTTCGACGCGCGGGTGGATGGGGTGGAGGCCGGGAGGCTGGAGCTGCCCGGCAAGCCCGCCCCGGACACGTTCCTGGAGGGGGCCCGGCGGCTGGGCGTGGCGCCCGGGCGCGCCGCGGTGCTGGAGGATGCCCGCGCCGGGGTACAGGCGGGGAAGCGGGGCGGCTTCGGCTGCGTCATCGGCGTGCGCCGGTCCGGAAGTGAGGGGGCCCTGGTGAAGGCGGGAGCGGATGTGGAAGTGACGGAACTGTCGTCCGTGGGAGTGGAGGCGGATGTGGAAACGCGGCCCATGCAGGAGGTTCCCCTGGCGCTGGAGCGGCGCGAGGAGTGGATGCGGCGGATGACGGGCCGGGTGGCCGTCTTCCTGGACTACGACGGGACGTTGACGCCCATCATCCCGGTGCCGGAAGAGGCCCACCTCGGAGAGGCGATGCGCGGCACGCTGGAGCGGCTGGCCCAGCGGCTTCCGGTGGCCGTGGTGAGCGGGCGGGATTTGCCCACGCTCAAGGGCTTCGTGCAGCTCCAGGGCCTGTACTTCGCCGGCAGCCACGGCTTCGACATCGAGGGGCCCGGGGGGCGCACCTTCCAGCAGGAGGAGGGCAAGGCCCTGCTGCCCGAGCTGGACGCGGCGGAGCAGGAGCTGAAGGCGCAGCTCGCGGGCATTCCGGGCGCGGGGGTGGAGCGCAAGCGCTTCAGCGTGGCGGTGCACTGGCGGCACGTGGAGGCAGCGCGGGTGTCCGAGGTGGAGCAAGCGGTGGCGGGGGTCCACGCGCGGCACCCGAAGCTGAGCCGGTCCGGCGGGAAGAAGGTGTTCGAGCTGCGGCCCGGCATCGACTGGCACAAGGGGCGGGCCGTGGAGTGGCTGCTGCACGCGCTGGGGCTGGAGGGCCAGGACGTGCTGCCGGTGTTCATCGGCGATGACCTCACGGACGAGGATGCGTTCCAGACGCTGAAGGGGCGGGGCCTGGGGCTGGTGGTGCGGGGGGACGAGGAGCGGCCCACGGCGGCGGACTACGCGCTGAGGGACGTGGAGGAGGTGCGAAGCTTCCTGGAGCTGCTCCTGGCGCACGCGGGAGGCACCGCGCGATGAGGCCCGAGCATTGGCTGTTCGCCTACGAGGGCTTCGAGCCCGGGCAGGAGAAGCTGCGCGAGGCGCTGTGCACGCTGGGCAATGGGTACTTCGCCACGCGCGGGGCCGCGCCGGAGGCCAGGGCGGACGAGCTCCACTACCCCGGGACGTACCTGGCGGGCGGGTACAACCGGCTGAAGACGGAGCTGGCCGGGCGGGTCATCGAGAACGAGGACCTGGTCAATCAACCCAACTGGCTGCCGCTCACGTTCCGGATGGACGGCGGAGACTGGTTCAACGTGAGCACCGTGAAGGTGCGGGCGTACCGGCAGGTGCTGGACATGGCCCGGGGGCTGCTGCTGCGCACGGTGAGCTTCGAGGACGCCCAGGGCCGGCGCACGCGGCTCGAACAGCGGCGCTTCGTGCACATGCGCCACAAGCACCTGGCGGGCCAGGAGCTCGTGCTGGTGCCCGAGAACTGGAGCGGGCGGGTGCAGGTGCGCTCCGCGCTGGATGGGCAGGTCATCAATGGCGGGGTGGCGCGCTATCAGCAGCTCAACCACCGGCACCTCCGGTTGGTGATGGCGAAGGAGGTGGACGCGGAGACGCTGCTGCTCGAGGTGGAGACGGTGCAGTCCCGCCTGGGGGTGGCGGAGGCGGCGCGCACCCGGCTGTACCTCGACGGGCACCGCGCGGAGACAGAGGGCCGGTTCGTTCAGGACGAGGGGTACCTGGCGCATGAGTTCACCGTGGAGGTGAAGGCGCACCAGCGGCTCGCGGTGGAGAAGGTGGTGGCGCTGTACACGTCCAAGGACCCGGCCGTGTCCGAGGCCGCGATGGAGGCGCGCCACGAAGTGCAGCGCGCGCCCGGACGCTTCGAGGAGATGGTGGCCACGCACGTCCAGGCGTGGGGGCACCTGTGGAACCGGAGTGACTTGGATCTGGAGCTGGCGAAGCCGAACGGCACCCACCGGGCGCTGCGGCTGCACATCTTCCACCTGCTGCAGACGGTGTCGCCGCACACGCTGGACCAGGACGCGGGGGTGCCCGCGCGGGGCTGGCACGGGGAGGCCTACCGGGGGCACATCTTCTGGGATGAGCTGTTCATCTTCCCCTTCCTCAACCTGCGGCTGCCGGCGCTGACGCGCGCGCTCTTGCGCTACCGCTACCGGCGGCTGGGACGGGCGCGCGAGGCGGCGCACGAGGCGGGCTTCCGGGGGGCGATGTTTCCCTGGCAGAGCGGCAGCGACGGCAGCGAGGAGAGCCCCCGGTTGCATCTCAATCCGCGCTCGGGGCGCTGGCTGCCGGACGAGACGTGGTTGCAGCGGCACATCAACGCCGCCGTGGCGTACAACGTCTGGCAGTACTACCAGGCCACGGCGGACTCCGAGTTCCTGTACTTCCACGGGGCGGAGCTGTTGCTGGAGCTGGCGCGCTTCTGGGCGAGCGTGGCCGAGTGGAACCCCCGGCTGCGGCGCTACGAAATCAAGAAGGTGATGGGGCCGGACGAGTACCACACGGGGTATCCGGAGCAGCCCGAGCCCGGGCTCAACAACAATTCCTATACCAACCTCATGGCGGTCTGGGTGCTGTGCAAGGGGTTGGAGGTGCTGCGGCTGCTGCCGGACGAGCGGCGCGAGGAGCTGCAGGAAGTCCTGCGGCTGGAGCCCTCGGAGCTGGCCCACTGGGAGGACGTGAGCCGGAAGATGCGGCTGGTGTTCCACGAGGACGGGGTGCTCAGCCAGTTCGAGGGCTACGAGCAGCTCCAGGAGTTCGACTGGGAGGGCTACCGCGCCCGCTACAAGGACATCCAGCGGCTGGACCGCATCCTGGAGGCGGAAGGGGACTCCCCCAACCGCTACAAGCTGTCGAAGCAGGCCGACGTGTTGATGCTGTTCTATCTCTTGTCTGCGGAGGAGCTGCAGGATCTCTTCGAGCGGCTCGGGTACCCGTTCGACCAGGAGATGATTCCGAGGACGGTCGACTACTACCTGCAGCGCACCTCGCATGGCTCGACGCTGAGCGGGGTGGTGCACGCGTGGGTGCTGGCGCGCAGTGACCGGCCGCGCTCGTGGCAGCTCTTCACCGAGGCGCTGCAGAGCGACATCTCGGATGTGCAGGGCGGGACGACCCAGGAGGGGATTCACCTGGGGGCCATGGCCGGCACGGTGGACCTCATGCAGCGGGCCTACACGGGCATCGAGGTGCGCGGGGACATGCTGCACTTCAACCCCCACCTGCCGGAGGGCCTGCGGCGGCTGAAGTTCTCGCTGCGCTACCGCAAGCACCTGATGGACGTGGAAATCACCCCCAGGGCGCTGGTGCTCACCAGCCGGTGGCGGTTCCAGACGCCCCTGAAGGTGGCCGTGAGGGGCGCGTGCCACCTGCTCCAGCCCTCCGAGACCCGCCGGTTCCCCCTCGCACAGGAGCCCTCCACGGAGGCGCGCGAGGGCGAAGGGGCAAGCCCGTAGGGCGGGAGCCGCGCTTCAGGACTTCTTGGCGGCCTCCTCCATCTTCTTGCGGAGGCTCAGGGGGCGCATGTCCGTCCACACCTCCTTGATATACGCGAGGCACTCGTCCTTGGGGCCCGACTTGCCCGCGTCCTTCCAGCCCAGCGCATTCTCGCGGTCCGCCGGCCAGATGGAGTACTGCTCCTCGTGATTGACCACCACTTTGTAGATGGTGGTGTCTTCCCGTTCGTCGCTCATGGGGGCATTGCACCTTAGGACGTGGTCCGGATTCAACCCGTCTGTTGCTTGGGCGCGCCATTCCACTTCAGCAGCAGCAGCCCCACGGGCAGGGGAAGCCAGAGCGTGAAGCCTCGCAGGAGCAGCACCCCCGCGAGCGCGGCCTCCACCGGAACGTGGAAGAGGCTCAGCATGCCCACGGCGGCGGGCTCGAAGGTGCCCACGCCGCCGGGGAGGATGGACACCGTCTCGGCCACGGAGGCGATGAGGTAGCTGACCATGGCGCTGTCGAGCGGAATGGACTGGCCAATCGCCCGGAGGGTGGCGGCGAGCGTGCCGGCATCGAGCAGGAAGACCCCCAGGGTGCACAGGGTGGCCTCCGCGAGCAGGCGGGGGTTGCGCAAGAGCCCCGGGGGCACCTCGGCGAGGGCCCGCAGCAGCGCCTCCAGCCCGGGCACGCGCCGCGTCCAAGGGCCCACGGGCCGCTTCCGGGGGCGCGTCAGCAGCAGGAGCGCCACGGGGACGATGGCGAGCACGGCGGCGAAGGCGATGACGAGCCAGCGCACCAGCTCCGTCACCTGGTTTCGGGACCAGAGAAACAGAATGCTGAGGCCCAGCGCGAGCGCCTGGGCCGCGTAGAGGCTCAACGTGGCGACGAGCACGGAGGCCGCCGCGGCCCCGGCGGAGGCGCCGCGCTTGCGCAGCCCCCGGGCCACCACCAGCGAGCCGCCAATGCCGCCGCTCGGCACGAGCTGGTCAAACGCCAGCTTCATCAGCGCCAGCCGCGCCAGGGCGAACACCGGCGGGTGGAGGCCCGTGCGCATCAGCACGCGCTTCCAGAGGAAGGCCGTGATGACGTACGTGCTCACCTGGAGCCCCAGCGCCACCAGCAGCCACGCGGGCCGCGCCTGGAGAAAGAGCTGTCCGAGCTGGCGCTCCTCCGAGGGGCGCTGGAGCACGAAGAGGAGGAAGGCCGCCAGCAGCAGCACGCCGGGCACCCAGCGCCACCGCTTCCGGCCCGTGAGGGGGGGCGGCGCTGGCAGCTCCTCCTTCGGGGTCACCTCCAGGGCGGCGCCAGTCCTCACCCGTTGCTCCTCCTGCCTCGTGGCGTGTTCCGCGAGGGAATCTGGCCTCGCGGGGCCCGCCGTGCACCGAGGGGCCGGGCGCCGGGGGGGAAGGGCGGTTGGCTGGCTGCATGGCGGCCAATCATGACGGGCATGACGCGGCGGGTCGTATGCCCATGGGCCGCCCGACCGGTCGGTGGGTCCAGGTCAAAGCACTTTCACTGGCGGCTTGCTGCAAACTGTGAGATATGGGGGGAGAACCGCGTCTGTGAAGGGCGTGGTCCGCGGCCCAATTCATGCGGCCGGCAAGAAAGAAGAAGAGTAATGGCAACTGGTACCGTGAAGTGGTTCAACGACGCGAAGGGCTTTGGGTTCATCACGCAGGACGGCGGCGGCGAGGATCTCTTCTGCCACCACACTGCGATTCAGACCCAGGGCTTCCGCAGCCTGCAGGAGGGCCAGAAGGTGGAGTTCGACGTGGCCCGCGGCCCCAAGGGCCTTCAGGCGCAGAACGTCCGCCCGATCTAAGGCGCGCTCGTTCGACTCAATTCAAAGCTCGGTCCCTCTGGGGGCCGGGCTTTTTTCATTTTCGCGCCCCGCGAGCATGCGGGCAGGCGCGCGGGGACACTGGAGCGCGCGCGGGGGAACTCCCACCTTTCAGGGGTCAGGCCGTTTGCCCCATGGAGGTGCCATGTTCCGTCCTCACCAGGCGCTCGTTCCTCTGTTGGTGCTGGTCCTCTCCGCCTGCGCGGGCATTGAAACCCGCTCGGATTACGATCCGGGCTCCGTGGAGCGGCTGAACGGCTACCGCACGTATGCGTGGGAGCCCGTGCCGCCAACGCAAAGCTCGCCCATCTACAATCCCATCGTCGAGGCCCGCGTCCGGGCCGCGGTGGACAAACAACTCCAGGCACAGGGCTACCAGGAGGTGTCTCAGAACCCAGACTTCCGGATTGGATGGCATGGCGCCATTGACCAGAAGTTGGATGTGCAGACGGTGGACCACTACTACGGCTATGCCTGGGACCCCTGGTACTCGCCGTTCTACCTGACGCCCTCGGTGCCGGAGACGCGCATCCGCGAGTACCAGGAGGGGACGCTCATCCTCGACTTCATCGATGCGGCCAGCAAGAAGCTGGTGTGGCGCGGCACGGCACAGGCCGAGCTGAAGCAGTCGGCCTCCGTCCACAAGCGCCAGGAACGGCTCGAAGAGGCCGTCCGCGACATCCTCAAGGACTTCCCACCCAAGCCGAAGCAGTAGCCCCGTCGCCCGCGGGCGTGAGCGCCAGCGGCAGGGCGTGGGGGCCTCGCACCGTGAGCGCCTTGTTCCAGCTCAGGTCCGCGGGGAGCGCGGCAAAGCCCTCGAAGCGGGCGAGCAGCGCCTCCAGCCCCACGCGGGCCTGGAGGTTCGCCAGCGAGGCCACGGGACAGGTGGGGTGGCCCCAGTCGACGGGGGGCGTGGGCTGTTCGCGGTGGAGGATGAAGCGGTCCGGCTCGGCGTAGTGGCGCTCGTCCCGGCCTGCGGAGGCCGTCAGGGCCAGCACCACGGCGCCTTCGGGCACCGTCACCCCGGACAGCGTCACCGGCTCCAGCGCGGTGCGCAGGATGCCGTGGGTGGGCGGGTCATAGCGCAGCAGTTCCTCGATGAAGGCGGGCAGCAGGCTCCGGTCCGCGCGCAGCTGTGCCAACAATTCCGGCTGCCCGGTCAGCAGGAGCAAGGCATTGGCCAGCAGCGGCACGGTGGTCTCCAGCCCGGTGACGAGCAGGAACGTCCACAGCTCCACCCCCTCCCGGAGGCTCATCGTCCCCGCCTGGAGCTCGGCGCGGAGCAGGCCGCGGAGCCCCTCGGCGGGCGGGGCCGTGCGCTCCTGCTCGAGATGCTGCTCGAGGAGCTGCGTCAGGTGCGTCACGGTGTTGCGGATGCGAAGGGCATCGTCCGAAGGCACCTTGGGAAGGACGCAGGCGAAGTCATCCGACCCGTTCTTGAGCTGCCGGCAGTCCGCCGCGTTCAATCCCAACAGCTCTCCGAGCACGAGCGCGGGCAGGGGCAGGGCGAAGGAGGCGATGAAGTCCGTGTGCTTCTGGGGAACCAGCTCGTCCGCGAGGGCATTCGCGAACTGCCGGATGCGAGGCTCCAGGTGTTGGAGGGCGCTGGGGCCCAGGGCCTGCTTCAGCCACGCCTGATGCGGGTGGGCCGCGGCGCCCTCTAGCATGACCGTGGCGTGGGCCAGCGGGTTGTAGCCCAGCCAGGCAGGCTCCCAGACCGTCCGGAGGCCCTCGGGAGAGAAGCGTTGGGGCGTGTTGAGGACGAAGGCCACGTCCTCGTACCGGGAGAGGGCCCAGAGCCCCACCGGTTCGACCTGAGTGACCGGGCGGTTCCGGCGCAGCTCGGCATACCCAGGATAGGGATTGGCCCGGAACTCATCCGAGAGAAGGTTGATCCGTCGCGTCATCACTGCATCCCTGCGGGGAAGAGCCCCTGCCGCCGGGAGGGCGGGCGGAGGGGGCGGATTCAATGCGCAAACACGCTTCGTGTGGGGTCAAACTTCTGAAGGGGGCCGGGACTGTTCAGCACCGGATGAAGCCGTGGGGGGGCGCCCCAGGGGCAGCGTCACGGTGAACACCGTGTGGCCCGGCGAGGAGGTGAGGGACAGCTCCCCGCCGTGGGCCCGGATGATCTTCCGGGCCAGGGGCAAGCCCAGCCCGGTGCCCTTCTCCCGGGTGGTGAAGAAGGGCTCGAAGATGCGCTCCTGTTCGGGCGCGGGCACCCCGGGGCCGCTGTCCTGGACGTGGATGGCATAGCGCTCGCCCTCGGACCTGCCGGTGAGCTGGACCTGGCTCCCCGGGGGCGCGGCCTGCACGGCGTTCTTCACCAGGTTCACCAGCGCGGCCGTGAGCAGGCTGCCGTCCGCCTCCAGGCGGACCGGGGCCGCGTCCACCTTCAGCCGGATGCCCTTGGCCTCGGCCTCCACGGCCAGCAGCTCGCAGGCATCCGACAGGAGGGCGGGGGCCTCCACGGGGGCGCGCGCCAGGGGCTGCTCCCGGGCAAAGGCCAGGAAGTCCTCGACGATGCGCTGGAGGTAGGCCACCTCGCGCTGGATGCGCGTCACATGGCCGCCGGCCTCGGCGAGGCTGCCGGCCCGTACGTCCTCGGCGAGCAGGCCCGAGAACAGCTCGATGCCGCCGATGGGGTTGCGCACCTCGTGCGCCACGCCCGCGAGCATGAGCTTGAGCTGCCGGTCCCGGCTCTCCAGCGCCTGGCGCATCACCTCCAGCTCGCGCGCCAGCACGCCAATCTCCCGCGTGGGCTCGGGGGGCACGGGCGTCGCCAGGTCTCCCCGGCCAATGCGCAGCGCCGAGTCCATGAGCCGGCGCAGCGGGCGCGCCAGCCCCCGCGCGGTGAGCACCGCCACCACCGCCAGCACCGCCAGGGCCGCCCCGCTGGCCACCGTGAAGGCCCGTGACAGCCCGGCCAGCAGGACGAAGAAGGCCGCGCTGCCCTCCACCCCCACCACGCCCACCACCTGCCCGGCCTGCCACACCGGGGCGTAGCCCGTCTTGTAGGGCCGCCCATCCGAGCCGGTGAAGAGCACCTGGCTGGCGGTGCGCTCGCCGGCGAGCACCCGCGCCAGCTCCCGCCGGTCCCGCGCCAGCTCGGGTACCTCGGTGCCCACGGGCAGGCCGCCCCCGGCATCCCCCCGCACACGCCCCTGCGTGTCCACGGCGTACACGCGGCGCACCCCGCTGGCCTGCTGCACCTCACCCAAAAGCCGCGTGAGGTTGCGCCAGGTGCGCGTGCCCTGCACGTCGTCGCCGGGCTCGATGGTGAGCATCCGCTCGCCGCTCACCTGGCTGGCGGTGGCGGCGGCGATGGCCGAGAGGCTCTGCCCCAGCTCTTCCTCGAGGATGGCCCGCGCCAGGGCATACCCGCCCCCGCCCATGAGGGCGAAGAAGCCCAGCGCGGGCACCAGGAAGGCCAGCAGCAGCCTCGCGGTGAGCGAGGCCAGGGGCCCGGAGGGCAGGGGGGCGGTGCCGCTCATGGCGCGGGGCTCATGGGGACTTCCGGGCGTCCTGCTCGAAGAGGCTCTCCAGCTCCTTGCGGGCCTGGACCGCCAGCTCGGTCAGCTTCTTCTCGTCCCGGTGGTACGGGGCGGTGGCCGCGAGCAGTTTCTCGTCGTTCTCGCGGAACCGCTCCAGCGCCGAGCGGCTCTCCGAGTAGGTGAGCCCCAGCGCCTCCAGGATGCCTCCGCCCATCTCCAGGCTGGAGGCCCACGTCTCACGCATGATGTTTTTGATGCCCAGGTTCATCAGTTGGTAGGCGTGCTGCCGGTTGCGCGCGCGCGCGAAGACCGTCAGGTGGGGGAAGTGCTGGAGCACCGTCTCGGCGGTGCGCACGGAGGCCTGGATGTCGTCGATTGCGAGCACGAACACCTTGGCCTTGTCGGCCTTCGCGGCCCTGAGCAAGTCCAACCGGGACGCATCTCCATAGTGGACGACGTTGTTTCCGAAGCGCTTGAGGAACTCGATGTTCTCGGAGCTGATGTCCAGCGCGGTGAAGCCGATGCGCTTGGCCCGCAGGAGGCGGCCCACCACCTGCCCCACCCGCCCGAAGCCCGCGATGAGCACGGGGTGGTCCTCCTGGGGGGAGACGTCGAAGGCGCGAGGGGCCTGGTGCCGCAGGCGGGGCCGCAGCCAGCGCGTGTAGGCCGCGAAGAGCACGGGGGTGACGGCCATGGACAGGCTTACCGTCACCACCATCAGGTCCGCCAGGGACTGCTCCATCACCTGGAGCCCCACCGCCAGGCTGAACAGCACGAAGGCGAACTCGCCGCCCTGGGAGATGATGAGCGCCAGGCTCCAGGCGGACTCGGAGCTGCCCAGGCGCCAGCGGCCCAGGCCCCAGAGCACCAGCGCCTTGAGGGCCACCAGGCCCACCACCCACAGGAGGACCTTCAGGGGGGCGGCGGCGATGAGGCCGAGGTTCACCGACATGCCCACGGCGATGAAGAACAGCCCCAGCAGCAGCCCCTTGAAGGGCTCGATGTCGGCCTCCAGCTCGTGGCGGAACTCCGAGTCCGCCAGCAGCACCCCGGCGAGGAAGGCGCCCAGCGCCATGGACAGCCCCACCGCGTTGACCAGCACCGCGGTGCCGATGACGAGCAGCAGGGCGGAGGCGGTGAACAGCTCCTGGCTGTGGACCGCCGCCACGCGCTGGAAGAGGGGGCGCACCAGGTAGCGCCCCGCGCCGATGACCACCGCCAGCACGCCCAGCCCCTTGAGCGCGGCCATCCACCCCGGCTCCGAGGAGGGCGCCTCCCCGCTGCCCAGCAGGGGCAGCAGGGCGAGCAGCGGGATGACGGCGAGATCCTGGAACAGGAGGATGCCGAAGGAGGCCTGCCCATGGGGGGTGGGCAGCTCGTTCTTCTCGGACAGGAGCTGGAGCGCGAACGCGGTGGAGGACAGGGACAGCCCCAGCCCCACGACGGCGGCGGTGGCGGGCCTCATCCCGGTGGCGATGCCCACCCCGGCGAGCAGCGCCCCCGTGAGGGCCACCTGGGCCCCGCCGAGCCCGAACACCGTGCGTCGCAGCGCCCAGAGCCGGGCGGGCTCCAGCTCCAGGCCAATGAGGAACAGCAGGAGCACCACGCCGAACTCGGAGAAGTGAAGGATGCTCTGCACATCCGGCACGGCCCCGATGCCCCAGGGGCCAATGACGACCCCCGCCGCCAGGTAGCCCAGGACGGAGCCCAGCCCGAGCTTCTTGAAGAGCGTGACCGCGACGACGGCGGCCGCCAGGAAGACCAGGGCCTGCTGCAGGAGGGACATGGCCCCCCTCATGGCACAGGCCCCCGCTCCACGACAATTCCCGCACCGCCGGTGTACCCCCCAGCGAGGGGGCTCGATAGAGTCCGCCGCCGATGCCTTCGGCCGAACCCATTCCTACCGCGTTCCTGCTGGTGCTCTCGGGCGTGCTGATGGCGGTGAGCGTGCTGTTCAGCCGCGCCTCGGGCCGGTTCGGGGTGCCCGTGGCCCTGCTGTTCCTGGGCATTGGCATGGCCGCCGGCTCGGAAGGCCCGGGCAACATCGCCTTCGAGGACTACGGCTTTGCCTTCCGCATGGGCACGGTGGCCCTGGTCCTCATCCTCTTCGATGGGGGCCTCAACACGCCCCTCGTCGCCCTGCGCACCGCGCTGCGCCCGGCGGCGGCGCTCGCCACGCTGGGGGTGGTGGCCACCGCGGCCGTGGTGGGCCTGGCAGCCTACGCGCTGTTCGGCTTCGGCTGGACCGAGGCCCTCCTCCTGGGGGCCATCGTCTCCTCCACGGACGCGGCGGCGGTGTTCGCCGTGCTGCGGGGCAGTGGCCTGCACCTCAAGCGCCGGGTAGGCACCACGCTGGAGCTGGAGTCGGGCCTCAATGACCCGATGGCCATCATCCTCACCATCGCGCTCACCGAGAGCCTGACCCGGGGGACCAAGCCCGGCTGGGAGCTGGTCCTGCAGGCCGCGGTGCAGATGGCCGTGGGCGGCGGCATGGGCCTGGGGATTGGGTGGGCGGGCCGGCAGCTGCTCAAGCGCCTGCGCCTGCATGCCGCGGGGCTTTACCCGGTGCTGACGCTGGCGCTGGCGTTCCTGGCCTTCGGGCTGCCCACGCTGCTGGACGGCAGTGGGTTCCTGGCGGTGTACACGGTGGGCGTCATGCTGGGCAACGAGACGCTGCGCTACCGCACCGGCCTGCTCCGGGTGCACGACGCGCTGGCCTGGCTCTCCCAGGTGGCCATGTTCCTGCTCCTGGGGCTGCTCGTGTTCCCCTCGCAGCTCTTCGGCGTGGCGGGGGTGGGGCTGGGGCTGAGCCTCGTGCTGGCGCTGGTGGCCCGGCCGCTGGCGGTGCTCCTGTGCCTGCTGCCCTTCCGCTTCCCGGCGGGGGAGGTTCTCTTCACCGGCTGGGTGGGGCTGCGCGGCGCGGTGCCCGTCATCCTCGCCACCTACCCGGTGCTGCACGGGGCGCCCGGGGCGCAGCACATCTTCAATGTCGTCTTCTTCATCGTGGTGGTGAACGGCGTGCTCCCCGGGGCCACCGTGCCCTGGGTGACGCGCAAGCTGGGGCTGGCAGCCAACGTGCCCGAGGCCCCGCAGGCGGTGCTGGAGATCGCCTCCACTCAGCTGCTCAACGGTGAGGTGAGTTCCTTCTATATCGATGTGGCCTCGGCCGCGGCGGGGGCCCGCATCTCCGAGCTGCCGTTCCCGGCCGACTCCGCCGCCATGCTCATCGTCCGGGGGCAGGAGCTGCTGGCCCCCAAGGGCGACACCGTGCTCCAGCGGGGGGACCACGTCTATGTCTTCTCCCACTCGGAGGACGTCCCGTTCCTGCGGCTGATGTTCGGCCAGAGTGAGGACGAGTAAGGGGCCAGGCTTCGTCGGCGAACGGGGCTTTACTGGCGGATCTGTGCGTAGTACTGGCTTTGTGTGCGCACCCTCCACCTCACAGCACGGCATGCAGGGTGTGGGCACCGGGTGCCCCGGGCCATCGTGCTGCTCGGGGGCTGGATCGCGGCGCTGCTCCTCGGCCTCTTCGTCAGCGGAACCGTAGGCTGCACGCGCCTGGATGCGGGGCTCGAGGCCCTCGCGGTGGCCGAGGAAGTCACGGACTCGCACCTGCCGGTCACCAAGCTCCCGAAGGCGGCGAGCGACGCGCTGGCGGCGGGGGCGAGCGAGACGCCCAGGGTTCATCTGCACCGCTCCCTGCAGCTGTCCTGGCGGGAGCGCCCGGGCTTTCCCTTGAACGTGCAGGCGGTGCGGCGCGCGCTGCGGGCCCGGCAGGACGCCCTCTGCGCGGCGCTGGCCTGCCGGTTCCAGCACCCGCTGGCCGCCGTGGCCCTGGGCCATCACGCGGACCGTCCCACGCTGCGGACCCAATCCCTGCGCGGCCCGCCCGCCTTCGGGTGAGTCAGGCCCCGGCCTGTTCTTCTGAAGTTCCCCACTCCCGAAGTGTCCGCGCGTCTTGACGGGCGGCCGCTTCCCCCAGTCCTTCCGCGCGGGGGGCGCACCCCCGCTCCTCCAGCCGCAATTCTTTCGCGAGGTCATGGATGCACGGCGCACACGAATTCCTGAAGGCCATCACGCTCGTGCTGTGTGTGGCCGCGGTGACCACGGTCCTGTTCCAGTGGCTTCGCCAGCCGGTGGTGCTGGGCTACATCATCGCGGGGCTCATCATTGGCCCCTACGTGGCCTTTCCGCTCTTCGCGGACCCGGGCACGGTCCAGACGCTCTCGGAGCTGGGCGTCATCCTGCTCATGTTCTCGCTCGGGCTGGAGTTCAGCCTGCGCAAGCTGTTCTCGGTGGGGCCCACCGCGGGGCTCACCGCCGTCATCCAGTGCAGCCTGATGATCTGGCTGGGCTTCGTCGTGGGCCGGGCCTTCGGGTGGACGCCGCGCGAGAGCTTCTTCACGGGCGCGCTCCTGGCCATCTCGAGCACGACCATCATCGCCAAGGCCTTCGACGAGCAGGGCATCCGCGGCCGGCTGCGCGAGTTCGTCGTCGGCGTGCTCATCGTGGAGGACCTCATCGCGGTGCTGCTCATGGCGGCGCTCACGGCCATCTCCTCGGGGGCGGGGCTCTCGGCGGGGCAGCTGGCGCTCACCTCGGGCCGCCTCGTGGCGTTCCTGGTGGGGCTCGTGGTGGTGGGGCTGCTCGTGGTGCCCCGGGCCATGCGCTCGGTGGTGCGGCTCAACCGCCCGGAGACGACGCTCGTGGCGAGCGTGGGCCTGTGCTTCGCCGTGGCGCTGCTGGCCCAGTCGTTCGGCTACTCGGTCGCGCTGGGGGCCTTCCTGGCGGGCTCGCTGGTGGCCGAGTCGGGCGAGGAGAAGGTGGTGGAGCACCTGGTGCTGCCCGTGAAGGACATGTTCGCGGCCATCTTCTTCGTGTCGGTGGGCATGCTCATCGATCCGAAGCTCATCGCCGAGCACTGGGTGGCCATCGTGGTGCTC
The DNA here is from genome assembly GCF_020103775.1 of Allostigmatella hybrida. Lineage (NCBI taxonomy): Bacteria > Pseudomonadati > Myxococcota > Myxococcia > Myxococcales > Archangiaceae > Allostigmatella > Allostigmatella hybrida. The sequence continues at coordinate 177,591 of NZ_JAHXBH010000012.1, forward strand.
ACGGTGGTGGTCATCGTGGGCAAGATTGTCGGCGTGTCGCTGGGGGCCTTCCTCACCGGCAACGGCACGCGCACCTCCGTCCAGTCGGGCATGAGCCTGGCGCAGATCGGCGAGTTCTCGTTCATCATCGCCGGGCTGGGGCTGTCCCTGAAGGCGACGGGGGAGTTCCTCTACCCGGTCGCCGTGGCCGTCTCCGCCATCACCACGCTCACCACGCCGCTGCTCATCCGCGTCTCGGGGCCCGTGGCGAACTTCGTCGACCGGAAGCTGCCCAAGCCCCTGCAGACGTTCGTGGCCCTCTACGGGAGCTGGGTGGAGGGGCTGCGCACCGCCCCCCGGCAGAAGACGCTGGGCACCACCGTGCGGCGGCTCATCGGGCTGTTGCTGCTCGACATGGCCCTGCTCATCGGCCTCATCATCGGCACGTCCCTCACCCTGGCGCGGCTCACCCCCATCCTCGCGGAGAAGACGGGCCTGAGCAGCTCGCTCGCCGAGGCGTTGGTCATCGCCGGCGCGGTGATGCTGGCGCTGCCGTTCCTCGTGGGGATTGCCCGGCTGGCGAGCCGGCTGGGGGTGACGCTGGCCGAGGTGGCGCTGCCCCGCCGTCCAGACCGGAAGGTGGACCTCGCGGCGGCCCCCCGGCGGGCGCTCACCGTGACGATTCAGGTCGTCGTCGCCCTGCTCCTGGGCGCCCCGCTCATCGCCATCACCCAGCCCTTCCTGAGCGGCTTCACCGGGGCGCTGCTCGTGCTGGTGCTGCTGGTGCTGCTGGGCGTGGCCTTCTGGCGCAGCGCCACGAACCTCCAGGGCCACGTCCGGGCGGGGGCCCAGCTCATCGTGGAGGCGCTCGCGGCCCAGTCCCGCTCGAAGGAGCCGGGGGCCGAGCCCCAGCCCCTGGAGCAGGTCCACGGCATGCTGCCCGGGCTGGGAGAGCCCACCCCCGTGCGGCTGGGGGAGCGCAGCCCCGCCCTCGGCCGCACCCTGGCGGAGCTGAACCTCCGCGGCCAGACGGGGGCCACGGTGCTCGCCATCCAGCGGGGCGAGGAGGGCATCTCCTTCCCCACGGCCAAGGAGGTGCTCCGCCTGGGGGATGTCCTCGCCCTGGCGGGCACCCACGAGGCGGTGGAGGCCGCCCGGCTCCTCCTGATGCCGGAGGCCGGGGCGCCTCCGGAGGGCACCCAGCTCACCGCCTGAGGCGGCCTCAGCCTGGGGCCGGGGCCTTGGGCGGCGGGTAGCGGGGCAGGCGCACGCGGAAGGTGGTGCCCGCCTCCGCCGTGGACTCCATGGCCACGGTGCCGCCATGGGCCCGGGCGATGCTCTCCACGATGTAGAGGCCCAGCCCCACGCTGCGCCCCTGCTTGTCCCACTGGCTGGTGGCGCGCTGCAGGGGCTGGAACAGCAGGGCCTGGGCTGCCTCCGGGATGGGCGCCCCCAGGTTGTGGACCTCCAGGGTGACGGTGTCCGGCGCGCCCACGGTCCTCACCGTGACGGGGCTCTGGACGGGGCTGTACTTGAGCGCGTTGGTCACCAGGTTCACCACCAGCTGGGTGATGCGGTCCGGGTCCCACTCGCCCTCGCCGTCGCCCTCCGAGAGGATGAGCACCTCGCGCTCGGGGGTGCTCAGCCCCACCTCCTCGGCCACCTGCCGCACGAAGGCATGGATGTCGAGCCGGCCCGGCTGGATGGGCAGGCCGCGCCCCACGCGCGCCTGGGTGAAGTCCAGCAAGTCTCTCACCATGCGCGAGGCCAGCTCCGCGCTGTTGCGGATGCGCGTGATGGACTTGAGCATCCGGCCCTCCAGGTCGTCCTGGCGCAGCAGCACCTGGGCGCTCATGAGGATGACGCCCAGCGGGTTGCGCAGGTCATGGCTGACGATGCCAGCCAGGTACTGCTCGAACTCGCGGGCCTTCTCGGCGTCCCGGCGCGCGGCCATCTCGGCTTCGAGCAGGGCCTGCGTCCGCTGGTGGAGCATCTCCGCCTCCCGCGTCAGCCGCTCGCGTTCCTTCTCCATGGCCTTGCGCGTGCTGACGTCCTCGAAGGACACCACCGCCCCGACGACCTGTTGGTCCCGCATCAACGGGTTGGCCTGGTAGCGCACGTGCAGGCGCTGGCCGTCCTTGCGGCTGAGGGTCTCGTTGTCCATGCCCACGTGCCGCCCGGTGGCGAGCGCGATGAGGATGCCGCACGTCTCCGGGGTGCAGGGGGTGCCATCCGCCCGGGCATGGCGCGTCAGGGCATGGAAGTCGTGGCCGAGAATCTCCTGCACCGAGGCGTACCCGAGCAGGCGCAGACACGCGGGGTTGGCGAAGATGCAGCGGCCATCCGCGTCCATGCCCCAGAGCCCCTCGGCGGTGGCGTCCAGCAGGCCCCGGAACAGCTCCTCGCGCTCGCGCAGCGCCTCCAGGGAGCGGCGCTGGGCCGTGGTGTCCTGCATGGCGCCCACCATGCGCACCGCGTTGCGCACGGCGTCCCGGACGACGAACCCCCGGTCCTTCACGAAGGCATGGGTGCCATCGGCGCGCAGGTACCGGTACTCGGCGTACCAGTTCTGGCTGTGCGGGGAGCTGATGACGGACTGGAGGCTGTGGAGGACCCGCTGCTGGTCCTCCGGGTGGATGTGCCGCAGGCGCCACGCCGCATCGGTGCCCACGTCCCGGGGGGCGTAGCCAAAGAGGCTGGAGATGCCTGGGTTCCAGCTCACCGTGTTCGTCACCAGGTTCCAGTCCCAGATGGCATCCTGGGTGGCCCGGAACGCCAGCGCGAAGCGCTCCTCCGAGGCGCTCAGGGCCGCGTTGGCCTCCCGCGTCTCCTCGAGCGACTTCTCGGCGAACTCCCGGGCCGTGCGCGCATCGTCGAGCGCCAGGGAGCGCTCGGTCTCCGCCAGCTTCTTGTCGCTGATGTCGCGGAAGACGAGCACCACGCCCATCAGCGTGCCCTTGCCATCCCGGATGGGCGCCGCGCTGTCGTCGATGGGCACCTCGCTGCCGTCCTTGCGGATGAGCAGGGTGTGGTTGGCCAGCCCCACCACGTGCCCCTCGCGCAGCACGCGCTCCACGGGGTTCTCCACCGGCAGGCGCGTGTACTCGTTGATGATGCGGAAGATGCCGGCGAGCGGACGGCCGCGGACCTCCTCCCAGCTCCAGCCCGTCACGGACACCGCCACGGGGTTGAGGAAGGTGATGCAACCGGCCGGGTCCGTGGCGATGACGGCATCCCCGATGCTGTGCAGCGTGGTGGAGAACCACTCCTCGCGCACGCGCAGCGCCTCGGCCTGCTGGTGGATGCGCACCAGCGTCCTCACCCGGGCGAGCAGCTCCGCGTCGTCATAGGGCTTGGCCACGTAGTCGTTGGCCCCCGCCGCCAGCCCCTCGACGAGGTCCGTGCGCGCGCCGCGCACCGTCAGCATGAGGATGGGCAGGGCCGTCTCGCCATGCAGCTGGCGGACGAAGCGGCAGACCTCCAGGCCGGAAGTGCCCGGCAGTTGCCAGTCGAGCAGCAGGGCGTCCGGCGGAGGGGAGGCCTGGGCCAGCGCCTCCAGCATGGACTCGCCGTCCGTGTACGTCTCCACGCGGTAGTGCGGCTCCAGGAGGCCACGGGCATGCGCGGCCTGGGAGGGACTGTCCTCCAGTAACCAGACCCGTCCCGGCTGAGGGAACTCACTGCTCCCGCCCACCTCCCAGGGATGCCGGCTTCCGAAAACATTGGCTTCGGGCCCTTGCCGCACGTGCTGCGAGGTGCGTCCTGGGGGCCCTTTGCGCTCTTGAGACATCGTCCTGGAGGGTGGGCCCTTCACGCGGCCCGGGCAACCCCTCTCAGTCGAACATGGCGCTCAAGGCCTCGCCGAGTGTTTCCACGCCCACCACCTTGAGCTTCGTCGCCTCCAGGCGCCGGGCGCTGCCCGAGGGCAGCACCACGCGCTGGAAGCCCATCTTCGCCGCCTCGGCCAGCCGGGGGTCCACCTGCCCCACCGCGCGCACCTCGCCGGCCAGGCCCACCTCGCCCAGCACCAGGGTGTGGGGATCCAACGGCCGGTTCTGGAGGCTGGACACCAGCGCCGCGCAGACGGCCAGGTCACACGCGGGCTCGGACAGCTGCATGCCCCCGGCCACGTTGACGAAGAGATCGCAGCCCACCAGGGGAATGTCCTCCTTCTTCTCCAGCACCGCGGCCAGCAGCGCCACGCGGTTGCCGTCCACGCCGATCGCCGTGCGGCGGGCGGTGCCGTAGCCCGTGGGGGCCACCAGCGCCTGCACCTCCACCAGGAGCGGCCGGGTGCCGTTGAGCGTGGAGGTGACGACGCTGCCGGCCTTGCCCGCGGGCCGCTCCGCGAGGAAGAGGGCGGAGGGGTCCGGAACCTCCACCAGCCCCAGCCCCTTCATCTCGAAGACGCCAATCTCGTTGGTGGAGCCGAAGCGGTTCTTGTGGGCGCGGAGGATGCGGAAGGGGTGGCCGCGCTCGCCCTCGAAGTAGAGGACGGTGTCCACCATGTGCTCCAGCACGCGGGGGCCCGCGATGGAGCCCTCCTTCGTCACGTGGCCCACGAGGAAGGTGGGCACCCCGGTCCGCTTGGCGTAGGCCATCAGCCGCCCGGCCACCTCCCGCACCTGGGTGATGCTGCCCGGCGCGCTGCCCAGCTCCGGCAGGTACATCGTCTGGATGGAGTCCACCACCAGCGCCATGGGCTTGAGCGCCTCGGCAGCGCTCAGCACCCGGTCCGCGTCCGTCTCCGCGAACAGGTGGATGGCCTGGCCCTCCACGCGCAGCCGCTCGGCGCGCATCTTCGTCTGCCGCAGGCTCTCCTCGCCGGAGACGTAGAGCACCGGCCCGTGGCGGGCCAGCCGGTCCAGCGCGGCCAGCAGCAGGGTGGACTTGCCGATGCCCGGGTCTCCGCCCAGGAGCACGAGCGAGCCGCTCACCACGCCGCCGCCCAGCACCCGGTCGAACTCGGCGATGCCGGTGCGCCGCCGCGCCTCCACCTCGCCGCTCACGTCCTTGAGGAGCACCGGCTTGGCGGCCCCGCCGGAGGCCCCCCACGCGGGGCGCTTGTCGTCCGGCTTGGCCTCGGTCTCCTCCAGCAGCGAGCTCCACGCGCCGCAGTCGGGGCACTTGCCGAGCCACTTCGCCGACTGATACCCGCACGCCTGGCAGGAGTAGTGTGTCTTTGCCTTCGCCATGGGCGGTTCTCTATCGCGCCCGGCTGACGTTTCCCGCCTTATTTGGAGGAGCCTGCCGCCCGGAGAGCAGGCAGCCAGGCAGGCCCTACGCGGCGATGGAATGATCGCAAGTTGCCCTTCGGGGGGGGCAACCTCACTTTGCCTCCATCAACGAACGAGGCCGCGCAGTTGCGGCGCTCCTCTGAAGGGGGATTCATTCATGAGTATTATCGCGTTTCTGGTGATCGGTCTTCTGGCGGGGTTGCTTGCGCGTGCGCTTATGCCGGGCAATCAGTCCATGGGCCTTCTGGCCACCACGCTGCTCGGTATCGCGGGCTCCTTCGTGGGCGGCTTCATCGGCTCCTTCTTCCGCAGCGATGGCCGCGTGATGGATCTGCACCCCTCGGGGCTCATCTTCTCGGTGATTGGCGCGATGCTGGTGCTCTTGCTGGTGGGCTTCGCGGGCCGCAGCAGGCGGGTACGCGTCTGACGCGGCGTGACGCCTGACGGAAAAGGGCGGCGAGGGCCGGTGTCCCAGGTTTCTGGGCCCGGCCCTCTTGCGCTTCCGCGCGCTGGGAGGGGGAAGACACCCGTCAACCTGGAGCCGCCCCAGCGTTGACAACTTCCCGGTGTCCGCGTCAGGTTGGGCCCCTCTTCCGCCTTTCGAGGAGCCTATGTCCGACGCCGCCGAGTCCTTCCACGGCCACGCCCACTTCGCCGCCCCGCCCGCGGGCCTCACCGTCCGCCACGACTGGACGCTGGAGGAAGTGCGCGCCCTCTACACGCTGCCGCTGCTGGAGCTGGTCCACAAGGCGCAGACCGTCCACCGGGCGGTGTTCCAGGACAACAAGGTGCAGCTCTGCTCGCTGCTGTCCATCAAGACGGGCGGCTGCTCCGAGGACTGCTCGTATTGCCCCCAGGCCGCGCGCTACAAGACGGGCGTCAAGGCCGACAAGCTGATGGCGGTGCAAGAGGTGCTGACGGCGGCCGGCAAGGCCCGCGCCGCGGGGGCCACGCGCTTCTGCATGGGCGCCGCCTGGCGCGAGGTGAAGGACGGGCCCCAGTTCGACAGCGTGCTGGAGATGGTGAAGGGCGTGAAGGCCCTGGGCATGGAGGCGTGCGCCACGCTGGGCATGCTCACCGAGAGCCAGGCGCAGCGCCTGCGCGCCGCGGGCCTGTCCGCCTACAACCACAACCTGGACACCTCCGCCGAGCACTACGGGGACATCATCTCCACGCGCACCTACGAGGACCGGCTCAACACCCTGGAGCGGGTGCGCCAGGCGGGCATCTCCGTGTGCTCGGGGGGCATCATCGGCCTGGGCGAGTCCGTGGAGGACCGCTGCAAGCTGCTGCTCACCCTGGCCAACCAGGAGGTGCACCCCGAGTCGGTGCCCATCAACGCGCTCGTCCCGGTGGAGGGCACGCCGCTCGCCGGGCAGAAGCGCGTGGAGACGGTGGACATGGTGCGCACCATCGCCACCGCGCGCCTGCTCATGCCCCAGGCCATGGTGCGCCTGTCGGCGGGCCGCCAGCAGATGAACGAGGAGGCGCAGCTCCTGTGCATGCTCGCGGGCGCCAACTCGCTCTTCTTCGGTGAGAAGCTGCTCACCACCGGCAACCCCGAGTACACCCAGGACATGGCCCTGCTGGAGAAGGCGGGCATCCAGCCCCTGGCGCCGAACCTGTCGCGCGAGTGAGCCGGGCGTCCGAATCCGGGCCCCCTCCCGCGGGCGAGGGGCCTGCCACCGCGTGGGCCCGGCAGGAGCTGGAGTCCCTGGCGGCCCGGGGGCTGCGCCGCGCCCTGGAGCCGCTGGAGTCCCCCCAGGGGCCCCTGGTGCGCGTGGGGGGCGAGGTGCTCATCAACTTCGCCTCCAACGACTACCTGGGCCTGGCCGCGTCCCCCACGCTGCGCGCCGCCGCCGCCGCCGCCCTGGAGCAGTACGGCGTGGGCACCGGGGCCAGCCGCCTGGTGGTGGGGGACACCGGGGCCCACCAGCGCCTGGAGGCCCGGCTGGCCGCCTTCGAGCGCGCCGAGGCCGTCCTCCTCTTCAACACCGGCTTCGCGGCCAACACCGGCATCCTCCCGGCCCTGGTGGGCGCGGGGGACGCCGTCTTCTCCGATGCGCTCAACCACGCCTCGCTCGTGGATGGCTGCCGCCTGTCCCGCGCGCGCACCGTCGTCTACCCGCACGCGGACGCCGGGGCCCTGGCCCGCGCGCTGAAGGAGACGCCCGCGCGCCGCAAGCTCGTCGTCACCGACACGGTCTTCTCCATGGATGGGGACCACGCCCCGCTGGCCGGGCTGGTGGCCGTCTGCCGCGAGGAGGGGGCGGCGCTCCTGGTGGATGAGGCCCACGCCACGGGGGTGCTGGGCCCCCGGGGGGCCGGGCTGTGCGAGGAACTGGGCCTGAGCGGGCAGGTGGACCTGCGCATGGGCACCCTGAGCAAGGCCTTCGGGGGCATGGGGGCCTACGTGGCCACCTCGCGTCCCGTGGTGGAGCTGCTCCTCAACCGGGCCCGTCCCTTCGTCTTCTCCACCTCGCTGCCCGCGGCGCTCTGTGCCGCCGCCGAGGCGGCCGTGGACATGGTGGAGGGGGACGTGCCCCTGCGCGAGAAGCTCTGGCGCAACATCCGCCGCTTCTCGGAAGGCCTGCGCGCCCTGGGGTTCCCCGCGGAGCCGCGCAGCGCCATCTTCCCCGTCATCCTGGGCGAGCCGGAGCACGCGCTGGCGGCCGCCCGGCACTGCCGGGAGCGGGGCCTGCTGGTGAAGGCCATCCGCCCGCCCACCGTGCCCGAGGGCACGAGCCGCCTGCGCTTCTGCCTCTCCGCCGCGCACACCGAGGGGCACATCGATGCGGCGCTGGACGTCCTGCGCGGCCTGAGAGGAGGCACCCGTGGCTAAGCCCTTCCAACTCTTCGTGACGGGGACGGACACCGGGGTGGGGAAGACGCAGGCCTCGTGCGCGCTGCTGTCCCTGCTGGCCGACGCGGGGCTGGAGCCCCAGGGGTTCAAGCCCTACGAGAGTGGCTGTGCGCGCCTGTCCGAGCCGGCGGACACACTGGCCATGCGCGCGGCGGCCCGGAGCCAGCTGCCCGTGGAGGCGCTCTGCCCGCACCGGTTCCGGGCCCCGCTGGCCCCTGGCATCGCCGCGCACCGCCTGGGCCGGGAGCCGGACTGGAGCACCACCCTGGCGGCCTGGGAGCGCCTGCGCCATGGCGCCGCCATCGTCGAAGGGGCGGGCGGTCTTTTTGTTCCCATCGACTCCCAACGCGACATCATGGACCTGATCGCCGCGCTGGGGCTGCCCGTGTTGCTCGTGGCCCGGGCGGGACTGGGCACCCTCAACCATACAGCCCTGTCGCTGCGGGCCCTGGCCGGGCGCGGGGTGCCGGTGAGCGCCGTGCTGCTCAGCCGCGGCACACCCACGAAGGACACCTCCGAGCGTGACAACCGCCAGTGGCTGGAGGAGCGCCACGGTGTCCGGGTGCTGGGTCCCGTGCCCTACCTGAAGGACCCGCGGCGGCGCCACGCGGCTTTCCGCGCGGCCCTGGGTCCGTTGGTGCCCCATCGCGCGCGAGGCCGGTAAATCGGCCTCCGGCGCGTTCGGAGTGCTACAGGCCGCGCAAGTTTTCGGGTCACGTGGCCGTGAAATGGACGGGTGTTTTGATCTGCGCGAGAACCCTTTTCGCGAATGGGCGACATCATCGACCTCACGCTCCTGGCCGACGTCAGGCGCTACTTTCAGAAACTCCTCGATGCGCGCGGGCTTCCGTACTTTCTCCAGAAGGAGAGCACGAAGCTCTTCCAGATCGAGCCAGCCCGGATCGAACTGGTCCTCCGGACCGCGCTGCGGTTGAGGGATCCTGAGTTGCCGAAGCCACCGCAGCAGGCGGTGGACTACTGCCGCCAGGAGATCCGCCGGGAGCTGATCCGCCGCGTCGCCAATGCGATGCTGCAGACGGGACTGTGAGCGGCTTCTCCGCGCGCACCGGCTTCTCCCGGACGTGGAATGCCCTGTCCCAGGCCCTGGCCGGACGCCAGGCCCGGGGGCTGCCCTGGATGGATCTCACCGAGAGCAACCCCACCCGCGTGGGCCTGCCCGCGCTGGACCCGGGCCTGCTGGCCACGCCGGGGGCCTTCACCTACGAACCCGACCCCCTGGGCCTGCGCTCCGCGCGTGAGGCCGTGGCGGCCCACCTGGCCCTCCGGGGCGCCACCGTCCACGCTGGGCACGTGCTGCTGTCCGCGAGCACGAGCGAGGCCTACGCGTGGCTCTTCAAGCTGCTGTGCGAGCCGGGGGACAACGTGCTCGTCCCGGCCCCCAGCTACCCCCTCTTCGAGCACCTGGCCGGCCTGGAAGGGGTGGAGGTGCGGCCCTACCGCCTGCCCCGGGCGCATGGCTTTGGCCTGGACGTGGGGGCGGTGGCCTCGGCCCGGGATGCGCGCAGCCGGGCGGTGCTCGTCGTCAACCCAGGCAACCCCACGGGCCACTACCTTCACGAGGGCGAACTATCAGCCCTCTCGGACCTGTGCGCGGCCACGGGCCTGGCGCTGCTCAGTGACGAGGTGTTCTCGGACTACGCCTGGGCGCCCGGGCCGGACCGGGTGCCCACGGTGGCGGGGCGGGCACTGCCCATGCTCACCTTCAGCCTCTCGGGGCTCTCCAAGGTGGCGGGGCTGCCCGGCCTCAAGCTGGGCTGGACGCACGTGGGCGGGCCCGCGGAGGCCCGGGACGAGGCGCTGGCGAGGCTGGAGTGGGTGGCGGACACCTTCCTGTCCGTGGGCACGCCGGTCCAGCAGGCCCTGCCCGCGCTCCTCGCGCACGTGCCCCGCTTCCAGGAGGCGCTGCGGGAGCGCGTGAAGGAGAACCGGCGGCGCCTGGTAGCCGCCCGGCCCCGGGGGGCATCCTGGGACGTAGTGCCCGCGCAGGGTGGGTGGAGCGCGGTGCTGCGCATTCCCCTGGAGCCCGGGGAGGAGGCCACGTGCCTGGCCCTCCTCGACGCGGGGGTGGGGGTGCAGCCGGGCTACTTCTACGACTTCACGGGCGGGGCATTCCTGGTGCTCTCCCTGCTGCCCCCGCCCGAGGTGTTCACCGCCGCGCTGGGCCCGCTCGTCTCCGTGCTGGCCGCTCAGTCCTCGTAGCGGACGGTGACGAACCCGCCGTTTCTCACCTGCCACAGCTCGATGGGGGAGGGGGCCTCGCCCGCTGCGTCGAACTCAAGGCTGCCGCTGGCGCCCTCCACGTTGACGCTGATGCCATTGGCCAGCTTCCCGGACAGATCCCCGAAGGTGCTGGAGGTCATCTGGACGGCGGCCACTGGGCTCGACACCTTGGTGAGCGCCTCCGCCATCTTCGCCCCCGTCACCTGGCTGTCCTGGCCCTGGGCATAAGCCACCGCCAGGCCCAGCAGGTACATCGAGTCGTAGCTGTGCGAGGTGAAGGAGTACTCGGACGGATCCTTGTTGTACCGGGAGCTGAACCGGGACTGGAACGCGGTGAAGGCCTGGCCCGCGCCCTGGGCGGGGGCCGTGCCGTAGGAGTTCTGGATGGCGGCGAGCACCGCGGCGTCGTCTAGGAGCGCCGCGTCCTTGACGCTGTCGGTGAAGAACCACTGGTGGCCATCGCTCCGCTTCAGGTTGCGCGAGTCCTTCTGCGCAATGGTGATGATACGGGAGACGTCGTCCTCGAAGCCCACCACCACGGTGAGCTCCGGATCGAAGTTGTCGAGCTGCGCCACCGGCCCGGCGATGTTATCGGCCTTGCGCGCATAGGAGAAGGACTTGACCTCCCTGCTCCTTCCCACCTGCTCGGTGATGACGTTGAAGAGCCCCTGGCCGTACTGATCATCCAGGTAGAGGATGCCCACGCGCCTCACGGCCGCGAACTCCGGGGCGGTGAGCAGCAGGTTGGCGATGACCCGGCCCTGGATGGCGTCCGAGGGCGAGGTGCGCCACAGCAGGCCCGTCGAGGTGTTGGGCTCCCGCGTGGTCAGCTCCGGCGAGGTGGCCGTGGAGCTCATGGTCAGCACGCCCTTGGGGAGCGTCACCTCCGCGGCGGCGAGTGTCTGGTTGCTCCCGGTGGTCAGCAGGGCGGCGATCTTCTTGTCGTTCACCAGCCACTCGGTCTGCTGGCGCGTGCGGGGGAGGTCGGCGGCGGTGTCGCAGACGTTGAGGGTGATGCGCCGGCCGGCGGCGCCCCGCTGGTTGATCTCCTCCAGGGCCAGGAGGATGGCGTTGAGCCCCTGCTCCTCGGACGCGTCCTTGCCCAGGCTCGGGTCCGTGGCGGAGAGGCTCAAGGGCAGCACCGCGCCAATCTGCACGGCGTTGGGGTCATTCAGCTCGCCGTAGCGCGTCCCACAGCCTGCGGGTTGGGGCAGACAGAAGTTGTTCGTGCAGACCTGGTCGCTGTTGCAGTCGGCGCTGGTCTCGCACTCGGAGAGCCCGCCCGCCGTGGTGAGGCTGCACCCGGAGAGCAGCGCGGTGAGCAGGAAGAGTCTCGTGGCGCGCATCAGAAGCTCACCTCCATGCCGGCGCCCAGGCCCTGGGGCGCGACGGTCATCCGCACCTCTCCCTTCGAGGGTGGGCCTTCCTTGGGATAGAGGATGATGGCACCGATGGCGGCGGCCAGCCCCACGCCGATGCCGATGTCGGCCACCAGGGCCTTGCCCCGGGTGCTGTCCGCGGCGGACTCCTTGTCCTCCAGCCGGGTGGCCGCATCGAAGTCCTTCCGGGCGCTGCGGGCCTGCAAGCCGAAGAGGATGCCCGTGCCCACGCTGGCCACGGACACGCCGCCCAGGGCGAACGCGGCGATCCGGTTGCGCTGGTAGGCGGCCTGGGCCCGCTGGAACTCGGCCTGCCGCTGCTGCTGGGAGGCCTCCTCGGCCCGCCGGGCGGCCTCCTGCTCGGCCTCGGCCTGCTTGCGCGCGGCATCGGCTTCGTCCTGGAGCCGCTTGCGCTCGGCGTCCACGGCCGCCTGCTGCTGCTCCTCCTTGTCGATGAGCAGCCGCAGCCGCTCCACCGCGGAGTGGGCGCGCTTGACGAGCAGCGGGTCGGTGTCCCCGCCGGAGGTGCTGATGAACTGGTTGTAGTAGCCCATCGACTCGCGCAGGTCTCCGACCTGCTCGTACGCGCGGGCGATGTTGTAGAGGATGCGCGCGTCGGGCGCGGCCTCATGGGCCTTCTTCAAGGTGTCCGCTGCCTCGCGATACCTCCGGGCGTTGTAGAGCCGCTCGCCCTCCTTGACGAGCGCGGCCTGGCTCTTCGCCCCCCGTTGCGCGTGCGCGGGGGGGGGCGTGAGCAGCAGGACCATCGACAACAGGCAGACCCATTTCATGGGGCCCGAGCCTACTGCCGAACCCGCCACGGGGCGAAGGGCGGGAAGCCGTCCGGCCCCTCTGGGGCCGGGCGGGACCGGGAAGAACGGCTTTAACTGCCCAGGCGCGAGATGAGGAGCTTGCGCTGGAGCATGAGGGCCTCGGGCGCCTTGGTGCCCAGCTGCTCGAAGAAGACCTCCTGGCTCTTGAGCTCGGACTTCCACTCATCGGACTTGATGGAGGTGGCCTCCGCGATGGCCTCGGGCGGCATGTCCAACCCCTGGGTGGGGATGTCGCCCTGGCGCGGCACCCAGCCGAGCAGCGTCTCCTGGGTGGGCACGCGGCCGTGGACGCGGTTCACGATCCACTCCAGCACCCGCATGTTCTCGCCGTAGCCCGGCCACAGGTACTTGCCGTTCTTGTCCTGGCGGAACCAGTTCACCTGGAAGATTTTGGGCAGGTGGGTGATGGCCTTCTGCATGTCCAGCCAGTGCTGGAGGTAGTCGCCCATGTGGTAGCCGCAGAAGGGCAGCATGGCCATGGGGTCGCGCCGCACCACGCCCACCTTGCCGGTGGCCGCGGCCGTCGTCTCGCTGCCCATGGTGGCCCCCAGGAACACCCCGTGTGTCCAGTTGAAGGCCTGGAGCACCAGCGGCACGGTGTTGGAGCGGCGCCCGCCGAAGATGATGGCGCTGATGGGCACCCCTTGCGGGTCATTCGCCTTGGGGCTGAGCGCCGGGTTGTTCGACATCGGCGCGGTGAAGCGGCTGTTGGGGTGGGCTGCCTTGTCGGGGCTGTTCTTCGTCCAGGGGCGGCCCTGCCAGTCGACGAGCTCCTCGGGCACCTCGCCGTCCTTGCCCTCCCACCACACGTCCCCATCCGCCGTCATGGCCACGTTGGTGAACAGCGTGTCCTTGGCGATGGTGGCCATCGCGTTGGGGTTGGTCTTGGTGTTGGTGCCGGGCACCACGCCGAAGTAGCCCGCCTCCGGGTTGATGGCGTACAGCCTGCCGTCGGGCCCCACGCGCATCCAGGCGATGTCGTCGCCGACGGTCTCCACCTTCCAGCCCTGGTAGCTCTTGGGCGGAATCATCATCGCGAAGTTCGTCTTGCCGCAGGCGGACGGGAAGGCGGCGGCCACGTAGGTGGTCTGCCCCTTCGGGTCGGTGACGCCCAGGATGAGCATGTGCTCGGCGAGCCACCCCTCCTCGCGGCCCAGGTAGCTGCCGATGCGCAGCGCCAGGCACTTCTTGCCCAAGAGCACGTTGCCGCCGTAGCCCGAGCCGAAGCTCCAGATGGTGTTGTCCTGGGGGAAGTGGCAGATGTAGCGGCGGTCCGGGTTCACGTCGCCCGTGCAGTGCAGGCCGCGGTTGAAGTCGTCCGAGTCGCCCAGCATGTCCAGGGCGGCTTTGCCCATGCGCGTCATGATGCGCATGTTCAGCACGACGTAGATGCTGTCGGTCAGCTCCACGCCGATCTTCGTGGACGGGCCGCCCAGGGGGCCCATGGCGTAGGGCACCACGTACATCGTCCGGCCCTTCATGCTCCCGTCGAAGAGCAGGCCCAGCTTGGTATAGGCCTGCTCCGGATCCATCCAGTTGTTGGTGGGCCCGGCGTCGGTCTTGTTGGGCGTGCAGATGAAGGTGAGGTGCTCGACGCGCGCCACGTCGTTGGGGTTCGAGCGGTGCAGGTAGCACCCGGGCCGCTTCTCCTGGTTGAGCGGGATGAGGATGCCCTCCTTCACCGCTTGCTCCGTCAGGCGCTTCTTCTCCGCCTCGGAGCCATCACACCAGACGATGCGGTCCGGCTGGGTCATCTGCGCGCAGCGGGACACCCACGCCAGCAAAGCCGCGTTCTTCGTTGGAGCGTCACCCTGGACGGCCGCCATCTGCGATGAAGACATGAAATTCCCCTCGTGCCGCCGCATGTGAACTGCCCCCAGCCCCGGCCCTGGCCTGGGGTTTCAAACGTACCAAGCAGGCGAGGTATCAATTCTGAGAACCGGCCCATGAAAAGCAACACCCGTCCGGTGGTGAACCTGCCCTACAGGGGGCCTTCGCTAATTTCACTTATCAGGGGGCAGGTTTTCACCGATTTCACGCTGCGATGCGTCGTGAATCCTGTCCATTGGATGACGATGACGCAGGAAGACACATGCTCTGTGTTCGTGAGGGAATTCGCCCCAGGTTCTGCGAATCGAGGCTGGTGTTTTGCCGTCCGGTTGAACCAGCCGGGCGGCTTCGCGTTCCGGCCCCCTGCGGAGACCGTCCTTAACTTCGCCGGATGAACTTGAACCACACGTTGCGAAGCCTCGTTCTGGGAATGCCCAAGATGCTGCGCGGACGTCCGGGGGAGCGCGCGGGAGAAGAGCGGCTCGCGCAGCACCGGCTCGGCCTGAGCCGCGTGGCCCCCCTGGTGGTGATGAGCCCCGCGTTCGTGAAGGGAGGCCGCATCCCGCTGCCCTACACGGAGGATGGCGGAGGGCTCAGTCCGCCGCTGCGGTGGGGCGCGGGCCCCGAGGGCACCCGCTCCTTCGTGGTGTGGATGGAGGATCCCGACGCGCCCACGCCCGAGCCGTTCGTGCACTGGCTCGTCGCGGGACTGGGCGCCGAGCGGGACGGGCTGCCCGAGGGCATTCCGGCGCTCGGCACGGATGTGGCGGTGCAGGGCCGCAACAGCTTCCTGCGCGACGGCTACATCGGGTGTGCACCGCCCCGGGGAGATATTCCCCACCGCTACCATGTCCAGGTGCTGGCGCTCGACCGGGAGCTCGAGCTCGAGCCGGGCTTCGGCCGCCAGGAGCTCTTCCGGGCCGTGCGAGGCCACGTGCTGGGCTTTGGCGAGACCGTGGGCCTCTATTCGCGCCCCGGGTGAGCCGGTAGGGGTTGGGCGCTGCCGGGAACCGGTCTATAGAGTCCGCCGTTCACCCTCCCTCTCCAGGGAAAGGACGACGTGACCACGATGAAGACACTTCTCGGCTGCGCATGCGCTGTTCTGATGACCCTCGCCGCTTCGCCCGCGCTGGCGCAGCTCGCGCTGCCCCCCGCGAGCCCCTCGTCGAAGGTGACGCAGGTGGTGGGGTTGACCGAGATCTCGGTCGACTATGCGAGCCCCGCGGTCAAGGGGCGGAAGATCTGGGGGGGCCTGGTCCCCTGGGATCAGGTGTGGCGGACCGGGGCCAACGCGGCCACGAAGATCACCTTCGGCAACGACGTGACGTTCGGCGGCAAGCCGGTACCGGCGGGCACCTACTCGATCGTCACCGTGCCCTCGGAGAAGGGCTGGACGGTCGCGCTGAACAAGGAGCTGGGCCTGTTCGGCGGCGGGAAGACCTATGACGCCAAGGACGACGTCGTGCGCGTCTCCGCGACGGTCTCCGAGATTCCCGCCCGCGAGCGCATGACGTTCCTCTTCTCCAACACCACCGACGACCAGACGTCGCTGGATCTGGAGTGGGAGAAGCTGCGCGTCTCGGTGCCCGTCCAGGTCAAGACGGCCGAGCTGGCCCAGCAGAACATCAAGGCCGCGGTGGAGGGCTCGTGGCGCTCGCTGGCCAACGCGGGCCGCTACGTGGCCGACACCTCCAAGGACTACCCCACGGCGCTCAAGTACCTGGACAACTCGCTGGCCATCCAGTCGCACTGGTACAACAACTGGCTCAAGGCCGACGTCCTGGCCCGCTCGGGCAAGTACGCCGAGGCGCGCAAGTTCGCGCAGACCTCCTGGGACCTGGGACAGAAGGACGGCAACTTCTTCTTCAAGGACATGGTCGCCAAGGCGCTCACGGACTGGAAGGGCAAGAAGTAGTCAGCGGGCCGCGGCTCCCCCGGCCAGCCGGCGGTAGATGGCCTCATAGCGGTCGATGGCCGGGGCGAGCTGAAAGCGCTCAAGGACGTGCTGGCGGGCGTTGTGTGAGAAGCGCTGCCAGCGCTCCGGGTCGCGCACGAGCGTGAGGACATGGTCCGCCATGGCCTCCACGTTGCCCATCGGCGCCAGGTAGCCGCGCGCCCCGTGCTCCACCTGCTCGGGGATGCCGCCGATGTTGCTGGCCACCACCGGGATGCCGCAGCTCAGCGCCTCGAGCGCGGCGAGGCCGAAGCTCTCCTGTTCACTCGGCAGGAGGAAGACATCGGACGCGGCGAGCACCTCGGCGAAGCTCTCCTGTTTGCCCAGGAAGGCCACCCGGTCCTCCAGGCCCAGCTCCCGCACCCGGCGCTCGGCGGGGGAGCGCTCGGGTCCATCCCCAATCATCACCAGCCGGCACGGGTGCTCGCGGTGAACGCGGGTGAAGATGGACACCACGTCGCCAATGCGTTTGACGGGCCGGAAGTTCGAGACGTGGATGAGCACCGGCTCGCCGTCTCCCAGGTTGGGAAAGAGTGCGCGCACGTGGGCCCGGTCGCGCCGGGGCGCATAGCGCTCCGTGTCGACGAAGTTGGGGATGACCTCGATGGGCAGGGACTCCGGGGGGATGCTGAAGCCCTCCCAGGTGGCGCGCCGCAGGAACGCCGAGGGCGTGGTGACCACGTCACTGCGCAGGATGGAGAAGCGGGTGATGGGCAGGTAGGTGGGGTCCGTCCCGACGAGCGTGGTGTCGGTGCCATGGAGCGTCGTGACGATGCGCGGCGCCTGGCTTCCGAGGACTTCGCGGGCCATCCAGGCCGCCGTGGCGTGCGGCACGGCGTAGTGGACGTGCAGGATGTCCAGGTGCTCGTAGCTGGCGACCTCGATCATCTTCGAGGCCAGCGCCAGCGGGTACGTCCCCGAGTGGGCGAGCGCCGGGTAGTCGCTCTCGGTGACTTCATGGAAGATGACCTTCCGCGTCATGCCGTGGAGGCGGACCGGAAGGTCCCGGGCGATGAAGTGGACGCGGTGGCCGCGGTCGGCCATCGCCAGGCCGATCTCGGTCGCGACCATGCCGCTGCCTCCAAAGGTGGGAAAGCAGGTGATGGCCAGATTGAGGGGGGGACTCATCGGGAGCCGGGGAAGAACAGGGGCCGTGCGAAGGAATTCCGGCGAAAATGCTCCACCGGGTCCACGAGTCCCAACGTCTCGCGCTGGACGTACGGCTCGCCGTGGGAGACGCCAATCTGGGCTCCGTAGAAGCGGTCCCGGGCCTCGAGCGAGGTGAGCGACAGCGGCGAGCCGACCAGCGTCTGCGGCCCCTCCGCGCGGGCTTCCACCTGACTGGCGTAACAGCGGACGGCCGCCATCTTCTGGTCATGGACCGCCGTCACGTCGGCGACGAAGCTCGGCTCGGCCAGGTGGCGCATGGGGTAGTAGAGCACCTGCCGGGGCGTGAAGGGCGCGTGGACAGGCGCGGTCTCGAACTTGCGGACCGAGGCGAAGAACAGCGCCCGCGTCACCAGCTCGCTGGTGGCCTCGTGGTCCGGGTGGCGCTCGTGTTGCCACGGGACGAGCACGAGCTCGGGGCGCAGGCGGCGCAGCACCTCGACGAGCCGCGCGACGGGAGCGGCCCGGGCGCGCTCGGCCTCGGGCGCCTCGAAGCCCGCCCACGGGTCGATCCACCCATCGGGCAGCCCGAGGTTCTCGCGGACGGTGAGCCCCAGCACGCGGGAGGCCGCTTCGGTCTCGGCGGCGCGGGTCTCGGGGGTACCGCGCGAGCTCTTCTCCCCGCGCGTCAAGTCGATGATGCCGGTGCGGTGGCCCCGGCGGGCCATCTGGGCCAGGAGCCCTCCGCAGAAGAGTTCGACGTCGTCGGGGTGAGGGCCGAAGGCAAGGACCTCCAGTCCGTAGGCGGGCTCGGCGGTGCTCATGGTCTCAGGTCCTTCAGGCCGCCGGAGAACGGCACGCACGCGTCGAGGACCTGGCGCGTGAAGGCGCCGCCGCCGAAGCGGCAAGCGTAGTAGGGCAGCCCATGGATGCGTTCCTGCGGTGCACCGTCCGGGAACAGGTAGGCCTGGAGGCGCTCCACGCGCTCGCGGGTCACCTGATCGCGCTGGGCGAGGGTGCGGCCATACCGGGCCACGAGGCGGGAGATGCCGCCGTGAACCGTCTTGCGGGTGCGGCCGATGGCCCGGGCGAAGCCCGGCTCGAAGGAGGCCGTGCGCTCACCCAGGCGGGCCAGCTCGGCGTCAAACGCGCTCACGAGGCGCGCCTCGATGGCCTCGGGCGGCTCGTAGGTCTCCGGGGTGTTCCGTGCGGCGAGGCGGGCCAGCAATGCGTCCCGCGGGGTGTCCGCGTCATCGGGCGAGAGGCCCAGCGTCTCAAGCAGGCGGCGCGCGCGGTCGTCAATCACGCGGAACCGGGCACGCGGGACGACGAGCGGCATGGGCAGCCCGGTGTGCGCATAGAGGGGGGTGAGCTGCGCGAAGTAGGCGATCTCTCCGGGGCCGCCGACGTAAGCCGCCGTGGGAAGCCAGGTATCCTGAAGAACGGGGCGCAGGAGGGCCGAAGTGGTGAAGCGGAGCGGCTCGCGCTCCAGCCACGAGAGGAGCTCGGCCGTCGTCACGCAGGCGCCCTCCGGGTGGCCCACGAGGCTCCAGGTGCCCGGGGAAGGGGCGGGGTCGAGGCGGTAGCGCGCGCCCTCGGGGCCACCGGGCGAGAAGAAGCCGAGGGGAGAGCCTGGGCGGAGGTGCACCTGCTCGGAGAAGCCCGCCTCGGCGAGCGCCCGGCCCCGCTCGGCGAGCCCGCTGGCGATGGCCGTGGCGGCCTCGATGGACCGGCGGTGGACCGGTGCGGCGAGGGGGGCAAGGCGGGGATCGCGCGGGTCGAGGAACAGGAGCCCCTCGTCCGCGAAGAGGGTGGAGAGGACCTCGGCGAAGGCGTCCGCCAGCGTCGCCTCGGGACGGTAAGCGCGCTCCAGCAGCGCCAGGTGCTCGTCCGCGTGGGGCAGGCTGCCCAGCTCGGCGCGCAGCGCGGCGAGTGCCTCGGGGATGCCCCTTCCGAGCTGGCAGTGGGCGACCGGGATGCGCGAGCTGGCCGCGTCTGGCTTCCCGAGCGCCACGCGCAGCGGGCCTGCCGAGGCGCGCGGAACGAGGCAGTGGTCGATCTCCGGCAGATCGTGGTCCTCGGTCTGCAACCAGAAGAGGGGGACGCAGGGCCTTCCCGTTTCCTGGGCAAGGGCGCGGGCCGTGACGATGGCGGAGGCGGCCTTGTAGACTGTGAAGAGCGGACCGAGGAACAAGCCCACCTGCTGCCCGGTCACCACGGCCACCGTGCCGGGACGGGCGAGCAGCTCCAGGTTCCGCTCACGGGCGGGGCTCGGCGCGAGGCGCGCCTGGCGGGCCACCAGCGCCGCGTGGAGCGCGGGGGAGAGGGTGCGCGAGGCCGCGGCGGCCACGGCCTCGGCGCGGGCGGACGGGTGCCGGTAACGGTCCGGGAGAAATTCGAGCGCGCGCGGATCACCGCGCATCCAGGAGGCGGAAAAGGAAGAGGCCACGGGCCGGTGATAGCAAGTCCGGTGTACGGGAGCGACCCCAAGGAGCCTCACACCTGCGCGGCCTCCTTCTGTTAGGGTCCGCGGCGATGCGGACCCTGGTCATTTTTGGATTGGCAGTGGCCATGAGCCTTGGATTCTCTTCGGTGGCACTGGGGCAACCGGCCCGGCAACTCCACGCGGGGGAGATTGCTCTGGGCATCCGGCGCCTGGGGGTGACCGGAAGCGTGCTCTACGTGGCGGCCCACCCCGACGACGAGAACACACGGCTGCTGGCCTGGTGGGCGGGCGGGCGAGGACTGCGCGCGGGCTACCTCTCGATGACGCGCGGAGACGGTGGGCAGAACCTCATCGGGACCGAGCAGGACGAGCTGCTCGGGCTCATCCGCACGAACGAGCTGCTCGCGGCGCGGCGCGTCGATGGCGCCGAGCAGATGTTCACGCGCGCGCGGGACTTCGGCTACTCGAAGAGCGCGGACGAGACGCTGCGCATCTGGGGACATGACGAGGTGCTGGCCGATGTCGTGCTCGCCATCCGCCGCTTCCAGCCGGATGTCATCGTGACGCGCTTCACCACGAAGCCGCCCAACCACGGGCACCACACCGCCTCGGCGCTCCTGGCCGCGGAGGCGTTCACCGCCGCGGCGGATCCTTCGCGGTTTCCCGAGCAGCTCGGGGCGCTGAAGCCGTGGAAGGCCGACCGGCTGCTGAACAACGTCTCGACCTGGAACCTGGCGCCGGATGCCGACATGTCCGCCTACCTCAAGGCCGATGCCGGCGGGTACGAGCCGCTCCTGGGGCGCTCCTGGGGCGAGGTCTCCGCGGAGAGCCGCAGCCAGCACCGGAGCCAGGGCTTCGGGGTGGCCGCCGAGCGCGGCCCCCTGCTGGAGTACTTCGCGCCCCTCGCCGGGACGCGCCCGAAGTCAGAGCTCTTCGAGGGGCTCGAGCTTTCGTGGCGGCGGTGGGGCGGCACGGAGAAGCTCATCCAGGCCATCGACGCGGCGTCGAGCGGGTTCGACCCGCGCGCGCCCCACCTGAGCATCCCGGCGCTCCTGCGCGTCCACGAAGCGCTCTCGGCCCTGCCGGAGAGCCACCCCTGGAAGGCCCTCAAGCTGCGCGAGACCGAGGCGCTGGTGGCCGCGTGCGCGGGGCTGTTCCTGGAGGCGCGTGCGGCGGAGGTGTCGGCCGTGCCAGGCAGCCAGGTGACGTTGAACCTGGTGGCCCTGAACCGCTTGCCCGCCGCGCTCCGGTTGGTGAGCGTGACGCTGCCGGGAGGAGAGTCCGTGCCGGCCGGTGCGGAGCTGTCCGGGGCCAAGCCCTTCACGCTCTCCCGGCCGGTGGCCATCCCCGAGGATGCGCGGATCTCGACGCCCTACTGGCTCCGGAAGCCCGTTGCCGGTGGCCTCTATGCCTTGGACGCGCAGGACCGCGCGCTCACCGGCCGGCCCGAGGGCGATCCGGCCCTGGCGGTGACGTTCGTCTACGAGGTCGGCGGCAAGCGCTTCCAGGTGGTCCGCCCGGTGGTCTACGTCTGGACGGATCCGGTGCGCGGTGAGCTCTACCGGGCCTTCGAGATTGCCCCGGCCGTCACGGCGACGCTCGAGCGGGAAGTCGTCCTGTTCCCCAACGGCACGTCCCAGTCCGTCCAGGTGGTGCTGGCCGCGGGCCGTGCCGCTGCGGCGGGCAAGCTCCGGCTGGAGGTGCCGCCCGGCTGGCGCGTGGAGCCCGCCGAGGTGCCCTTCCAGCTCGCCGCGCGCGGGGATGAGCGCACCGTCCGCTTCCAGCTCACCCCGCCCAAGGGCGCGAGCGAGCGGGCGCGGCTGCGCGCCGTCGTCGAGAGCGGCGGCCGTTCCGAGTCCTGGCGCGTGCGCACCGTGACGCATGAGCACATTCCGCCCCAGGTGGTGCGCCAGCCCTCCGAGGCGGCCCTGGTCCCGTTGGCCCTCACCACGAAGGTCCGGCGGGTGGGGTACATCCCCGGGCCGGGAGACCGGGTGGCCGAGAGCCTCGCGGCCGCCGGGTATGACGTGACGGTGCTCCCCGAGGAGCGTCTGGCGTCCGAGAAGCTCGAGCGGTTCGAGGCCATCCTGGTCGGGGTACGCGCCTTCAACGCCACCCCCCGGCTCTCCCTCCACCGCGAGCGGCTCCTGCGGTACGTGGAGGGGGGAGGGCGGCTGGTAGTCCAGTACAACACCAACAGCCGCGTGGGGCCGCTCACCACCTTCGTGGGGCCCTATCCGCTGGAGATCGGCCGCGAGCGCGTGACGGACGAGACCGCGGCGATGACGCCCGTGAATCCGCAGGAGCCGCTCCTGCGGGCCCCCAACCGCCTCGGTCCCGCGGACTTCGACGGCTGGGTCCAGGAGCGTGGGCTCTACTTCGCCACGACGTGGGATGAGCACTACCAGCCCGTGTTCTCCATGAATGACCCGGGCGAGCCGCCGCTCCGGGGCGGCCTGCTGGTGGCCCGCCATGGCAAGGGGACCTTCATCTACACGGGCATCGCTTTCTTCCGGCAACTTCCCGCGGGCGTGCCCGGTGCGTACCGCCTGCTCGCGAACCTCCTCGCCCCATGACCCCTCCTTCGAATCCTCCTGAGCCGGCCGGGGCCCCGCCGCAGCGGCCCGAACTCGACGACGCGCCGCCCCTGCTCGGCTCCTGGCGCAACATCTACCTCTTCGTGCTGGGCGTCCTGGCCCTGCTCATCGCCCTGTTCTGGGCGCTCACCCGGGCCTACGCGTGACACTGCTCGACTGGCTGGTTCTCGTTGGAACAACGGCGTTCATCGTGGGCTGGGGGCTCTGGCGGTCGCGCGGCGAGAGCCAAACCACGGAGGGCTTCCTGCGAGGGAGCCAGGATCTGCGCTGGCCCACCATTGGCCTGTCCGTCATGGCCACGCAGGCAAGCGCCATCACCTTCCTCTCCGTCCCGGGCCAGGCCTACGAGGACGGGATGCGCTTCGTGCAGTTCTACTTCGGCATGCCGATCGCCATGGTGATCGTCAGCGCCGTCTTCGTCCCCATCTACTACCGGCTGAATGTCCTCACCGCCTACGAGTACCTGGAGTCGCGCTTCGACCTGAAGACGCGCCTGCTCGGCGCGCTCCTCTTCCTCATCCAGCGGGGGCTGGCCTCCGGCATCACCCTCTACGCGCCGGCCATCATCCTCTCGGCGATTTTCGGCTGGCCGCTGGAGCCCACCATCCTGGTCATGGGCGCCCTGGTCATCCTCTACACCGTGACGGGCGGCTCCAAGGCCGTCAGCCAGACGCAGAAGCAGCAGATGGTGGTCATGCTCGGGGGCATGGCGGTGGCGGCCCTCGTCATCGTGTGGCGGCTGCCTGAGCACGTCTCCTTCTCGCGGGCCGTCGATGTCGCGGGGGCCCTGGGCCGGATGAACGTGGTCAGCTTCGATTTCGACTTCCAGGACCGCTACAACTTCTGGTCGGGCATCACCGGCGGGCTGTTCCTGTCCCTGTCGTACTTTGGAACGGACCAGTCCCAGGTGGGCCGCTACCTGACGGGGCGCTCGGTCGCGGAGAGCCGCCTCGGGCTGCTCTTCAACGGCGTGCTGAAGATCCCGATGCAGTTCCTGATCCTCTTCGTCGGGCTCCTGGTCTTCGTCTTTTATCAATTCACCGCGCCGCCGCTGCTCTTCAACCAGCCCCTGCGCTCCCGGGTTCTGGCGACCGCGCAGGCGGGGGAGTTCGCCGCCCTGGAGGAGAAGTGGCTCCAGGTGCAGGACCAGAAGCGCGCCGAGGCCGACCGCTACGTGGCGGCGCGGGAGGCCGGAGACCCTGCCGCGGAGGCGGGCGCGCGCGAGCGGCTCCAGGCCACCGCCCGGACGGCCGAGACGGTCCGCAAGGAGGCCAAGGCCGTGGTCTCCCGGGCCCTGCCGGGCAGCGAGACGAAGGACTCGGATTACATCTTCATCTCGTTCGTGAAGGACTGGATGCCCAGCGGGCTCGTGGGGCTGCTCATCACCGTCATCCTGGCGGCGGCGATGAGCTCGATTGCCAGCGAGCTCACCGCCCTGGGCGCGACGACCACGGTCGACTTCTACCGGCGGCTCCTCCGCCGCGATGCGACCGACCGGCAGGTGCTCGTGGCCTCCAAGCTGTTCACCGTGCTCTGGGGCCTGGTCGCGGTCGCCTTCGCGAGCTTCGCCTCGCTGCTCGACAACCTCATCCAGGCGGTCAACATCCTCGGCTCGCTCTTCTACGGGACCGTGCTGGGCCTGTTCCTCGTGGCCTTCTTCCTCCGGCACGTGCGTGGGAATGCGGTCTTCGTCGCCGCGCTCCTCTCCCAGGGGATGGTGCTCGGCCTCTTCGCGTTCTCCTCCATTGGCTATCTCTGGTTCAATGTCATCGGCTGTGCGCTGACCGTCGTCCTCGGATTGATTCTCCAGGCCTTCATGCCCCGGGTCCGGCACAGCTCCTAGGAGCCCCAAGTTGAGCACACTGCGTCAAAGCTCATCCTGTTTCACTCACAGGAGACAGTCCGCACCTTGAAGCCGTTTACACCCAGGGGGGAAGCGTCTAGATGACGCAGCAGAATGACTGGGATCGCGCGAGACGGCTCAAAGAACAGCATCAAGAACATGGCTCAGCGGGTCATGCGCATTGGAAGCGTGTTGGGACTCGCTGTCTGGCTCACGGCCGCGCCGGCGCTCGCGCAGCGGACGACGGCGGACATCCGGGTCGGCCTCAGCGCGCTCAAGGGGCCTGTCACCGGCGTGACCGTGCTCGCGGTGAACACCCAGAGCGGCTTCTCGGCGAAGGGGATCGCTCGCGCGGATGGCTCGTTCTTCCTGAGCGGCCTGGCCCCCGGTGAGTACGTCATCACCGTCACCCAGCCGGGCGGCAAGGAGGTGTACCGGACGGTGAACGTCCAGGTCGGCCAGACGGTGGACCTGAACATCAACGTCGAGGAGGAGGTGGCGCTCGATCTCGGCCAGGGCGAGACCGTGCTCGTCCAGGGGAAGACCCCCGAGAGCACCACGTCCGAGGTCGCCACCAACGTCAGCCGCGAAGAGATCGCCAACCTGCCCCAGAGCAACCGCAACTTTCTCAACTTCGCCGCCCTCGCGCCCGGCGTTCGCGTCTCCAACGATGAGTTCAACAAGAACTTCTCGTCTGGCGCGCTCGAGGCGCGCAGCACCAACGTGTTCGTGGATGGGGTGAGCCTCAAGAACAACGTCATCGAAGGCGGCCTGGTGGGCCAGGACGCGAGCCGCGGAAACCCCTTCCCCCAGCTCGCGGTCAGCGGCTTCCGCGTGATTACGCAGAACTACAAGGCCGAGTACGAGCAGGCCAACAGCGCCATCATCTCCGCCATCACGCGCTCGGGCGGCAATGACTTCCATGGCGACGTCTTCCTCACCTTCCAGAACCAGGCGTTGATGAAGCGGGATTACTTCACGGTGGAGAAGCCCGAGCAGTTGCGCTCCCAGTTCGGCGCGGCGCTGGGGGGGCCCCTGGTGAAGGACACGCTGCACTTCTTCGTGACCTACGAAGGCAACCTTCAGGACCGCTCGAACCTGGTGGCGATCGGCAATCCGAACCCGGAGAACGTGGAGCGGTTTGGTTCCTTCGAGGGCAACTTCGGGAGCCCCTTCCGCGAACACCTCGGCTTCGCGAAGCTGACCTGGCGGCCGGCGGACAACCAGACCCTGGATGTCAGCGCGAGCCTCCGGACCGAGACGGACGTCCGCAACTTCGGTGGCCTCATCAGCATCGAGAGCGCCGAGGACATCCGGAACAATGTGCTCACCACCTCGGCCCGGCACCAGCTGCGGCTGGGCGGGCTGACGAACGAGGCCACGTTCCAGTTCCTCGACTCGCGGTTCAACCCGGTGGCCACGAACCCTGACCTGGTGGGGCGGGACTATGAAGGGGTCATCCGGCTCGGCGGCCGCGATACCAGCCAGGACGTCCGCCAGCGGGCGTTCACGCTGCGCAACGACGTGACGTTCGCGAACTTCGATGGGGCCGGCCAGCACGTGATGAAGGCCGGGGCCAAGCTCTCCTTCCAGCACTACCAGATCGAGCGCACGCTCTTCGGCAACCCCGCGTTCCGCTTCCGCGAGGACACCAACAACGGCCTCAGCTACGACTTCCCGGCCGAGGCCGCCTACGGCGTGGGCGATCCGAAGGCCGCGTCCAACAACACGCAGGTGGGCGTGTACATCCAGGACGATTGGGAGATCGCCAAGCGGCTGACCCTGAACCTGGGCCTCCGGTGGGATGTCGAGACCAACCCCCTGAACAACGACTACGTGACGCCCGCGGATGTCCGCGCGGCGGTGGAGGAGCTCGCGGGCATCGTCGCGCAGACGAATGGGCCCGGCTTCTTCCCGGCCGGGAACTACCTGACCAACGGCAAGCAGCGCCCCGTCTTCCTGGGCGCGGTGCAGCCGCGGCTCGGCGCGGCCTTCGATGTGATGGGCAACGGCCGCACGGTCCTCTTCGCCGGCGCGGGGCGCTATTATGATCGCACCCTGTTCAACACCGGCGTGGACGAGCGGCTTCGTCTTCAGTACCAGGTCCGCACGTTCTACTTCTCGCGGGACGGTGCGCCCCGCTTCGGGCAGCCGACCATTGCCTGGCGGCCCGAGTACCTGAGCCGGCAGGGGCTCGATGCGCTGATCGACAGCGGCGTGGCCCCCGCCGCAGAGATCTTCCTGCTCGAGAACGACACCAAGCCGCAGGTCAGCGACCAGTTCAGCGCGGGTGTCCGGCAGCAGGCAGGACCGCTCAACACGTCGCTGACGCTCACGCACATCCGCAGCAGGAACGGCGTTGGCTTCTACCCCGCCAACCGCCTGTCGACGGGCAGCCGCGACTACATCCCCACGCCGGGTGGTTTCGGCAATGTCATCATCTCCGTGGACGACCGGACCTCCACCTACAGCAGCGTGCAGGTCTCGGCGGAGAAGCCCTTCTCGAGCGAGTTCTCGACGAGTCGCATTCCGTGGGGAGCGTCCGTGGCCTACACCTTGGGCGTCGCCCGGGAGCGGGGGGCGGCCTACAACTTCGACTACCCGACCGTCAAAGACAGTCCCGTGACCCCCACGGCCACCGACGAGCGCCACCGGCTCGTGCTCTCCGGCATCGTGGGGCTGCCCCTGGAGTTCCGGCTGTCCACGCTCATCACCCTGGGAAGCGGCTTGCCCTACACCATCTACGACAACTCCAGGGGCACCGGTCCCACCGAGTTCGTGCTCCGCACCTACGGAGGCCGGGCGGACGGCTTCATCCAGTTCAGCCAGGTGGATGTCCGGCTGGCCAAGGACTTCACGATCTCCAAGGGCCACCGCATCAACGCCTTCGCCGAGTGCTTCAACCTCTTCGATGCGAGGAACCTCGGCGGATACGACGGGTACCTTCCGCCCGAGACCGAGCCCTCAAACCCGAAATTCGGCGAGCCCACGAGTGTGGTGGGGCCGCCCCGCAGCTTCCAGTTCGGCATGGGCTACAGCTTCTGAAAGTCCAGGCGGCGGGTTCGATTCCCGCCGCCTCCGTCCCGAGAAGCCCAGCAATCTCAACGGGTTGCTGGGTTTTTCTTTGCCCTCGTTTTCTTCATGTGCCCTCAGTGTGCGTGCGCCGTG